>JAZNCO010000092.1:0-15154 GCA_045587645.1 Acutalibacteraceae bacterium | reverse complement strand
GGTTTCATTTTGTAGGGGATGACGCCTCGGCATCCCGTATGGGGATAAAAAATCCCTGCAAACCGACCGTTTGCAACGGGTCGTCGTGGGCGCCGACCCCTACAGGATAATAAACCGACATCTCGCTAAACCATAATTTACTGCCTGACTTTTAGATTGTTTTAAGGAGCAGGTCGTAGGATGATAAAAAATCTGTTTGTTTTATTCTTTTATTTTAATAAAATACTTGTTTTATTTTTCTGTATGTGTTATTATAAAATAGAATAAGCATAAATACCCCAACCAAAAGAAATTTGTGGTTTAAGGAGTTTTTGAAATGTCTGAAAAAGATTTGCATTTACCTGCGTCCGACGAAGCTGTCGATGCCATCCTTGCGGAGGTGCTCGGTTCGGCAGGCTCCAATATGGCAAAACGCTATTCCGGTGACGGGACAAGCGTTCCCGAGCGCAAGGTCGCGGAAGAGCCTGCACCGCAGCAGCCCGAACAGCCGCCCGTGGCTGCACCCAAGAATACGGTGCCTGCAGGCTCGGCGCAGAATTACGATATGAGCCCCGAAATGCTTAATGCGGATTACCGTGCCGCAGCGGCAAGATATGATGTCAACGGCTACCGCATTTCGGCACCGCAGCAGCCTGCTTATGCACCGTATGCAGCCTATCCTGCCTACCCGACCTATCCCGTTTATCCGCAGCCTGTTGCGTATGCACCCTATCCCGCTTATCCTGCCTACCCGACCTATCCGCAGCCCTACGGCTATCCGACCTATCCGACGGGCTATGAGGCTTATGCGGAATATCCTGCCGAGCAGCCGCAGCAGGCAACACCCGAGCAGAATGCAGGCCAGAATGCCTATGCCGCAGCCGCAGGCTCGCGTGTTGTTTACGATGCCGACTGGGCAGAGGGAAAGCCGCAGCAGACCGCACAGCCTGCTCAGCCGTCCGTGCCCGTCATGCAGGCAGCAGGCAACGGCAAGCCGCATGTGAACCCGGCATTCATAGATCCGCTTTCTTCCTATGACGATGATGAGGAGATCCCCTCACCCTACACGGGCAGCGTTTCCTTTGCGGAGCGCCATAATGCGAGAACACCGCAGCAGCCCGCACAAAAGCAAGGTACGGATTTTTTTCCGGCAGGTTTTTCCGCAACAAAAAATAATGCAGGTGCCGCGAACGGAAAAACCGCCTATCAAAACAATGCGGCTTCTGACGGAGAACGCGAAAAGATCTTTGCAGGCTTCTCCGGGGATTATGAAAAAACACAGCACCGCAGCCGTGAATGGTTCATGACCGATGAGGAATTTCAGGAATCGCGTGAGCGGCGCCGCAAGGCAGAGGCGGATGCGATGCAGCAGCTTGAAAAAGAGCTTGTTGAAATGCCCGATATGAGCAGAGTGGTTGTCAGTGAAGAAGAAACGGATGACGACGAGCAGCGCCGCAGGGCAGAAGCGCAGCAGATCATTGCCGAGCGTTTTTCGCAGGCGGCTGCCAACGAGATTCTGTATGACAGCACCGAAAGCTTTGAACGCGATGCACAGAACGCACCGCCGGATGAATCCGGTTACGGCGATTCATCAGGGTATGATTACGATTACAATGAATATGAGAACGGAGGCGAAGCGGAATTGTATTATAACAATCCCGAAGCAAGCAACCCGGATGTGAACGCGCATCCGGCTGAAAAGAAGAAAAAAGGTAATAAATTCACCGCATTTATCCGCCGCAATACACCGCACAAGGGGCAGACCAAGCGTGAAATGCTCAGCTGTATCATTATGGATCTTGCATTTCTCGTGCTCATCGGCGGTCTGATCTTCTGTGGTATTTACCTCAAGAATTACCTTGAAAAAAAGAATGAAATACCGAAAATTGAGGCTACCATCTACGAAGAGGATCTTATCAATAAGCTGACCGAGGTCGAGCTGAATCAGCTGTGGACGGATCTGAAGGCTGCCTATCCCGATGTGGAATTCCCGGACGGTCTGAATCCCGACTTTGCAAAGCTGTATGCGCTCAATCAGGATATTGCAGGCTGGATCAAGATCGAGGGTGCCGATATTTCCACCATGGTTCTGCAGGCAACCGACAATGACTATTACCTCTACCGTGACTTTTATAAGGAAGATACTAAATACGGCACACCCTTTGTGGACTACCGCAACAACATGAGCAGCCCGGGACTGAGCCGCAACACCATCATTTACGGTCACAACACGCATGACGGTCTGCTGTTCTACAACCTGACCCGTTATCTCCAGCTTTCGGGCTACAGAAATGCACCCGTGCTTTCCATGAACACGCTGTTCAACGGTATGACCTACTGGAAGGTCTTTGCCGTCACGCTGTCCGACTCGTCCACGGATGAATTTGAATACCTGTACACCCAGTTCACCGGTGACACCTCCTTCCTTTCCTTTATTGACGATGTCCGTGCGCACTCCATGTATGATATTGATGTGGATGTGGTGGCAGGCGACAATATCCTGACCCTTTACACCTGCTATCAGGATCTTTTCAAGGACGGCAGACTGACCATCTTTGCCCGTCAGGTGCGTGCAGGCGAGGATCTGCTTGTCAACACAAGCAATGCCACCGTCAACAGCGATTGCATTTATCCCAATGCCTACTACGGCATCACCTATGAAAACTCCACCTCTGCCGTCACCGGCACCACCGCTGCCGTCGGCACAACGCAGTCGGCTGCAACCGATGCACCCACCGATGCTGCAGGTGAGGAGCCTGTTGAGGGAGAGATCGTGACAGACCCCGAATATGTACCCGATGAGAATGCGGGCGAGGAAAGCTTCACACCCGAAGCTACGCTTGCCCCCGAGGAAAGCTTAGGATAAAACTTAGTATAAAATCATTTTCAATCGACAAGTGAGAGTAATGTTGTTGACTTAATCTATCGGGATGTTGGTGTTCAATCGTAGGGAACGCATATCATGCGTTCCGGCATATCATGCGTTCCGTTCGCAAAAAACCGGTTGGACGGGGTCGCAACGGATAATATCCGTTCTCTGCGGATTGCGTATGATAATTATGTTTTCATAAAAAGATTTACGGTTCAATTTTGTAGGGGATGACGCCCTCGGCATCCCGAAATCGGATGGACGGATTGCTCGGGTCGTCGAGGCGCCGACCCCTACAGAATGATAAACCAATTCCCCGAAAAACCATAAGTTGACCACATTGCGTGTGAGAGGGAAACGATATGGATATTAGATTCAAAATTCTGACATTCGGTGCACGCTGGAATTCCGATACCGCACAGCTCGGTGACGTGCTGCGCTACATGTTCAACGGCTATCTTCCGAAAGGCAGGGAGGTTGCCTATTACGAATCCGTAACCGAGGCATTGCCTGAATTTTCCACCCGTTTTCAGGGAACGCACACGGTGCTGCTTCTGGCAGATACCTCCGACTATGCACACATCAAGAGCCTGCTTGCAAAGGCACTGCATCTGCAGCTGCAATCCCTGCCCGAAATTGCAAAGAACACCCGTAACACCATCGGGGATTTCCTTTCGGGCTCGGATGAGATGATTGCGCACTGTGCCGTGCCGGCAGGGAAGAAGATCTTCTGTCTGGGGGACGGTCTGTATGCAGGCTTTGCCGTTACGGCAGGACAGCAGAATCTGATTTTGCTGCCGCATCACAAGGACAGAACCGTAACACTGCTCAATCAGCAGGTTATTCCCTATCTCAACGAATTTTACGGCTGCCGCATCCCCACGGATGCATCAAGCCGCTATTACATGGCAAAGCTCTGCGAGGAGCTGCATTCGTTCAATGAAAAAATGGGTGTGTCGGGCACCAAAACCGCCGTGCTCATCCGCAATGCGGCTGAAAAAATTCCCGGCTTCATGCCGATGCTGCGTTTTACTCCGTCTGCGGAAACAAGAGGCAAGCTGCCGCCGCTTGAGTATGCCGCCAATCTTTCCATTGCCGCCTGCGAGCTTGAGGGGAACCCCTACGGTGCGGCAATGACCAGTGCCTTTTTTACGGGTTCGGAGGCAACGGCACAGACCGAAAAATGCGTCTATCTTGCCTTTACCGATGATGACGATACCGAGGTGCGTGAGGTACATTCCGTCAACGGGGAGGAAATTTCCGAATTCCTTGACCGCTGCACCGAGGAGCTGTTCAAATTTGCACTCGAAAAGGTAAAAGCCATGCACAAAAAGGTACTTGCCGAGGAGGATGAGGACGAGCCCGTTTCTGTCTTTACACCGGGCAAAAAGGCATTGCTTGCCGTGCTTACCCTGCTTGCCATGGCTGTCGGCTTTGCCGCTTCGTATTTTGTGACCGATCATGTGCTCGATCAGCAGGCTTCCCAAGGCTATATCGAGCAAACAGAGTCTTAAATCCTAAAATTCAGGAGGAACATATATTATGGCTATTCTTATTTCCGGCGGTGCCGGCTTTATCGGCTCACACACCTGTGTGGAGCTGCTCAATGCAGGCTTTGAGATTGCCGTGCTTGATAATTTCTGCAATTCCAATGCCGAAAGCTGCAAGCGTGTTGAAAAAATCACGGGCAAATCCTTTCCCGTTTACACCTGCGACATCCGTGACAAGGCAGGACTGGACAAGGTCTTTGCCGAGGTCAAGCCCGAGGCTGTCATTCACTTCGCAGGCCTGAAGGCGGTTCCCGAAAGTGTCAGAAAGCCGCTTCTTTATTATGATAACAACATTGCAGGCACCGTCACGCTGCTGCAGGCAATGGACGATGCAGGCTGCAAGTGCATTGTTTTCAGCTCATCTGCTACCGTTTACGGCGACAACAATCCCGTTCCGTTCAAGGAGGATATGCCCGAGGGTAAGACCACCAATCCCTACGGCACCACCAAGCTGTACATTGAGCGCATCCTCAAGGATCTGTGCATTTCCGATCCCGAATGGCATGTCTGCATCCTGCGTTATTTCAATCCCATCGGTGCGCACGAAAGCGGTATGATCGGTGAAGCTCCCAACGGCATTCCGAACAACCTCATGCCCTATATCACGCAGGTTGCTGTCGGCAAGCGTGAAAAGCTGAGCATCTACGGCGATGACTACAACACCCCCGACGGTACGGGTGTGCGTGACTATATCCATGTCACCGATCTTGCCATCGGTCATGTCCGTGCCGTGGAGCGTGCGCTCAAGACCGCAGGCGCAGAAATCTTCAACCTCGGCACCGGTCACGGTGTCAGCGTGCTTGAGCTGGTCAAGGCATTTGAAAAGGCATGCGGCAAGCCCCTGCCCTATGTCATTGCCGAACGCCGCCCCGGTGATATTGATACCTCTTATGCCGATGCCTCGCGTGCCAACGAGCTGCTCAACTGGACAGCCGAGCGCGGTGTGGACAAGATGTGTGAGGACAGTTGGCGTTGGCAGAAGAACAATCCCAACGGATACGATGAATAAGATAAGAGCCCTTTTGTGCAGCCTTGTCTGTGTGCTGCTTGTGTTTTGCAGCCTGCCTTTGGCAAATGCCGCCGGGGTGCCCGAAATCACATGGGCTTACACCGAAGAAAAGGAAGATCATGCCGTTCTGTATTTTGAAACACCCGAAGCGTATCTCGGGCAGATCGACGGCTATGAGCTGCGCACCGACAATATGGACTGGATGCGCATTGCAGACGGCGCAGGCGGAAAAATGCAGCTTCCCGACGGCGGCAATGTGTATCTGCGTTGCACCTTTGAAGGTTGGTACGGTGCGGTGTGGAGCACCCGTGTGGCATTCGGTGCGGCATATATCCTGACCGACAGTGTGTCGGGTGCCGGTGTCGCTTACCGTGCTTCGGACAACTTCCCCGACAATGCCTATCTTTCGGCTGACCGCATCACCTCGGGCAGGGTGTTTGAGGAGGTGCAGCAGGCAGTGCAGACCTCCAAGCACTTTGAGCTGTATGATATTTATTTTCTGTATGCCGACGGGCAAACCTTTGACCCTGCCGATGCGGCGATCATCCGTCTGCCTCTGGGTGAACAGCTCAAAAGAGGAAAATGCACGGTTTATTTTGTGGATGAGGTCGGCAAGCGATTGCTTGAATTGCCGGCAGACTATGACCGCACCTGCATCACCTTCCGAAGCAAGGGACCGGGACTGTATTTTGTAACGGATGAAAGCAAGGGGACGGATGCAGAACCGACACCGTCTGCACCTGCCATGGGCAGTGTGTTCAATTTTTACGGTGCGCTTCTTGTCATGGGCGATGCGGACGGCGATTCTGCCGTGACCTCTGCCGATGCCAGAGCCGTGCTTCGTGCTGCGGTCGGGCTTGAAAAGCTTGATGTGAAGCAGACCGAATGTGCCGATACCGATTGGGACGGCTCAATCACCGCCGCCGATGCGAGAACCGTTCTGCGTTACAGCGTCGGCTTATAAAACCAAAAAATTAACATGTCCGAAAAGAATCGGTAAAGTCTTTACCGTATTCTGTATATAGAAATCTACCAAAACGGAGGAAAAAACGATGAAAAAATTGCTTTGTGTCCTGCTTGCGCTTATGATGACCGTTCTTGCCTGCATCCCTGCCGCAGCAGCAACCGATCTTGCTGTCAGCACGCTGCCCGGTGTGGATCTCGCCGACGACGGAACCGGAATGTACACCGTTACATTCACCCAGCCTTCCGAGGACTTCAAGGACGGCTACTGGTTCGCCACCTCCAAGGACGGCGAATTTGAATACGTGCTTGAGGAGGATCCCGAAAAGCTCGCCGATCCCGAATGGCTGTATGAAAATGATTACATTTACGATGCCGAAAATGACCGTTATATCCTTGCAAAGGATATTATCAAGGGCTTCCCCGAGAATCCCGTCTATTACACCGTCAAGAAAATGCCCAGAAGCATGGCGGCTGCCGACGGTGAGATCGTAACCTTCAAGGTCAAGACCTCTCCCAAATACAACCAGACCACGGTTGTTGTCAGAGCCAACGGTGTCAATGTCAAGCCCAATGTCAAGGGCGAATATTCCGTGCTTGTCAATCAGGATATGACCATTCAGGTTGTTGAACGCGGTGAAAACGGCGATGTTCTGCTTCGTTCGCATTTCTTTATCTATCTTCCCAAGGGTGAGGAAGGCGAATACCGTTGCCGCACACTGCAGAACACCAACTATCAGGTCGTTTATTACGGCGACAGCTTTGATTTCCGTCTTGTTCTGGCTGAGGATACCGTTGTCAACAATCTTTCCGTATCCGTCACAAGAGGTAAGGACACCCTGTCCGAGGAGCTCGGCTTTGACCCCTCTGCCGTACTCGGTCAGATCGGTCTGGGCAATCTTGAAACCCTGACCAGTTACGGTACGGATTCCACGGGTGCAAGACTGTACAGAGTTGAAAATGTCACCACCGACATCACCATCAACGTCAGCGGTGTCAAGACAACGGAAAGTGCCGATACCATGAATCTCATCATGCGAATTCTGCGCTTCCTGCTGAACCTGCTGGGTATCAACCTGCCGTTCTTCAGCGATATGGATGTCACCTACAATGTCACCATCAACAACGACAGCAATGTGCTCGATTATACCGTTCTGCAGGGTGCAACGCAGGATGAGCTCAACGGCAATGTCTACAAGGTCGGCAGCGGTGACAACATTTCTCTTGTTGTTTACAAGTACGATGCACTGCAGGATGTCACCGTCACATGGGCTCCCGGCAACGAGATCGGCGGCAACTATGCAAGCGAATGGATCGCCGATTACGATCAGAATAACGACAGAGCCTATTATTACGCAATTTACAACATCGATAACATCACCGAGGATACGGTTGTAACCATTACCCCGGGTGCATAAAAGCCATGAAGAAAAAGTTTTCTGCCTTATTTACGATCCTTTTGCTGTCGGTACTGCTGTGCCTCAACGCAGCGGCAACGCAGGCTGTGCCGACAGCAGAAACCCCCTTTGCTGCACTTTTTGCGGTTTCGTCCAATATGGAAACCGATACCCTTTCTGCAGGTGTCGGGGACAGCATCACGCTGCATCTGTATGTGAATGTTGATGAAACCGCGCAGCAAGCCTTCTCTCTGCAGTATGATGATTCCGTGTTCTCTCTGCAGACACTTGACATCCATGATGCAGACGGGCAGTGTACGCTGACCGCAACGGGTGTTTCCGCAGGTGCAATCTCCTTTTCATATCAATACAGTAAAGCAGGCACACAGCAGGGCTTGCTTCTTCTGGCAACGCTGACCTTTGAAAACAAGGCGGCTGTGTCGGAGAATACCTACAGCTTCGCTCTGTCTGACGGTGAAAATGCACTTTGCAAGGCTGTCAGTGTGACGGTGGATCACCGCCATGTGTTCGGCAGCTGGGAGACCGTTTCCGTTTCCGAGGACGGCAAAACGCAGAAGCAGAAGCGCGATTGCCTGCATTGCGATGCACGCGAGGAGCGAACCGTACCCTATGTGGACTACAGCATTGCGCTCAGGGACAATGCCAAAAAAATCAGCTATAATGCAGCCAAAAGACTGCTGTATGCCATTGCTCCGGGCACAACGGTCGGTACGCTGATCGACAGCCTGACCAGCGCAGGCACCATGCAGGTCATTGACAAAAACGGCAACGGCAAATCGCGCAACGATGTGCTTGCCACCGGCATGACCCTGCTTGTACTTGACGATGGTGACGGCATGGATGCCAATGTGCAGTTCACCGCCTCCATCTCCGTATGGGGCGACGGTGACGGCGATGCACAGGGCTCTGTCGGTGCAAACGATGCCCGTCTTGCCCTGCGCTGCAGTGTCGGTCTGGAAAACAGCCTGACCGATGCGCAGAAATTTGCGCTGGATGCAGACGGCAGCGGTGAGATCACTTCCGCGGATGCACGCTTTATTCTGCGTGTGTCGGTCAATCTGGAGGCATTCTATGCGGTGCCTGCCACCTCGGTGCTGCTGAATCAGAGCAGCCTGACCATGTCTGTCGGTGAGCAGAAAACGCTGACCGCCATTATTTTCCCAACGGATGCAACCATCCGCACACTGCGCTGGACCAGCAGTGACACCGCTGTGGCAACCGTGACCAACGGTGTTATTACCGCCAAGGACAAGGGCACTGCCGTCATCACGGCAACCGCCAATTCGGGTGTCAGTGCAACCTGCACCGTGACGGTCGCAAAAACGGTTGAAAAGCTGACCGTGAACCGTACGAATTTCTATCTGCCTGTCGGCAAGGAGAGAAAGCTGACCGATTCCATTGTCATTCAGCCGTCCGATATCACTGCCGCCGATGCGGTGTGGACCTCCTCCAACAGTGCCGTGACCGTCAAGGACGGTGTTGTTTCCTGCACCAAGGCATACAGCTCCCTTTCCGACAAAACCGCAAAGATCACATGCACCTTCCCGGGTGGTGCTTCTGCCACCTTTAATATCACCGTTCTGCCCGACACGGCAAAGTTCTGCGGCTTTAAATATGAAGTCATTCAGGTCAATGAGGGACAGCAGTTCAAGCTTTCCGGTGTCATTCAGAATGCCACTCTGAAAATCGTTTCCGACAACACGGATGTGCTCACCGTGGACAGCAGCAATGTCATCACCGCCAAGGGCGCAGGAACGGCAACGCTGACCTGCTCGGGTGTGGATTACAGCGAAAAGGTCACAGTGACGGTTAAAAGCAAGAGCATCAGTGTGGTCAGCATGTCGGTCAACAGCGGCGAAAACGATCTTACCGTCACGCTCAAAAATACCGATACACAGGGCCTTACGAAGATCAATATGACGGTTGTCGGCTATGATAAGAACGGCAAGCTGCTCATTACGAAAAATTGCTCAGTCAGCAACCTTGCCGCCGGTGTGCGCACGGGGTATGTGTGGAAGGAGCTCTGGGGTGATGAAGCGGTCACTGCCGCAAAGATCACACAGATCACCCTCACCTATGCCGACGGCCACATGGCAAGCCTGCCCGAGGGCTGTTGGCAAACAGGGGAATAAAATATTCAAAAAAACCGCCTGCATAGCAAGCGGTTTATTTTTTTTGCGATTAACCTTTGGTGCCGAGCTTGCCGCCCTTGGAGCCTCCTGTTGATGTAAAGGAGCGATCCACGGCGAGAATGTTGGTGTCAAACGAATAGGTGAAGCTGTCCTCCTGTCTGCGGCGCTTGAGTGCAAGCTCAATCATACGGTCGAGCAGCACGTTGTATTCCACACCCACGGGTTTCCACAGATAGAACGAAAGCGAGCCGGGAATGGTGTTGATTTCGTTCAGATAAACCTTGTCGGTTGCGCCGTCAATCATGAAGTCGATACGCGACACACCGTTGCAGCCGAGTGCCTGGAATGCCTTGACCGCCATGCTGCGGATTTCTTCCCTGCGTTCAGGGGAAATGTCGGCAGGAATTTTACGCGACAGACTTGCCATGCCGGCACCCTTGGAGCCGCTTCCCTTGGCACCGCCGAGCTTGCCGCCCTTGGCACCTGTTTTGCCGCCCTTGGAGCCGCCACCGCCGGAGGTGTATTTGTCGGCATAGCTGAGGATTTCATCGGTCTTGAGGGGCTGTTCGCATTCGCTGGCTTCTGCGTAATCCACGTCACCGCAGACCGAGCAGTTGATTTCCGTCAGATCCGTAACGGCTCTTTCAATGAGCAGCTGCGGTGCATAACGGAATGCATCGTCCAGGGAATGCAGCAAGGCTCTGCGGTCCTTTGCGAGGCTGATACCGACTGACGAGCCGAGGTTGACGGGCTTGACAATGACGGGATAGCCGATTTTGGCTTCTGTTTCATCCAGAATTTTATCCGGCTCTGCAAACTCGCGCACATTCACACGGATGCAATCGAGCACCGGCACACCGCACTGCATGAGCACGGTTTTCATAACATATTTGTCCATACCCACTGCCGAGGACAGCACATCACAGCCGACAAACGGCAGACCGAGGGTCTTGAGATAGCCCTGCAGAACACCGTCCTCCACATTCGTGCCGTGCACGATGGGGAAGGCAACATCAATATCGGTCAGCACATTGTTGCCGAAGCGTTTCAGCGGATAGCGCATGAGCTTAACCTTGTTACCGTCCTTAATAAAGAAGCAACGGGTGCATTTTTTCAGCAGTGCCGGAATATCACGGTAGGATTCAATGAAGCCTGCATCGGGGCCGGTGTAGAATTCATTGTTCTTGGTCATGTAAATGGGGTAGATGTCGTATTTATTGGTGTCGAGCGAAGCGACCGCCTGCAAAGCGGAAATAACGGATACTTCATGCTCAACACTCATACCGCCGAACAGAACGGCAAGCTTGATCTTCATATCGTTTTTCCTCCTTGCTTAATAGTTGTCGGGCAGATCGTTTTCAAGCAGAACGATCTTTTTCTTTTCGCTCGAAACGGAATATACCTTCTGCATACCGTCGAGGAATTCGTCGGTAATATAAATCTTTTCGTCGGGGAACTTCTTGTCTTTCAGTCCTTGCAGAATCGGTCTTGTCTGCTTTTCGCCGACCAGCACGACCATGTCGCAGACGGCAGCCGCCTGCTGACCGAAGATGCGGTTCAGTTCTTCTTCTTTTTCACCGAGCTCGACCATACCGGGGGTGACAAGCACCTTCATGCCGTCCATGCCGCCGAGGGTTTCAAGCGCAGCCTTGCAGCCTGCGGGGTTGGAGTTGAACGCATCATCGATGATGGTCACACCGTTCTTTTCCACGATCTGCATACGGTGCTTGACGGGCTCAATACGGCGCACGGGCATTTTCATTTCTTCCAGCGGCATGCCGAAGCCGTGTGCGGCTGCGATGGCGGCGGTGATGTTCAGCACATTGTGAATACCGAGCAGCTTGGTGGTAAAGCGGCATTCCTCACCGTCGGGGGAGTGCACGGTGAACTGTGTACCGTCAGCGGTGGAAACGATTTCGTAAGCGTACCAGTCGCAGTCCTTGGTGGTGCCGTAGGTGATGTATTTGTGCTTGGGGGGATTCTTGCGGATACTGTCGTTGTCGAAGTTGACATACAGTCTGCCCTTTTCGGGGAGGCTGTCGGCAAGCTCATACTTGGTCTTGCGGATGTTTTCAACCGACTTGAAGGATTCAAGATGCTGTTCGCCCAAGGCGGTGATGATGCCGTGGTTGGGATGCACAATATCGCACAGCTCCTTGATGTCGCCGACCCATTTGGCACCCATTTCACAAAGGAAGATGCGGTGCATGGCATTCAGCTCACCGCGGACGGTCTTGACAATGCCCATGGGGGTGTTGAAGCTTTCGGGGGTGACAAGCGTGTCCTTCCATGCGCGCAGAATGGTGTAGAGATAGAACTTCACGCTCGTTTTGCCGTAGGAGCCCGTGATGCCGATGGTGTCAAGTGCGGGACAGGCGGCAAGCATTTTTTTGGCTTCTCTTGTGTAGCGTGCGTTGATGCCCTTTTCCATCGGCTGATTAAAGCCGTTTGCAAGCACGATCAGAATCGGGCAGAGTGCAACATTGAGTGCCACGATGCCGAATGCAAGCAGATATTTTTCAGTGGAAAGGGTATAGAACGAAGCACCCATGAAAATTGCGTATTCAAGCAGTGCCGTTGCGGTCATGCGCTTGACACGCGGTGTCCACACAAGCGGCTTCTTTGCCTGCGTCTTGCGGTTGAACGGAAGCACGGCACAGTAAAGCACATTCAATGCCGTTGCGGCAAGAATGGGGAAGATGTCACCCGCCACGAATGCGAACAGCGCCGCCACGGGAATCAGCAGGACATTGACAATATACTTTGAAAAATTCTTTCTGAACCAGCCGAACTGCGTGTCGGCACGGTAGCCGTTGAGCTGGAACATGTGCAGATTGGAAAGTGTCATACGGAACACGGCATAGTAGCCGAGCAGAACGCTCAGTCCGTACAGAATTTGCAATGCAGGACTCATTTTTTTACTCCTCTCTTACTGAATGTTCAGAAATGAACGAAGAATATTGGCAAACAGAACGGGATTTTCAAGGAAAGCAAAATGCGTGCAGCCATGCATCACGGCAAGACCTGCATCGGGCATCATTTCTTCCATTTTCTGACCGTCAGACAGCGGTGTGGCGGTGTCAAGATCACCCCAGATGAGCAGTGTCGAGGGCTTGACCCCGGGCAGAAGATGTGTCAGATCCTCGTTGACCACATTGACAAGAATTTTACGCATGTGCGGTGAAGCAGCACGGTAGTCGGCCGAGCCGGTCATGGATTGCACCTTTTCGAGCACACCGGGGAAGGGTTTGAGCAGCTTGCCGCCGAGACGGCTGATTTTTTCTTTTTTGAGCTGTGCTTCACTCTTTTCGGGCTTGATGCCGGCCGCATCCGTGAGAATGATTTTGTCAATTTCAAACGGCAGATTTTCTCTGTTCGCCATTTTGATAATCACTCTGCCGCCGAAGGAATGACCGAGCAGGATGACCTTTTTAAGACCGAGTGCGGAAATGAAGCTGATTGCAAAATCGGTGTAATCGTCCACCGTCCATACCTCTGCAGGCTCGGCAGTGCCGCCGAAGCCCGGGAAATCGGGTGCATACACGCTGTATTTCTGTGCAACCACCTGTGCGGCATTTTCAAAAAGCTGTGCGTTTGCGCCCCAGCCGTGGAGCATCACAACCGCTTCGCCCTCACCGAGCTGCAGGTAATTGACATCGATTCCGTTGATGTTGATATTCAAAAAGGATCCTTCCTTTCAAAAGCATATAAAAAATGCCGATAATTAAAATAAGTATAGCATATATTTCCTTTAAAATCTATATTCTTTTATAATTTTTTTAATATTTATACTAAAACCCCGTTCGCTTGCGTTTTGTTAAGGTCGGAATGCTTTCGCGTGCGCGTTTTTCTGCTGCTTCAAGATCATAGGATGCCGTGTTCGCCAAGCCGTTCCTGTCATATTGCGGCTTTGGTGGGGGTGTCGGCTTGGGCGGCTGCGGTGCCAACCTTGCCGGCTGCGGTGCGCTCCTTTCGGTATTCTTTGTCTGCTTTTCTGACGGATCGAGCAGGGTGATCAACGAATAACGGTTACGGATATTCTCACGACGGATCAGCTTTCGTTTTTCAAGGCAGGAGAATGCATACCGTACATTGTCCTCCTGCAGACGGCAGGCTTGTGCAACTTCCGCGGCGGTCAGCAGAAGCTGTCCCGGCAGAATTTCAATGCCGTCCTGCACGGTTCTGACATATCGTGCCTGCTTGTTCAGATACATCCATACCTGCAGCAATGCAGGCTTATATAACAAATCAGAGTCCAGCGCATCTCTGTAAATTTTGATAAATCCTGCCATGGATACCTCCTTTGTGCTTTGTGAAACCATTATACAAAACACAAAATCGGATTTCTCCCCATTTACGCTCAAAAATGAAAAAAAATTAAAAAAATTTAAAAAAATTTTTCAGATTGTGCGTGTGCACTTTCTCTTTCTATACCTTCTTGCAACCTTCTTATATCTTTCTTTCTTATATAATAGTATGTACGGTCCGTAATCGGTGCTGAAAAAACAGGCGGCAGACCCGGAAACAGTGTTGAAAAAATAAGGCTCTGTCCGGAAACGGTCTTGAAAAACAAGAAAACGGACAGTCCGAAAAGCCTTTTGCAGAAGGCATTGCGGTATTTTATCGGTCAGTAAACGGTTTTGTAAAAAAAGGGTTCGGTGTGGTAACCGATGTGGTAAAAAATCAGGTGCGGAGTTGAAAACGGTGTGGAAATTATGGTTTAGCGGGGTAATGGTTAGCTGAAACTTGATTTGATTGCCAACTATTAAAAGTTTTGGTCAAGCTTTTCTCAAAAGCTTGCGGGGTCAAGGGGCAGCGCCCTTGCCGCTCATCGCAATGAGCAGAACACTTTATCCGCCAATAAGCGCAGGAGAGTAGAAAAACAGTCCGGGGGACTGTTTTTCGTAGACGCTGACGGCGCCGTCCCCCTTTGTCTGCTTGCGCAGACATTTCCCCCACACTGTGGGGGAATCGGCCCTCGCCGGGGGTTCTCTATTGTGCGATAGCACAACGTTAGCAAACTCCCCGCTAAACCATAATTTATAAAAGAAAGGAACTCCTATGATTCTTGCCTTACCTACCCTTGCTCTGCTTGTCATTACCATTGTCACAAGCAGCCTGACGGGGATCACCAAAAATATGTTCACCAAGAGCGTTTCGCAGAGCACCCTCGGCACGTGGTTTTATGTGCTGTTTCAGAGCATAGCCTGCGCAGTGCTTATCCCGATTCTGTC
>JAZNCO010000091.1:0-10339 GCA_045587645.1 Acutalibacteraceae bacterium | reverse complement strand
ATTATATTCCCGACTCATGGATTGTGTTGTGCCGATCCGTGACGATAGGACTTACCCTCATAATAGAAAACATCTTTCCCTCAAATTCCCTAACAACAGAAAATCTCTCTGATTTTCCTTAAGTTGACGACATTGCCCTTTCAGGGGCGGCAAGGGGTAGAGTAGGTCGGCTTGTGAGTAACGGCAAGTCAGCGACAAACTCCAATTTGCATTTCCCTCAATCAAAATCCCCGAACTTTCCGTGAAGATCCCTTTTTTTTGCGACAATTCTGATTTTGCTCAAGTAAATTTGCACTTTATGCAAAAAATCGGGACTGTTTTTTGCATTTTTTGCTATTTTATTCCGCTTGGATTTCTGTTAAAATAAGAATGTAAAGGAAACAGACAGCATTTTCTGTGACCGATAAAAAAGGAGATGTAATTATGAAAACCAAAACCGTAAAAATCTTTTCCGCAGGCTTTATTGCATACCTGCTTGCACAGGCAGTTTCTTCTGCTGCAAACACGGTGTATGCCCTTTCCGCACTGGTTCAGTATGCGCTTGCAGCATCCGTGGCCCCCGAGCACTACACAAATACACAAGGTCAGCTGGTGACCATGCTTCTCAGCGCAGTCATGTTTGTGCTTGGTGCTGTTGTGTACACATTGCTTGCCGTCATCGTAAGCAGCTCGCTGATTGAAAAGCTCGCTCCGGCAAAAGCCAAACTGCAGAAAATCCGTTTTCTGCCCGGGATTCTGTATATGCTGCAGGTTCTCCTCTTTGTTGCAAGCCAGATTGCCTCTGTGTTTTTGCAGGCGCAGGAATATCTTACAGACCACCTGACACTGACCGTGCTGAACATGCTCCCGACCCTGCTCATGCGTGCACTGATTGCCGTTCTTGTGTTCACACTTCCTGCCGTTTTGCTTGAAAATGACCTGACTGTGTTCAAGACCAAGACCGCACCCCAAACCGACGATCCCGCTGCGTCTGCTGTTTCCACAGACAAATAAACCTCAACAATCAACAACAAACCCGATTTGCTCAGTACACAGACGAGCAAATCGGGTTTGTTATGTATTAT
Organism: Acutalibacteraceae bacterium; assembly: GCA_045587645.1. Lineage (GTDB taxonomy): Bacteria > Bacillota > Clostridia > Oscillospirales > Acutalibacteraceae > RUG806. The sequence continues at coordinate 9,275 of JAZNCO010000091.1, read as the reverse complement.
TCTTTAAAATGCGAAGTACTTTTCGCGCTGAGCTTTCATTCTGCCCGAAATCAGGCAAAGAATTTCCTTTGCACCTTCTTCACCGAAAGCATAGTCCTTCATGGCTCTGCCTTCCTCGTAACACAGCTCATCGTGCAACGGGAAGAAGTTTTCATACAGGAACGAAGCATACTGGGTCAGGCGCAGGTCACCGACAATGCGGTATTCGGCACTGATGGTGTCAATGGCAACCGAGTAATAATCCTTGATGGCATTGATGATGGAAACACGCTCGTTTTCCTGTGCAAAGACCATGGTGCAGCAGATGTCTGCCTTGGGATTGATGGAATCGTGGGTGTCGGTGCTGCCGACGATGGGCATTCTGTTGCCGTTTGCCCACTGCTCATACCATGCGGCGGTCTGATAGCCGTTGTGGTTGAATTCGCGTTCACCGCCGAGCACCTCAAATGCATCGAAAATGCGGTTTTTGAACATTTCCTTCCACATCTTTTCGGGAACATGATTGACATTGTTTCTCCAATAGGGATGCGGGAAAATGGCAAGGCCGTTTGCCTGACGGATCTTGTCGAAAATATAAACACAGCAAGCGTATGTATACTTTTCAATACCGTCGGGAATGTCAAGCGTGTCCTTGAGTGCATCGACCTCGGCAAAGAATTCTTCCTTGGTCATCTGGTCGGGAGCAGAGCCGGTCATGCTTCTGCCGGACATGGCACCGTCGGTTTCGGTGTCGTTGGCTTCGCCCTTGATAAGTCCGTTGACCGACCATTCGCCGCCGAAATTGACGATGTGCACATCGTTGATGTGCCATTCGTCACCCTTGGGCATGTGCACCTCTTCACCCTCGACGAGATTCAGTTCAATGGGAACATCCCTGAACAGCTCCTTCAGGCGCAGAGACGGATAATATCTGCCGTGGTCGGTCAGTGCCATGAAGTCGTAACCCTTGCGGCGGTAGTTGGAGGCAACCACAGCAGGTGCCTGTCTGCCGTCCGAGCAGGTGGAATGCATGTGCAGGTCGCCGATGAAGGGATATCTGCCGCACAGATCCTCATACAGCGAATAAACCGACAGTTCAACAAGCTCTTTGCCGTCAAGAATCACTCTTACAAAGTGTTCCTGTTCGTCGGGGAATGCGTGCTTGAAGCGGATGCAACCGTCCTCGCAGGGGGTTACAGTCTTATATGCCCATCTTGAAACGTGCGGATAGTCACGGGTGCAACCCTCGTTCATGGGGCACAGTTCAATGGTGTATTCCGTGTCAGGCACAAACGAAATGCGGCTGCCGAGGGGTTTGATTGTGATTTCCACTTCCTTGTCAGCAGGGAACACCTTGGGGAAAATATCAAAATAGTGCAGTGTAACACTCTTTACAAAGCCCATAATAAACCCTCTTTCTTCGTTTACAGAAGTTCCTTGAACAGTGCGGCGATTTCTTCAACGGAAGTATCTCTCGGGTTGCCGGGACGGCAGGCATCGTCGAATGCACTCTGTGCAAGGAACGGAATATCCTCTTCCTTGACGATTTCCTTGAGGTCGGCAGGAATACCGACATCGGCGGAAAGCTGACGGACTGCGTTGATAGCAGCTTCGCGAGCTTCTTCGATGGTCATTGCATCGGTGCCTTCCACTCCCATTGCCTTTGCGATGGCACGGTATTTGTCACCGGTAGCAGGTGCGTTGTAAGCCATGACGGTGGGAAGAATGATAGCGTTTGCAACACCGTGGGGGGTGTCATACAGAGCGCCCAGAGGATGTGCCATGGAGTGCACAATACCCAGACCGACATTGGAGAAGCCCATGGCTGCAATATACTGACCGAGAGCCATGCCCTCTCTGCCCTTGTCACAGCCGTTGACGGCACCGCGAAGGGAAGAAGCAATGATTTCGATTGCCTTGAGATGGAACATATCGCTCATTTCCCATGCACCCTTGGTGATGTAGCCTTCGATTGCGTGGGTGAGGGCATCCATACCGGTTGCAGCAGTCAGACCTTTGGGCATGGTGGACATCATATCGGGATCAACAACAGCCACAACGGGAATATCGTGCACATCTACACAGACCATCTTGCGGTTGTTCTGCGCATCGGTGATAACGTAGTTGATGGTCACTTCGGCGGCTGTGCCTGCGGTGGTGGGAACGGCAATGATGGGCACGCACTTGTTTGTGGTGGGAGCAACGCCTTCAAGAGAACGCACATCAGCGAATTCGGGGTTGGTAATGATGATGCCGATTGCCTTTGCGGTGTCCATGGAAGAACCGCCGCCGATGGCTACGATGCAGTCACATGCACTGGCTTTGAAGGCTTCAACACCGTTTTGCACATTCTGAATGGTGGGGTTGGGCTTGATGTCCGAGAAGATGACATATTCGATGCCTGCTTCATCCAGCACATCGGTCACTTTTTTGGTGACATTGAACTTGATAAGATCGGGGTCGGAGCAGACGAAGATCTTTTTGAAGCCTCTTGCCTTGATTTCGGCAGGAATTTCCTTGATTGCACCTGCGCCGTGGTAGCTTGTTTCATTGAGAACGAATCTGTTTGCCATAGTAATTTTCCTCCTGTATATTTAAAAATCAATCTGCAAAGAATACCTTGAATGCTCTGTGAGCCATATAGACATCAATCTTGCTGACAACCTCAAAGGGAGCGTGCATGGAAATGACGGGCACACCGGCATCGATAACATCAATGTTGTGTGCGGCAACATACTTTGCAACCGTTCCGCCGCCGCCGAGGTCAACCTTGCCAAGCTCACCGATCTGCCATACAACACCGTTCTTGTCAAGCAGGGAACGGACTCTGCCCATGAATTCGGCAGAGGCATCGCTTGTGCCGCCCTTGCCGCGGGAGCCTGTATATTTGGTAATCACGATACCCTTGTTGAGATATGCGGCATTTCTGCGTTCAAGCACATCCGAGAAGGTGGGGTCGAATGCCGCATTGACATCAGCCGACAGACATTCGCTGTTCTTCATGCAGATTCTGCCGGGCACACCGTTGGTTTCTGCAAGGTCGGTGATGAAATCTGCCATATAGGACGAATGCAGACCCGTGTTGCCGTCCGAGCCGGTTTCTTCCTTGTCGGTCAGAACGGAAAGAACGGTGTATTCGGGGTTTTCGGTTTCGAGAATGGCGGTCAGGGCAGGGTAGGCACAGACGCGGTCGTCATGACCGTAGGAGCCGATGAGCGCTCTGTCCAGACCAATGTCGCAAGCCTTGAAGGCAGGAACGACTTCGAGCTCAGCCGACAGGAAATCGGCTTCGATGATGCCGTATTTTTCGTTGAGGAGCTTGAGGATGTTGAGTTTGACCGCTTCTGCTTCATCGCAGTCTGCAAAGGGACGGCTGCCGATGATAATGTTGAGCTCTTCGCCGCGGATGCCGTCACCCAGGGTGCGCTTGCTCTGCTCCTGTGCAAGGTGGGGAAGCAGGTCGGAAATGACGAATTTGGGGTCATTGTCATCCTCACCGATGCACACATTCACCGTTGTACCGTCCTTTTTGATCATCACGCCGTGCAGGGCAAGGGGAATGGCAGTCCACTGATATTTCTTGATGCCTCCGTAGTAATGGGTTTTCAGCAGGGCGATCTCATTGTCCTCATACATCGGGTTGGGCTTGAGGTCCAGACGGGGAGAGTCGATGTGTGCGGCAGCAATACGCACACCGTCAGCAAGGCTTCTCTTGCCGATGACGGCAAAAATAATGCTCTTGCCTCTGTTGTTATAGTAAACCTTATCGCCTGCGTTGTATTTTTTACCGAATTCATAAGGCACAAAGCCGTTCTTTTCGGCTTCGGCAAGGCTTACGCAAACAGCCTCGCGTTCGGTTTTTGCATCATTTAAAAAGTTTTTATAACCCTCGCAATAAGCATCTGCGGCAGCAATCTCATCGGCAGACAGCACCTTGCAGCCGTGCCTGGGATTGTAGAATAGTTCTTCTTTCATGGCAGAAAAATCGTTTTTGTTTTCAGACATAATGTTCCTCCGTTATTTTTAAAGTTAAAACCGTTTATTTTTTATTTGAAAAGAATTTTATATTCCTTCATTTTAAAGTATAGCATGTTTTGCACCGTTTTACAATTCTTTTTAGATCAAATTGACAAATTTTATCCGTTCTGCTATAGTAAAATCAAAAGTTATGCGGAGGTTTTATTATGAAAAAGAGAACCCGTAAAGCCCTCACTGCACTTGTCAGTGTTGTTTTGTTTCTTGCACTTTGTGTTGTTTATCTCGGGCTCGGTTGGCAGACCGTTTCCGAAAACCGCAGCCTTGCAGGCCTGCTCAACACCGAGCTTTATTTTACCGCCCACCGTGGCTTGTCTGCCGTTGCACCTGAAAATACAGCTGCTTCGCTTGAGGAAGCAGGCAAGGCAGGCTTTTATGCCGCAGAGTTTGATATCATGCCCACCAAGGACGGTGTGTGGATTCTCAATCATGATGACACGGTTGACAAAATGACGGACGGCGAAGGCGAGGTATCTTCCTTCACCTATGAGAAAATTGTGCAGCTGAACATCGACAACGGCAACGGTATCGAAAATTATCCCGACCTGCATTTCACGACCTTTGAAAATGCATTGGAGATTTGCAATCAATACGGCATGCGCGCCATGGTCGAGGTCAAGGGTGGCACACCCGAGGATATGCAGAGCATGCTCGATGTGCTCAAGGCATCCGGTGCATACGAAACCGCCATTGTGATCGATTTCAACAAGGACCGCATTTCCAAGGTGCGTGAGCTTGATGAAAATCTTGAAGTGTGGTATCTGCTCAATCATATCACGGATGAGGATATTGCCTTTGCAGAGGAAAACAACATGGGACTTGCGTTCAACTTCGGTTTTGCCGATAATTATAAAATGCTGAAAGCGGCACGCGAAAAGGGAATCACCCTTGCCGCATGGACGGTGGACTTCCCGCCGGTGGTGGACTGGCTGCGTTTGTTCGGGGTGAAATACATTACAACAAACAAAATCCTGCCGTGAGCAAAACAGGGACTGTGAACGCAGTCCCTGTTTTTTTGCGATAAATTCCACCACCGTTCAAAAAATCTTCTTGACGAAAAATAAATTAAGTGCTATATTGTATTTGTATATCTATGCGCATTTATTTTACTTAAATAAAAGATGTTCAATGGGGGATTATTCCGATGAAAAAAATAAAAGTCTTTGTTGCCATGTTCCTTGCAGCGGCAGTCATTCTTGTGTCAGGTGCGGCAGGCTTGCTTGCATTTGCGCCCGAGGCAGAAGCCGCGAGTGCAGGTACATGGATTTCTTCCTGGTCAACCGCAGCCGTAGACGGCTCCATCAGTCTGACCTCGAATATCAAATTCAATGACCTCATTCCTGCCCGTTCGGTTGTTCGCACGCAGCTGCAGCTTTCTGCAGGCGGTCTGTATACAAAGCTGTGCTTCTCCAATGAATACGGCACTGCCACACTGAAGATCGGTGCAGCCTCCATTGCCAAGACTGATACAAGCACAATGGCTGCCATTCTGACCGATACGGCAACCCCCATTACCTTCAATGACGGTCAGACCTCGGCAGAGATCAAGCCCGGCGAGACCCTCTGGACCGACAGCATCTATTTCCCCACATCCTCTCTTGATTATGTCACGGTCAGTGTTTATTATCCTTCCACGACCTACATAAAGACAGGCGGTCTGTACGGCGGCAGAAGCTTTCTGAATATGGCTGCATCGCAGAGTGCCATCAACAACAAAACCACCAATGCAAGCAGTGAAATCCAGATCTCCTCGGGTGCTATTACCTATCACACCATTCCGTTCCTGACCCGTGTGGATGTGCGTTCCACCTATGCCGATGCATACTCGGTTGTGTTCCTCGGTGACTCCACACTGACGAACGAATCATATCATTATTTTGCACAAAGAGCCTATACCGCAGGCTATACCCATGTCGGCTTTGTCAATAATTCCATTGTAGCAAACCGCCTTCTGCATGACGGCACGGGTCTGATCGGCAATCTCTACGGTGAGGCTGTAGTGGACCGTTTGCAGCGTGATGCTCTTGACATCACGGGCGCAAAGGTTCTGCTTGTCAAAATCGGTCTGAATGACATTCTGCATCCTATGACCGAAAGCATGAAGGGCAAGGCCCCCTATTCTTCTGTTGATGACATCATCAACGGCTATAAGCAGATCATTTCCGCAGCCCGTAAAAAGGGTATGAAGGTTTATTTCTTCACCAAGACCGCATGGAAGGGCTATGAACGCGAATTCCTCGGTCAGACGGGAGACCTGAGCTGGACAAAGGATGCACAGAAGATGTGCGATGAACTCGATGCATGGATCCGTTCCACCAATCTCATTGACGGTTATTTTGAAATGAGTCCCATGGACAATCCCGTTGACAGCGAGGCTCTGCTTCCTGCACTTACCTCCGACGGTGCACATCTGACGGAGCTGGGCGCCGTTGCCATGGCAGACCTGATTTCTCCCTCCATCATCGGTGCTTCTTATCTTCCCACTGCCGCATCCATCAACAATGTTGATCCGTATGCAAGCAGACAATCCGTTATTGATGCATTCAATGCGGCACAGACAACCACAACCAAGCCGAATAATAACAATAATAATACCAATAATAACACCAATACCACCACAAAGCCTGCCGGTAATAACAACAGCGGCAATGTTGATATTGATGCATCCATTGCTGCCAGTGTTCTTGCTTCTCGTGAAGCAGCTGCCAATAATGCAAACAATGCAGGCAGTCCTGCAGCCTCCACCACGGCACCTGTAACCACGACCAAGGCATCCTCCTCCAACACAACAACCACGACCAAAGCCAATACATCCGCCGGCACAACCACCACAAAGGCAAATACTGCCAATACCACGGCTCCCGTTACGACGGAAGCAGGGCTGACGGTTGTCGGTACCACCGCTGCAAACGGTGCAACCGAGGCTGTCGGTGATGCTGCAACCACGGTTGAGCCTGCAGGAGATGCCTCCACCACTGTACCGGTTTATAATGACACCACCGCTGCTGTCGGTGAAACCTTCTCTGTTGCCATCACACTCGGCAATGCCGCAGGCGATGCAGATGAAATGGGTGCCGCCCAGCAGCCCGAAATTGCAACGCAGTTCTCGTCCAACGGCTCGTCCATCGGTATCATTCTTATTATAGTTTTGGTTGCCATGGTCGCGGCAGCTGTTGTCATTACCATCAAAACGCGCCGTCCGAGCGACAGATAAATTCAATCCCCGCTTCGGCGGGGATTTTTTGAAAGAGGTTCTTATGTTTTTTACCCCTATGTTGTCTTATCTTTCCGACCTTGAAATGCACAACAACCGCACATGGTTCCACGAAACACATGGACGGTATGAAGCTGTGCGCAAGGATTTTGAAGCCTTTACTGCCGCTATTGCGCAGCAGGTGTGTGAGGTTTGTCCCTTTATGGCAGACCGTATCCGTGAATTTCCGATCAAACGCTTCATTTATCGTACGGCTCGCGATACGCGGTATGCTGCAGGGAAGCCGCCCTATAAAACATGGTTTGCCTGCGCTGTCGGTGATGAGGGTCGTGAAAAAACTGCCATGAGCTATTATGTGCAGATTGCTCCGCAGGATCGTTCCGAAATCTGCGTGGGTGTTTGGTTTACCGATAATCGCAAGGTGACCGACCGCGTGCGCCGCTATATTTCCGGGCATTCTGAAGAATTTTCGCGGATCATGGCAGATGAAGAGGTGCGCTCATGGTTCTGCGGTGATCATGTCAGCCGGACACCAAAAGGCTTTGATGCAGCAGATCCTATGATTGAATACATTAAATATAAGCAGTGGATGCTGTGTTGTCCGATCAAGGACGAGCAGCTGACTGATATGGACAGTGTGGTTGCATACTGCCGTACCGTGTTTGAAAAGATGGAAGCCTTCCGTGCATTCTTTGACCGTGCCGTGCGCTTTGCACGCATACCCGAGGTCGGGGAACAGGAGGAAGAAGTGACATCTGCCGCCGAAACACCTGTCATATTCTGGCCAACCGCCAAATCTGCAGACGAATGGGATTTCTGATTTGATATAATGTAATAATATAAAAATAACAAACGGATTGCCGGTCAATTTTGCCTGACAATCCGTTTGCTTTTTTATGAGCAGAACACATGGTTCCCGATGGTTGCAATGATCGGTCGGGATCGGATCCACTGACTTTTTGCAGTTTTCGGATTATAATAATAAATAGCACCGCCCGAGGGATCCCAGCCGTTGATGGCATCGCGTGCGGCCTTCTGTGCCGTGGCATTCGGTGTAACACTCCAGTTGCTGTCCTTGACGGCACTGAAGGCACCTGCCTGATAAATCACACCCGAAATGGAATCAGGGAACGAGCCGTGCTCCACACGGTTAAGAACAACCGCACCCACTGCAACCTGCCCCGTGTAGCTCTCGCCGCGTGCTTCAGCTGCAATCAGCTTTGCGAGCAGATACACGTCATTGGAGCTGTAGGAGCCGGACGAAGAGGAAGAACCGCCCAAGCCTAAATATAATAATGTTTTGGGCCCGGCAATTCCGTCAACGGTCAGACCGCAATTGCGCTGAAATGCCTTGACTGCACTTTGCGTTCGTGAACCGAAAATGCCGTCCACTGCACCGGAGTAATATCCCAGCTCCTTGAGCTTGCTCTGAATCTTGCGCACTTCCTCACCGCGTGAGCCGTATTTAGATAAAACCTGTGTATCATTCTTTTCATGATTCAGAAAAAAGTAGTCACTTTTTGCAAAAACAAAGCTTCCCGAAAGCAGCACCGCGACAGTCAGAAAAGCAATGATTTTTCGGGATTGAATCAATTTCAGTTTCATGTCTGTTTTACACCCTTTTTTATTTATTCTGTCCAAATTGTTCCCATAGCTTCTGTGAAACATGCACAGCAAATCTTTCCTTTTGTGGTAAATTGACACAAAAAACACAATATCTTGTGGCGCACAAAAAAACTTCAAAAAAAGTTGAAAAACTTTGAAAAAAAGGCTTGACAAATGCCTGAAAAAGGTGTATAACTAACGAGCACTGAGGAACACAGCGAAGAGCGAGCGAAGCGGACCTGAGCAGCGACCGGAAGGAAACGGAGAGACAGCGAACAGGGAAGCGGACTAAAAAAGGACTTGAAAAAACTTTTTAAAAAAGTTGAAAAAAGTACTTGACAAACGCTCAGAGATGTGCTAATATAGTCAGGCACTCGCGAGAGGGCACACGATAGTGAGCCGGGAGCGAGACACGGACCTTGAAAATTAAACAACGACTGAA
>JAZNCO010000090.1:0-10927 GCA_045587645.1 Acutalibacteraceae bacterium | reverse complement strand
GAAAGCGAGCTAAATTACTCAATCAATTATATTCCCGACTCATGGATTGTGTTGTGCCGATCCGTGACGATAGGACTTACCCTCATAATAGAAAACATCTTTCCCTCAAATTCCCTAACAACAGAAAATCTCTCTGATTTTCCTTAAGTTGACGACATTGCCCTTACAGGGGCGACAAGTGTTTGAGAGGAAAATTCACTTTGCAAAGACTCCGACAAACCATAATTTGTAGTGCTTGATTTTCATTGTATGTTGTTGTATAATTTACATGATTATTGACGAAAAGGACGGGTGATGTCATGGCATTCAGACCGCATAGATATGTTTTTACTGCGTTCGGTGCGATGCTGGGCGTTTGCGAGCACATCAAATTGCATTTATACAGCAAGCAGGCCAAGGCCATGCAGGCAAGGGTGCTCATGCGCTTGATGCGTGACAATGCCTCCACTGTTTACGGCAAAAAGCACGGCTTTGCGGATGTGAAAACCGTTGCCGATTATCAGGCAAGTATTCCCATGTCCACCTATGCCGATTATGAGGAATTTGTGCACCGTATGGCAAACGGCGAAAAAGGGCTGATCACCAACCGTTATGTCCGCCGCTTCACCGAATCCTCAGGCAGTACGGGCAGAAGCAAGCTCGTGCCCATGTCGGGTCATGCCGAATGGAACTGCCAGTGCTTCAGCTTTTCGGCCCCCGTCGGCTGTGCCGTAAAATACTTTGCAAAGCAGCACCGTATTATTCCGCCGCAGAGAGGTCTGCTGACTGCCGAAATCAGCCGCCGCAAGGTGCCGGGCGGTACGGTGAGCTGTCTTTCGTCCATTCCGCTTCTTAATTTAAAGCCCCTCGTTCCGTTTTTTACAAGCTCTCCCATGGAGGTGCTGTTCCCGGAGGACAATATTGACATGGATATGCACTATGTCAAGTTGCGTTTCGCTTTGCAGGATGAGGATATCAGCTACCTCGGCACGATTTTTATTACCACCCTCGAATCCATGTTTTTCTATATGGAAGAAAACTGGGAAATGCTGTGCAGGGATATTGAGCAGGGCACCATTGACGAGAGCATCCGCATGCCTGCCCACATCCGCAAAAAACTTGAAAAAAAACTCAAGCCCCGTCCGAAGCGTGCAGCCGTTCTGCGTGCGGAGTTCGCAAAAGGCTTTGCTGATCCTGTTATTCCCCGCATCTGGAAAAAATGCAGCTGGCTGTACGGTATGGGCACGGGTGCGCTGTCGCTCTATGCCAAAAAACTGCGCCGTTACATCGGGGAGGATATGCCCATTCACTACCTCGGCTATGCCGCCACGGAAGCGCTCATGGCGGTGCCGATTGAACTCGACAGCTTTGAATATGTGCTTTTGCCGCACAATGCATTTTTTGAATTTTTACCCCTGGATGCACCCGAAGGCAGCCGTCCGCTGACCATTTCCGAAGTCGAGGTCGGCAAGGAATATGAGCTTATTCTTACCAATTTAAGCGGCTTTTACCGTTACCGCATTGAGGATGTTGTCAAGGTCACGGGATTTTATAACCAACTGCCGAAGGTGACATTCTGCTACAGACTCAATCAGATCGCCAACATCAGCGGCGAAAAGGTCAATCAGATGGCATTTGACGAAATCGTCGGTAACTTCTCGGAGAAAATGCAGGAGCTTTTTGTCGGCTACAGCATTTATGCCGACCGCAGCACATCCCCCGGACATTATGTGCTTCTCGTTGAAAGCACAAAAGACCACACGCCTGCTGACGAAGCGGAATATGCACGCATATTTGAAGATGTGTTCTGTGCAGGCAATGTGTCCGTTGCGCCCCTGATCAAAAGCGGTGCTTTGGGACACTGCGAGGTGAAATTTCTGCAAAAGGGCACCAATGACGAATACCGTGAAAAACTGCGGGCCAATGGTGCAAATCTCAATCAGATCAAGCCCATCAAGGTCATCACCACCGATGTGCAAAAGGAATTTTTCTTTGACAGAATCATAAAATAAGGAGCATGCAAAATGGCGCAAAAACAAAAGCTTCCTGCCGAGCTGTATGACAAAGTGAATTATCTGTGCCGCCGGTACATGGACAGGGTGGCGCGGTTTTATCTTTGCTATGATTTTGTGCCCGATGTGCAGTGCCTGCAACATGCAATTCTTGCGTTGTATAAAAATGCACCCGTGTTTCATGCGCTGTATAAAAACAATCCCATCCGACCGTATTGGGAAGTGACGGATTTTACCCTTGACGATGTGCTGACGGTGATTGAAGCGGCTGACCTGCAGGCGGCAGCCATTGCATTTTTAGAGCAGCCCGTTGCCATCGATGACCCGTCACAGATGAAAATTGCCCTTGTGCATGACAATCAAACGAGCATTCTTGTGTTCCGCTGGAATCATATGCTCATGGACGGCGGCGGCTTCAAGCAGTTTGCCGCGGACCTGTGCAATGCCTATACGGATTGCGCACAGGGGAGAGTGACGACCCGTTTCTGTACGGGCACACGCAGCTACGAGGCTGTTTATGAGGATATGCCTGCAGAAATGAAGAAGAAAGCAAAGCAGCAGCTCGCAGGTGCAACCGTCAAGGAAAAACGCACCCTGCCGTTTACAAAAAAAGACGGCACCGAGCAGACACATATTGTTTTTCACTCTGTTCCGGCGGATGTCATGCAAAAGTCCATTGCCGTGGCAAAGCAGAACGGTGCAACCGTCAACGACCTCATGGCGGCGGCTTACATTGCGGCTGTGTATGCACTGACAGGCAACACGGAAAGCCCCTTGCATTTGTCCTGCGCGGTGGATCTGCGCAGATATATAAAGCACCCCGAACGGCTCGGCTACACCAATCACACCACTTTCATGTATGCTGCCGTGCCGTCCCTCGGCAAAACACCGCCTGAAACCCTTTTGGCGGTTTCAGAGAGCAATAAAAAGAATAAAGCCGATCCGTTTTTAGGGCTTCACGGCATCCCGCTGTTGCATTTTGCCTATTCTTCCATGATTCATCTGCAGGCGGAAGCGGTTGTGCGACTGTTTTATAACAATGCAAACCTTGCCCTGAGCAATGTCGGTGCGGTTGAAAAATACGGCTTCGATCTGGACGGTCATCCCGTGACGGATGCGCTCGTGGCAGGCGGTGCCAAGCAAAAACCCTGTGCCGCGGCAACGGCGCTCACCTGCAACGGCAAGCTGACCATTTCCGTCTGCACACGCGGAAACGAAAAAGATGTTGCCATGTTAGGAAAATTTTTCAATGAATTTGAACATTTTTTGCGTTCAATAGCACCGAACTGAACAGATTGTTCCGTTTTTGAATATTGACAATCTTTTTTTTGTAAGGTATAAATACTTTACACTTGAAAAAGGGGTGTGAAAACAGTGGGAATCGTAAACGATTATATCACCAAGGTTGTCACCAAGCTCAATGAATATAAATACAATGCATCCAAGCCCTGGCTGCAATATTATGACCGTATGCCCGAGCATCTGGACTACTACAACGGCTCGATTTATGACATGGTCTATGATGCTTCACTGAAATATCCGCACAATATTGCACTCGAATATTTCAACACAAAGATTACATATCAGGATTTTATGCGTCATGTGGATCGTGTTGCGGTCGCACTCAAAAAGCTGGATGTCGTTGAAAACGAATGCGTAACCATCTGCATGCCGAATATGCCCGAATCGATCTATCTGATCTATGCGGTCAATAAGATCGGCGCTATCTGCAACATCCTGCATCCGATGCTGTCGGGTGAGGAAATTGCAAAGGCCATGACCGCCACCAATTCCACGGTGCTGTTTGTCACGGATGTTTCCTATGGTGCGGTCAGGGATCTGCAGGTTGATCACCTTGTTGTCTGCGAGGTGTCAACAAGCATGAATGTGTTCCTGCGCACGGCTTATAATCTCAAAAATAAAAAGAATCTGCGCTATCGTGACAATGTGCTCGAATGGAAAAAGTTCATCAAAAACGGCAACTATGTCATCGATACCCATGTCAGCCGTTCGCAGAGAAGTCCTGCCGTCATTATTTATTCGGGCGGCACAACCGGCAAAAGCAAGGGTATTATTCTGTCCAACCTCAATTTCAACTGCATTGCAACGCAGTGTGAGGTGGTCTGCAAGGAAGCAAGACCCGGCAACTCCATTTTGTCGGCATTGCCCATCTTTCACGGCTTCGGACTTTGCGTCTGCATTCATGTGCCGCTGGCACTCGGACTCAAATGCATCCTGATACCGAAAATTGATACCAAAAAGATTCCGCAGACCATCAAGTCCAAAAAACCGAATCTGCTGCCTGCCATTCCTTCCATGCTCAATATGATTGTCAATAGCAAAGACCCCGGCAGCACAGCATTCCAGAGTGTCAAGGTCATTCTGTCAGGCGGCGATTATCTGAGCGACAAGCTTGCAGGCGAGGTTATTTCTTACTTCCGTCGTTGCGGCTCCACGGCGCACATTCAGATCGGCTACGGCATGTCCGAAGCCACGGCTTTTGTGTCTGCAACAAATGAAAGTGTACGCAGTATCGACAATATCGGCATTCCCAATCCCGATACCGACATCCGCATTTTTGACCCGACAGGCGATACGGAATGCGAATACGGAACGGTCGGTGAAATCTGTGTCAACGGCCCGTCGGTCATGCTCGGCTATATCAATAATGATGAAGAAACTGCGCTTGCACTGCGAACCCACCGTGACGGCAAGGTGTGGTTACATACAGGCGACCTCGGCTATATGGATTCCAACGGTGTTCTGCATTACACCTCCCGACTCAAGCGCATGATCATTTCCAACGGCTACAACATCTATCCCGTTGAGCTTGAGGAGGTCATCAACAAGTGCAAGTATGTTGCCGCCAGTGTTGTTGTCGGCATCCGTCATAAGATCAAGCAGGAGGTTCCCAAGGCGGTTATCGTGCTTAAAAAAGGAGTCGAACAGACCGCCGAAATCGAACGCGAGATCCGCGACTACTGCAAAAAGAATCTTGCGCGCAATGCCATGCCTGTTGAATTTGAGTTCCGTACCTCTTTGCCGGTTACCAAAATCGGCAAGGTCAACTACCGCAAGTTGCAGGAAGAGCACGAAAAGAAAACAAAAGATTGATCTGTCGGAGCTGCTTTCAGGCAGCTCCTTTCTTATTATATAGGAAATTGCTCGCGTTGCGAGTAATTTGCATATAACAAAAACACCTTTTCGCCCCCAAGATTGGGGGACGGGGGGTTGATTCGTCGAAGACGATTTTTTATTTTCCGTATTATCATGCAGAAAAAAAGAGGCTGTTTTTTACAGCCCCAATTCTGTCAATAATTTTTCAAAGGCGGCGGCGAAATGCTCGTCGTCTTTTTTTGTGCGCTTGCGCGGTCCTTTGATGTGGTTTTTTGAACTGCTTCGGCGCGCCTTTGCACTTGCTGCCCGTTCAAACAAAAGGCGGTCAATGTTTTGCTCTGTAAACCGCATGCCGCTTTGATGTAAGCAGAAGCAGCCCTTGCCGAGTGCCATGGCGGCAACACCGTAATCCTGCGTAATGACGATGTCACCCTGTTGACAGCGATTGATGAGCGCAATATCCACCGCATCGCGACCGGCACCGACGGTGACCACCTCGGAAAACTCCGAAAACAGCACATGATTGGTGTCACACAGCAGAACGCAGGCAATACCGTGGCGGTGTGCAATTTGTTCGGCAATGCGTGTTACGGGACAGGCATCCGCATCAATGTAAAGGGTCATGCTTCGGGTGTGATTTCCCAGTATGCCACACGCTCACGCAAATGTGTATAGGACAGATACAGCTTGTCGTCCTTGCAGGTGATGGCAGGATAGGAGTATTCGCCGGGCTTGACCTCAAGGTTCATCACATTGGTAAAGCTTTCGCCGTCATCGGTGGATACGGCAAGTGTCAGCGGATAGCGGTCGCCCCAGTTCTCTTTGATGGGATTGTAAAGCAGCCACAGTCTGCCCTTGGAGTCCTGCACAAGGTCAAGTCCCGAGTTGTTGTTGGGAAGAGATGTTCTGTACGGCTTGCACCATGTGATGCCGAGATCCTCCGAATCACTGCGGTATACTGCGCCCTGATTGGTGCGAAGCAGGCAGTGTACACTCTGATCTTCACTCTGCCAGAGTGTCGGCTGAATCATCTGCACCCAGTTTCTTCTGTATTTGGGTCTTTCCATGGGTGTCTGTTTCTCCCATGTGATGCCGTCGTCTTCGGAACGGTCAATAAAGGGAATCCACATCTTGTTCTGCTCGGTAGATGCAGGAGCAAGCAGTGTGCCGTCCTGCAGGCGGATACACTTGTTCTTGACGGGACCTCTGCCGCCCGTGGTGTCCCCGGGCACAAGCTCCTGCGGTGCAGACCATGTGTTGCCGCCGTCTTCGGAAATGACATATTTTGTCAACCAGTGCGGAATGGTCTGCCCGTATTTGTAGTAGAGGATGATCTTGCCGTCCTCACGCAGATGCAGAACGGGATTCCAGTGTGCAACATCCTTTTCATCGGAAATGCGCACGGGCTCGCTCCATGCCCCGTCCTTGCGTATGCTTACCCAGATGCCGACATCGTCTGCACCCTCACGCTGTCCTGCAAACCATGCCGTCAGCACCGTGCCGTCAGGTAAGGGAAGCACTGTGGATGCATGGCAGGAGGGAGCCTTTGTGTTGAAAAGAAAAACATATTCTTTTTTCGCTTCGAGGATCATAACGATCATCCTTTCATTGTTCTTTTTTTGTATTATAACATATTTCCTTTTCTGCCGTCAATCAAAAAATCAAAAGCAAAGCCTGCAGGCGGTCGCAAAAATGCGCTGTGCCGGCAGGCTTTTGTGTGTTGATGATTGCTTATTCGTCATCCTCGGGCGGAATGCCTTCGGTGTACTGGCTGTTGTAAAGCAGTGCATAGAAGCCGTCGGCTTCGAGCAACTGCCTGTGGGTGCCTTGCTCCACGATATGGCCTTTGCGCATGACAAGGATGTTGTCTGCGCTCTTGATGGTGGACAGCCTGTGTGCAATGACAAAGCTCGTTCTGCCCTTCATCAGGTTTTTCATGGCAAGCTGAATCTTCAGCTCTGTTCTTGTGTCGACCGAGCTTGTGGCTTCGTCAAGAATCAGCACGGGCGGATCGGCAAGCACGGCACGGGCGATGGTCAGCAGCTGCCGTTGACCTTGCGAGAGGTTTGTGCCGTCCTCGGCAAGCAGGGTGTTGTAGCCGTCTGGCAGGGAATCAATGAATTCGCTGATGTTGGCGGCTTCGGCGGCTGCATGGATCTCCTCGTCTGTGGCATCGGGCTTGCTGTAGGCAATGTTATCACGGATGGTGCCCTTGAACAGCCATGTATCCTGCAGAACCATGCCGAAGTTTTTGCGAAGTGCATCGCGTGACATGGTGTAAATGTCGGTGCCGTCAAGCAGAATCTGTCCGTCCTGAATGTCATAGAAGCGCATCAGCAGATTGACAATGGTGGTCTTGCCTGCGCCCGTCGGACCGACAATGGCAATCAGGTTGCCGGGTGCGGCGGTGAGGTTGAGGTTGTCGATCAGCGGTCTGTCCTCGACATAACGGAACGAAACATCCTTGAATTCAATATGTCCTTTTGCGGCTTCGGTCGGCTCATTTTCGGTCACATCCTCTGCCTGTTCTTCCTCGTCGAGCAGGTCAAACACGCGCTCGGCGCAGGCAAGAGAGGACTGAATGTTGTTGATGATCTTTGAAATGTTGATGATGGGCGAGGTAAAGTTGGAGGAATAGGTCAGGAATGCCTGAATGTCGCCAAGGCCCATGTTGCCTGCATTTTTCATGGTGTATTGCATGAATCTGACCATAGTGGGGTATTTGGACTGTACTGCACCGCCCGTTGCAAGCAGGTGGTTTGCAATGTAGTAAGCACCGCCGACAATGCACAGCACCACATAATTCAGGTTTTTGACAAAGGTGAGGATCGGGGTCAGCAGACCCGAAATCATGTTTGCCATAAAGGAATTGCGGCACAGGCTTGCATTGATCTGCCTGAATTCATCGATCGATTTCTGCTCATGGCCGAAAATGCGGATGATGCTGTGGCCTGCATACATTTCTTCAATATGTCCGTTCATGCTGCCGAGGGTATCCCAATAGCGGCGGAACCATATTTTTGAAATTTTGGAAATGCGGTAGGAGATAAATCCCGTAAAGGGGACGAGTGCAAGTGCAAGCAGGGTCATCAGCCAGTTGCCGGTGCGTACCATCATGCCGAAGCTTCCTATAACCTGCACAACGCCCGTCACAACGGTCAGCAGGCTGTTCTGCAGGCTGCCCGAAAGGTTGTCGATGTCGTTCATGATGGTGCTGATGATCTCACCCTTTGTTTTTTTGTCGAAATAACGCAGAGGCAGACGGGAAAGCTTTTCATTGACCTGTGCTCTGACCGAGCAGACAAGCTTCTGCGAAATGCCTGCGGAAATAAACGACTGTCCGAAGGATAATACGGAGCCGAAGCCGTAAACACCTGCCATGATCAGCAGCTCCTTCAGAATGGGGCTGAAGTCAATATTGCCTCCGTTTGCAATTTTGGCTTTGATGCTTTCGTCCAGCAGATTGACCACATTGGCCATGTATTCGGGTGCAATAACATTGACCATTGTGCTTGCCACCGCAAAGAAGCAGACGAAGAACATGGGCACGGCATGCGGCTTGATGAGTCCAAAGAAGCGCAGGGTCGTCCCCTTTGCGTTCTTCGGCTTTTTCATTTCTTCGCTTGTGTTCTTGCTGTAGGCGGCATATTTGCGGTTATCGTATTGCTCGATTTCTTTTTTAACGGAGGTTTTGTAGCTCATGCGCCCACCTCCTCATCGGTATTATCTTCCAATTGCGAGGACACGATTTCTTTGTAAATTTCACAGGTTTGCAGCAGCTCTTCATGGGTGCCGATGCCGACGGCTTCACCGTTTTCAAGCACAATGATGCGGTCTGCATTGATGGCTGTGCCCACACGCTGGGTCACAATGATAATGTTTGTATCCTTCATGTTTTCACGCAATGCCGCACGCAGTCTTGCATCGGTTGCAAGGTCAAGTGCGGAAAAGCTGTCGTCGAAAATGCAGATATCCGCATTTTTGACAATGGCTCTTGCAATGGAAAGACGTTGCTTCTGACCGCCCGAATAGTTTTTGCCTGCCTGGCTGACAAAGCTTTCAATGCCGTCGGGCATGGCGGCAACAAAGCTCTTTGCCTGCGCAATTTCAAGGGCTTTCCAGATCTCGGCATCCGTTGCATCCTCTTTGCCGTAGCGGATGTTGTCTGCCACGGTGCCGCTGAACAGAAATGCCTGCTGCGGAATCAGGGCGATGCTTTGGTTGAGATCGGCACTTGCAATGTCCTTTACATTGACACCACCGATGAGGATTTCACCCTCGGTGACATCATACATACGGGGGATCAGATTGACGAGTGACGATTTGCCGCAGCCGGTAATGCCGATGATGGCGGTTACCTCACCCGGACGGCAGGTGAAGCTGATATTATGTACGGCATCGCGGTCGGTCAGCTTCTTCTTTTTATTTTCATCCAATTCAAGCGGCTTCTTTTCGGCAGTCGCTTTTTTGGCTGTGCTTTTTCTCTTTTTCTTCTTGTCATCCTTCGGGACGGGCTTGTAGCGGAATGATACATTTCTGAATTCCACCACACCGCGCATATTCTCCTGCATGGGGACGGGATTTTCGGGCTCGGGCACATCCGTCACGCAGTCATAGACCTCATTGAGTCGCTTTGCGGAGATCGAGGCACGGGGAATGCTGACAACAATGGAAACAACGGATGTCACACCGCCGAAGATCATGGTGAAGAAGCTCAGGAACATCTGCAGGTTCGGAATGGTGTTCAGAAGCTCCTGTTGCTGTGTGCCCGGATCCAGTGCATCCGCATTGCGCACGGCAATATACATCAGTGCGCACAGCAGACCGTACAGTGCCATGGTCACAAACGGGAGCATGGCGCTCATAATGCGGCTTGAACGCAGTGCAAGACCCGTCAGCTCAAGGTTCGTATCCGCAAAACGCTTGTCCTCGTGTGCGGTTTTGTTGAATGCACGGATCACGCGGATGCCGCTGATTTTTTCACGCATGAGCTGATTGAGCTGGTCGAGCTTTTTCTGCATTTTGCTGTACATTGGCATGATGACGATCAGCATCACGATCGCAACCACCGCAAGCATGGGAATAAAGGACATGGATGCGCTTGCAAGGTCACGGCTGAGGGTGAATGCCATCACAAGCCCGCCGATGAGCATGATGGGAACGGGCAGGAGCGATTTGAGTACATTCAGAATTACATCATGCACTTGCTTGACATCGTTGGTGGTACGGGTGATGAGGGATGACACCCCGATTTTGTCAATATCGCTCTGGCAAAGGGAGGATACCTTTGTAAACATGTCATTGCGAAGTGTACGCGAATATTCCACCGAGGTACGGGTGGAAAAATAGGTGCTTGAAAAAGACAGCGCAATGCTCAGAAGTGTCAGTCCGAGCATGCCGATGCCGATTTCAACGATCTTGTCCATATTGTACACAACAATACCCTCGCTGTAAATGCGACGGGTGTAAAAGGGGAGCAGAAGCTGCATAATGGTGTACAGCGTGGAAAGCACAATACTGAGAATCAGTGTTTTTCTGTGCGGCTTTATCAATTTGAGTATCCGTATCAAATGAACCGTCCTCCTGTGTAAGAATAAAAATACTGTTGTCGAAAAACATATAAAAATATATTACCATATTTATACCATAGATTGCAAGAACGATTTTACACGGAATATTGTAGAGTCGTCAATGATAGGTGACACTTTTCTCAAAAAAATATGATGTTGAAAATTGTTTCCTGAGCCTGAGACAAAAAAAGGATAGAATTTGCTCAAAGTAGCCACCGCCGAAGGCGGCTTGACCTTGATTGATTGAGC
>JAZNCO010000089.1:0-53351 GCA_045587645.1 Acutalibacteraceae bacterium | reverse complement strand
CGACCCGAAGACGAGGTATTTTTATTGGATTTTTGGGGTTGAAACCGCAGGAAGGCTGTCGCCTTTCAAGGGTGAAACGCCGAAAAGACTTAAAAAGAACCGTTTTCGGGCGGGTTCGGATTATACCCGTCACCCTAATGTGATCACGGGAAGCTCGGGACGGTTGTTGAAGCGGATGGGGAACAGACTGTTGCCGATGCCGCGGCTGATGTACATTACGGTGCTTCCCCGTGTGAACACACCTGCATCGTATTCGGGCAGAAGTCCCTGACCGGGTGCATAGATACCGCCGACAAACGGAATGCGGATCTGTCCGCCGTGCGCATGGCCTGTCAGCACAAGGTCTGCCTGCGCGGTGCAATATTCATCAAAAAGCTCGGGTCTGTGCGACAGCACGATCGTAAATCCTTGTGTTGTATATGTCTGCATCAGGGATATTCTGTCATTGCTGTCCATGGTTGTTGCGTTCGGGTCGGCAAGCCCCAGCAGAGTAATCTGTGCGTTGCCGACGGTCAATGATACGGCCTCGTTGTTGAGCACGGTTATGCCCATATCCCTGAGTCGCTGTTCAAACTGCGGATATTCAGCATACAGCGCGGCTTCATGGTTACCGGTCACATAAAAAACGGGGGCAATCTGCAGTGCCTGCTGCATAAAATAAGCCGCTTTGTCCATGTCGGGCACACGGCAGTCGATAAGGTCGCCTGTTACGGCAATGATGTCGGGCGCAGCTTTTTCTAATTTTGTCAGAAGGGAAGCAAAATTGTCGGTCAGATCATCATTGTGCAGGTCGGAAACCTGTGCAATACGAAAGCCGCCGAAGGCGGACGGCAAACGGTCGCTTTCGACGGTGTAAAATGTTTCTTTCACTGCATTGTCAGCCCACAGCGTCCATGCGCTCACAAGCACTGCCGTGAGCAGAAAAACACAGACGACCATGCGCAGAAAAACATTCTTTCGCTTCATGTGCATCAGTATTTATCGGGAGAATAGGGGGATTCGTTCTTTTTCTTTTTATCCGTGCGCGGAACATACTGCAGAGAGCCTGCATACGGAATTTCCGCATCCCTCTTTCTGGGTCTTTGCACGGTATTGTGCGGTGTGCTGACCGGACGGGAGGGATTCACGAAATCCGAATATGTAAACGGCTGATACGGCTGCTGCGGCTGCCCGGGTTCTTCCTTCCTGACAGGCTCTGCGGCAGGCTGCTTTTTCGGCTCGTTGACCACTGCCAAGGGGTCCAAAAGCCATGCAGGCGGCTTGTTGCGAAGGTCCTCCTGCTTTGCCTTTTCGGGGTTGACCGCCTTTACGCGGACGGCAACCACGGCATCCTCCTGTGCACGGATTCTTTCCTTTGCACGGACGGGCTTTCTTGCACGGTGGCGCAGATAGCGGTGGCTGATCACATAATGTGCCAGCAATGCGCCCGTTGCGACGGCAAGCACGAAGAACGGAATGCTCCAGTACAGATATTCCGAGGTGTCCACATACACTGAAATTTTGTAGGTTTCGGTGATGTTTGCCGCCATTTCCGCGGCAGGGCCTATGGTCTTGAGTGCAAAGAAGCCGTACAGAAAATAAATGGCAGCAAACAGAAAGTCTGCACACACAAATGCCAGCAGGAAACAGACCACGCCGAATCTGCGGCGCGGCTGCTGCAAGGATTCAATAAAATCGGAAAAACGCTGACGAATCGTCATATTGATCAATACTCCGTAATGCCTTCAAATACCTGTCGTGCCGAGCCTGCAAGGGTGACACCGGTATCATCATAGCGAATGGTATAGTCGCCGCCGGGCTGCTTGACAACAATGTCCGTGCCCTTCCGGCAGTAGCCGAGCTCGCAGGCTGCCACAACCGCTGCGCAGGCACCCGTGCCGCAGGCAAGGGTTTCGCCGTTGCCGCGCTCATGC
Organism: Acutalibacteraceae bacterium; assembly: GCA_045587645.1. Taxonomy (GTDB): domain Bacteria; phylum Bacillota; class Clostridia; order Oscillospirales; family Acutalibacteraceae; genus RUG806. The sequence goes on along the minus strand of JAZNCO010000089.1, from coordinate 51,438 downwards.
ACGCGCATTTTCAGCGTGAAGGGGTTGACCACGCGAACAAACTCGGTGTTGATACGCTTCGGGAAAATGCTTGCTCTTTCAAACATTCTGCCGACGGTGGGTACATCCACGCCGTCCACTCTCGGGCAGAAGATCACGCAGTGCGGATTGCCCATGTCAACGAGTGTGATCTTGTATTCCTCACCGCCCATGGTGACGGGATAGTCAATGGCGGTTTCGGTGGGCAGGGTGCAGGGAATATCCTGCATGCCGAAGCGCGGCTGACCGAGGTTGACGGAGGCAGAGCTTACCTTGCCGTCGGAAATGTGCATGTCAACTCTCTTGATGCCCGTGATGGTTTCAATGGTGCAGCTGTCCTTGGTGACGATGCCGCTGTCATACAGATATTTTGCAACGCAGAACAGCGCATTGCCGCCGAGTCTGCCGTTGGAGCCGTCGGTGTTGAACAGGCGCATGGCAACATCAGCAACCTCGCTGGGATCGATGATGACAAGACCGTCGCCGCCGACACCTCTGTGGCGGTCGCAAAGCTGAATGGCAAGCGATTCGGGACAGGTGACGGAGGAATCGTAGTCATCAATATATATGTAGTCATTGCCGGCACATTCCATTTTTGTGAAACGAAGTGTGCTTCTGGACTTACGAAGATGGCAGATGTCAATAAGCTCCGTGTTCTGCTCGTTGTAGCGACTTGCAATGATGTCTGCAAGGGCATTTGCCGTGTCAAGTGATGTAATACAGGTGATTGAAAGCTGAACGGCTCTGCGGTGCAGGCGGATATAATCGTTGATGGTGGAATCGTAGATGGCACCCGTGTAGATGATATAGTCGAGCTTTTCTTCTTCAAGCAGCTTGAATACCTCATCGCTTTCGGCAATCACGGGCACTCTCACAACATCCGTGCCGAGGCTTTCGATTGCATCGGCGGTGTCGGGGGTTGCATAGATGGTCATGCCGAGGTCGGAGAACTTCTTTGCAAGACCGACGATTTCGTAGTTGTCATGCTCGGAAACAGAGATGAACACACCTGCGGGATGCTCGGTGGAGAGGGTTCTCATCTTGAAGCCGGCACTCGTCAGACCCTTGAACAGAGCTTCGGAGAGGTTCTTACCGATACCGAGAACTTCACCCGTGGACTTCATTTCGGGACCGAGGATGGAGTTGACATCGTTGAGCTTTTCAAACGAGAATACGGGCACCTTGACGGTGTAGTAGGGCGGAACACTGTAGAGTCCCGTGCCGTAGCCGAGGGAGGCAAGCGGCTGACCCGTCATGACCTTGGAGGCGATGTCAACCATGGGAACACCGGTCACCTTACTGATGTAAGGAATGGTTCTGGAGGCTCTGGGGTTGACTTCGATGACATACAGGTCGTTGTGGTAAATGAGATACTGAATGTTGACAAGACCCTTGGTGCCGAGTTCAAGTGCGAGCTTGGTGGAGCAGTCAATAATGCGCTGCTTCATAACGTCAGTGAGGTTAAAGGGCGGATACACGGCAATGGAGTCGCCCGAGTGCACGCCTGCACGCTCGATGTGTTCCATGATACCGGGAATCAGAACATCCTTGCCGTCGGAGATAACGTCCACTTCAAGCTCCTGACCGGGCAGATATTTGTCAACAAGAACGGGATTTTCAATCTTACCCGAAAGGATGATGTTCATGTATTTGATAACATCGTTGTCGCAATGGGCAATGGTCATGTTCTGACCGCCGATAACGTAGCTCGGACGAAGCAGAACGGGATAACCGAGGTCGTTTGCGGCATCGAGTGCCTCCTGCATGGTCATGATACCACGACCCGAGGGACGAAGAATGTCGAACTTTTCAAGCAGTGCATCAAATTGATCGCGGTCTTCGGCGGTGTCGATGCTCTTTGCAGACGTGCCGAGAATGCGGATGCCCTTGTCGTCCAGGAACTTGGTCAGCTTGATTGCGGTCTGACCGCCGAAAGCCACAACAACACCCACGGGCTTTTCAACCTCGATGATGTTCATGATGTCTTCGGGGCAAAGGGGTTCAAAATACAGACGGTCGGCTGTGTCATAGTCGGTGGAAACGGTTTCGGGGTTGTTGTTGACGATGACAACATCGTAGCCCATTTCCTTGAGTGTCCATACGCAATGCACGGAGGAATAGTCGAATTCAATACCCTGACCGATACGGATGGGGCCCGAGCCGAGAACCATAATTTTCGGCTTGATATCGTCAATGAATGCTCTTGCTTCGCAATCGTCATCCATGGTGGAGTAGAAATAGGGGGTTTCTGCGGCAAATTCTGCGGCGCAGGTGTCAACCATTTTGTAAACCGCGTTGCGGTGGAACGGAATGGCCACACCTGCAATGCGTTCAAGGGCAACATCGGGATAACCGTACTTCTTGCCCTGCATATATCTTTCCTCATCCAGACCGTTTGCGGCAATGTCAAGCTCATAATCGGCAAGATTCTTGATAGCATTCAGGAACAGACGGTCGATACGGGTGATGTCAAAAATTTCGTCGAGTGAAACACCGGCTTTGATGGCTTCAAAGATGGTGAAAATACGCATATCGTCCATGGCGGCAAGTCTTTCTTTCAGAGAAAGCTCGCTCTTGGGCTTTGCGTTGAGGGTGTCAAGGCTGATTTCGGCACCGCGGATGGCTTTCATGAGTGCCATTTCGATAGAAGGAGCAATGCTCATGACTTCGCCCGTTGCCTTCATCTGCGTGCCGAGCTTGCGGCTTGCGGAACCGAACTTGTCAAACGGCCACTTGGGGAACTTCATAACGATATAGTCAACACTCGGCTCGAAGCAGGCGCAGGTCTTGCCCGTGATGTCGTTCATGACTTCGTCAAGGGTCAGACCGAGTGCGAGCTTGGTGGTCACCTTTGCAATCGGGTAGCCTGTTGCCTTGGAAGCAAGTGCGGACGAACGGGAAACACGGGGATTGACTTCGATAACGGCATATTCCATGCTGTTGGGATTGAGTGCGAACTGGCAGTTGCAGCCGCCGACAATGCCCAGTGCCTGCACGATTTCCATGGATGCGTTGTGCAGCATCGTGTATTCCTGCGGAGTCAGGGAAAGAGCCGGTGCAACAACAATGGAGTCGCCGGTGTGCACGCCGACGGGGTCCACATTTTCCATCGAGCAGATGGCAATGGCGTTGCCCAGGGCATCGCGCATGGTTTCAAATTCAATTTCTTTCCAGCCGAAAATGTATTTTTCGATCAGAACCTGCGTGATGGGGGAAGCATCAAGACCCGTACGGGCAATGACCTTCAGCTCATCCGCATCGTTGGCAACACCGCCGCCCGAGCCGCCGAGAGTGAACGCGGGACGCACAATAACGGGATAACCGATTCTGTCGGCAACGGCAAGGCAGTCCTCAACTGTGTTTGCAATGTCGGAGGGGATGGTGGGCTGATTGCAGGCATCCATGGTATCCTTGAACATCTGTCTGTCTTCTGCGCGGTCGATGGCAGCTGCATCCGTGCCCAGCAGGCGGACATTGTTTCTTTCAAGGAAGCCGTCCTTGGAAAGCTGCATGGCAAGGGTCAGACCCGTCTGACCGCCCAGACCTGCAAGCAGGGAGTCGGGCTTTTCCTTGCGGATAATGCGCTTGACGGATTCTACCGTCAGCGGTTCAAGATAAATTTCGTCGGCAAGAGCCTGGTCGGTCATGATGGTAGCGGGGTTGGAGTTGACAAGCACAACGTCAAGACCGAAGCTTTTGAGCACGCGGCATGCCTGTGCGCCTGCATAGTCGAATTCGGCAGCCTGGCCGATGACGATCGGGCCGGAGCCGATCACAAGAACTTTTTTGATGTTTTTATCCAGCGGCATTTTCTCAACCCTCCATCATAGTCATGAATTTATTGAACAGGAAGCCCGTATCCTGATGGCTCGTCACCTTGTCGGGATTGAAGGCAACGGTCATGGCGTTGAATACGGTATATTCCATACCTTCGTTGGTGTTGTCGTTGCGGTTGACGAAGATCGGCATGCCCTTACCGAGCAGGCTGTCTGCATCCACGGCAAGTCTGTGGTGCTGTGCGGTGATGTATGTGCGTGTACCCTTGAGGTCGGTTACAGGCTGATTTGCGCCGTGGTGACCGCTTTTCAGTGTCACGAGCTTACCGCCGAGCGCAACCGCTGCGGCAAGATGGCCGAGACCCATTGCAAACACGGGAACCTTGCCGAGAAGGCCTGCAAGCATACGCAGCAGATCCTTGTTTTCGGTCGGATCGCCCGGGCCGTCGGAAACAACAACACCGTCGGGCTTGTCCGCAAGAATTTCGGCAGCGGTGATGCCCTGCGGCACGACCTTGACCGTGCAGCCGAGCTTTACAAGCTCGTCAATCACATATTTCTGTGTGCCGAGGTCAACGAAAGTGACCTTGCGTTTTTCGTTTTCGGCTTTTACGGTATAACCTTCCTTGCAGCCTGCGCCCACGGGAAGACCCTTGAAACCGTCAATGAGGGCGAGCGCCTTGTCTGCGGAATCGGAAACGGCGGCAATCTGTGCACCCTCGTCACGGATGATGGCGGTCAGCGCACGGGTGTCGATGTCGCAAAGACCGACAATACCCTTTTTCTGCATCCATTCGTCGAGCGTACCCTCACTGCGGAAGTTGGAGGGTGTTTCGCAGACCGAGCGAACAATGAAAGCAGAAGGATTGACCGCACTCTGCTCGTCTGCGCTCTGCACACCGTAGCAGCCCGTGACGGGGAATGTACCCACGATCATCTGCCCTGCGGCGGCAGGATTGGTAAGAAGCTCCATGTAGCCGACAACACCGGTGGAGAAAATCAGTTCGCCGACCGTGTCGCCGTCTGCGCCGAAGCGTTTGCCTTCAAAAATGCGTCCGTTTTGCAGGACGAGATATGCCTTGTTCATTTCACAGTACCCTCCGTTCGGTTGATTGTGTTTTTTAATACACACCCATATATCTAAATAATTATTATAAACCAATGTTATAGCTATGTCAAGTTTTTTGCAATACAAAAGTGCGGTATGATGAATGCAAAATTCAAAATGCAAAATGCAAAATGATCGGGTCGCTTCGCTCCGATTATAGAGTACAGGTCAGTTTGATTTTATCATTTATACAAATATTTTTGAGGCTTTTCCGGTATCCGCGCAAAATTAAAATTTTTCTTCATAATGGCAACGCCATTCCTTTAATTTTGCATTTTACATTCCTGCATTTTGCATTTTTTGTGCCGTCGGTGCAAAAAAAATCTCCCCGTAAACGGAGAGATCAAAAAACAATATCAAAATCAAAAACAGAACAATCAACGGTTTTTGCAGCCGTTGCAGTGCAAATAACAAAAGCAAAAGCAGTGTCCGTAGCCGATTTTTTGCCGATCATTGCCGTTTTTGCCGTCATCGTGTGCACCTGCTTTCTCTTTTTGGTTCGGCTTATTATACAACAACACACAGGGCTTGTCAATGGTAAAAACCGCAAAAATTAAAGCAAATTTGACAATAGGAATGGTAAAAAATTGTGCAACATTTTAATTTTTTAAAGCGGATTACAACGTTTGACCGGCTTTGATATAAAGGTCAATGTCTTCTACAATATAGTTTGCACCGGTTGTGTGCAACGCTTCAAAACAGGAATAAATATAATCCCATACGCGGTAGCGGTTGAATAACTCGGAAACCTGTTTTCCGTTCAGATTTTTTGCGGTTTTATATTGTTCCGTGCAGTAAATCATGAAATCGCCTTGTCTGCTCATGTTTATCCCTCCGGGAAAGTGATATTGCCCGTTCTGCTTTCTTCATCATACATGTTGAAGAGGGTCAACGGGCTCAGCTGCCACATTTTTGTGTTTTCCTGCTCCAGCAAAGCATATACCTGTGACGCATAGAACGAGCGCGTGGCGGAAACTTCGTCTGTATTGTGATGCTCTGTAATCAGCCCGATTACTTTCGGGACGATCAAAACAAGCAATGCTTCAAATTTTTTCTGTTCCATCAGAACTCCTCTCCGGGGTAAAGTCGTCAATCTAAGAAAAAACACATTTTAGCATACTGACGGTACCTCTCAAACACTTGCCGCCCCTGAAAGGGCAATGTCGTCAACTTAAGGAATTTCTTTATTTCAGTTTTTTTGTGCAAACTCACAGTATGATGAAACTTTCCTGAACTCGCAAGCTGACCTCTTAAACACTTGTCGCCCCTGAAAGGGTCGCGAGCATCCGGCGGATGCTGAATTAGCGATGTCTGAGCCGGCAGGCGAGTAATGAGATGCCCCGAACAGGGGCAGAGGGGTTCACAAAAACAAATGCAATGCCTGAAAAAATGAGTGAATTTTCGCAAACCCCTCTGTCGCTGCGCGACATCTCCCCTTTCAGGGGCGACAAGGGATATAGGAGTGCAATTTGCTGATAACCGTAACTTTGCGGCACTTTGCATCCTATCGTTTTCCATTTCCTTAAGTTGACGATATTGCCCTTTCAGGGGCGACAAGGGGTGGTTTTTGCACTTTTATTATAACACAACAATCTGTGGCTTTGCAATTATTTATTTGTCTTTTTGCTTTGATTGAATCAGGGAATATTTGTAAAATTATTGTAAACAAAGTGTAAAATAATAATGAATCAAAATCGGCGGGTTGACTAAAAACAAGAGGGTTTTTTTGACAGTTTTGCATATTTTTATTTTGAGTTATTGACTTTTATATATAAAAAAGTTATATTAAAAAATGGTTTAATATCTGCGGTTGTAATTTTTACCCAAAAAACCGCGGAAAATTCAAGGACCCAAAGACAGGAGAGACGATTATGAAGCACAAGAACACATTCGTCAAAAAACTCACCGCACTCGTGCTGTGCCTTTGCATGGTGCTGCCCATGGTCACCACCGGCTTCGCCCCGATGATGGCTTTGCTGGACGGCATCGCTCCGCAGGCTGAGGCAACCGTGACGGAAAAGGGCAAAGTGGCTTTCTATGTCCCGGAAGTCATTTACCTGTATCCGAATGCAACGTCATGGCGTGATGCAACAAGTACACCATTTCAATATTACATCGAAAATACGGTGAATACTTCTGACATTTATGCACAACCGACAACAAATACTGAATTAAGAAAAGGCGGTACAATTTATTTTGCTGCTGAAAATGGTTTCAGTGATGTTTCCATAACACATCGGTTTATGGATGAAAGCTTTAATACAATTACCGGCGGTAGTATTACTGTTGGTAGCTTTTCCAATTCTTCGTCGTATGGGACTTTCTCAATCACAGATGGTAAATCACCGTCTTTGTCGGCAACAACAACTGGTTGTTATATTGAGTGGACAGTGTCTTACACCAACAGTGCAGGTGAACGCCAGTCTGCTATTGCGTACACTTATGTTTACAAACCTTACACTGTTCCTTTTGGCGGTGCTGTTCGTGCTGTTAATCAATTGGCAACTCATCTTTTTTCACAGCAAATTACGTGGGTGTCTGGTGTACATAAGGCAGAAACGACTGCGATATACTATCCTCGTTTTGCCCTTTCATCAAGCGGCTCGAAAGGTATGGCTGCTTTTCTTAGCAAAGACAATGTTGGTTACATAGGCACAAGTGCAGTTAATGGTACCAATACAAGCATTGCGTTGGCAAATGTTTCTCCTTATACTGGTGCAGAATTGAGAAATACAGTTTTTGCAACAACATCTGCTGACACATCCTATTTCTTTGCAGATCAAACCGGTTCAGATTTTTCCGATGACGGTTCTGCTGATTGGTTTGAAAGCTCAGCAAATACAGCATCAAATTATGGCATAGCTTCTTTTGACTATCATAATCATGCCGGGGATGGCGGTAAGGCTTATCGATTAGCACAGGTGGATTCTGCTGCAGCCGGTCGAATATATGTTGATACAAGCCGCTATGGCAACCTTAGTCAAATTCCCAATTTAGGCGTTGGTCTTTTAGCAACCGATGCTGAGGCAAATGACGGTACGGATGCTTCTTGGTATGTTGCAGACATGACAGGTTATACAACATACAGAGGGGATCAAGGGTTGACTAATAGTGATACTACAAATCCATATTACTCTGCATATAACTATAAAATTGCCGGGCAGGGAAATGTCACATCCTATGGTGCACTGTCAAAGGATAACGGTATTATGTATGCCGGTACATGGCCGAGAGAAATTTCAGGAACGGGTGATTATAAATATACCGTTAAGGGCTTCTTTGGAACATGGCAGGAGAGTCCTTATGAAGGTGGTTGGTGGCGAGATACGCAGTATGCTTTAGCATACTCTATTGTTGATTTGCATGTGACCCAACATGATAAAGGTGATCTGCGTACCGCTATCAACAATGCCATCAACGCCATGGGTACTCTTGGTTTAAAAGACAACTACGGTTCTTACTACTATGACACCAATAATACCGCATGGCAAACATTTAAAACCGCTTACAGAGAAGCTGCCATGGGACTTACAAAGCTGGACGGATCTGTTGAAGTTTCCACACTTGCTACCAACCTGAACAATGCTGTGACGGCCCTCAAAGCCGGTCAGGGCAGAAAGATCTACTTTGATGTCAACTACAACGGCATCAAACCCAATCTTTACATTCTTGGTTCCGCTGCAACCGGCAACTATGGTTTGTCCACCACTTACAATAATGCTGACGAATCCGTTACGATCAACGGCACAACAAGTGGTTCTAATGAATTCGGCACAACTCCGTTTACACCGATTGTTGATACTTATACCTTCAGTACATACAAAAAATCAGGCTCATGGTCAGGTGCCGGCTGTGCCGTACTGGATGCAGGTAAGGAAGACAAGTCAAATGTATCAACAAGAACGTATTATAACTTCACCGGCACAAATTTCACACCTTTAACCTTTACCGCCACAACTGCTCCGGAAACGGATCTTCTTCGCTTCTGGGCATGGCAGAACGGCTCAACTGCAGATACTTACAGCAATCTGACTGCAAGAATCAAAGTTGAAAAAGGAAATACAAATAATCCTATCTACTCACCTGTTGCAAGAGTAGCAGACGGTACTTACGGTACATTGCCCGATCTTGCAAACGCAACACGCTTCCCTGAGCACCAGAGAAACGGTTATACATTCAAGGGCTGGGCAACAACGCCGACCGGAACAACGGCAGTATCAGCCTCCACTGCAGTTTCCTCCGATACATTGTATGCTATCTGGGAGCCGATTCATTATACCATCACATACAACACCGGTTGTACAAATTATACTTTGCCCTCCAACTCCGCAGATTACACAAAAGTGAATGATACAACCTATACGCAGACATACACAATTGAAGATTCCTTTGTTCTGTTTAACCCCACAAGAACGGGATACAAGGCACTGAACTGGGTTGTTACAGTTCCCGGCGGCATTTTTGGAACAGGAGACGAAGCTCCCGGCGGCACACCCATGGCGGCAAATAAATATTACGGTAGTTTTTCTGCTGACGCACGGTGGACACCGATCAATTATACCGTCAAATTCAATGCCAACGGTGGTACGGGCACCATGGCTGATCTTGCCATGACCTATGACACCGCAAAGAACCTGACTGTAAACACCTTCACCAGAGAGGGCTATGATTTTGCCGGCTGGGCAACGCTTCCCAACGGTACGGAAACGACCTACACAGACGGACAGAGTGTCAGTAACCTGACTGCCGCTGACGGCGGTGTGGTCACCCTGTATGCAAGATGGACTCCCGCCAAGCAGTATCTTACTGTTGATACCGCAGGCGGTGTCAACGGTGCAAATCTGCTTTATCCCGATGCAGATAAGACCAATGCAACGCTTAATTTCAATCCCGACGGCATCAATACCTTCTCCGGCGGTAATGAAAACATCACTTATTCCGGTACGATCGATGAATACGGTATCGATATCAGCGGTACATTCAAGGTTGTTGAAAATTCAAACAATCCCGGCAATGCAGTGCTTGAAACCACAACCATGCTGCCTCTTTGGGTATATCTCGAGCAGGGTAAAACATACGAATATTCTTACACTGCAAGCAACGAAAAAACCAGCCTGTATCTGTTCAGGGACGGTGCTGCCGCAATCCGCGCATCCGTTTCCAGACACAGCGGCACAACCTATTCCGGTGTGTTTGTGCTCGGTGAAAAGAATGCATACAATACCGGTGATACCACATGGGACACTGTAGCCGATGCAACGGGTTATTATCAGCTCCGTATGGATCAGGATCACGAAATGAGCACACTTGACGGAACGTCTTACAGTTACTCCATTTCCGATCTTGTGATCCGTGAGGTCACCCCGGATGCACAAAGCAAATATCAGCAGCCCAACGGCAGTAAAATAATCCTGAATGATCCTGTACGCGGCGGATACACCTTCGGCGGATGGGAATTCTCGGGTACGCAGTACGGAACACTTGACGGCATATTCTATACCTTCGGTGTGAATGCTGATACCCTTGTTGCAAAATGGAATAAAAACAACTACACCCTGACCTACGATGCAAACGGCGGCTCTCTGACCGATGTGAACAGCACCACATATACTGCGGATGATACCATCACCATTGCAACCGCTCCCACCAGAGCAGGCTACACCTTCAACGGCTGGCTTGTTTCCGATGCGGACGGCAACTGGATCGAAAACGGTACCTGCCATCCCGGTGAAACCGCAAGCGGTATGTACGGTAATGTCACTCTGAAGGCGCAGTGGTCAGCGAACACCGTTGATTATAAGGTTGAACACTACAAGATGAATGAGTCCGGTTCGGACTATGTTCTTGCAGAAACGGAGTATCTGCAGGGCGAAACCGATACCGATGCGGCTTTTTCCGAAAAAGAATACACAGGCTTTGCTTACAAAGAAGCAAAGGTTGGTGACACCGTTGTAACCTCTGCCACAATTGCGGGTGACGGAACGCTTGTCATCGAGCTGTATTATGACCGCGAACAGTACACGGTGAAGGTTGTTGCCGGATCGGGTGTTAAGTCCGTCAGCGGCGGCGGCAGCTACTACTATGATACAAAGCTTGCAATTTCCGCTGTTCCTGAGGACGGCTACGGCAACATTGTCTGGAAAGATGCCGACGGCAACAGCATTGATCTTGCAAGTTACAAGGTGACCGGTGAAGTCACCCTGACTGCATCTGCTTCGGCAAATGATGTGCAATACAAGGTTATACACCGTGTTGAAAACGCAGACGGCACCTTCACCGACACCACCGAAACCTTCACGGCAAAAACAGATTCTTCTGTTTCGCCCGATGTCAATGATTACGGCGCAGGCTTCAATATGCCTTCTGTGCAGACTGTTACCGTCACAGGCGACGGCAACACGGTTGTGACGTATGAATACACCCGTAAGGAATTTACCCTTACATTGGATTACGGCAACGGCACATCCGTTGCCGGGATGCTGAAATACGGCGCAACCATTAACTATCCTTCTGAACAAGAGCTTACCAAAGAGGGATACAGCTTTGTCGGATGGAGTCCTGAAAATATCACCACCATGCCGGCTCAGAATACCCTCATCACCGCACAGTGGCAGGCAGATACATATACGATAAGCTATGATCTTGCGGGCGGCAGCATTGACGGCACCAATCCGGCTTCTTATACTGTTGACACTGCTGACTTCACCCTCGTTAACCCCACACGCAGAGGCTATACCTTTGCAGGCTGGACAGGTACGGGTCTTGATGAGACAAGCACCTCTGTCACCGTTGCCAAGGGCTCCATGGGCAACCGCAGTTACACTGCAACCTGGACGCTTAATGAATATACCATCACCGTTGACAATGCCGATGGTACACCCACACAGCTCATTACCTATACGGTAAACAGCGCTGCAATTACAATCGGGCCGCTTACCCGCACCGGTTATACCTTTGGCGGCTGGACGGGTACCGACCTTGCAAGCGCACAACAAAGCATCACCATTGATCCTGCAACGGATGCGCTCAAGGATCGCACATTTGTTGCCAACTGGACTGCAAATACCAATACCGAATATAAGGTATATACCTATTATATGGGTACAGACGGCAATTATCCGACCGATGTTAAGCCCGAAGTAAGGACCGGCACCACAGGCGATCCGGTAACAATCACTCCCGCAACCGTAACAGGCTTCACGGCAACACAAACAACCGTCAGTGGTTATATCAAGGCAGACGGTTCTCTGATTCTGAACGTTTATTATCAGAGAAATAAATACAATGTCAATCTGACCGCAGGCAATGGTATTGTCAGCCTCAACGGTAGCGGCAGTTATTATTACGATGCACCTGTTACGGTCGGCGTTGCCGAGTTCAAGCCCGGTTACACCACGGCTGTCTGGACTTATACCGGCACCAATGATCAGGCAAGCACCTCCTTTACCATGCCTGACAAAGAAGTCAACCTCACCGCAACCGCAACTCCCATTGAGTACAACATTTCTTATGAACTTGCAGGCGGCACAGTTGCAGGCACAAATCCGACGTCTTATACCGTTGAAACCGCATCATTCAAACTGATCAACCCCACCAGAACAGGCTATACCTTTGCCGGTTGGACGGGTACGGATTTTGATGAGGCAAGCACCTCTGTCACCGTAGAAAAGGGCTCCGTTGGTGACCGTGCTTACACCGCAACATGGACTCCGATCACCTATACCATTGCTTATGAGCTGAACGGCGGTAAGCTTGCTGACGGTGTCACCAACCCCGAAAACTATACCATTGAAACCGATACGTTTACCCTCTCCAACCCCACCAAGGTCGGTTATGCCTTTGCAGGCTGGACGGGTACGGGACTGACCGAAGCCGCCGTACAGGTTGAAATCGCAACCGGCTCCACCGGCAACCGCGAATATACCGCAACCTGGAACGTAAGCAATGCAAACTATACCGTTATCTATTACACCGAAGATCTTGGTGCTGATACCTTCTCGCAGCTCGGCGAAACAGAGGTGATCGGCTCCGTCACCGGTACAGAAATCAAGCTTGACAGCCTGAAAAAGACCATTGAAGGCTTTACATTCAGCAAGATTGAAGATCAGGACGACAATGTTCTCGCCGCCGATCCCACCGTTGCAGCCGATGGCAGCACAATCATCAAACTGTATTACACCAGAAACAGCCATACCCTGACTTACTATATCACCAAGGGTGAAAATGAAACGGCTGTTCTTCATCAGGCATTTGAAAATGTGGAATTCGGTGCAACCATTCCCACTGTTGCCGATCCCGTAAGAACGGGTTACAGCTTCCAAGGCTGGAAAGATATTGACACCATTCCCACCATGCCCGATCAGGATGTGGATATCCTCGCGCTGTGGGATCCCAATGTTTTCACCATCTCCTATGCACTTGACGGCGGTGACTTTGCCGCTGATGTTGTTGTGCCCGATAAGCACACCTACGACACAACGACCCCCATTCCCAACCCCGAAAAACTCGGCTATGATTTCGCAGGCTGGAAAACAGGCGACAAGGAACTCGGTAAGAATTATACTGTAAAGGAAAATGACTTTACTGCTGATTTCACCCTGACCGCCACATGGACTCCCGTGGAACAGGATTACACGGTCGAGTATTACTTCATGGACACCAAGGGCGAAAACTATGTCCTTAATGAAAGCAAAACCGAGAAAGGCAAGCTTGCAACCGGTTCCACCCTCAATCTGACCCCCGAAACGGTAACCGGCTTCTCCCTGAATGAGGCAGACACCGTACTTGACACACCCATGCCGCCCGAAGGCAATCTCGTTCTGAAAGTATACTATGACCGCAATCAGTACAAACTGACCCTTGTTGCAGGGGACGGTATTGCAAGTGTACCCGAAGAAAAATCTTACTACTATCAGGCAGATGTATCCTTCACCGCTTCCATGAAGACGGGTTATGCATGGAGCAGCTGGACCAACACCGCTGACGGAACTGTATTCAGCACCACGCAGCAGCAAGTATTCACCATGCCTGCTTATGACCTCAGCCTGACTGCAAACGCAACACCCATCACCTACAACATCGAAGTGGATGCAATGGGCGGTACACTCGTAAGCGACTTCACAAAAGATTCTTACATTGTCACCGATGATGCCATCACCGTTCCCAATGCAACCAAGCCCGGTTACATCTTCAACGGTTGGTCGCTCAACGGTGCTGCTGCCAAGACCGGTCTGGTTATTGACACCGCAATGGCAGTCGATGTACAGCTTGTCGCATCGTGGACCGCGGAAGAATATACCATTATATATAATGGTGTTGAGAATGCTGTGAATACCAATCCCGGCAAATACACCATTGAAACCGAAACCTTCAGCCTTGTCGAACCCACCAAAACGGGTTATGAATTCCTCGGCTGGACCGTTGACGGTCAGACCACACCCACCAAGAATGTTACCATTGAAAAAGGCTCCATGGGCAAGCTTGAATTCATCGCAAACTGGAACGCCCTCGGTATTGAATACAAGGTAACACTTCGTTTTGAAGGTCAGACTGCAAACAACTTCGATTCCTTTGACGAAACCAAACTGTCTGCTGCGGCTGACAGTCAGGTAACGGCTGCAGAAGTTGCTCCCGGCAGAGAAGGCTTCACCTATGCCTATGCAATGCAGAACGGTGCGGAGGTTGAAACATTTACCGTTGCCGCTGACGGCACAACCGAAATTGAACTGTATTATACCCGTAATTCTTACAAGATCACCTTTGATGCTGACGGCGGTGAAGCCGCTGTGGCTGAACAGTCTTACAAGTATGGTGCAGATGTGGTTGCACCCGCAGATCCCACCAAGACGGGTTACACCTTTGACGGATGGGATACACTTCCCGAAACCATGCCCGCAAACGATCTGACCGTCACCGCACAGTGGACGATCAATCAATACACCATCACCTTTGACACGGTCGGCGGTACCGCCATTGATCCCATCACACAGGACTACAACACGGATGTTACCGCACCCGCAGATCCGACCAAAACAGGCTATACCTTTGACGGTTGGTATGTCAACGATGTAAAGGTTGAAGTTCCCGCCACCATGCCCGCCGAAAATATGACTCTCACTGCGAAGTGGAACATCAACAGTTATACCATCACATTCAACACCGACGGCGGAACGGAAGTTGCCGCAATCACCAAGAACTACGGCGAACCCGTCGGTACGGTTTCCGCACCGACCAAGATCGGTTATACCTTTACCGGTTGGGATGTTGCAGTTCCCGGAACGATGCCGGCTGAGGATCTGACCATCACCGCAACCTGGAGAGTCAACAAATACACCATCACCTTTGACAGTGACGGCGGCTCTGCGGTTGATGCCATTACGCAGGATTACAACACCGATGTTACGGCACCTGCTGACCCGACCAGAACCGGTTATACCTTCAAGGGCTGGGACAAGGATATTCCTGCCACCATGCCTGCCGAAAATGTAACACTCAAAGCGCAGTGGCAGGTCAATCAGTACACCATCACCTTCTGTGATGCTGACGGCACAACCGTACTGCGTACCGTCAAGCAGGATTACGGCACTACGGTTGATACCACCTATAAGCCGTCCAGAACCGGTTATACCTTCGCAGGCTGGGATAAGGCAATTCCTGCCACTATGCCGGCTGAAAATATCACCATTATCGCAAGCTGGAATATTGTTAAATACAACATCGTATATATTCTGGATGCAAAGAATGACGAGTATGTCGAAACAAACCATGCCGACAACCCGACAACTTACACCGTTGAGGATAATATCAAGCTGAAAGATCCCACCAAGGTCGGCTATACCTTTACGGGATGGAGTCCCACGGGTGAAATTGCAAAGGGCAGCACCGGGGACAAGACCTTTACCGCTTCCTGGACCGCCAACACCGATACCGAGTATACCGTCAATTATTGGCTGCAGCCCGTGGACGGTTCGACCGATCTGAATTCTTATGTCAAGAGTGAAAAGTCCTTTGTCGGCACCGGTACCACCGCAACCACCGCACAGATCACTCTTGCAGACATTGCCGGTTTCACAAAACCGCAGGAAACTGCCGAAATTTATATCAAAGCAGACGGCAGTGCGGTTGCTGATTACTACTACACCCGTAATCAGTACACCGTTACCTTTGACACCCTCGGCGGCAGTGATATCGGCATGGCTACCTATTATTATAATGCAACCGTAAAGGCTCCCGAAAACAATCCCACCAAGACGGGCTACACCTTTGACGGTTGGGATACACTTCCCGAAACCATGCCCGCACAGAACATCACCGTCAAGGCAATCTGGACTGCAAATTCGTATGAGATCACTTATGAAGGTCTTGAAAATGCAGATGAGTTTGCAAAGACCACTGCACACACCTACGGCACGGCTACAAAGATCGACAAGCCCACACGCAACGGCTATACCTTTGCAGGTTGGGTTGTCAATGGTGCAGGTGATCCTGTTGTTGATCTTACCCTTGCCGCAGACGGCTACACCGCACCCATCGCTCTCAAGGCAGAATGGACAGCAAACGAACAGAATTATACCGTTGTTTACTATTACGAAAATCTTGACGGTGAATATGTTGAAAGCAGACGCACAACCGATAATAAGGCTGCAACCGACAGCCCCGTCACCCTGACTCCCGCAACGGAAACCGGCTTCACGCTCAACGAGGATAAGAGCAAACTTACCGGTGTGATTCCCGTTCCCGGCACAACGCTTGAACTTTCTGTTTACTACAAACGCAACTCCTACACCGTTACATGGGATGTAGAGGGCGTGCAGAAAATCGAAACCCTCAAATACGGTCAGACCATCACCAAGCCTGCCGATCCGACCAAGACCGGTTATACCTTCCATGCATGGAATCCCGAAGTTCCTGCCACCATGCCGGCTGAAAACAAGACCTTCACAGCACAGTTCCTGGCAAAAACCGATACTGCCTATAAGGTCATTCACAAGATTGAAACCCTGACTGACGGTATGTATGAAGAAAAGGAAACCGAAAATAAGATCGGTACCACGGCATCCGAGGTCACGCCCGAAGTCAAGACCTATGAAGGCTTTACCGCACCGCAGACAAAGACCGTCACCATCGCCGCTGACGGCAGCACGGTTGTGGAATATCTCTACACCAGAAACAGCTATAAAGTGACCATCGTTGCAACCGATGCAGGTCTGTCAACACCCACCGAAACGCAGACCCTCGAATACGGCGACACGCTCAATGTGAATGTTACCGTTGCAAACGGTTATAAGTTCCTTGGCTGGACTTCTGACAATGCCAATGTACAGGGTAGCAATGAAACAAACTACACAATCACCGTACCTGCATCCGATGTCACCCTGACCGCAAAGGCAGAAATCATCAAGTATACCATCGGTTATGAACTTGCAGGCGGCGCATTGGCAAACGATGTCACCAACCCGACCGAATTCTATGTCACCACTGAGGACTTCACCCTCAGCAATCCCGAAAAGCGCGGCTATACTTTCACCGGCTGGACCGGCTCCAACGGCACCACTGCCGAAGAAACCGTCACGGTCAAGAAGGGTACCTGTCAGGATCTCAACTACATTGCAAACTGGAGTCAGATCCAGTATAAGATCACCTATGACCTTGCCGGCGGCTCTGTTTCCACTGCAAACCCGACCTCCTATAATGTCACCAGTGCAGCCATCACCCTCAACAATCCCACCAAGGCCGGCTATGAATTTACCGGCTGGACAGGAACAGATCTTGACGGCAAGGTGATGAATGTCACCATCGATGCAAACTCCGTCGGACACCGTGAATATACTGCAACATGGGCTCCCAAGACACAGACCTATTATGTGGATCTGTACTTCATGGATCTCAACGGTGCATATCCCGAAACCGCCGACAAGCGTATTGCGCTGACCGCAAAGACCGCTGAAACGGTTACTTACACCATGGCAGAAGAAACGGGCTTCACCATTGTTGACGGAACAAATCTGACCGTTGTTGACGGCAAAAATGTTCTGTCGGGCACCATCCCCGCAACCGATCTTGCAAGCGAAGCACTTGTGCTTGAGGGCTATTACAGCCGTGATCAGCATACGGTTACCCTTGCAGACGGAGACGGCATTGTTTCTGTCAGCGGTGCAGGCACTTATTACTACGGTGCATCCGTCACAGTCAATGCAGAGCTCATGCCCGGTTATGCATGGGTGAACTGGAGCAATACCGACGGAACCTACGATGCGCAGGAATACAGCTTCCCCATGGGTACTGCCGATGTATCCCTGACCGCAAATGCAAAGATCATCGAGTATCAGATTTCTTACGATTATGACGGCGGTGTGCTTGCAGAAGGCTTGACCAACCCCACAACCTACACCGTCAATACCGACACCATCACCCTTGTCAATCCCACCAGAAAGGGTTATACCTTCCTTGGTTGGACAGGTACGGATCTGAGTGCTTACACCACAGAAGTCAGCATTGAAAAGGGTGCTCTCGGAAATCGTTCTTACAAGGCAAACTGGAGTGTCAATACTTATACACTCACCATTGATCCCAACGGTGGTACCTACAAGGGCAACGCCGAAGCAACCGTTCTCAACTTCACCGTGAACGATACCATTGAAATCGCCGAGCCTACCCGTGTCGGTTATACCTTCACCGGCTGGTCTGACGGTACAACCACATCCAGGGAGATCACCCTGCAGAATGTGGCAGAAGACCGCACCTATACCGCACAGTGGTCTGCAGACAGCAATATCAAGTACACGGTTGAGCATTACAAGATGAACCTCGACGGTGAATATGATCTTACCGCAACCGAAACCACGGTTTATGAAAACGGTGTTGCAGACGGAACTGTCACACCGCCTGTCAACGCTTACACAGGCTTTACTGCTCCCGAAGCACAGCCCGTCACCGTCAACCCCGACGGCAGCACGGTTGTTAAATATTATTATTCCCGTAACAAGTACACCCTGACCTACAAGCTCTTCGGAGAAGCAACCTCGGCAAAGGAATATTACTTCGATGCCGTGGTGGATTCTGCTCCCGACACAACCGTTGAAGGGCACACCTTTGCAGGTTGGGATAAGGGTATCCCCTCCAGAATGCCCGCAGGTGATCTTGTAATCACGGGTACATGGGACATCAATCAGTACACCATCACCTTCAATACTGTCGGCGGTACTGCAATTGAAGCCATCACCCTGAATTACGGCACTGACATCATTGCACCTGCCAACCCGACCAAGACCGGTTACACCTTCGCCGGCTGGAATGTTGAAATTCCCGCCACCATGCCCGCTGAAAACATGACCATCACCGCAAACTGGACGGTCAACAGTTATACCATCACCTTCAACACCGACGGTGGCACGGAAATTGCTCCCATTACTGCTGATTACGGTACGGCAATCACAAAGCCTGCCGATCCGACAAAGACAGGCTACACCTTCGGCGGCTGGAGTGTGAATATTCCCACAACTATGCCGGCTGAAGACATGACTATCACCGCATTGTGGAATGTCAACCGGTACACTGTCACCTTCAACACAAATGGCGGCACTGCAATTGAATCCGTCACCGCAGACTACGGCACGCCGATCGCAAAACCTGCCGATCCGACCAAGCGCGGTTATACCTTCAAGGGTTGGGATGCCGAAATTCCCGCCACCGTTCCCGCTGAAAATGTAACCATCAATGCAAAGTGGGAAATCAACACCTACACCATCACCTATATCAATCCGAACGGTTCTTATGTTGTGGGCGATTATACCAATCCCACAACCTACACGGTCGAAGATACGATCAAATTGCATGCCATGGCATGGGCAGGCTATGCCTTCTCCTGTTGGGTCTACCGTCTTGATGGTCAGGATTCCGAAACCACGCTGGAAAATAATACCATCACCAACATGGTCGGCAATATCACGGTTCGTTCCATGTGGAGTGCAAATCAGAACGATTGGTATGTTGATGTTTATTACATGAACACCGACGGCTCTTATAGCAACACGCCCGATACGGTTCTTACCAATCCGAGTGGCTTCCAGCAGTTTACGGGATATGGTGTTGCATATGATCTGTACGATTCCCGTACCCTGCTTGCAGGATTCACTCCCGATACTGCCAACAGCATTACCACCGGTATCATTCCCGGCACAGATAAACTGCACCTGATCGCAAAGTACAAGCGCAATCAGTACACCGTGACCTATGACTTTGCAAACGGCACGGATAAAAAGGTTGTCACGACTTATTACGAAGCAAAGCTTGAAGAAATTGCAAATCCCACCAGAACCGGCTATACCTTTGCAGGCTGGTACGATGCAAACGGCAACAAGGTTGATCTTCCCAAGACCATGCCTCTTGGCGGCGGCACCTATACCGCACACTGGACCGCAAACAGCTACACCCTGACACTCGATGAAAACGGCGGTACGGCAGTTGATAATATCACCTACGATATTGAAGACACTGTTACTCTGCCCGTGCTTACAAGAGACGGTTACTTCTTCCGGGGCTGGAAGGTAACAACAGAAGCAGGCAACTGGTACCTTGCTGATGAAAGCTATGCCGCAGGTACACCCGTCAACGGCAAATACGGTTCCGCAACGCTTACCGCACAGTGGACAACCATACAGTACACCCTGACCTTTGATACCAAGGGCGGTACGGTCAGCGAAGCTTCTCTTTCCTATACCATTGAAGAAAACAAGCAGCTGCCCACACCCGTTCGTCCCGGCTACACCTTCAACGGCTGGAATGTAACGGCTGTCAGCAATGTTGCAAACGACTCCGGTAATGTTTCGTGGGTTGTCGGCAACACCTATAAAGCCGCCATCTCCGTTCTGAATACCTACGGTAACGCAACATTTGAAGCACAGTGGACAGCACGTACCTTTACCGTCGCAACCGAAATGAGCAATATCGATTATGTCGGCAATACAACCGCAACGGTCGATGTTGATTATTCCGCAACCCTCACACCGGCGGCAGGTTATGAACTGCCCGAAACCGTCACCGTAACCATCGGTGACAGAACCGCCGTTGTCAATACCGATTACACATGGACGATCCATACAGACGGTTCTGCAACGCTTACACTTGTCGGTGCATCTATCATTGACAATGTAACAATCAAGGTGGATCGCAAGATCATCACCTATACCATTTCTTACAGCGGTCTTGAAAACAGCACGCTCGATGCAGAAAACAAGCATTCCTACACCGTTGAAACCGACACCTTCACACTGAACAATCCCAAGAAGGTCGGTTACACTTTCCTCGGTTGGACGGGTACAGCACTTGCAAACGCAGAACAGACCGTAACGATTGAAAAGGGCTCTGTCGGCAACCGTGCCTACACTGCAATCTGGCAGGCAAATCTCAACGATTGCACGGTCGAACATTATCAGCAGAATATCTATGACAACGAATACACCCTTGTCACTGCCGATACCAAGACCGTTCAGATTGAAACCGACAAGTACTTTGAACCCGCTGTCAATACCTACACGGGCTTCAAGGCACCTGCCGCACAGCGCATTTTCGTCAAGGGTGACGGTGCTGTCACGGTAAAATATTACTATGACCGCGAAGTTTACAATGTCTCGCTTGACGGCACCATGGAAGGTGTTGCAAGTGTCAGCGGTGCAGGCGAATACCGTTACGGTTATGAACTCACCGTCAATGCAACCGTCAACAGCGGTTATGCATGGGCAGGCTGGACGAATGCCGACGGAACAGTCGTTTCTGCCGCACCTGACTACACCATCACCATCGGTACTGCCGATGTGGCACTGTCCGCAAACGCAAGTATCATCGAATACACCATTGCTTATGATCTTGACGGCGGTACGGCAACCAATCCCGCAACCTATACCGTTACCACCGATACCTTCACACTGAACAATCCCACACGCGAAGGTTATGACTTCGCAGGTTGGGTCGGTTCCAACGGCACAACCCCGAGCACGGTTGTGACCATTGCAAACGGTTCTGTGGGCGACAAGGAATACACTGCCAAGTGGACGCCCATTGTCTACACCGTCAGTTATGAACTGCACAACGGTACACCGCAGGGCGATATGCCGACCACCTACACTATTAAAGATGCACTTGTTACCCTGCAGGATCCCGTCAGAAACGGTTATGACTTCCTCGGCTGGATCGGCTCCAACGGTGAAACACCTGAAAAGAACGTTTCCTTCGCAGGCGGCTCCATCGGACATCTCAACTTTGAAGCCGTATGGCAGGTACAGACCCACTACTACAAGGTCGAAACCTACATCATGACGACCGACGGTCAGTATCTGAACACTCCTGATGCTGTGACCGATCCCATTGCATCCGAAACGGATCAGGAAATCGTTCTGACACCCGATGCAAAGACGGGCTTCACCGTGGATGAAACCCTCAGCAAACTGACAGGTGTCGTCGATTATAAAGACGAACTGGTTCTGAAGATTTATTATGCACGTAATCAGTATGAACTGAATCTTACGATTGACGGCAACGGTATCACGGCTGTCAGCCCTGCAACCAAGAAGGTCTATTACGGTGCCGAGGTTGAAATTCTTGCCACGGTTGCAGACGGCTACACCTTTGCAAAGTGGACGTCCGATACCGATAAGGTGGAAGACAGCACAAAGAATCCGCATAAGATCACAATGCCTGCCGGCAATGTAAATCTCACTGCAACGGCAACACTGAATGTCTACAATATCAACTATTTCCTCAATGAGGGTACCAACCATGCAAACAATCCGTCAACCTACACGGTGCTTGATGAAATCAATATCAAACAGCCCACAAAGCTTGGTTATACCTTCACAGGCTGGACCGGCACCTTCAACGGAATGCAGGTTTACATTCCGGCAGGTGAAACGGGTGATATCAACCTGACTGCAAACTGGCAGATTGATCATTACAAAATCACCTACGATCTCGCCGGCGGTCAACTTACGGAAGGCAAGACCAATCCGGAAGACTATACCGTTCTTGACAGCTTTACGCTGAATAATCCTGAAAGAGTTGGTTATACGTTCAATGGCTGGAAGGGTACCGGTATTGATGGAGTCAAGACATATGTTACCGTCAATGAAGGAAAGAACACCACGGGTGAACTTGCATTTACGGCTGACTGGATCGCTGATACCGATACAAAGTACACCGTCAATTATTGGTTGATGGATATTCCGTCAGAGGTCGGCGTAAAGACCTATACGAAGGATAATGATGCAAGCTTTGTCGGTGAGGCAACTTCTGATACAGATGTTACCCCGCAGGTTCTTTCTTACGCAGGCTTCACTGCACCTGCTGCACAGACCAAGAATGTCAATGCAGACGGTTCCACCGTATTCAACTTCTATTATGAACGTAATATTTACACCTACACCTTCAAGGCTGACGGCTATGATGATGTTGTCAGAGAGTATTATTACGATTATCCTGTGACAGCTCCTTCGGATCCGAGCAGAACAGGTTACGAATTCAAGGGCTGGAATCCTGTTGTGGTTGATAAGATGCCTGCACACGATGTGGTCAGTGTTGCACAGTGGAAGGCTGTCACCTACGATATCGGCTATGCACTGAACGGCGGTACGGCAACAAACCGCACGACTTACACCATTGAAGATGCATTCACACTGACACAGCCCACCAAGTACGGTTATACCTTCCTCGGTTGGACGGGTACGAATCTGACAGAGCCGACCCTCACCGTAAGCATCCCTGCAGGCACAACGGGCAACCGTTCCTACACCGCAAACTGGGAGGCCACCCGTTATGAAATCACCTATGATCTCGACGGCGGCACCGACAACGGTGAGAATCCCATTTCCTACACCATCAATGATACAGTCACCCTCGTCAACCCCGTGAAGCCCGGCTATCGCTTCCTCGGCTGGAAGGGAACAGGCATTGCCGGCATGTCCTCTTATGTCACCTTCAGTGAGCAGACGGGTGACCGTACCTACACCGCACAGTGGACCGTTGCAAACAACACGCCCTACACGGTCAGACATCATCAGCAGGATATCGGTGCAAACACCTATACACTGTTTGAAGAAGAAGCACTGACAGGCACAACCAACACCATGGTGATGCCGAAGGTCAAGACCTATCCCGGCTTCACGGCTCCTGCGGCGCAGACCATTACCATTCTTGCTGACGGCAGTGCGACGGTGGATTATTACTACACCAGAAATAATTACACCATCTACTTCGATTCCAACGGCGGCACCTCTGTGGCTTCGCAGACCTATGCCTTTGGTGAAACCGTTGTTGCACCTGCCGCACCGTCCCTGCTCGGCTATACCTTCGCAGGCTGGACACCTGCAATTCCCGAAACCATGACCGCAGGCAATCTGTATCTCACCGCTTCCTGGAAGGCAAACAGCGACACACCGTACACGGTTTACCACTATTATCAGGATACCGACTGTGTCAGCTATCCCGAATCCCTGATGGAAACCGAATACTGCTACGGTGAAACGGGCGCGGTCGTTGAGGTCGCAACCCGTGATAAGGAAGGCTTCACCTCTCCCGAAAAGCGCACCGTATTCATTGCCGCTGACGGCAGCAGAACGGTCCGCTACTACTACACCAGAAACACCTATACCGTCACCTTTGTGGATCACAATGACAACATTCTCGATCTGCAGAGCGTAGTCTACGGTCTGCCTGCAACACCGCCCGTGCTTGCAGACAGAGCACCCGATGCAGACGGCCACTACACCTTCCTTGGCTGGTCTGAGGACATCTCCTTCATCCATGGCTACACCACCATCAAGGCAATGTACACTGCCGAAGCCCATACTCCGGGTGCGGATGCAGATTGCACACAGGCTCTTGTATGTACCGTCTGCGGATATGAAATTGCACCTGCAAACGGTCACATGCCCGTGGTGCAGATTCCTGCCGTAGAGCCCACCTGCGACAAGCCCGGTAACACGGCAGACAGTGTCTGCTCGGTCTGCGGCGAGGTTCTGTCGAGATACAAGGTTGTTCCTGCTCTCGGGCATGACATCGGCAGCTGGTATGTGGATGTTCCTGCAACCGCCACCGAAACGGGTATTCTCAAGCGTGTCTGCTCGAGATGCGATTGGAGTGAAATCCATGAAATCCCCGTGCTGTCCGACACACCGGTTGTTTCCATTGATATCACAACATCAGGCTCGCAGGCTTATGTCGGCACGACCTATCAGCTTGTCACCTCCATCAAGCCTGCAAACGCAGTCAACAAGCAGGTGCTCTGGGAATCCTCCGATCCGGATATCGCAAGTGTAACCGCTGACGGTATGCTCACCTCGCATAAGCCCGGTGAGGTCACCTTCACAGTCACCACGCTCGACGGTCTGAAGACAGACAGCATCACCATCAACTTCTTCTATTCCGCCGACAACTACAATCTGGTTGTTGTTGACCTGTTCGGCTGCAACCTGGTCATGAACGGCAAGGTAGTCGCTTCCGAGGGCGCAACTGCACAGATCATCCGTGTCAAGGCAGGCGATACGCTCGCATTCACACTCGATCCCACCACCACGGAATATCTGAATCAGGGCGGCTATATCCTGACCGCAAACGGCAGCAATGTTGCACCCGATGCAAACGGTGTCTACTACATCTATAATGTACATGAAAATATCGAAATTTCGGCACTGCCCACCATCGGCAAGCCCGAATTCAATGACGATCAGCAGTACGATACCGATGAAGTGCCCGAAAAGAGCATCTTCGCCAAGATCCTCGAATTCTTCGAGCGTATCATGGATTGGTTCAGAAATCTCTTCAAATAAGAGAAACAAACACACCGCCGCAGAACTCTCTGCGGCGGTGATGCTTTGTCTATAAAAAACTCCTTGCAAAAAGGCGTAATAAAAGGTATTATATTATATATGACTTAAAATCGGGAGCGAAAGGAGGTTTTTTCTTTGTGGATCTGCAAGCACTGCGAAATGCAGAATGAGGATTGGGAAAACGAGTGTTATCTGTGCGGCAAGCCGCAAAAGGAACCCGATCCCGTAGTAATACATGAAGAAAAAAAGACTGTGCCGTCTGACAGCATTGTGCATGACCCTGCCTACACGGAGGTGCAGCCCGAGCCGCATGATCCCATAGCGGATTTTGAATTTCATATTGATGCCGATGCGGAATATGAAAATTACGATCCGTATGAGGAAGGTGACGATTCGGGTTTTGAGGCGGTCACGCCTGCATATCAGGATGCAGTGAAGGTCGCGCGGGATGATACGGACAATAAAGACAAGCAGCCCGATTACTCCTCTTTTGTGGAGGTGCTTTCTGCTGTTCACGAGCAGGAAAAAACCGTCACGCAGGATACAGCACCTGCACAAGAGCAGCCTGCAAAAAATGAAACGGCAGCAGAAGCGTCCGTGAAAAAGCAAGCCGATCAAAAAGCGTCTTCCGCAAACGGATATTTTTACAATCCGTTTGAATATACCGACGGTGAAGAGGTCAGGTCGTCGGATTGGACAAGAAGGAATTCTTCTGCCGAACAGCCGTCTTCTGCACAGAAAAGTTCTTTCACAAAAACGGATGCAGATGTGCAAACTGAAAAAAAAGAGCCTGCAAAGCCGCCCGTTTCCGATTTCACGGCAAAATCGGTTGCTGACCTGAATCAGTTCCTTTCGCGCATCCAGCAGCAGCCCTCGGACAACATCACCGAGGAAATTCGCCGCAAGCAGGAAGAGCGCAGAAGCCGCGAAGCCGAAGCACAGCCCGAAGCGGATGCACAGCAGACCAAGGCGCAGAAACGAGCCGGGCAAAAGCAGCGCATTGCACAGCGCAGGCAGGATTCGGTTACCATGTTCAGCAAGGTGATGACACGCATTGCACTCGCGGTGCTTGCTGTTTTTCTGCTTGTCGGTGCCGTGTTCATTGTTGTCGGTGTTGCAAAGGGATATGCCGAAAATATTCCCTATGTCATCGATGAGGCTTTTTATTTGTTTGAATTGCAGGTGCGTGAGGTTTTGGAGGCCATGCAATTCTGATTTTAGCATAAAGGAGTCCGAGTTATGGTTGAACTGTCGGCAGTGCTTTTTGAGCTTGCCATTCTTGTTATCGGTGCGCTCAGCGTGTTGCTGGGTGCGGTTGCATCCTGCCTTGCATGCAGCCGCAAATATGCAGCGCAGATCAAGCCGCTTGTGATGCTGGCAAAGGTGTGCGCCTGCCTGTTTCTGGTCGCACCCATGCTGCTGTGCCTGTTCGCTGATCCGTCACAGCTTGAGAAAAACATGAGCAGCGCAGGCACCTTATATTCCTTGTTTTCGATCGGATGGCTGGTTGTGTTTGTTGTCGGCTCGGTGGCTTATCTCATAAACCTGCCCGGTCAGAAGGACGGCAAAGAGAAGGAACGACCCAAAACGCTGTATCTTTCTGCGTTGTTCTTTCTGATTTTCTCCGTTTTGCTGGGCTGGCTGTTTTCGTAAATTGAAGCAGGGGAGGACATATCATGCGTAAACAAGGAAACAATCCCAAAAAGAAGCACACGGGGAAGATCATAGCCGCGTGTGTTTTCGGCTTTCTTGCATTGCTTGTTGTCTGTGTCATGACAGACATTCTGCCGCCTTACACATCCATTGCAAAGGGCTTTGTGGAGATCGGTCTTGACTATATTACTCTTGAGCGTGCCGATGAAAGGGTTGCAAAAGCCAATGTGCAGGCAGCCCTTGAAAATGCGACCGACAATGTGTCGCACCCGTATGTGCTTGCCACGGCGGATGAGTTTGAAAAAGTCAGACAAAGCCTTGCCGCAGGCGAGAACGGCAATGCAAATATCAACGGTTATTATGCGGCTGCAAAGCGTTATGCTGATGCACTGTTGTCGGATGATGTCCGCGCACAGCCGCTTGCGTATGAGCTCGATGAGGAGGATGCCATTCTTGAGATCTCCCGTGAAACGCTCGAACGCATCATCTGCCTCGGGCTTGTATGGCAGGTCACGGGCGAAGAAAAATATGCTGTCCGTGCATGGGCAGAGCTCGAAAATGTCTGCAATTACGAGGATTGGTGCCCGACCCATTTTCTTGACACGGCAGAAATGAGTCTCGCCGTGGCGGTCGGCTATGACTGGTTCTTTGATTATCTGAGTGACGAACAGAAGGACATTCTCACCAATGCCTTCCTCGAAAAAGGGCTTGCGCCCGCAAGAAGCAAAAATCATTTTGCAAACTGGTGGGTATGGAGCAAGACCAACTGGAATGTGGTCTGCTACGGCGGTATCGGCATTGCCTGCATGGTGTTCTATGAGGAATGCGAGGCGGATGCGGTCCGTCATCTGACCATGGCTTACAACAATATGCCCATGCATTTCTGCAATTTCACCCCCGATGGTGCCTATGCCGAGGGACCCGGTTATTGGGAATACGGAGCAAGCTACTTAACCTATTTCATCAAGACGAGCAAGCAGTTTCTGGGCTCGGATTTCGGTCTGTCCGACCATGCAGGTGTGGACGAGCTCGGTGCATTCCCCGTTTACATATCCTCTCCCACAGGTGTGTTCAACTACGGCGACAACAAGCAGCGCCCCTTGTACAGCCCTGTGCTGTATTATTATGCAAGCGAATTCGGCAACCCGCTGACAGGGCAGTATCAGAACGCTTTTCTTTCTATGGCTTATGACGGCAAGGACTTGTCTGCGGAAAATCTGATGTCGGTTCTGTCGGACCATGAAGCCGCAAGAGAAAGCGCCCTGAGTGCCTTGTGGTATTATGAAAATACCGATACAGCCGATTTTGACGCACTTCCCAAGACCGTGCAGCTTGCTTCGTCTGCAGGGGAGGAGCTTGTGATCATGCGTTCCTCCTACACGGACGAAAATGCGACTTATGCCGCGATCAAGGGTGGTTACAACTACACCAACCACGGCGATCTCGACATCGGTACCTTTGTGTTTGATGCACTCGGTGTTCGTTGGGCAGAGGACAACGGACCGGGCAACTACGATGCTCCCGGCTATTTTGTGCCCACCTACGGCGGCGGCCGCTGGAAGGTCTATGAAAAACGCGCCGAGGGGCAGAATACCCTTGTTATCAACCCCAAAGAGGGTGAGGATCAGTTTGCCTTTGCGCATGCTTATATCAACGAGCTGACCGTCACCAAAAAAGGGGATGCCGCTACAACCACCAAGGAGGGTGGCACGGCTGTGATTGACATGACTGAGGCCTACCTTGAAAGCGGTGTCGAAAGCGTTGTGCGTTCATTCAGCCTGCATGATGATTACTCTGTTCTCACCGTCACCGATGAAATCGTCTGCAAGCAGCCGAGTGAAATTTATTGGTTCATGCACACATATGCCGATATTGAAATTACCGCAGACGGAAGAAGTGCCATGCTGACCATTGACGGCAAGCAGTGCAAGGCAGAGCTGACCGCCGACGGCACATTCAGTGTCATGGATGCAAAAAGCCTTGTGTATCCCGATTATGAATACAACAAGGAGCTTACCGTGCGCAAGCTCACCGTCACGGTAGAGAACGCACAAACGGCAACGATTGTTGTCACCCTGACTCCGATGGAATAAATGACGGAATTTTTGCATGAAAAAAAACACCTGAAAACAGGTGTTGACATTGTTTGTAAGGATTGATATAATATAAGTGAACAAGGCAGACCGATAGACGGTTAGCCTTCCGTTAATGCAGAAATAACCGCACTACTTTGGAAGAGCGTGGGCGGTTATTTCTTTTTTGTTTTGAAGATATGTTCACATATTTTGAAAACAAAATCTGCAATTGCGATCAGAAGCGCAACAAACAAAAGAAGCTCTTCCCATGTCACCATGCAAATCCCCTCCTTTCCGGAGGGAAAAGACACCCTCCGAATATCGGAAGGTAACCGCCTACCGTGTAGCAAGTCTGCCTTGCCAATACGTATGGTAACATAATCCGACAAAAAATGCAATATAAAAAATCAAGCAGACAAATTATGGTTTACCCACAAAGGAGAAAAGCATGGACTACCTCACTCCGGCGCAGATTGCCGAAAAATGGGGCGTTTCGCGTCGCAGCGTGCGCCAATATCTTTCCGCGGACCGCATTGCAGGTGTGCTGCATATCAACAACCGTGTGCTCATTCCTGCCGATGCCGAAAAGCCTGCCGATCTGCGCTTTGCCGCCAACAAAACCGCTGCGGTGCATCCGACAGCCTTCAATCCCTTTGTTTTTACGGTCGGCTGCTACAATCCCGGTGAAGCGGAGACTTTTCTGAACAACATTGAGGATGAGGAAAAGCGCACCATCGGGCTTGCCGAGCTTGCCTACTACCGCGGTGAAGCAGACCGTACCCGCGAGCTGACCGCAAGTATGGCGCAGGCAAAAAATGTGCAGACCCAGATCGGCATTCTTCTGATGGGCGTGGTTTCCTCCATGCTCACCGATGACCCCGAAAGAATCCTCAATAACTACCGTATTCTGAACCGTGTTTCCGCTGTTGCAGCCAAGGAACCCAAGTATGCAAAAACGGGTCAGCTGTTCAGTCTTTACTGCAATATCATGGTGCACAACACCGAAGCCATTGTGTTACCCGATTTCGGTGTGGAGGCTTTTGCTGTGGAAGAAGCCCTCAAGCCGATGGCAATTTATGCCTTTTCCCGATATCTTGTGCTGACCGGAGAGGTCAAGCGCGGTATCGGCCTTGCCGAGGGTGCGCTGATCATGATGAAGCCGCTGCGGCCGATATCTGCAATTTATCTCGCACTGACCATTGCCGCAGGCTATATTTCCATCGGTGACTGGGAGCGTGCGGAGTATTATTTCCGCTATGCATGGATTCTTGCCGAGCCGGACGGAATCATTGCTCCCTTTTCGGAATTCCGCGGTCTGCTGTCGGGGCTTGTTGAAAAATGTCTGCGGACGGAGAATCCTGCCGCATACAAAAGCGTTATGGATCTGTCGGCTGTGTATCTGCGCAACTGGATTTTTGTGCACAATGCGCTGACGGGTAACACCGTTTCCGACAAGCTTACCCCGACCGAATTCAATGTTGCCATGCTCGCCGCAAGGGGTGCATCAAACAACGATATTGCAGAGGTGCTCAACATTTCCGTCCATTCCGTGCGCACACATCTGCGAAATATCTTCAACAAGCTCAATGTGTACTCCCGAAAGCAACTGTCTAAATATGTTATATAATTTTATATTATTATAATGAAGAAACACATTATGCCACTTTTGGCGTAATGTGTTTTTTTGTGGGAAATCAGGGGTCAGCGTGGAGATGGGTTTATTGATAACCTGTAGGGGATGACGCCCCGGCATCCCGTATGAGGGTAAAAGATTACCGCAAAACCTGCCATTCGTTACGGGTCGTCGAGGCGCCGACCCCTACAAAACGGAACCGTTAACCTCACTGATAAACCGAAATTCACCTCATTTGAAACCTTGCTGTAATGCCTTGTACAGTGTTGTTTTTATTTTATGCCAAAAGTGGCATAAAATATATCGTCCAAAAAAATTGCACCGTGGGGGATGTATTTCAGCGCTATAAAGTGGTATCATTAAACAAAATGAGCATAGGGTGACGGGTATAATCCGAACCCGCCCGAAAACGGTTCTTTTTAAGTCTTTTCGGCGTTTCACCCTTGAAAGGCGACAGCCTTCCTGCGGTTTCAACCCCAAAAATCCAATAAAAATACCTCGTCTTCGGGTCGAAGATTTTTTACAGTGAGGATTTTTGACGAGACAAGGCACAAAACGCAGAAAATCCTTTGTGGATTTTCGAGGATTTTAACGAAGTATCGGCGGAAATCTGCCTGTAAAAAACGGGTTCGGATTATACCCGCCACCCTTGGTGTTCAGCAGATGCGTTTGCCCTGAATCAGCACAACGCAAGCAAAAACAGCAATCCTTGCCGCAAAAGCCACACTTGTTTCATAAAGTGTTGCAATTATTTCCACACAGCGTTTAAAATGCAATGCCGTGTTGCAATGTTTACAATTTATTCACAAAAGTTACAATTTATCAATATATAATCTTGTATAATGCAAAGAGGCACAACCAACAAACCAATATCATGCGCTGCATTTCAGGAGGATCAAAAACATGACAGAAATCAAGCTTCCGACCGGCGAAGTTGTCAAAGCCTATCCGATTTCAAGCTCACAGCAGATGATGTATCTGATGTCATTAAAATACGGCTCGGGCTACCCCGTCAACAACATCGGCTGCGGTGTGTACTGGAAAGGTGAAATCAACAAGGGTGAAATGAAAGCCGCCGTTTATGAGGCTGTATACCGTTGCGACACCATGCGGCTTCGCTTTGTGATGGGCAAAAAGCTGCAGCTGCATCAGTATGTGACCGAAAAAAGTGAGCTGAGTGTGCAGGAATGGGATTTAAGTGATTATACCATTGACGAAGCAAAGGAGCAGCTGCTGCAATTTTCAAGACAGAATATTCCGATGTTCAACTGTGAGATCCACAGAATTTTCCTTGTGCGCTTCAAGGACGGATATCAGGGCTTGTTCATGCGATTGCACCACCTTGCCATGGATGCATATTCGCTCAAAATTTTTGTGAATGATATCATGGAGATCTACAAGCACAGGACACAGGGTACTCCCTACCCCAAGCCGATGCGCCCTTATATTCCTGCGCTCGAGCAGGAGCTTGCTTACGAAACAAGCACACAGCACGAGGTTGACAAAAAGTATTGGTATGATTCGCTTGCCAAAACGAGTGAGCCGATTTTTACGGACTTCATGCTTGACAACCGCCTCAAGCAGCAGCAACTCAAATATCCCGACAGACGATTTGCGGATATTCACTCGGGTCTGCCCGATGCGGATGCGGTGCGATTCAGCATGAGTAAGGACTTGAGTAATCAGCTCACAGCCATGTGCAACGAACGCGAGCTTTCTGTTTTTGCTGCCCTCTCCATGGCAGTGCGCACGGCACTTTCCTGCTTCAATGACAAGCAGGAGGATGTGTCCTTCAAAATGATCATCAACCGCCGCGGCACGATTGCAGAAAAAAAATCGGGCGGGCTTCGCATCAACTTCCTGCCGATGCGCAGTATTATAGGCGAAGAAGAAACCTTCTGCAGTGCAACACGGAAAATTTCGGAAATTCAGAACGAAATGTATCTGCACGCAAGGCTGTCCTTCCTTGAAACGCTCAAGGAACGGCACAAATCCATGTCCGAGGATGCAAAGTTCGACTCCACCTACGACAGTTTCGGGCTTTCCTATCAGCCTTATGTGCCTGCCGTCTGCATCGATGAGGAAATGAAAAATACACTCAGGAGCATCTGGTACAACAACGGCTCGATTATGATTCCGCTGTATCTGACCGTCAGCCACCGCAGTGAGGATGCAGGGCTTGACTTCAATTTTGAATACAGACGCGAGCAGCAGGCTGCCTACGACCTTACGGTATTCTACAGCAAAATGGAAAAGATTCTCACCCTTGCCGTCAACAATCCCGACATCACGGTCGGAGAAATATTGAAAGAAACAGAGATAACACAGGAAGAAAGGAACGGAAAACCTGCATGCAATCACTCGAAAAGCTTATCGGAATCCTTGAAAACTACGTGGAAGCTGACGAAATCACGGCTGAAGACCATTTTAAGTCTTCTCTCGGCCTGAGCTCGTTTGACCTTGTCTGCGTAATGGCAGATATAAAAAAGGAATTCGGCGTTGCGCTGACCGCGGCTGATTTTATCAACAACAAAACTGTCGGTGCCATGGCTGCATTCCTCGAATCGGCTGATTAAGCATCCGCAACAGAAAACAGCACATCGTCCCGACGGACGGTGTGCTGCTTGTTTATTCCCTTATTTCCTTTTCACGCTTGCATAGCCGCAGCGGCGGCAAAGCGGCTCGGTGATGTTGCGCTCCAAAAACGAGCGTTTAAGTGCCTTGGCACGGGGGCTGTTTATGATCGTTTCAATATCCGTTTCAAAAATATTCCCGAGGGTAATGACACCCTCCGCATCCAGACAGCACGGCACAACCGAGCCGTCACACAGCACACCGACCTGATCCCGAAGCCCGTAGCACGAGTGCTTGCCGCCGTAGTCGGGCGCTTCGCTGTCGGGCCATTCAAACAGATCGCCCCATTCCAGAAACACCTTCGGTTGCAGTTGAAAGCCCGAATGCAGTTGTTTCCACTCTTCGGGAAAAGATTCATGCATTTTGGTTAAGATCTGCTCGTTGAGCGTATCTGCTCCGCCGTTGTTCCACAGCCGCATGACGGCAATGATGCCTTTTTCGGATGCTTTTTTACAAAAATCAAAACACTGTGCAAGATAATCCTCCAACGAAATGCCGATTGCATTGGCCTCGTAGCAATGCAGAGAAATGCTCACCTTGCGTAACGCTTTGGCGTTCAGCAGGGTGTCTTTCTGTTCATGCAGCAGTGTGCCGTTGGTGGTGATGATGGACTGAAAGCCGAGCGAAGCGGCAATATCCAGAAATTCACCCAACTGCGGATGCAGCAAGGGTTCGCCGAGCAGATGATAAAAAAGATAATCCGCAAACGGGCGCAATCTTTCGGCGGCAAGGGTAAATTGCTCCGTACTCATCATACACGGCTCTCTTTTTGTGCCGTGGCAGAACGAACAGGACAGATTGCAGATATTTGTGATTTCAAGAAAAGCCTTATTGGGCATAAAAACACCTCATTCGCTTGTCAGTATACCATAAGAAAGAACAAAAGTGAAGAATTGTGCAACACTTTTTCATTATTATCTTGCAACAAAAAAAGATTTGCTGTATAATTTTAAATCGAAAAAAAATATACGGAGATTTATATATGAAAACAAAAAAGAAAAAGAAAAAGGAAAAGCAGAAGGCGCATATTCTGAAAAACACCGCTTTTATGCTCGGCAGTGCATTTAAGTGCGCTCCCCTGTCGCTGCTGATTATTTATATTTCCTACATTGCGGAAAATGTGTATTATGCGGTGGTTATCAATGTTATGTTCCTCGAAACGGCGCTGTCCATCATCGAGGGCAACGGCACATTCAAAGAGTTTGCAATACGGATGATTCTGATTGTAGTCGGCAAGCTGCTGATTGACCTGCTGGCTTACATTGATGTTTACACGGTGCGCATCAAATTTGAAATCAAATGCGAAAGCTACTTAAACAACCTCATTTTCAAAAAAGCGCAGGAGGTGGAGCTGGGATGCTATGAAAATCCCGATTTCTTCGACAAATACAACCGCGCAACATGGGTTGTTGACAGAGGCGGCTTCAAGCGCATCATTGAGGGCTCTGCATGGACCATCGGCTCACTGCTGAGCTTTGTGCTGCTGGTCAGTTATCTCATTTCCATTGATCCGTTTTTGCTCGTGTTCATACTCTGCCCTGTTATTGTGATTATTCTTCGTGTAAAAAAGAACGAGGTCGAGCTTGAAAAGGACAAGGCAATGACCCCCTATGAACGACAAAAGGACTATATCCGCCGCACCATTCTGCTCAAGGACTTTGCCAAGGAAATCAAAACCACCGACATTTTCACCGTTGTCAAGCGCCGCTTCCGTGAAGCAATCGACAAAAACATTGATGTTATCAATGAATACGGCTGGCGGGTTGCGCTGCTTGAAGTCGTGTCCGACTTTTTCGGTGAAATCATCCCCGTAGCAGGCGGCTTCGGCTACGGCTGCTACAGGCTGATTGTGTTGCAGAATCTGCCCATTGCCGAGTTTTCCGTGCTCATTTCCGCAATCACCACGGCAAGAAACAAGCTCAATCAGCTTGCACACTACTTTGCCATGCAGCAAAAGCACTGCCTGTGGGTGCAGAATATGCGTGAATTTTTAGAATACGAGCCGCAGATCAAGGGCGGTGAGCGCATTCCCGGGGATTTTGAAAGCCTTGAATTCCGCAATGTATCCTTCCGCTACACGCAGGATGCCGAAGACACACTCCAAAATATTTCCTTCACCGTCAACAAGGGCGAAACCGTTGCCGTGGTCGGTCACAACGGAGCCGGCAAGACCACACTTTCCAAGCTCATCATGCGGCTTTATGATGTGACCGAGGGTGAAATTCTGTATAACGGTGTGAACATCAAGGAATATGACCTGCTTAAATACCGTGAAAAATTCGCAAGCGTGTTCCAGGATTACCGCATTTTTGCCATGACGGTTGCCGAAAATGTATTGGTGGAGGAAGTCACCGAAGAAAACGCACCGCTTGCCAGAAAAGCCCTCAAGATGGGCGGTGTGTATGATAAAATCAGTTCCTTGCCGCAAAAGGAAAACACCATCCTCACCCGTGAATTTGACGATGAGGGGGCGCTGCTTTCGGGCGGTCAGTCGCAAAAGGTTTCCATTGCCCGTCTGTTTGCAAGCAAATTCGATATTGCCGTGCTCGATGAGCCGTCCTCGGCACTGGATCCCGTTGCGGAAAGCAAAATGTATGACAGCTTAATGGAAGGCACAAAGGGGAAAACCGTGCTTTACATTTCGCACCGTTTGTCCAGTGCAACCCGCTCGGACAAGATTCTTGTTTTTGCAGGCGGCAAGCTCATTGAATCGGGCACACATGAAGAGCTGATGGCGCAGGGCGGCGAATACTGCGAAATGTTCACCCTGCAGGCAGCCGGCTACAGAGAGGAGGCTGTTTATGAGTAAGCAAAATAAAACAAAAGAAAAGTCAAACAGCCTGCGCAACTATCTGTTCATGCTCGGCTTCATTTTCAAGCACACGCCGTTTTATCTTGTCGGCTACCTTGTGTTTGATGTGATTGCCAATATTCCGTGGATCTTAACCAATGTGGTGCTGCTGAAATATATCATCGATGTGGTGTCTTCGGGTGAAAATCTTTACAGAGCCGCTGTTGCCTGCGTGGCATTTGCGGTGTTTATCATCATCGGCAATCTGCTGAATACCGTGTTTTACGAAATCTTTCTGCCGAGAGAACGAGAGAAGCTCTATTTCAAGATGTATTCCGTCATCTATGAAAAAGCGGCAAAGATGGACTACGAAGCCTATGACAATCCTGCCTATTACAACGACCTTGTGCTTGCCATGACGTCCATGAGCGAGCGTGCCCAGCAGGTGCTTTCCAACACGCAGGACATATTAACGAATGTCGTTTCGGTGCTGACCATCGGCACGGTCATTGTCACCATCGACCCGATGTGCCTTGTGTTTGTGTTTTTGTGTGTCGGCTTCATGGTGCCCGTGGGCAGACTCATTGCCAAGGTCAATGTGCAGCGCACCGAGGCCATGACACCCTATGACCGCAAAAACCTTTATTTCAGCCGTGTGTTCTATTTGCAGGACTATGCAAAGGAGCTGCGCCTGAGCCGTGCAGGCGCGATGATTGAGCGCAGATATCAGAAAAATATCTATGACCGCCTTGCCACCATTTCCCCCTACCTCGCAAAGCAATGGAAGCTGTATTTCTGTCAGGAATCCATGCCGCTGACCTTGCTGATTTATTTAGGCATTACCCTGTTCATGGGTTACAAGGCGATCGTGACCAAGGAAATCACCATGGGCGATTTTGCT
Source organism: Acutalibacteraceae bacterium (assembly GCA_045587645.1). GTDB lineage: Bacteria > Bacillota > Clostridia > Oscillospirales > Acutalibacteraceae > RUG806. The sequence continues at coordinate 14,033 of JAZNCO010000089.1, read as the reverse complement.
GCCACCTTCAACGGTGCGACCGCCATCAGCAACAGCGTGTTTGCCATCACAAGCTGGTTTGCACTCAGCCTGCGTGAAAACGGACTGTATGTGGAAAAATTCAAGCGGTTTATGAATGCCAAGGAGAAAATCCGCAGCGGTGAAGACAAAACCGAATACAAAAAGCCCGTCACCATCCGTTTTGAGAATGTGTCCTTCACCTATCCCGGCACAGACAAGACGGTGCTCAAAAATATCAACCTCGAAATCAAGCCTTATCAGAAAATTGCCCTTGTCGGCTACAACGGTGCAGGCAAGACCACCCTTACCAACCTGCTGCTGCGGCTTTATGATGTCACAGAGGGCAGAATCACCATTGACGGCAAGGACATCCGTGAATGGGATATTCCGACCTATCACAAGCATTTTGCCGCCGTGTTTCAGGACTTTTCTCTGTTCGGTGCAACGGTCGGTGAAAATGTTGCCATGAACGACCACCCCGACAAGGAAAAGGTGAAAAAAGCACTCGAAAGCGGCAACTTCCAAAAAGACCTTGCCGACGGAACCGACACCATGCTGCTGCGCGAATTTGACGAAAGCGGCATATCCCTTTCGGGCGGTGAATCGCAGAAGGTTGCCATTGCCCGTGCATTTTACAAGGACTGCCCCTTTGCCGTGCTCGACGAGCCGAGTGCAAACCTTGACCCTGTTGCCGAATACACGCTCAACCAGGCAATGACCAAGGCCGCCGAAAACAAAACGGTTATTTTCATTTCCCACCGCCTTTCCACAACCGTCATGGCAGACTGCATTTATATGCTCGAAAACGGTGAAATCGTGGAAACCGGCACCCACGAGCAGCTCATGCAGCAAAACGGCAAATATGCCTATATGTTCAACCTGCAGGCAGACAAATACAAAGAACAAACTTAAAAATTCTGTTTACCAAAATCAAGATTTTTTCAAAAGTGGTAAACAGAATTCTGTAAGAAAGCAAAAAACAACCGCCGCTTCGTTGTGAAGTGACGGTTGTTGTGTTTTTTTGTGATTATCTGTTGAGGATGGACATTGACAATTTCAGCAATTACCCGAGCAACCAATCCGCAATATCGACAATTCTGACTCCCTCATACTGATACTCATCGTGACGGGTACGGGCAATGATCATCTTGGGATATGCATCCTTGATCTGAAGCAAGGGTGAAACCTCACGTTCAAAAGTCTTGTCATCGCTGATATTATCCGAAACCTGTATATAAATCTTTTCATTTCGCTTGATGGCAACAAAGTCAATTTCTTTCTTGTAAAGCACACCGACATAGACCTCATACCCTCTGCGAAGCAGCTCAATTGCAACCACATTTTCAAGAATTCTGCCGTAGTCCATGTTTTTTGTGCCGAGCTTGGCATAACGGAATGTATGGTCACTCAGATAATACTTGTCATTGGTTGTAAGATACTTTTTACCCTTGATGTCGTATCTGCGGATTTTGTAGAATGCAAATGCATTGCACAGATACTGCATATAGGTGCTGACGGTAATATGATTCACCTTTTCTTTTGTACTGCTGAATGCGTTTGTGATACTTCTTGCAGAGGTCAGATTGGAGATATTATCCATCAGGAAATCCACAAGTCTGTCCATTAACTGCATATTGCGGATTTTATATTTTTTACGGATGTCACGCACTATTAACGTATTAAAAACATCAGCGAGGTAATCATACTTCGATTCTCTGTCCTTATAAAGATAAGAGCCTGCCATGCCCCCCTCAAGTACATATTGATCCACTGCTGCATATTTGTCGCTGTAGCCGAAATACTGCATATATTCGCTGAATGAAAACGGAAACACTCTGATTTCAAATGTTCTTCCCGTAAACAGCGTAGCAAGGTCGGAACTCAACAGGAATGCGTTTGAGCCGGTGATATAAATATCAAACTTTTCGGATGCGTGCAATCCGTTGATTGCTTTTTCAAAGTCGACACACATCTGGACTTCATCAATCAAAACAAAATTCTCTTTGCCTGCAATATACTGCGAGTTGATATAATCATACAAAGGTCTGTATGCAAGCAAATGGTCATACTCCGGTAAATTGAAGTTGATCTGAATGATATTGTGGTCGGGGACATTCTGTTCAACATAATCCCTGAATGCTTCAAGCAGCTTGGATTTTCCGCTGCGGCGAACACCTGTAATAACTTTGATATCCGGCGTTCCGATTACATTGAGCAGTTTATCCAAATATTGCTTTCGGTTTATAAGCTTCACCGCACTTCACCTCTCATGTATTATTATATCTCATCTGTTTACCAAAATCAAGATTTTTTCAAAAGTGGTAAACAGAATGCAGAAAAAGTCCAAAAAACAACCGCCGCTTCGTTGTGAAGTGACGGTTGTTGTGTTTTTTTGTGATTATCTGTTGAGAATGAGCTTGGTCAGTTCAACGGGATCGACAATGGTGCCGTCCTTGTAAACGCGCATATTGCCGGAAGCAATTTCGTCAATGAGGATGACTTCGTCATTGTTGTAACCGAATTCAAACTTGATATCCCACAGGTCAAGACCGATGGTCTTGAGATCGTCAGCAACGACCTTGGTGATCTTGAGGGTCTGTTCCTTCATGGATTCAAACATTTCAAGGCTCATAACGCCGAGTGCTGCAAGGCCTTCTCCGGTTACAAGCGGATCGCCCTTTGCGTCATTCTTGAATGTGCATTCGACATAGCCGCCTTCAAGAACGGTGCCGTCAGCGATGTATTCGCCGTATCTGCGGATGAAGCTGCCGGTGGCAACCAGACGGCAGATAACCTCAAGACCGTGACCGAATACCTTACCGGGAAGCACTTCCATGGTGGCATTGTCGATGTCAGCGGAAACATAGTGGGTCTTGATGCCTGCTTTTTTGAGCAGCTCAAAATAGTGGATGGAGGTCTGCAGGTTTGCCTTGCCGATGCCTTCGATGGTAAGTCCTACGGTGTTTTCACCGGGATCGAACACGCCGTCTTTGCCGGTGCAATCGTCCTTGAACTTGAGCATGACATTGCCGTTGTCAAGAGAATAAACGTCTTTGGTTTTGCCTTCGTAAATCTTTTTCATTTTCTCTGCACTCCTTATTTTTCTTTTACCTTTCTTTTTTACCACTTTTTTGAGCGTTTGTACAGTGTTTTTTTTAATTTTTTTTACTTTTGTTTAATGTCTTGTTTTGCGGAATAAAATCATCTGTCTTTTTTATTCATTTTGGCAAAAATCTGTTTTCTTCTTTTTGCAAAAATAAAGCAAAAGCCTGCTTCCCTGCGCGAGCAGCATTGCTGCAAACACAGGCTCAAGGATGGTCAGTACGGAATTGACCGAGCCGATGATATAAACAAACGAGGAAGTAAGCGAATCGTTTTCTACAAGCTGCAGATAATAAACACCGAGCATTTTTCCGACAATGAAATCTGCAAGCAGATATACCGCGCCGACAACACACAGCACGATCGGCTTTTTCAGACTTGCAACGGGTCTTTTTGCAAATTTAACAACACTCCACACCATGATGCCGAGCATGGCGGCAAACCACACCCACGCAATGAGCACAATGGCAGGGTTGCCGTTGTAAGGCTCCTGCAAAGTATAGCGGATCACCCGCCAGTCTGAAACTGCCGTTGCAAAGGACAAAAAGCCCGTGACAAGCAAATACACAAGCCATGTGCAGTAAAACGCGGTATCTTTTTTGCAGACAAAGCAGACCGCCCCGCACAAAAGCACAGGCAGAGCATAAATACAGCCCAAGCCTGTTAACAACAGCAGCAACAAAAACGCAAGACCGCCGAGGCTTAAAAGAATAATGCCTGCGATCTCCCGTTTTTCAAAACGGGGCTTCTGAATCACCTGCACCACAGTCGGCACAGGCTCCTGTTGCGGTTCTTCCGCCTTGGGTTGTGCGTTTTCTTTCACAAGCTCGTCCACCGTCACTCCGAAAATTTCACTCATGCGGATGATTTTATCCAATTCCGGCACGGCGGCATTGTTTTCCCATTTTGAAACGGACTGACGGGACACATGCAGTTTTTCAGCCAATTCGTCCTGTGAAAGCTTGTTTTGTGTGCGCAATGCGTAAATTTTTTCTCCGAGGCTCATGCAAGCTCCCCCTTTCATGCTTTCAGTATAGCAGAGAACGGAGAGTTTTTCTATATATCCGGCTTTAAATTTGCGCAACCAACGGTTGCATCTGTGTTTTTTGTGACTTTGTCACGGAAAAAGGAAACAAAAATGTGCATAATAGAGTCAACAAAGAAAATTTACGGAGGTAATTTAAAATGGCACTCAATATCAACAAAAACAATTTCGAACAAGAAGTATTACACAGCGACAAGCCCGTTTTGCTTGATTTCTGGGCATCCTGGTGCGGTCCGTGCAGAATGATCGCTCCGTTCATCGATGAAATCGCAAACGAAAGAAGCGACATCAAGGTTGCAAAAATCAATATTGACGAAGAACCCGAGCTCGCCGTCAAATATCAGGTTATGAGTATTCCGTCTCTGCTTGTCATCAAAGACGGCAAGGTGGTCAATCAGGCAGTCGGCGCAATGCCCAAGGACAAGATTCTGAGCCTGCTGTAAGGGTAAAAAATTATGCAATACGCGATCTCTTTTTTAGAGGGCATCATCACCTTTGTTTCCCCATGTCTGCTGCCGATGTTGCCCGTTTACATTTCTTACTTTGCCGGCGGCGGTGAACGCAACACCAAAACCACCCTCAAAAATGCACTCGGTTTTGTGCTCGGTTTTACCCTTGTGTTCAGCGCCATGGGCGCACTGGCAGGCACGGTTGGCGGTTTTTTGAGTAAATACCAGACGGCTGTAAACATTGTGTCGGGTCTGATCGTTATTTTCTTCGGCCTGCACTATTTAGGCGTTTTCAAATTCAACATTTTCAAAGGATCGAAAAAAGCATTCAAAACAGATAATCTCGGTTTCTTTTCATCCCTTGCATTCGGTGTGGTCTTTTCGATCGGCTGGACACCCTGCGTTGGTACATTCCTCGGCTCGGCACTGATGATGGCTTCGCAACAGGGACAGGTGCTGACGGGTGTGCTGATGCTTTTGGTGTATTCCCTCGGCCTCGGCGTTCCGTTTGTGCTCAGTGCGGTGCTCATTGACCGCTTTAAATCCACATTTGACTTTATTAAACGGCATTATAAGATCATAAACACCGTCAGCGGCATTTTGCTCATTCTCATCGGCATTCTGCTTGCAACGGGCATGATCGGCAAGCTCATTGCAATCTTCAACTAAAGAGGTAATCTCTATGAAAAACAAAAAAACAACCATTATTCTTGTTATTCTTACGGTGCTTGTTGTTGCCGGGGCGGCGGTACTGTATAATGCATTCTCCGACAAAGTCGCGCAGGATCTGAACACCCCCATAGCAGGTACACAAAATGCAAACACCGCCCCCGATTTTACCGTCTATGATACCGACGGCAATGTACACAAGCTGTCCGATTACAAGGGCAAGCCCGTGGTGGTCAATTTCTGGGCTTCGTGGTGCGGTCCGTGCAAAATGGAAATGCCTGCATTCCAGGCCATGTGGGAGCAATACGGTGATGAGGTGGAATTCCTGATGGTCAACCTTGTGGACCATTCCTCGGAAACCGTGAAATCCGCGCAGGATTTTCTGGCCACCACCGACTACACCTTCCCAGTCTATTTTGACACCGAACAAAGTGCGGCTTACACCTACTCCATTTATTCCATCCCCACCACCATTTTTGTGGATGCGGACGGCAATCTTGTCAACAAATATACAGGTGCAATGGGACACACAACACTCGAGCAATATATTCAGCAATTGCTCAACTAAATAAACAACAGCACATCATCCTTTCTGGCGGTGTGCTGTTTTCTTTTATCTGTAAATTCCCTCATCCCACCAGATTTTGTTCATCAGCTCATAGCGTTCAAGGGGTAAGCCCGTGTAAGCGCAGTTGGAAGTGCAGAAGACAAAGCCCCAACCGTCCATACCGTCACGAAGGCAACGGCGCACATCGGCGACGACTTCTTCTTCAGTGCCCGTCTGCAACAGTCCGCAGTTGACATTGCCACACAGCGCCACCTTGTCACCGTACATTTTTTTGACGACCGCAAGGTCAACACCGCCCTGCGGGTCAAGGGAATGCAGGGCATCGGGTTTGCACTGCACCATCTGTTCGAGAATGGGCATAATGTTGCCGTCGGTGTGCTTGATGGAGTAAAATCCCATGTCACGGTAGCCTTTGCACACGGATGCAAGATAAGGTGCTATGAACGTTTCAAACATGCTCGGAGAGAAAAAAGGATTGACATTGAAGCAATAATCCGAGCACAGTGCAAAGCCGTCGAGCAACCCCTTGTGCTTTGCCATTTTCTCGGCATAACGCAGGCTGTTTTCAAGGCGGTTCTGTGCTTCTTTTTTTAAGCCCTCTTCGTCCTCATACATCCGTTCGCTGAATGCAAGCATGGTGTTGCCGTTGGGAATTTCAAACGTGCAGTCACCGTGCATCATCAGAAAATACCGGTCTGCTGTTTTTTCGCGGATACAGTCAAGCAGCCGAAGCGTATTTTCAAAATCACCCGGGTTGGGATGCACAAAAATGGCACTGTGGTGGTACTTTTCGGCAACCTCAATGTAGCTGTCCGCCATGTAATCCATGTGCAGCTTCTGTTCGGTTTTGCTCATCTGCTTCCACTGGTCAAAACGTTGCTGGGAAGGATGAATTTTGCCGATGGCTTCGAGTGTCAGATAAAAAACAAGCTCAAAGGTCGGGCAATGCCCATCGATCGGCTCTCTTCTGAGTGCTTTGATAAATCGCTCACGTTCTGTCATACTTCACACCTCCGTAAAAAAGAGATTATTTTATAATGTGGGCATGTGTTACATTCCCTCTTCGCCACTATCTGAAAGCATTGTAATTTCTCTTAACTTTTCTTCCAGAATTTTCTTATCCGGCAACTGAAGTGTGTAGTCCGCAATCATAGCCGGAGAAAGGCTGCTGCTCAACGCATACTCTACAACTGTATCATCTTTACTTGCACAAAGAATAAGACCAACACTCGGATTTTCATTCGGTTTTTTCACATCTCTGTTCAGTGCTTCCAAATAAAAATTAAGCTGTCCGAGATGCTCCGGCTTGAATCTGCCGACTTTCAATTCAACTGCCACAAGGCAGGCAAGCGCACGATTATAGAACAAAAGATCGACAAAAAAATCGGTATTGCCAACTTGTACACGATATTCTTCGCCCATAAAAGTAAAGTCCTTGCCAAACTCCAGAATAAAGCTTTTCAGATTTGCAATAATGGATTTGCGCAAATCCTTTTCCTTGTAACCCTCGGGCATTGACAAAAACTCAAGAACATAGGAATCACGCAATGAGCCGACAACAGGATTGCGCTCAATCAACTCTTTATTCTTGGCAGTTGAAAGCATGGTTCTTTCAAAAAGCATACTGTCAAGCTGTCTTTCAAGTTCACGTTTGCCATAATTATTGGTTGCACAAAGTTTCAGATAAAATTCCCTGGCTTCATCCGTTTTGCATCCTGCCATAATCAAAAGATTATTTGACCAGGTAATTTCTCTCACCAGTGGTGAGAGTTTTTCATTTTGCTTATATGTTTCATAGAATTGCTTCATACGCCATATATTCTGCGCTGAAAAACCGCTTGCTGAAGGATATGTCTGCTTAAGGAACTGTGCAAAATCCTGTACTACACTTTTGCCCCAACCTTCTTTTTCTGCTTTTTCGCTGATATATTTACCAATCTGCCAATACATATCAATCATTTCAGTATTAACAGCTTTAATGGCTCGCATTTTCGCTTGCTCAATAATTGTTATAATATTTTCAAAATCATGATTATAATTAACAATATCTGCCATTTGTTCCTCCTGAAAAATCGATTATACTCATTACTCAAACATCATATTTTCTATGAAACTCTGCGAGAAGGTCGGATCGGTTGCAAGGTCAACATACCTTGCCTTGCTGACGATTTCAGTAAGGTCATTCTGCTCGCAGGCATAGCGCACGGTGCCAAGCAAGCTGCTGTTGTTGAGCGGCACACAACGGTCGGAAAGTTCTTTGGGCAACAGTCCGACACGCACGGCATTTGAAATGTTGATTTTAGCGGAGAACCCGCCTGAAATATAAAGTGTTTCCACATCCGACGGACGGATATTTTTTTGTTGCAACAAAGCCATAATTGCCGAATACACCGCCGATTTTGCAAGCTGAAACTGCCGCACATCGGTTTGCTCAAGGAACACATCGGGTGCGACCTCAAAGCTGTCATCCTCCATATAACCCGATTCGTCAATGATTTCATATTTTAACAGCTCGGCAATAATATCAATCAGCCCCGTGCCGCAGATGCCCTTTGCAGGTGCGTTGCCGACGGTCTGTATTTTCGGGATGCCGTTCCCGAGTGAAAATGCCGTGATTGCACCTGCGGTTGCACTCATGCCCTGCGAGATGTTTGCACCCTCAAAGCAAGGGCCTGCCGCCGCAGCGGTGCAAAGAATTTCATTTTGCGAAAACAGCAATATTTCCGCATTCGTGCCGAGGTCAACCAGCAGGCTGTATTTGCCGTCTGTCGGCATGGGTACAAGATTCAAGCCGGCAACAAGGTCAGCCCCGACAAACGCGGAAATGTTGGGCAGGGTGATGATTTTCTTTACCCCTGTAAGCCCCAATTCGGCTGCCGCAACGGTCTGCCCTGCAAGAAAAGCCGGGGTGTAAGGATGCACCCCCATAGCGGAACAATCCGTATTCAGAAGCAGATGCAGCATCGTTGTGTTGCCTGCAACATACATTCTGTGTACGGCAGATATATGCAATTCGGCAATCATGCTGTTGATTTCCCGGATCAGCACCTCATAAAGCGGCTGTGGGGTGTGCTTGGTGGCATAATCAATGCGTGAAATCACATCCGCACCGAAGGCTGCCTGCGGATTGGTACGGGTAATGACCTGCTGTATTTTGTTTTCGTTCAACGACACCGCCGCCAATGCGAGTGTGGTGGTGCCGAGGTCGAGCGCAAGACAGATATTGTCCGTTTTTGCAGCTGCAAGTGTTGCGCCTGTGACGGATTCAATCTCCGCTTGTTCGGATAAAATGACCGTAATATTTTCATGCACACGGTATTGACAACTCAATTCCTGTTTGCCGTTGACAAGCACCGTGCATTTTTTGCAAACTCCCCTGCCTGCGCACGGATGGGCAACAAAAAAACCTTCACGCAGCAACACATCCGACAGTTTTTCACCGTCAGAAGCGAGAAGTATCCGATTGCCGAGTGTGATTTTATGCATAAAATTCTCCGACTGTTCTGAAGTAAGCATCCAAATTTTCCCACCTTGCATCCGCAGGAATATCACAGCCCGAGGAAAGCAGGAAGTCAGAAAAGCCGCTGCATTCTTCCAAAACGGCTTTGGTCTGCTTTGCAACATCTTCCGGTGTACCTGTTTTGAACAGCACGGGATCGACATTGCCCATCACAACTGTTTCTTCGTCAAATGCAGGCAGCATGTCCGAGAGCTTCACCGCATTGCCGAAGTGGAACACATCCGCAGGAATTTTTGCAAGATTTTCTTTCATATTCGCAACCGCATTGCCGCAGTTGTGGTACACCGTCACAAAATTATCATCACTGACGGCTTCAAAAATCCGGCTTACAAAGGGATCGGAAAACTGCTTGGAAAGTTTGGGAGAGAGCATACCGGCGGCAGGCTCGGCAAGCACAACACCGTTAGCACCGGCTGCTTTGAATGCCTTTATGTAAGAGATAATAAACTGCGTTGCTTTTTCGAGCAGCACAAGCGTGTTTTCTTCATCGTCAAAGCAGGCATACATCAGCTCTGTCATGTCAAACAGCCTGCCGGCCAGCGAATACGGCCCGATGCAGCCGCAGAAAACGGGAGTGTCCGTAATCTGCTTTTTTGCTTCACGGACAGCATCAATATACAAATTGGTTCTGCCTGTGCCGATTGCAGGCACGGCAATGTCTGCCGCCTGCTCAATTGTATCTATGATGCCCTTTGTCACAACGGGCACCTCGTCCTGTGCAAACTGCACCTTTGCACCGAATGCCTCTGCCTCCACGGACAAATCCATCATAGTCACACTTGCAGAAATCGGACAGCGCTCCCTGATGGCAAGCATACCCTTTGCCTGCATTTCGGGTGTTTTCAGCAATTCGCTGACGGTTACACCCAACAGCCGTGCCGAGGGAAAAGACAGAATCGGCATGGTTTTCGCCTTGTCGGCGCGCATATTTCTGATAATCTGTTTCATCTTATTTACACAGCTCCACGGCTTTGTCGGCTGCGGTGGCGGCATCTGCACAGTAGCAATCCGCACCGATCTGCTTGCAGTATTCATCGCTCAGCGGAGCACCGCCGACCATGATCTTCACCTTGTCGCGAATGCCTGCTTCCTCTGCCTTTTTCACAACCGCTTCCATGGCCTCCATGGTGGTCGTCAGCAGAGCCGAGCAGCAGATGACCTGACAATTCTGTTCCATAGCAGTCTGCACAAAGGCTTCGGGTGCCACATCCGTGCCCAGGTCAATGACCTCCAGTCCTTTTCCCTCCATCATCATACGCACAAGATTTTTGCCGATGTCGTGCATATCACCCTGCACCGTACCGATGCAGACCTTTCCTCTTGCAGGTGCATCCTCGGCGGTGAGAAACGGCTTTAAGATCTGCACACCTGCATTCATGGCACGGGCGGCAACAAGCACCTCGGGCACATACACCTCACCCGTTTTGAATTTTTCACCGATGAGGGTCATGCCTGCCGACAAGCCGTTGTTGAGGATTTCCACAGGGGAAATATTCTGTTCAAGGGCGGTGTTGACAAGCTCCTTGACGGCTTTCATTCTGCCGTTCTGTACATGTTCGGAAATTTCAATCAGAATGCTCATATTCTCACCTTTTATATCTTGATTTTTTTGATTTCTTCCGCGTAGTATTGCACAAGCTCAAACCTTGTACCGGGCATCAGTCGATGATCGGGGCACGGAATAAAGCCACCCATGGATGCAAGCCGCTTCATGCGCTCGATTTCCTTATCCACTGCCGCCTTGTCCTTGCGCAGTGCCGTTTTGTCCATACCACCGACACCGAGCATCCCCTTGCCGTATTTTTCACGGGCAGGTGCAAACTGATCGCCCCACACACCGATTTCAATGGGGAACATGGTGTTGACACCGTTCTCAAACCATGTCGGCAGCAGCTTTTCGGTCACACCGTCGCAATCAAGGGAAATCACATCAATGCCGTACTGTCGGCACAGATCATTCCTCTTTTTATAGTGCTTTGCGCACAGCTCATCAAAGATTTCGGGTGACAGCAACGGCCCGTTTTTGAAGCAGATGTCCTCCCAATAATGCCCGAAATCGAACTTGGCACCTGTTTCGAGAATTGCTTTGACACATTGGTATTGCATTTCTGCAAAGGTGTCCACAATGTCTGCAAACAGCTCCTCGTCCTCATCATACAAAAGATAGCTCATGCCGACCACACTCGTCATGTTGCGTATGCTGCCTAAGATGCTACCGAGATTCAGCCCGATGGGACGATCCTTGTCACGGGTTTCGTTGAAGTGTTTAAAATATTCAAAATTCACACGGTCGGGAGAAAACTGCATTTTCGGCTTATACAGCGTTTCAAAGGCCTCGCGATCCTTGAGCAGATAATCATCCTCGGACGGAATGGAGGTCGCGCCCGGCTTGATGCGTTCAATCAGCCCGTCCCCGTTCTGCACACGGCGGCTTCCGTCAGCAAGAACTTCGATTTCTTTGTGCTCAAAAGAAGGCTTGAGCCCCATGTGCGCTCCTGCTGTACAGGACCAGTTAAAATCCCAGCCGATGAGCTTATCAAGTTCCCTGTCTTTTTCATTGCCGTCATAATTGCGCTCGGCAAGATGTGCGGGAATTTTTCCCTGCTGTGCCCATTCGGTAAGCAGCTCACCCCAATAACCGAAATGTACGGCCGGCAAGCGGTCAACGGGCTTGTAATGAAGAATGTTCATGGCGCGTTCTCTGTTCGTCATACCAAAACCTCCGTGTGTGGTTCATGTTTTCACTATATCACATTCATTCTTTCAGTGCAACAAAAAAAGTGCCTTTGCATGAACACAAAAACACTTTTCCCCGTTATATTTCTTTTTTCAGTTTGTCAAGCAATGCCGTGCAGCCGTCTGTAATGTCGCGGTAGGTGGTTGCGAAATCGCCCGTATACCACGGGTCGGCAACATCACCCGGACGGGATGTGAAATCCATGAGCTTGCAGAGCTTTTTCTGCGGATCACTGCCTAAAATCCGCAAAGCATTGCGGACATTATTGGAGTCCATGCAGATGAGCAGATCGTAGCTTTTATAATCCGCTTTTGTCAGCTGCACACTGCGCTTGCCCTCGCAGGAAATACCGTGACGGGCAAGCTCTCTTGCCGCAGGCGGATAAACAGGCTCGCCCTGCCCGTGCCATATTGTTTCCGTGCTTGTGGCACAGGACGCCACAAAAACACGGTCAGCAAGTCCGTTTTCATTGAGCATTTTTTTGAAGATAAACTCTGCCATCGGCGAACGGCAGATGTTGCCGTGGCAGATGAACATGATTTTTTTCATCATTTATGCAAAATAAGCCTTGAGATATTCTACCTGTTGCTCAACGGAAGAAGTACCTGCGCAGCCTTCGGACACACGGATGTCGATGCAGTGTTGCATATCCACACTTGCATAAATATCATCGCCAAACTGATCGCTGAATCCTTTGTATTCGTCCATGGAAAGGGTTTCGAGCGTTTTGCCGTTGGCAATGCAGTAAGCGACGATCTGCCCCGTGATTTTGTAAGCGGTGCGGAACGGCAGCCCCTTTCTTGTAAGGTAATCCGCACATTCGGTGGCATTGATGAAACCGTTTGCGGCGGCCTTGCGCATATTATCGGGCAGCACACGCATGGTGGCAAGCATGGGAGCAAACACGGCAAGGCAGTCCTTGACGGTGTCAACGGAGTCGAAGATCAGCTCCTTGTCTTCCTGCATATCCTTGTTGTAGGCAAGGGGAAGGCCCTTGAGCATGGTAAGCAGCGCCACGAGATTACCGTAAACGCGACCCGATTTACCGCGGACGAGTTCAGCGATATCGGGGTTCTTTTTCTGCGGCATGATGCTCGAGCCGGTGGAGAATGCATCGTCAAGCTCGATGAATTTGAATTCCCACGATGCCCACAGAATCACTTCTTCGGAGAAGCGGGACAGATGAGTCATAATCAGTGCGCAGGCATTGGCGAGTTCCACACAGAAGTCACGGTCGGAAACACCGTCCATGCTGTTGAGAGTGATACCGTCAAAGCCGAGCAGTTCCGCAGCCATGCGACGGTTGGTGGGATAGCCCGTACCTGCCAAAGCGCAGGAGCCGAGCGGAGAATAATTCATACGACGCACAGCATCCACAACACGCTCGTAATCACGCACAAACATCATCGCATAAGCGGCAAGATGATGGCCGAATGCAATGGGCTGTGCTCTTTGCAGATGCGTATAACCGGGTGCGATGACCGCTTTGTTTTCTTCGGCAAGGTCAGCGAGCACAAGAATGAGATTTTTCAGCAGTTCCTTGATTTCGTCTGCTTGGTCACGCAGATACAAACGCACATCCACGGCGACCTGGTCGTTACGGCTTCTTGCGGTATGCAGTCTTTTGCCTGTGTCCCCGAGACGGCGTGTCAGTTCGTTTTCAACAAACATATGCACATCTTCTGCAGTCATATCAATGGCAAGAGAGCCGTTGTTGAGATCGGCAAGAATGCCCTGCAGGCCTTCGACAATCATATCAACTTCAGTCTGCGGCAGAATGCCCGTTGCCCCGAGCATGGTGGCATGGGCAATGGAACCTCTGATATCCTGGCGCACCATACGGCTGTCTACGCGGATAGAGGAATTGAAATCATTTGCACGGCTGTCTAATTCTTTTGCAAAACGGCCTGCCCAGAGTTTATCCATAAAAAAGTCTCCTTTTT
>JAZNCO010000088.1:0-4518 GCA_045587645.1 Acutalibacteraceae bacterium | reverse complement strand
GTTTCATTTTGTAGGGGATGACGCCTCGGCATCCCGTATGGGGATAAAAAATCCCTGCAAACCGACCGTTTGCAACGGGTCGTCGTGGGCGCCGACCCCTACAAGATGATAAACCAACTCCCCGACAAACCATAATTTATTCACCTTTCATTGTCCTCATTGCTTCATTCAGGGCTTTGTCCAGATACGCACGGTTTTGTAGCTGTCAAAGGAGATCTCATCGGTCATTTTCAGAATATCCTCGGGCGGCATTTCGAGGTAATAAATGTTCTGCACATCCTCGTCCGTTGCACCGAAGGAATAGGGATAATAATTCCCCGAATGAAAATCGACACAGCCGTCGTTGTTGGTGCGCCACAGATAATCCGACTTGTCTTCGGGGGTATACAGCCGTGTGAAAAGTGTCTGCGTGACGGTCAGATACACGTCTGTTTTTCCGCTTTCCTCGTCCGTAATCGACCACGTATGCACCTGTTTGTAATTGCCGATGTTGATATTTACATCAATGCCGCTGTCAATCGGAATGTGCGCATACAAAAGGTCTTCGCTGTACGGCACCACAAATTCGGGCACAAACAGCGCATAGCAGCCGCCGGCAATCACACATGCACTCGCAAGAAAAGCAAGAACGGCGATGAGAATGTTTTTCCTTGTCATCCTCTTTCTGAACCTGCGCAGTGCTTTTTTTTGCGCCAAAAACGGAATTTCAACGGGCAGATTTCCGCTTTCGGCAACCTTTCTGCAATCCGCGCAGACGGACAGATGTTCCTGCACAAGGGATCTTGAGCTGCCCGAACAGACATCATCCGCATACAGCGGAATCAGATCCTGAATGATTTCACATGTAACACTGTTTTTCATTTTTCTAAATTCTCCCTGATGATTGTTTTGGAACGGAAAAAGGTGACTCTTGCCCAGGCTTCGCTTTTGCCGAATACAGCACCGATTTTCTGAAAGGACAGACTGCCGAGCACACGCAGCGTGAAAACCTCTTTGTAGGGCTCGGGCAGGGTGTGTAAGATCTGCAGAATCTCCATGCTCGTTTCACTGTCGATGATGCGGTCAAGAATACCGTTGTCATCGTCTGCAAGGCTGTCCGATAATTCGGTTTCTCTGCCTGCTTTTCGTTGCTGTGAAAAGAACGCATTTTTGCCGATGGTGCAAAGCCATGTCAGCATTTTCTGTGCAGGGTCATACTTTTCAATATTCTTAAGCGCCTTGAAAAAGGTTTCCTGCGTCAGTTCTTCCGCCTCGGCTGTGTCTTTCGTCAAAGACAGCAGATAACGGTACACGGGCGTGTAATATTCTTTGTAAATGCTTTCAAAATCCTTGTCCATCGTTTTTCACCTGCCTTTTTCCTGTTCATCCATTATACGCTGCAAACTGCGTTTCGTTACAAAAAAATCTGAAAATTTTTGCAGAATTTGAAAAGTTGGCTTTTTGCACGGTTAATTATATTGAAAAGTTGGCTTTTTGAGGTATAAATCTTATTGAAAAGTTGGTTTTTTTGTGGTATAATTCTTTTGAAAAGTCAGCGGAGGTGTTTTTGATGCTGTATCGCAAAATAGAAAAGACAATTGAAGAGCATTTAAAAAGCGGCTCGGAAAAGATATTGCTGATTGACGGTGCCCGTCAGGTCGGCAAAACATACATCATTCGTCATGTCGGGCAGAAAATTTTTAAAAACTTTATTGAAGTGAATATGATTGCGGATTATATGGGGGATCGTCTTTTTGCCGGTATAAAAACGGTGGAGGATTTTTATCTGCAAATCAGTATGTTTGCAGGCAATAAAATGAAAAACAGAGAAGATACGCTGATTTTTATTGATGAAATTCAGATTTATCCGCATTTGCTGACATTGCTTAAATTCTTGTCGCAGGACAAGCGGTTCACATATATCGCAAGCGGATCGCTGCTTGGTGTCACGCTCTCACAGACAACCTCGATTCCCATGGGCAGTATCCGCAAGGTCAGAATGTTCCCGCTGGATTTTGAAGAATTTCTGTATGCAAACGGCTTGAACGGAATTGCGATTGAAGCCATGCGCAAAAAATTTGAACGGGCAGAAGCGCTTGACGAACCGATGCACAATAAGATGATGGATCTGTTTCGCAAGTTTTTGCTTGTGGGCGGTTTGCCTGCGGTGGTGAATGCCTATCTTGAGACCAGGAATATTCTGACGGTGCGTGAGATTCAGAATGAAATTCATGACTACTATGCGGCGGATGCTTCCAAATATGATGAAGAAAAAAAATTGAAAATCCGCAGAGTTTACGACTTGATCGTGTCCAACATGGAAAGCAAGAAGAAACGCGTTGTTGCACAGAATATTGAAAACAAAAAAGGAAAAATATTCAGCGACTACGCGGATGAGTTTGAGTATCTTGTCAGCGCAGGTATTGCGTTGCATGTGCAGGCAATTTCAACTCCCGTGTTTCCGCTTATTGAATCCACGGGGAAAAATTTATTGAAATTATATCTCAATGATGTGGGGATTCTCACCGGTATTCTGTATGGAAACAATATCCGTGCGGTTCTGGATGATGAAAAAAGCATCAATCTCGGGGCGGTCTATGAAACTGCGGTTGCAAGCGAGCTGATTGCTCACGGTTTTAAATTGTTTTATTATGATAACAGAAGCAAGGGTGAGGTGGACTATCTGGTTGATGATTACAACAGTCTTTCTGCTGTGCCGATCGAAGTCAAATCGGGAAAAGATTATACGGTTCACAGTGCGCTGAACACCTTTGTAAAGAATGAGGATTATCATGTTAAAAAGGCCTTTGTGGTTTCAAATGAAAGAAGTGTAACGCAGAACGGGAAAATTACCTATCTGCCGATTTATTATATTATGTTTTTCAATAATAATGAGCCTGATGCAAAAAATCTCCAATTCTGAAAATTGAAATATCTGCGTCTGTTTTTGTAAAAAGTGCTTGACAAACGAGGTTCGGTCTGTTATAATTAACAGGCAAAACAAGCAGACGGCGTCAGCCGCTCTCACCCGCCGGATTTCGTTTCATCGGGTAGATAGTCAAAACAAAACGCGGACAGGAATTTTCTGTGGTATTCTGCGTGTTGTTTTACTGAGAGCAGCGGACGTATTTTGCGTCCGTTTTTTTTGTATTTACTTTCGGAGGTGTTTATTTATCGCTACCAAGGAACTGCAAATCAATGAAGAAATCCGCGACAAGGAAGTCCGTGTTATTACCGACGATGGCGAACAGCTCGGAATCATGAGCGCCAAGCAGGCTCTCGATGCCGCTGTTTACAGAAATCTTGACCTTGTCAAAATTGCTCCCCAGGCACAGCCGCCCGTGTGCAAGATCATGGACTACGGCAAGTACCGTTTTGAGCAGCAGAAGCGGGAAAAGGAAGCAAGAAAGAACCAGAAGATCATTGAAATCAAAGAGGTTCAGCTCTCCCTGAATATTGATACGCATGACTTTGAAACCAAGGCCAACCATGCCCGTCGCTTCCTGCAGGCAGGCAACAAGGTCAAGGTGTCCATCCGTTTCCGTGGCCGTGAAATGGCGCATCCCGAGCGCGGTATCGAAATTATGAACCGCTTTGCTGAGATGTGTGAAGAGCTCTGCACAGTTGAAAAGCAGCCCAAGCTCGAAGGACGCAATATGCTCATGTTCCTTGCCGCTAAGCCGGCTAAGAAGTAAAACACCCCACAGCTTTTGTAAATAATGAATGGAGGAAAATAAAAATGCCCAAACTCAAGACCAACTCCGGCGCAAAGAAGCGTTTTAAGCTTTCCAAGAACGGCAAGCCCATCCGCGCTCACGCCTACAAGTCCCACATCCTGAACAAGAAGTCCACCAAGAGAAAAAGAAATCTGCGCAAGACAGCCGTTGCCGATAAGACCAACGTTAAGCAGATCAAGCGTCTTATTCCTTACAAATAAGAAGAAAGGTTTAATGGAGGTAATTATCAATGGCACGTATTAAAGGCGCAATCATGACTCGCAAGAGAAGAAATAAAGTCCTCAAGGCAGCCAAGGGCTACTACGGCTCCAAGGCAAGACTTTTCAAGACCGCCAAGCAGGCTGTCATGAAGTCCGGCAACTATGCATACATCGGCAGAAAGCAGAAGAAGAGAAACTTCCGTCGTCTGTGGATCGCTCGCATCAGTGCTGCCTGCAAGGCAAACGGAATGAACTATTCCACATTTATGAACGGCCTCAAGAAGGCAGGCATCACCCTCAACCGCAAGATGCTCTCCGAAATCGCTATTTCCGATGCAGCTGCATTCACTGCACTCACCGAAAAGGCAAAGGCTGCTCTTCAGTAAGTCATTCGTTCTACGGAACACTCAATCGGGTGTTCCGTATTTTTATGTCACGGAAAATAAAAGGATTTTTAAGCGGATAAATTATGGTTTAGCGAGATGTCGGTTTATTATCCTGTAGGGGTCGGCGCCCACGACGACCCGTTGCAAACGGTCGGTTTGCAGGGATTTTTTATCCCCATACGGGATGCCGAGGCGTCATCCCCTACAAAATGAAAC
>JAZNCO010000087.1:0-22706 GCA_045587645.1 Acutalibacteraceae bacterium | reverse complement strand
AAAGGGGAGATGTCTGCGGAACGCAGACAGAGGGGTTCAGGCGGTTATATCAGACTTTATTGACCAAATTTGTGCAAACTTGGTTAACCCCTCTGTCACTTCGTGACATCTCCCCTTTCAGGGGCGACAAGTATTTGAGGGATTCCGTCAGTTCGCTAAACCATAATTTATCTGTCTTCAGAAAGGTATTTTTTATGAACACTGAAAAAATCAAACCCGCACGCGGGTCATCCGTGCAACCCGACCACATCATGCTGTCCATCAACGGGGATGCGAGACATACCATGACCGTGACATGGAGAACGAGCACCGATGTGACAACGGGCTATTGTTTATACAAAGAAATCGGCACGAAAGATTTTCTTCGTTGTGATGCCGAAAACCATATTTTTGAAAGCGACATTGACTGCAGCCGCATTTTCTCGGCACATATTCCGGATTTAAAGCCCGGCACGAAATATGTTTACACCTGCGGCAGTGACGAACACAGAAGCGAGGAATTCACCTTTGAAACCGAACCTGAAAACTGCACAAAATTCAGCTTTGTCTGCGTGTCCGACCAGCAATGCGGATGGCCGTTTCTGACCCCCGATTATTCGGGCTTTCACAAATTTTTAAAGGATGTGCTTGCCAAACACCCCGAAGTGCGTTTTATTTACACCGGCGGCGACAACACCGATTGCGGTCAGCACGAGCAGCAGTGGAACGGTCTGTTCAGCGGTCTTGCAGGTATTGCCGAAAGCATTCCCTTTATGATGACCATGGGAAACCACGACAACCGCGGCTTCCGTTTTTATCGTGAAAACGATTCCGAAGGGCGGTTCTATGCCGAGCCTGCAACCTTTTTCAACACCCAATTCAAGGGGGCGTATGCCTGCAACGGCCCCAAGGGATGGACCCCCGAAAATTACACCTTTGACTACGGCAACTGCCATTTCACCGTCTATGGTGTCAATGAACCCGTGCTGGTCAACGAATGGTCTGCAAAAGACCTTGCCGCTTGCAACAAAACTTGGAAAATCGCATCCTACCACTTCCCCATCTGCTATTCCATCCCCGAGGGCAGCAACTACGATGCCTATCCGATGATGATGCAGTGCATGGAAATGAATGACCTGATGTTCTCGGGCCATGAACATAATTTTGCACGCTCGTTCCCTCGAAGAAACGAGCAGCTGTTTGACCGTCCGTCACAGGGTACGGTGCACTACACGCTCGGCAATGCAAACGGACATCCGCCCGGATCGCGTTCCATCCCCAAAGTATGGCACTGTGCGTTCAACCCGCAGGAAGAATACCGCTATTTCTACACCATTGTCGAAGTGGACGGCAACAAAATGACACTGACTTCCTACTTCGATGACGGCAGAATCGTCGATCAGTGCACCATTGACAAGGAAAAAGACGAAATCCGTCCCTATGCCGTGGCTCCCGTGTATTCACAGACGAGAATGATGTACAAAGGGGCAGAGCCGGGTCTTGCCGCTTGCCAGACACCGCCCGAAAATAAGGACGGCACATGGTTTATTCCCGCTTCGGTGCTTGCACACTACATCGGCGCGGATGTACAGACCAAAAAGGGCGAAATCAGCATTTCTATGTACGGCACCACCGCCGTATTCACCGAAGACAGTGAAAAATGTGTTGTCAACGGCGAAGAAAAAGCCATGTGCACCGCTGTTTACAGAGGAAAACGCGAGCAGTTGTATGTTCCCGTGGACGACTTCTGCAAAGCATTCAACATGAAGTGGTGCTACGCAGAGCGCAACAATTTTATTTCCGTCGAAAAAGAAAGCGAGGACAAACCCGTCCCCGAACAACCGTAACAAACCAAAGAGGTCAACCTGTTTTTTCACAAGTTGACCTCTTATTTTTTCTTATACAGCTTCGGCAATCAGCTCGCCTTTTTCATAAAGCGTTTCGGGGGCGATGTCAATGTCGCCGTCATTCCACACAGGCACACCGTAATCGATGTAGACGGTTGCAAAAACCGCAGGATCATGCAAACATCGAAAAGCAGGTTGCGACAAAAGCGGTTTGCAATCGAATATTTTGACCTCGCCCGTGCTGAAACGCAGCCATAATTTATAATCATCCAATGCACGCACACCGTAAACTTTCAACAGAGGTTTCGGCTGACCTGCATACGCGATATCTCCGATAATATACATACAATTCAACTCCTTTTTAATGTAAAGGATCAATCTTGCCAAAGGGAATACCCTTGATTGCATTATTCCAGGCGGCATATAACTCATCTTCATGGATCGTTGCCCATGCCTGCACAAGACGCAACTGTTTCACGGGAAGTGAGCCTGCCAACAGTTCACCATCAATGCCGACCGATGCTTCATATTCTGCAAAATAGACATGAAAATGCGGTTTATGATGCTGACTGTTGTCATTGAAAATCATTTTTATAATGATGTTATAAAATCTGCTTAATTCCGGCATTGCCAACACCTCCGTATTTATTATACCACTTTTTGAAACAATGTGCAACAACTATGTGAATTGTGTTAAAAAAAAGACAACGGGACTGCTTGTTGAAAACAGCCCCTGACAGATTCGGATTTATCCATTATTCCTTTGCGACAAGGGCGAGTGCATCTTCAATGGTTTTGGGCAGGTTTTCTTCACCGATTTTGCTGATGAAGCCTGCTTTTTCCATGACCTTCATCGGATGGCTGTTGACATGTGACAGAATCAGGCGCACATTCTTCTGCCTGCAGTCTGCAAGCAGTTCCTCAAGCACCTTCATGGCACTTGCATCCACGGTGATCACATCACCCATGCGGATGATAAGGGTACGGGTGTCCTCATTTGTCACAAAGCCGTTGATTTTGTCCGTTGCGGCAAAGAACAGCGGCCCGTGAATTTCATAAACAATTGTATTATCGGGAATGTGCAGGGCGTTTACGTCGTCACATTCCTCTTTTGCATTCCAGCGGCGCACATGGGTCACATCGCTCATACGCTTCATGAACAGCATAACCGCAAGCACAAGACCGACAGCAATGGCAACCACAAGGTCAAACACCACCGTCAGCACAAAGGTCAGAACCATGACGAGGATATCACTCTTGGGTGAACGGCGGCAGATATGGATAAAGTGCTTGTATTCACTCATATTGTATGCAACCATAAACAGAATGGCGGCAATGACAGGCATCGGGATCATCTTTGCAACGGGCATGAGAATGAGCAGGAACATAAGAAGTACCACCGTATGCACGATGCCGCTTATGGGACTTCTGCCTCCGTTCTTGACATTGGCGGCGGTACGGGCAATGGCACCCGTGGCAGGAATACCGCCGAACAACCCCGAGAAGATATTGCCGATCCCCTGTGCAATCAGCTCGGTGTTGGAGTTGTGACGGTCTCCGATCATGCCGTCGGACACCACGCAGGACAGCAGCGATTCAATGGCAGCCAAAACCGCAATGGTGAACGCATCGGGCAACACGGCAATGACTGTGTCAAGGCTGAAGGAGGGCAGCGACGGGGTCGGGAAGCCTGCCGAAAGGTCGGGATACAGTGTGCCGATGGTGTTGACCTCAAGAGAGGTGAACTGCACCAGCACAATGCCGACAATAACCGCAATGATGGACGGCGGAATCTTACCGATAACGGCTCCTGCCTTCCCGGGGATTTTCTTGCCGAGCATCGGCCATACAATGAGAATGACCATGGCAATACCACCCACAAGCAGAGCCTGCCAATTGAATGTGCCGATGGAATGCATGATGGCCTCCACCTTTTCGGCGGTTTCGATTGCATGGGTACCGGGGGCAAAGGTCAGCCCCAAAAAGTCCTTGACCTGACCCACTGCAATGGTCACGGCAATACCTGCGGTAAAGCCCGTGGTGATGGTCATGGGGATGTACTTGATGAGTGAGCCTAAACGGAACACTCCTAAAAGAATCAGGATGATACCTGCCAGAATGGTGGCAAGCACAAGCCCCGAAATGCCCTGTGTTGCAACAACACCTGCAACGATGGTTGCAAATGCCGCCGTGGGCCCCGAAATATTGACACGGCTGCCGCCGAAAAGGGCAATGAAAAAGCCTGCAATGATGGCGGTGTATAAGCCCTGCTCGGGGGAAACACCCGAAGCAATGGCAAGCGCGATGGACAAGGGCAGTGCGATGATGGCAACAATGACACCTGCCACAATGTCATTGACGATCTGCCCCTTGCCGTAGTTTTTCAGGCAGGTAAAAAGCTTTGGTTGAAAGGTTTTCATACAATTCTCCGATAATAAATAACATTTATTTATTTTTGCCGCCGTACAGTATAGTGTATTCAAGGTCATCAGTCAAGAAATTTTATCCGTTTTTTGCAATTTTTGTTGAGGATTGCTTCGCTCTGCATAATAGAACAGTTACAGTGCAAAGCGCAGTCAGGGGGACAGCAACCCTCTTTGATTGTGTAAAGACATTGTGTTCTTAATGTTTTTTTTGTGTTTTGTGTAATTCAGTGTGAAAATATGATTTTGTTGTTGCGGACGGCGAGCCGATTGACATTGTGCAGAATATTCTGCCGGCTTTGAAGCAGCGCGGTTACAGCAATAAAGAGCATTTTACCCGGGAATGCAAGTTAGACAATACACAATGGTTCTCTGTTTTCGGATAAGGCCCTGAACCTGTTCAATTCCGATGAATTTGACGAATGGCTCCGTGAAGAACAAAAAAACAGCATAAACAAAAATCCTCCCGTTGAGAACGAGAGGATTTTTTAATCGATTTTACTTGAGTTCTTCTGCAACTGTTTCAAATAAAGTTAGTTTTTCTTTTTGCGTTCGATAATTTCAATGGAATAAATATCAAGCAGATCTTGTCCGCTGATATAGCGTTTGCTGTTTTCAACGAAAAAAGTTTCGGGGTAAGTCTTTTTATCCTTCTCTCCGATTGTCAAATTCGCATAGCCGCTGTGCAGATGCCTGTAAAGAATATATTTTGTATTCAGAAGATCAGTACCGGGAATCAATGACGGATTAAAATCAATAATGATTTTGCTTTTTTCCTTATCAAGCATATCGGCAATCTGTTCAAAATAGGTGATTCTGTTGCAGATTCGATTATAAAATACACTCTTTTCAATGGCTGTCGTGCTTATTTTTCCGGATAAAATATCTTTGAAAATCTTGTCGTGAGCCTTTCCGTCAAATGTTCTTTTTATGTCTGTAAGCTTATGTAAACCGACCAAGTGATAAAAATTATTGGGTTTGAAGAAAATTGTAAATTGAATTCCGTTTTCGAGCGTAAAAATATAATCCTTATGTAAAAGAGTATTGTAAAATTCTGCACATTCCTTTATATTTTTCATCTTTCACACCATTAAAAAAGGCACTTCAGAAAAATCCAAAGTGCCAAAGTTGCAAACGGTGCATTTTTTTGCCTTGAAGACATAGTCGGAAACAGGCTCAATGCACAAACCCTTTTTAAGAGTCTCCATGTTTGCTGACCGACAGAGCAAACATTTCACAGACACAGACGAAGATGTTTTAATCTTCTGCTTTTATTATATACATTTTTCTGAAAAAGTCAACTTAAATTTGCATTTTACAGAATTATTCAAAAAAAGCAGGGCTGTCGGAACAGTCCTGCGAAAAAGTTGTATTATTTCTTATTACGAGCGAAGCGAGTAACAAGGTTCTGAAATGCAAGGCATTTCAGGTTCTTACTTGAGAGCTTCAGCAACTGCAACTGCGCAGGCAACGGTAGCACCAACCATGGGGTTGTTGCCCATGCCCAGAAGGCCCATCATTTCGACGTGTGCCGGAACGGAGGAGGAGCCTGCGAACTGTGCGTCGGAGTGCATGCGGCCCATGGTGTCGGTCATGCCGTAGGAAGCAGGACCTGCAGCCATGTTGTCGGGATGAAGCGTACGACCTGTGCCGCCGCCGGAAGCAACGGAGAAGTACTTGCGGTCGTTTTCATAGCACCATTTCTTGTAGGTGCCTGCAACGGGATGCTGGAAGCGGGTGGGGTTGGTGGAGTTACCGGTGATGGAAGCGTCAACGCCTTCGCTGATCATGATGGCAACGCCTTCGTTGACATCGTCAGCACCGTAGCAACGGACCTGACCACGTTCGCCTTCGGAATAAGCGACTTCCTTGACGACCTTGAGCTCGCCGGTGAAGTAGTCATATTCGGTCTGCACATAAGTGAAGCCGTTGATGCGGGAAATGATCATAGCGGCATCCTTGCCCAGACCGTTGAGGATAACGCGAAGGGGAGTGGTGCGGACCTTGTTAGCGGTCTTTGCGATAGCGATAGCACCTTCAGCAGCTGCGAAGGATTCGTGACCTGCAAGGAATGCGAAGCACTTGGTGCCGTCGTCAAGCAGTCTTGCGCCGAGGTTACCGTGGCCGAGACCGACCTTTCTCTGGTCAGCAACGCTGCCGGGTACGCAGAAAGCCTGCAGACCGATACCGATTGCAGCAGCAGCTTCGGAAGCGGTGGAAACGTTCTTCTGAATGGCAACAGCGGTACCGAGAGTGTATGCCCAGACAGCATTTTCGAATGCAATGGGCTGTGCGCCTCTGACGATGGTGTCAACGTCGATGCCCTTGGCGGTGCAGAGGTCGCGGGCTGCTTCAAGACTTTCAAGACCGTATTCAGCCAGGCACTTTTCGATACCGGGCATTCTTCTGTCTTTGCCTTCAAAACTTACATTATTAGCCATGTTTGCGTCCTCCTTATTCTTCTCTGGGGTCGATGGTCTTTACGGCATCAGCAAAGCGGCCGTAAGTGCCGGTGAACTTCTTGAGGGCGGCCTGGATGTCTTCACCCTTGCGGATCGCGGTAAGCAGGGGGCCGACCTTGATGTATTCATAACCGATAACCTGATCGTCAGCATCGAGAGCCATCTTGGTGATGTAGCCGTCGGTCAGCTGCAGGTAACGGACACCCTTTGCCTTGGTGCTGAAGCAGGTACCGACCTGAGAGCACAGGCCCTTACCGAGGTCTTCAAGGGATGCACCGATGGACAGACCGTGCTCAGAGAATGCGGACTGGGTACGGCCGTAAACGATCTGAAGGAAGAGCTCTCTCATTGCAGTGTTGATAGCGTCACAGACAAGGTCAGTGTTGAGAGCTTCGAGAATGGTCTTGCCGGGAAGGATTTCAGCAGCCATAGCTGCGGAATGAGTCATACCGGTGCAACCGAGAGTTTCGACAAGTGCTTCTTCGATGATGCCTTCTTTAACATTGAGGGTCAGCTTGCAAGCGCCCTGCTGGGGTGCACACCAGCCCACACCGTGAGTGAAACCGCTGATGTCCTTGATTTCAGTGGACTTTACCCAACGGCCTTCTTCGGGGATGGGGGCGGGACCGTGCTTGGGGCCTTTGGCGACCGGGCACATTTTTTCTACTTCATGCGTGTAGGTCATTGTTTTGTTTGCTCCTTTCATTTTTGCGTGCATTCTGCAGAACAGAATTGCACACAGCCCAAAATATACAATTATATTATAACGCATTTTTCAGCAAATGCAAGAAAAAAATTTTTCTGAATATTGTATTTTTTGTATATTTACAAAATTGTTTTTATGTGGTATGATGTTATTAGTCATCTTATGCAGACTTTATTATTCCAAATCAAGAAACAGGGGTTTTGCAAATGAAAAAAATGTTCAGAATTATTTCTGTTGTTGCCTGCATTGCAATGCTGCTCGGTGCCGTATCGCTGCAGTCCTTTGCTGCGGATGAAGTGCGCAACAACACAAATCAGAAGGTCCGTCTTTACGGCGATATGGACGGTGACGGTGTTGTTGAGCAGGAGGATTTTGAGCAGCTGCTTGCCATCGTATCGGGCACGGCTGAAATGCCCGAGGTCGGCACACCCGAATACTATGCTGCCGATATTATGGGTGACGGCATCACCATGGAGGATGCCAGACGCTGCTATCGTTACATGAAGGGGCTTGACACCGTTGAAACCTACACTCCCGATGAACGCGAGGTAAAGCTGTTCAATGACCTTGTAAATATCATCAAGGATACAGCCTTCTTCAAAGAAAAGGTTCATTACTATGCCTACGAATATGAATTCATGGAAACCAGGGATCTGGATTTCGGTTTTCCATATACGGACATCATTGGAGATGCAATGAAGGAAGAAGACGGCGTTTCCGAAAAATACACCGCATTGACAACCAGCAGAAACTATGCAGGTTACATTCTTCCCGGCCCGGGCAACCTTGTCAGTGCTCTCAAGCTTGAAAACATTCAGGATATGCGCATCGAAGTCGGTGTGCCTTGTACTTTCTCGACCGATATCAATGCACCTGCAAGCATTTCCGTCAATTCCACGACCTATGATGTTGGCCGTTTCAAGACCCAGGAGGCTGCTTACACGGATTGCATCAAGGTGACCATTGAAATCAACAACGAATCCTACAACAGCATTCCCTCTGACATCAAGGCACTTGCTAAGAAGCAGCTTGCTGAGGACTATGTGCTTGGTGAAAACGAAGAATATTATCTCGACAAATATCAGACCGCAATGTACAACATGCACGGCACGGATATTATTGAGCTGGGTGCTGCCTTTCCGCTTGAGCAGAACGACGAAACGGAAGGTATCAGCACCCGTATCTATGCAGAACTCGGTGACATCAAGACCGCAGGCTCGCTGATCTTCTATTTCGACCGTGCAACGCTCAATCCCATTGCTGCATCCTACAAGGTTGAAACCGATATTGATCAGACGGTTGAAATGGGAATGTCCATGTCCGGCTTCAAAATTGAAGGCACCATGTCTCCGCGTAATCTGATGATCGTGCAGAGCAACTACTGGTTTGACGGCTATTTTGATTGATCATAATATTTATGGGAGCTGTAGCAACGCCGACTTCCCATAAGGAAGTATTTCTTTAAAATGTGAAATTTTGGCACAATGATTCGTTAAAACCGCCCGATATGCGACAGCATTATCGGACGGTTTTGCCTTTTCTTGCACTCAAAATTTTCATTTTAAAGTGCTTCGCAGTTTCGTAAGATAAGAAAATTTCTTATATTGAAGCCACAAAACGCAGTCAGGCTGGCGCCTGACGAGGCTTTTGGCAAAAATATAGGGAATTTTCATCGAGAAACAAATACTGCCTTATGGGAAGCCGGCGATACAGCTCTTTTTTTTGTTTTATGTTGCATTGTCGATAAAAAACATATATAATTAAAAATAAGTTCATTGGAAAAATTAAGGAGTGTTTAAAATGCAGCATTTTGAAATGGATACCATCCGTTATGAAGGGCCTTCCACCAAAAATCCCTTTGCATTCCGTTATTATGATGCCGACCGTGTCATTCTCGGCAAAAAAATGAGTGAGCATCTGCCTTTTGCCATGGCATGGTGGCACAACCTCTGTGCAACGGGCACGGATATGTTCGGTGTCGGCACGGCTGATAAGAGCTTCGGTGCAGTGCCCGGTACCATGGAGCATGCTTATGCAAAGGTCGATGCAGGCTTTGAGTTCATGCAGAAGCTCGGCATCCGTTATTTCTGTTTCCACGATGCAGACATTGTGCCTGCTGCCGAGGATATCAACGAAACCAACCGCAGACTCGATGAAATCACCGATTATATGCTCAAAAAAATGAACGAAACCGGCATCAAGTGCCTGTGGGGTACCGCCAACCTGTTCGGTGATCCCCGTTTCTGCAACGGGGCCGGCTCCTCAAACAGCGCGGAAGTCTATTGCTTTGCCGCCGCACAGATCAAAAAGGCAATCGAGCTGACTGTCAAGCTCGGCGGTCAGGGCTATGTGTTCTGGGGCGGCAGAGAGGGCTACGAAACCCTGTGGAACACCGATATGAAGCTTGAGCTTGAAAATATTGCAAACCTGATGCACAAGGCTGTCGATTATGCCCGTTCCATCGGCTTTACGGGCGATTTCTACATTGAACCCAAGCCCAAGGAGCCCATGAAGCATCAGTATGATTTCGATGCAGCAACCGCCATCGGTTTCCTGCGTCAATACGGCCTTGACAAGGACTTCAAAATGAACATCGAAGCCAACCACGCCACCCTTGCAGGACATACCTTCCGTCATGAGCTGCGTGTGTCCGCCATCAACGGTATGCTCGGCTCGATTGATGCCAACCAGGGCGACCTGTTCCTCGGCTGGGATACCGACGAATTCCCCTATGATATTTATGAAACCACCATGTGCATGCTTGAAATCCTCAAGTACGGCGGTCTTACCAACGGCGGCTTTAACTTCGATGCCAAGAACCGCAGACCCAGCTATACCATGGAGGATATGTTCCATGCGTTCATCCTTGGCATGGATGCCTATGCGCTCGGCCTTATCAAGGCTGCAAAGATCATTGAGGACGGAAGAGTGGACGAGTTTATCGCACAGCGCTATGCTTCCTACAACGAAGGCATCGGTGCAAGAATCCGCAGCGGTGAAGCAGACCTCTGTGAGCTTGCCGATTATGCTCTGCAGCTCAAAAAGCCTGCCGCACCCGGAAGCGGCAGACAGGAATATATTGAAAACGTTGTCAACAGCGTGCTGTTCGGTGAATGATGATGAAGTATTGTATCGGTATTGACATCGGAACCTCAGGCACAAAAACGGTTCTGTTTGATTCGCTCGGTAATGCCGTTTGCTCGCAGAGTGCCGAATATCCGCTTTCGCAGCCGAAAAACGGCTGGGCAGAGCAGGATCCGCTTGATTGGAAGAACGCCGTTCTCGAAACCCTTTCGACTGTTGTGAAAAACAGCGGTGTTGCCGTTTGTGACATCGTCGGCATCGGCCTTTCGGGACAGATGCACGGTCTTGTCATGCTCGACGAAAACGGGAATGTGCTTCGTCCGTCGATCATCTGGTGCGATCAGCGCACCGCAGAGGAATGCGAAGATATTGAAAATCTTGTCGGCAGAGAAAGGCTCATTGAAATCACCGCTAACCCCGCATTGACAGGCTTTACGGCTTCCAAAATCATGTGGGTCAAAAAGCATGAACCCGAAATTTTTGCAAAATGTGCCCACATTCTGCTGCCAAAAGACTATATCCGTTATATTCTTTGCGGTGTGTTTGCTACGGAAGTCAGTGATGCCGCAGGCATGCAGCTGTTGGATGTTCCGAACCGCGACTGGTCGGATGAAGTGCTTGAAAAATTAGGCATCGACCGAAATAAGCTCGGAAAGGTCTATGAATCACCCGAAATCACGGGGTATCTGACCGAAGAAATCGCAACCCTTACGGGGCTTACCACTGCCGTACCAGTGGTCGGAGGTGCAGGTGACAATGCCGCCGCCGCTGTCGGCACGGGTGTTGTCAGAAACGGTGCGGCTTTTACCACCGTCGGCACAAGCGGTGTTGTGTTCCTGCACACCGACAAGCCTGTCATCGACCCCAAGGGCAGAATCCACACCTTCTGCTGTGCCGTGCCCGGTTGTTGGCATGTGATGGGGGTTACGCAGGCAGCAGGCTTGTCGCTTCGCTGGACAAGGGATACCTTCTGCGAAACCGAAATTGCCATTGCAAAACAACAGAATTGTGATCCTTACGAAATCATGACCACCCTTGCCGAAAAATCACCGATCGGCGCAAACCGACTTCTGTTTTTGCCTTACCTCATGGGGGAACGCACACCACATCTTGATCCCGATTGCAGGGGTGTGTTTTTCGGCCTTTCCGCCATGCACACCAAAGGCGATATCATCCGTGCGGTTATGGAAGGTGTCAGCTATTCGCTGTGCGACTGTCTTTCCGTGTTTGCCGAGCTTTCCATGCAGGTCAACACAATGGCAGTTTGCGGCGGCGGTGCAAGAAGTGCATTCTGGCGCAAACTGCTCGCTGATCTGTACGCAAGACCTGTCTGCCGCACGCAGAACACCGAGGGTGCCGCATTGGGTGCTGCCATTCTTGCAATGGTTGGCGCAGGGCTTTACAGCTCCGTTCCCGACGCCTGTGACAAAATCATCCGCATTGCCGATGAAACAGCTCCCGATGAGAACAACACAGCCGCTTATCAGCCGTATTACAAACTTTACAAGCAGCTGTATGCACCGCTGAAGGGGGCATACAAGGAGCTTGCAAGCATAGAATAAGCCGAAAATCAATCTGTTTGAGAAAACGGATTGATTTTTTTGTTCTTACTGCTGCGAAAAAAAACTGAAAATCTTGTTTATTACAGTGCAGACTTCAGGATAAAGGAGCTTTTTATGTTAGGAGCAATTATCGGTGATATTATCGGGTCACCGTATGAGTTCGGTTCCGATAAAACAAAGGATTTTTTATTGTTTGCGCCCGGTTGCGGCCCGACGGATGACAGCGTGATGACCATTGCCGTCGGCACAACCTGCGCACAGGCGGATCTGTATGATGAGGACTCCTTCAAGAGAGTGCTTTGCGAATGCATGCGTGAGCTTGGCAGAATGTATCCCGATGCAGGATACGGAAAACGCTTTTATCAATGGCTGATGAACGAGGATGACATTGCTTACGGCGGCAACACAAACGGTGCAGCCATGCGTGTTTCGCCCGTTGCATGGGTCGCAGGCTCCTTGTATCAGGCTGAAGAGCTTGCTGCGTGGACAGCGGAAATCACGCATGACAGTCCCGAAGGAATTGCAGGTGCGCAGGCCGTGGCGGCTGCGATTTACCTTGCCCGTACAGGTGCCGATAAGGATGAGATCCGCGAATATATTGAAGCGAATTATTATGACCTTGATTTCACGCTCGATGAAATCCGTCCGTCTTATTCGCATGACATGACCTGTGAGGGTAGTGTACCGCAGGCAATCGTTGCATTTCTGGAGGCGGATGATTACGAGGATGCCGTGCGCAATGCCGTATCCCTCGGTGGGGACGGTGACACGCAGGCCTGCATTGCAGGTGCCATTGCCGAAGCATATTTCGGCATTGATGAAGAGATACAGGAAAACGGTCTTGCCTGCATGGATGATACCCTGCGCGATTATTATTTCGGCTATGCCGATGTATTATATTAAAAAAGGAGAAAATTTTATGAATGCAGTTGATCAGATTTTTGACCCCGAGAACACCGACAATATTGTGATTTATGATGAAAACGGAGATCCTGTTGCGTTTGAACAGATTGCCGTTATTCCGCTTGACGGAACGGTATATGTCATTCTGCATCCCGTTGACCCGTGGCCGGGCTGTGATCCCGATATGGCACTTGTGTTTTTCATTGAAGAAAAAGAGGATGATGACATCCTTGTGCTGTCAGAGGACAGGGAAGTGATCGACAAGGTCTTTGCCGAGTATTATGAAATGCTCAGGCAGGTCGAAGAGGGCTGATTAAACAACCAATCAAAAAAAAGAGGATGCGCAACGGCGACCCCATATAGGGATTTATACGCTCCAAAACGGATATTTTCCCGCAATACTGTTTCAAAAAGCCATGGCAGGCGTCAGCCTTGCCATGGCTTTTTCATTGTCTTGTGAAAAAATTCCTTCAAAACCGTGTAAATCCCTGTGTGAGGTCGCCGAAGATCCTCTTTTTTTTGTTCATTCATTTTTGAAGCCTTTGTATTCCCACAGCTGCAGGTAGCCTTGTTCAAGAATCAGCTCGTAGGGGTTGCTTTCAAGAAATTCATACATACGATCGTTGTATTTGTTGCCATCCTGACGGGTGTCGACCACATAGTAGTCCGTGCAGATCAGTGCGCTGTAATGATTCGGCACGGTGTACAGCTCCTTGCGATCATACAGATGCGGCACAACATAGTCCCTTGCGGTGATGCTTGCATCCTCGGGAATCCGGTCGAGCAGCTCCTCGGAAAGCCTGATGTCCTCTGTGTGGGCGGCGGCATTCTTTGTATAGTACGCAAATTTTTGTGCCGAGGCACCCGTTCCGAACACCATGCACAGCACAAGTGAAGCGGTGATGCAGAAGCGCCGTGTTTCTTCCTTTAATTGCGAGAAAACAAGGATGCACGAGAACAGAACAAGGGCTGCAGGACCGTAGGTGTACTGATAGAAAATGTCATACTGGGAGGCGAGTGTCGGCATGAGGTTGATAACCAGCATCGGTACGAGCAGCAGCAGTGACCACACATTTTTTGTCAAAAACGGGCCGAACAGAACGGGAAGAAGCATCCACAAAAGGAACTCGAGCCGTTCCTGTGTCATAACCATTTTCAGCAGATAGCCGATATTGATCACAACGGTTTTGATAATACCCAGCCATGAGCCTTCCGCATCGGAATAATATGCACTGAAACGAGTAACCATCGGCTCACCGCCGAAATGCTCGATCATGCCCGTTGCAAACACAAACCATGCAAGTGCCATAGCGATAAGGGTGAAGCCCGTAGCCTTTTCCTTTTTTGCGAACAGACAATAAAGCCCGATGCACACGATGTATACCGCAACATCCTCCTTGACCGACAAGGACAGGAGGGCAAAAGCGAAAATGCCGATGCGGTTGTTTTCTGTTATCATTGTCAGCAGACAAAACAGCATCAGGGGCAAAAATTTGTTTTCGTGGAAATCATTGCAGCAGCCGAGTGCCACGCTGGGATAAAACAGCCATATAAGTCCTGCTGCCGTGCTTTCATAGGGTGAGAACCCCATGTTTTTGCAAAGACGGCGGATGGGAAACACGCAAAGACCGAGGGCGAGTGCCTGCATCACAAAAAGGTAGGTTGGATGACTCCAGACCATATAGCCGGGCAGAAGCAGGTAGTAGACGGGTGAAAAATGCACCGCAAAGTGGCTCAGAAGCCCGTCACGCTCCACGGTGGTGTAGGGAATACCCGTGGTGCGCATATACTCAAACATCTGCGTGAAAATGCCCAGATCAAAGGTTGCGCCGCCGAAGTTGGTGTAACGCAGAATCGTAAAGCCGCCAACAAGCAGAGTGAACAGTGCGCACGCAATGCTCAATACGATGGTGCTTTTTCTCCATGCAAGCAAATTGTGATTCTTCGGAAAAGAAATTCTGCCGTCACGGGTCAGATAGCGGATTACAATAAATACCACAATACCGACTGCGATGCAAAGATACAGATCACGGCTTTTTTGTCCTGCCAGCAGGCAGGCATACAAGGCTGTCAGCACAAGCATTGTCCAATGACCGGTCTGCTGTGATTTTGTGAGTATGGTCATGCCTGCCGTCAGGGCACTTACACAACCGAAAATCACGCAATAAAGCGGCAGATATACGCTTTGTGTAAATTCCTTTGCGCCGAAATTGTCACCCATGAACAAGGCAACGATTGAAGCCGCAAGAAAGCCGCAGAAGGCGATTACGAGCAGATAACCCGGGGTAATTGCATATTTTGCGGAAAAAGCCGTTGCTTTTTCCCAAAAAGAAAGCAAAGAGCTGAGCCGCCGCTTCTGCGGCAGCCCGACCTCGTTTGCGGATGTTTTGTTTTTTTGTTTTTCAAAAAACTGTTTCAGATTTTTCATAACAACCGATTCGTGTTATTTTTCTTCTGTCGGAAGATTTGTTTTGACGGTGGCAAGATGTCGGATGATGGTGCTGCGCTTGATAATACCGATGAATACACCTCTGTCGTCCACCACGGGAACAAAGTTCTGCGTGATCGCCTTGTTGAAAACGGCATCAATGGTCACATTTGCCGTAACACAGGGATTGTAATCGGGACGAATAATGTTTTTCAGCGGCAGCTTTTCAAGCTCCGAGCGTTTGGGGTTGTCATCATCATACAATGCCCACAGGAAATCACCGAGTGTTACCGAGCCGAAATAATGTCCCTTTTCGTCGATCACGGGGATTTCCGCATAGCCGTGGAATTTCATTTTTTCAAGACCCTGACGAAGCGTGAAGTCGCTTTCAAGAAATTCAACCTCCGCTTTCGGGGTCAGAAATCGCATAATATTCAAAATCAATCACCTGTTAAAATATACCGCTTATTCCTGCAATTATACTGAAAGTCCGAAATAAGCGGCTGCGTTGCCGAAGGAAATGGCCTTGACCATTGCTTCGAGTGTTTCCATGTCGGCAGGATACTGTCCGCTTTCCACGAGATTGCCTAAAAATTCACAGACGATGCGTCTGAAATATTCGTGTCTGGGATAGGAAAGGAAGGAACGCGAATCCGTGACCATGCCGATGAACTTGCCGATGACACCGAGGTTGCCGAGTGCCTTGATCTGCTCGCGCATGCCGTCAATGTTGTCATTGAACCACCATGCCGTGCCGAACTGCACCTTCGAGCCGATTTCGTCGGACTGGAAGTTGCCGAGCATCGAGCCGAGTACATAGTTGTCCTTCGGGTTGAGGGTGAACAGCACCGTTTTCGGCAGGCAGCCGTCGGTTTCGAGGGAGTCAAGCAGACGGGAAAGATTTTCGGCAATGTTGTAGTCATCGATCGAATCATATCCCGTGTCGGGACCCAGTGTCTTGAATTTCGGTGTGTTGTTGTTGCGCATGGCGCCGATGTGGATTTCACAGCCCCAGCCGCGCTTGTGATATTCCTTTGCAAGGAAACGGAACAGCTCGGTGCGGTATGCATCCGCCTGCTGTCTTGTGAGTGCTTCGCCGTTCAGGGCAGCGGCAAAAATGCCTTCAAGTGTTTCTTC
Source organism: Acutalibacteraceae bacterium (assembly GCA_045587645.1). Taxonomy (GTDB): domain Bacteria; phylum Bacillota; class Clostridia; order Oscillospirales; family Acutalibacteraceae; genus RUG806. Next base: position 6,175 of record JAZNCO010000087.1, on the reverse strand, counting down.
GTCTGCGCGCTCAAAGGGGACCCATGTGAATGCATGGTCGGTAGCGCGGCAGCCGCACTCTGCAAACACTTCAATACGGGAGAGAAGCACTTCCTTGAGCTTTGCATAGGTCTTGATTTCGGTGCCTGCGGTCTTTTCGAGGGAGGCCAGCCACGGCAGGAAGGCAGGCAGGTCGATGCCCAGTGCCTTGTCGGGGCGGAATGCAGGCAGCACCTTGCATTTGAAGGACTTGTCAGCGGCAATCAGGCGGTGGTATTCGAGCGTGTCGGCCGGGTCATCCGTTGTGCAGACGCAGGCGACATTGCTCTTTTCAATCAGCTCACGCGGTGTGAAGCCGCCGGCAGCGATCTGTGCGTTGCAGCTTTCCCAGATTGCATCCGCTGTTTTCGGACTTAAGGTTTCGGTGATGCCGAAATAACGCTGCAATTCAAGGTGTGTCCAGTGATAAAGCGGATTGCCGGGCATCTGCGGAAGGGCAGATGCGTAGGCTTTGAATTTTTCATAAGCAGATGCATCACCCGTGATGCAATTTTCGCTGATTCCGCAGCCGCGCATACCGCGCCACTTGTAATGGTCGCCGCCCAGCCACAGCTCGGTGATGTGGGCAGGGGTCTTGTTTTCGTAAATTTCCTTGGGCTGCAGATGGCAGTGCCAGTCAAAAATGGGCTCATCCTTGCAAGCGGCAAACAATGCCTTTGCAGTGGGGGTGGAAAGCAAAAAGTCAGCATCCATAAAAGGTTTCATCGGTTTGCTCCTTCTTTTTCATTATTTTTATTGATCGGATCCAGCTTTATAATACCTGCCTGCACGGTGATGATTTCAACGGCACCCGTCGGGCATGCGGTTTCACATTCGCCGCAGGCAACGCATTTGTCATAATCCACATGCGCAAGGTTGTTTTCAACGGTGATGGCTTCATTCGGGCATACCTTTTTGCACTTCTGACAGCCGATGCAGCCTGCCGAGCAGGCTTTTTTGGTTACAACACCCTTTGCAGTGCTCTTGCAAAGCACGGCAGCGGTGACCTTTTCAAGCGGCACCATTTCGATGATGTGCTTAGGACAAGCCGCCACGCAGACCTTACAGCCTCTGCACACGGCAGGATTGATTCTTGCCACGCCGTCACAGATGTGAATGGCACCGTAGGGGCAGGCTCGTTCGCAGTCGCCAAGACCCAGGCAGCCGTACACGCATTCCTTTTCACCGCCGAACAACTGGGTTGCCATACGGCAGCTTTCAACACCGTCATAGTGCATTTTCTGTTTTGCGTTTGCGCAGTTGCCCTGACACATCACAACGGCTGCGCAGGGAATTACATTGCCTGCTTCAAGACCGAGCAGCTCTGCAATTTTTTTGCTCACTTCGTTGCCGCCGGGATTGCAAAGGGCGGTGTCGGTGGTTTTGCCCTCACTCAGTGCCGCTGCGTAGCCTGCACAGCCCGAAAAGCCGCAGCTGCCGCAGTTTGCGCCGGGGAGGATCTCATTGATGGCTTCCGCCTTTTCATCGGTTTCCACAGCCATGATCTTCGATGCAACGGCAAGCGCAATGCCGCCGATGAGACCGATCACACTGACAATGGCAACCGCCATAAGAATTTCAGTCATGCTATACCCTCCTTAAACCGCAGTCAGCAGACCCAGACCTTCCACAAGACCGCCGAAGCCGAGGAAGCTGACGGATACAATGGAGGCTGCAATCAGCGTAATGGGAAGCCCCTGCAGGGATTTCGGAATGTCTGCCGCCTCAAGGCGCGAGCGCACACCTGCAAACAGCACCATGGCAAGCAGGAAGCCGAGCCCCGCCGCAAGGGAGTTGATCATGGCGTGTGCAAAGCCGTAGCTGACGGCATAGCTTTCTGCGAAGGTGGCAACATTGTCCACATTGAGCACCACAACACCGAGCACCGCGCAGTTGGTGGTGATCAAGGGCAGATAAATGCCGAGTGCCTTGTAAAGGGAGGGAATGTATTTATGCAGAACAATTTCCACGAGCTGTACCAGTGCCGCAATAACAAGAATGAATACGATGGTCTGCAGGTAAGAAAGATCGTTCTTTTCAAGCAGTGTGTTGATGGGGTAGCAGACGGCGGTTGCAAGGCACATGACGAAGATAACCGCCACGCTCATGCCCACAGCCGTGTTGAGCTTTTTGGAAACACCCAGAAACGGACAGATGCCGAGGAATTTTGCAAGAACAAAGTTCTGTGTCAGAATGCCCATGATGAGCAAAGCTAAAAATACTTTCATTGTGCATCCTCCTTGAGTGTGCTTCTTGAGCAGCTTGCAGCCATCGGGCAGTGCTCACAGCCGTGCAGCTCTGCCTTGGGCAAGCCTTTTTCGCTTGCGATTTTGTTGGTCAGTGCCATGATGACACCGAAGAAGAAAAAGCCGCCTGCGGGAAGAATGAAAATGGTGATGGGTGCAAGACCGATGTTTGCGAGCGTGTCGCTGAAATCGAAGCCGTTGAAGCCGCCGATGTTCACAAGGTCCTGAATGCCTGCAAGGAAGGTACCTGCGCCGAGAATTTCACGCACGGCACCCATGCAGAACAATGCAGCCGTAAAGCCGAGTCCCATGCCAAGACCGTCCGCCGCACTCAGCAGAACGGGGTTCTTGCTTGCGAATGCTTCGGCTCTGCCGAGAATGATGCAGTTTACAACGATCAGCGGCAGGAAAATACCGAGAGATTCATCGAGAACGGGCAGGAATGCCTTTACGATCATCTGCACAATGGTAACAAAAGAGGCAATGATCACAATGTAGGCAGGAATACGGACTTTGGAAGGAATGACTTTACGCAAAGCCGAAATGACAACATTTGAACAGATCAGCACAACCGTTGCGGCAAGTCCCATGCCGATTGCGTTGACAACGCTTGTTGTGACTGCAAGCGTCGGGCAGGTGCCGAGCACCAGACGCATGGTCGGATTTTCACGCAGAAGGCCTTTGGTAAATTCCTTCATGCAGCTTTTTTTCTCAGCCATTCAGCTCCGCCTCCTTTATATTTTTATATATATCCAAAGCCTTGTTCACAGCCGAGGTGACCGCTTTGGTGGTGATGGTTGCGCTTGTGATTGCCTGCACGGTGTTGGGAGCAGATGCGCCGTCTTTTACAACGGTCAGTGTGCCCGACGCACCTGCAAACTGACTTAAAAAGCTTTCGTTTCTGGCTTTCATGCCGAGACCGGGTGTTTCGTTGATTTCAAGCAGCGAAATGCCCGTGATACAGCCGCTTTGGTCAACACCCGTCATCAGCTTGACAGCGCCGCCGTAGCCGTTTGCGGAGGTTGTGAAGATATAGCCGAGCACATTGCCGCTTTCATCGAGCGCAACGCTGTAGGCAGTGCCGTCAAGCGCCTTGTCTTCGTAGCTTGCGGCGGCAATCAGCTCGCCCTTTGCCTGCGAAATGGTTTGTTCGGCAAGCGAAGCAATGCGGTCTTTGGTAATTATATTGACACCGCCCAGCAGTGCCGACGATACAAGACAAATCACAAGAAGGGAGATGACGGGGATGATAATGTCTTTTTTCATGCCGCAGTTTCCTCCTTCTTTTTCTTTGCCTTTTCAACACCGAAGGGACGGGGCTTGGTTGCCGCTTCAATCAGCGGACAGGCAATGTTCATAACAAGAATTGCATAGGAAACACCCTCTGCCATGCTTGCATACAGACGGATGACCGAGCAGATCACACCGCAGCCGATGCCGAAAATAATCTTGCCCTTGGTGGTGATGGGGCTTGTGGTGTAGTCGGTTGCCATGAAGATGGCACCCAGCAGCAGACCGCCGCCGAGAATTTCATAAGCGGTGAAGGTGAGATTGCCGCCGCTGACGGCGAACATGAATACGGCAACCGTACCCACGAAGGACAACGGAATGGCAGGGGAGATCACACCGCGCATGAGCAGATAAACACAGCCGAGAAGCAGCAGCAGACCGCTGACCTCACCGATACAGCCTCCTTTGACACCGACAAGCATATAGAACAGGTCGGGCAGGTAGCCTTCTGCGGAAAGTTCTGCAAGCTGTGCGGAAATGTCGCCTGCACGGTCAAAAAGTGTTGCATCCGAAAGCACACCGAGGGGGGTTGCGCTTGTCACGGCATCCACCGCCATGTGCGGTGTTGTGAATGCGGTCATGGCAGAGGGGAAGGATACAAGCAGAACGATTCTGCCCACAATGGCAGGGTTCGCAAAGTTCTGTCCCAGGCCGCCGAAGAACTGTTTTGTGACCACGATGGCAAAGAACGAGCCGACTGCACAAAGAAGCACGGTCATAACCGTGGCTTTCCACATTTTGCCGTCAAATTTGTCAATATCCAGCACGGGTATGTTATAGGCGAGCAGAAGTCCCGTCACAACGGCACTCAGGTCGCCCAGGGTGTTGCTTCGTTTCATGATTTTCCGGCTTGCATATTCAAAAAGAACACTGAAAAATACGCAAAGACCGATGACAAGCAGTGCTCTGCCGCCGAAAATGACCGTTCCTGCAATGCCTGCCGGAATCAGCGCAATGATTACATCCAGCATAATGCGCTGTGTGGTATCATTTGATTTTACATGGGGGGATGCACTGACGGTCAGAATTTTATTTGCATCAGACATTGTCCGTCACTCCTTTCTCAATCACACCGTTTCTCATTTCTTTGCGCCTGCCTCTCTCACAATTTCCTTGGCAAGGCGCATGTGCTGTACAAGGGGCTTGCCCGACGGGCAGGAGAATGCACAGCTGCCGCATTCCATGCATACACCGATGCCGCATTTTTCAAGCATTTCGGCATCCTTGAGTTTTACGAATTTTTCGATCTGTGTCGGAATCAGTGCCATCGGACATGCCGCATGGCATCTGCCGCAGCGGATGCAGTCGCGTTCGGGCTTGCACACAGACGAGGAAGCCGAGAATGCAAGCACGGCATTGTTGCTCTTGAGAAGCGGCACCTGTGTGTCAATGAGTGCTGTGCCCATCATCGGGCCGCCTGCAATAATTTTGACGGGATCCTTTGTGAAGCCGCCGCAGGCATCAATGATCTGCTGTACGCTTGTACCCACGGGGACACGGATGTTCTTGGGCTCTGCAATGCAGTCACCGCTGACGGTCACGGTACGGCTTGTCAGGGGCTTACCTGTTTTCAGATAACGGTTGACGAATGCCACGCTGCCGACATTCATAACGATACAGCCGGCATCCGCAGGGAGCTTGCCTGCCGGCACCACTCTGCCCGTGGCAGACAGCACCATCATTTTTTCCGCCCCCTGGGGATATTTCGATTTGAGGGTCATCAGGCGCACCTTGTTGCCCACATCAATGTCATGGTCGGCAATTTCCTTGAGCACCTGAATGGCCTTGGGCTTGTTGTCCTCCACACAGATGACAACCTGCTTGAGGTTGAGCATATCGGCAAGCAGATACACACCGCCGAAAATATTTTCTGCATTTTCCATGCATTCACGGTAGTCCACGGTGATATACGGCTCGCATTCCGCGGCGTTGACAACGAGTGTATCCACATTCTTATCAGCAGGAATGTTGAGCTTGACATGCGTGGGGAAGCCTGCACCGCCCAGACCGACCAGACCCGAGGCACGCATAGCCTGCAGCAATTCCTCGCGGTTGGTCACCTTCGGGGGGGCAATGCCCTCAAACAAGCGGTCCTCACCGTCGTTTTCGATGGTCACGGCAGGTGCCATTCTGCCGTTTGCAAGGCGCACCTCCGCAAGGGAAGTGACCTTACCCGAAACCGAAGCATGAATGGGTGCGCTGACATATTTGTCGCTGTCACCGACCACCTGACCGATGCTGACAATGTCGCCGACCTTGACAGTGGGGGTGCAAGGTGCGCCGATGTGCTGCTGCATGGGGAGCACCACAAAATCAGGCGGTGCAATACGAACGGATTCCATTTCGGCAGTCAGCTTGTTGTGTGCCGTCATAACGCCGCCGCGCACGCGGCCGACAGCCTTTAAAATGGCATCACCGGGTAGGTTTTTCATAGAATTATCAACCTCTTTCTCTTTCTGAATATGTAATATTAAGTCAAATAAATTATGGTTTATCTTACTGACGGAACCCCTCAAATACTTGTCGCCCCTGAAAGGGGAGATGTCTGCGGAACGCAGACAGAGGGGTTCAGGCGGTTATATCAGACTTTATTGACCAAATTTGTGCAAACTTGGTTAACC
>JAZNCO010000086.1:0-14331 GCA_045587645.1 Acutalibacteraceae bacterium | reverse complement strand
CAATTTGCTTGGAACGGATAATATCCGTTCCCTACGGATTGCGTACATCTTCCATTTTGTCGAACAGATTTGCGGTTTTATTTGTAGGGGATGACGCCCTCGGCATCCCGAAATCGGATTTGCAGATTGCACGGGTCGTCGAGGCGCCGACCCCTACAGGATGATAAACCAACTCCCCGATAAACCATAATTTACCGCACAAAAAAGGATTGCCGTGAGGGCAATCCTTTTGTTTTGCGTATTCAGTTAAATGGAGCTGATGAGATTGCCGATCTTGCCGATGGTTTTGGTAAGCCCTGCAACGATCTTGCCCACGCCGATGAGTGCGCTCTTGCCGTTGAGAATATCAATGAGCGCCTGCGCCATGTCCTCGCTGAACACGCCCATGCTCATGGAAACGAAGCAACGGATCGGAATCTGCGTTGCCATGGCAAGCATCATGCCCTCGTTGGAGGCACCGCCTGCGATGGTCTTGATGACGGTGCGGATCATGGAGTTGATGACCTTGCCGGCAGGGGTGCCTTCGGCAAGCTCAAGCGAGGAATTGATATCAATGGGCTGATTCGGGTCACGCTTTGCGTTGGGAATCGGTCTGCCGAGCAGCTTTTCAAATTCCTCATCGGAAACATTCATAATGTCACCGCTGCAATAGGACGGCAGATTCTCCTTGTCGTTCGGAACGGCGGCTTGCGTGTCGGACGAAGCGACCTTGACGGTTGCGTTCAGACGGATATCACGGCTGGATGCGCCGACAAGAATATCGAATGCACCGCTTTCAACATACCAATCGGAAACAGCGGTGTTCCAGAATGCAAATGCACGCTTGTCAAGCTCGATGCTGACAGCCTTTTCCTCACCGGGCTCAAGATAAACCTTGGTGAAGCCTTTAAGCTCCTTGACGGGACGGTAAACGGTGCTGTCCTTGTCAGCCACATAGACCTGTGCAATTTCCGCACCGGCTCTGTCGCCCGTGTTCTTGATCTTGAAGGTGACCTTGAGGGTATCGGTATCCTTGAGGTTCTTTTTGGAAAGCTTCAGCCCCGAATATTCAAAGGTGGTATAGCTGAGTCCAAAGCCGAACGGGAACAGAACATCCTTTCCGACCTTGTCGAAATAGCGGTAGCCGACATACAGGCCTTCACGGTATTCGACGGTGACGGGTGAGCCGGGGAAGTTATGGAAGGACGGGGTGTCCTCCAGACGGTTGATATAGGTTTCGCTGAGCTTGCCGCAGGGATTTGCATTGCCGAACAGCAGATCCACAGCAGCACCGGCACCTGCCTGACCGGGCAGGAAGGTGTGCAACACTGCCTTGCAGCTTTCAAGCCACTGCATGCGGATGGGCGCACCGCCTGCAAGCACAACGATCACATTGGGATTTGCCTTGCTGACTGCGGTGAGCAGATTCAGATGACTCTGCGGAATGTCAAGGTGGCTGCGGTCAAAGCCCTCGGATTCAAATTCGTCGGTAAGACCGATAAACAGAAGCACGTTTTCACAACGCTTTGCGGTGTCAACCGCTTCACGGATGAGAGCCATGTCGGTCTTGTCCGTTTTCTTGTCATAGCCCTGTGCATACAGGAAGCCGATGTCCTGTTTGAGCAGCTCGTCAAATACATTATCAAGCTGTGTGGGGTTGATCAGGCTGCTGCCTGCGCCCTGATAACGGGGGGATTTTGCCATTTCACCGATGACGGCAACGGTCTTGCTCTTGTCAAGCGGCAGGATGTTGTTTTCGTTTTTCAGCAATACCATGGAGTTGGTTGCCACCTCACGGGCAAGCGCATGGTGGGCAGCTTTGTCATAAGGCTGTGCCGCCTTGGTCTTCTGCCCCTTGAACAGAATGTCAAGGATCTCGTCCACACGGGCATCGAGAACCGCTTCATCAAGTGTGCCGTCGATCAGACCGTCCACGATTTTTGCGGCGGCAAGTCCGTCGGAGGACGGCATTTCAATGTTCTGACCTGCGTTCAGACCATCAATGATGTTGTTTTCTGCGCCCCAGTCGGTGATGACAATGCCCTTGAAGCCCCAATCGTCACGCAACACATCGGTCAGCAGCCACTTGTTTTCTGCACAGTAGGTGCCGTTGAGACGGTTGTAGGCATTCATGACCGTCCAGGGCTGTGCCTTTTTGACGGCACGCTCAAAGCCTGCAAGATAAATCTCACGCAGTGTTCTTTCGTCCACAACGGAATCGACCGTCATGCGGCGGGCTTCCTGGTTGTTGGCGGCAAAGTGCTTTAAGGATGCGCCGACACCCTGCGACTGCACACCGTTGATCCATGCGGCTGCCATTTCGCCTGCAAGCACGGGATCCTCCGAGAAATATTCAAAGTTTCTGCCACACAGCGGATTTCTTTTGATGTTGTTGCCGGGGCCGAGCAGAACGGAAACACCCTCTGCGTTGCATTCCTCACCGAGGGCTGCGCCCATGCGTTCAATGAGGGCAGGATCCCATGAGCAGGAGGTTGCGCTTGCCGTGGGGAAGCAAACGGCAGGAATACCCTGCAGCATATCGGTTCCGCTTTCCTTTTGGGTTTTCTGCTTGCGCAGACCGTGGGGGCCGTCGGTCACATTGATGGCTTCCAGACCGAACTTGCGCAAAGCCTGAAAATGCCAGAAATCCTTGCCCGAGCAAAGGGCGGCCTTTTCCTCACGGGTCATGGTGGAAATAATGTCCTTGTATTTCATTTTGATCTCCCTTTCCGAAGAATTATTTTAAATTTATTTTATTCTTCACTCAAAGGCAGCTGCAACAAATCGGCTGCCTGCTCTGCTTCGAGTTCTTCAACACTTCGCAGCTTCTTGAAAATGAGTGCATTGCGTTTTTGTGCGGATTCAAGGGTGGTGCCTGCTTCATCGACCTTTTTCTTTGCCTTTTCAAGCAGCACCGCAAAATTCTCATACTGTCCCTTGACAGCCGCCAATAGCTGACGGATCTCGTTCGCCTTTTCGTTGATGGCAACGGTGCGCAATCCCATGGCAAAGGAATTGAGCAGGGATGTCACCGTGGACGGGCCTGCAATCATCACACCGAACTCACTCTGTATGCGTTCCATAATTCCCGACTTGGATGCGGCGATCTCGGCATACAAGCCCTCCGTGGCAAGATACAGCACGGCATAGGGTGTGGTCTGCGGAACATGGATGTATTTTCTGACGGTCTTGGCTTCCTGCAAAACTCTGTCCTCAAGTGCTTTTCTTGCAGCCGCCAACGCTGCGGCATCCGCACGGTCAGCCGCATCGCAAAGGCGCACATAGTCCTCCATGGGGAATTTGGAGTCCACGGGCAGATACACGGTCTGCTTTTTATCATCGCCTGCAGGCAGGCAGACGGCAAACTCCACACGCTCGGCGGTGTCGTTGGGTGCATAGTTTTTGACATATCTGCCCGGAATGGTCTGGTCGAGAATGGCCTCGAGCTGCACCTCTGCCCATGTGCCTCTTGCCTTGACATTGGTCAGCACTCTGTTGAGGGCGGTGACATTGTCGGTCACACCTGCAGAAAGCTCCTTCATCTCACCCAGGGATTTATACACATTTTCAAGCTGCTTGGAAACGGTCTGAAAGGAGGTGTCCAGACGGGCGGTGAGGGTTGCATTGAGCTTTTCATCGACCGTTTGGCGCATTTCGTCGAGCTTCTTTTCGTTGGACTGCTGCATTTTGCCGATGGCATCCGACACAGCGGCACTCTGCTTTTCGGCGGCTTCGATCTGCTTTTCACGCACGGCGGAAAGACCTGCATTGAGCTGCTGCTGAAAGCGAAGCTGAAATTCATAATTCTTTTCCGTTGTTGCCTGCACATTCCTGCTCATATCTGAAAGTGCCTGCGTGGTTTCGTGTCGGGCTGCAGCCTCACGCTCATGCACTTCCCTGCGGAATGCCGTGATATTTTCATTCACGGTGTCAGCCACCGCCTGCGAGGACAAATCCGTTGTGCCCTTGCCTGTTTTTTTCAATACTGCGATCAACAAGCCCGTGATCACAAGGCACAGCACAAGCAGCACAAGAAGCAATACATCAGTCATAGCATTCTCCGATCATATAATTATTTCTATTATATCATAAAAACACGCTTTTGGTAAGTATGAAAAAAAAATTTTTTACAAATCCTTCTATCTTTTTGCTTTTTATTGTGTTATAATTTTTTTAAAGAATTACATTTTGATATTGGAGCCGGAATATGCCGCATTCATTTTACAAAGAGATCCGCAAACAAAAGGATATGACCCGTGATGATGTCTGCAATGCTGCAGATACATTTGGTGAGCCCTTACAGCCCGAACGCCTTGAACGCATCGAAAACGGAAAATATGACATTCTGCCGGGTGAGGTGCTTCTGTTATCCAAAATTTACGGCGACCCCACCATCTGCAACCACTACTGTGCCAAGGAATGTCCCATCGGCAAAAAATATGTGCCCGAGGTCAAGGTCAAGGATCTTGCACAGACGGTACTCGAAATGCTTTCGAGCATGAATTCGATTAAAAACAAGCAGGAGCGTCTTATTGAGATCACATCCAACGGCATGATCAATGATGATGAAATTGAGGACTTTGTTTTTATTCAGAATGAGCTGGAGCGTTTTTCGATCACGGTGGAATCCTTGCAGCTTTGGGTTGAAAAAATGCTTGCCGAACAAAAAATCAACCTCGAAAAATACAACGAGGTTAAAAACAAGCAATAAAAAACAGGAGGAAATTGAAAATGAAAAAGTTATGCTCTGTTCTGCTCGTGCTCATTATGCTGTTCACGATGTCAGTCTGCGCACTGGCATGGTCTGAAGAGGACCCCGTTGAAAGCATGGACAAGCCCACCCTTGTCGCAGCCTTTCAGAAGGGTGTCGGTCCCATGACCGAGGGCTATGCCATTGACTACCGCTACTTCTCCCCCGTCAAGGAAGATGACACCAACAAATATCCGCTTGTCATCTGGCTGCACGGCATGTATCAGGGCGGCAGCGACGGCGCACAGGTTGAAAAAAATGACATCGCATTCTGGGCAAGCGAGGATTTCCAGAGCCGCTTTGCAAACGGCGGTGCCTTCATCCTTGCCGCACGCTCTCCCGAGGAGCAGCTCAATTACTGGGGCGATGACACCATCTATCCGCTGCGTGCCGCAATCGACGATTTTATTGCAAAGAATGCCGACCACATCGACCTGACCCGTATTTACATCGGCGGCTTCTCCATGGGCGGCAAAATGACACTCAACATGACCTATGCCTATCCTGAACTGTTTGCAGCTGCCTTCCCCATCTGCCCTGCAGGCAGCCTCAGTGAAACAAAAGCAAAGCTTGTTGCAGACATTCCCTACTGGTTTGTTTCGGGCACGGGCGATCCTCTTGTCAACTACACAACGGGTGTTGTGCCTGCATGGAACAACATTATATCCACCAACAACCGTCCTGCCGACTGCCGTTTTTCCACCCTGTCCACGGTCTGCTATCCCGACGGCACAAAGACCTCGAGCGCACACCACGCATGGTTCAGCGTTACCTTCGACATGTTCTCGGTTGACAACGGCGATTACCCGTACATGAGCACCGTCAACGGTCTTGGTGAAACGGTTACACTGACCTATCCCGAGGGCATGATTTCCTGGCTGTCGCAGTTCACAAGCGACTATGACGGCACACCTTCCACCGACAGCGGCAATATGAATCCGGGTGTGCGCAATCCGATCAATGTGCTTGTTTCCTTCTTCAACAAAATCATTGAATTCTTCCGTTCCATCCTTGCAAAAATGGGCGGCGGTTGCTGAAAACAAAACATAATAAAGGGGCTGTTTGCACAGCCCCTTTTGCTTTTTTTATTCAGTTTTCTTCCTCATCCGGGAAATCTTCCTTGCGGATATCGGCACCGCATGCCTGCAGCTTGCCGACAATATTTTCATAACCGCGTTCAACATGGTAAATTCTGCCGATAACGGTTTCACCCTCTGCACAAAGGCCTGCAATAATCATTGCGGCACCTGCACGAAGGTCATTGCAGATAACCTCTGCGCCCTTCAGGGGTGCACCCTCAAAGGATGCGATCTTACCGACGATATCGATTTTGGCACCCATTTTTGCCAGCTGCTTTGTATAGCTGAAGCGATCATCCCACACGCTTTCGGTGATGGTGGAATTGCCCGTACAGGTGCAAAGCAGAGCACCGAACTGCGACTGCATATCGGTCGGGAAGCCGGGATGCGGTTGGGTCTTGACATGGCAGTGTCTGAGCGCACCGTTCGCTCTGACCGTGATGGAATCATCATTTTCCTGCACAAAAACACCGCACTCACGCAGTTTTGCCGTGATGGTTTCAAGATGCTTCGGTATTACATTACAAATCGTCAGATCGCCTCTCGTTGCAGCAGCAGCAACCATATAGGTACCTGCTTCGATCTGATCGGGAATGATGGAATAATCGGTTGCATGCAGATCAGGACAGCCCATGACCTTGATGGTATTGGTGCCTGCACCTGTGATATGCGCACCCATTTTATTCAGAAAAACAGCAAGATCGACCACATGCGGCTCTCTTGCGGCATTTTCAATAACGGTACGGCCTCTGGCTCTGACAGCCGCCAGCATGATGTTGATGGTGGCACCGACCGAAACCTTGTCCAGATAAATATATGCACCTAAAAGATTTTCCGCTTTTGCAATGATGATTTCATCGTCTGCTTCTTCATCAGCAGGCGGAATTTTTGCGCCGAGTGCTTCAAAGCCTTTGATGTGCATGTCGATCGGACGGGTTGCACCGAACTGACAGCCACCGGGTGTAGCAACTTTTGCGTAATTAAAACGTCCCAACAGGGAACCGACAAAATAATAAGATGCACGAAGGCATTTCGTCAGAGATGCAGGCAGGGTACGGCTTTCAACACGGGTCGTATCGATCTGCAGTGTGGATTGATCCAACCAGACGCACTCGGCACCGAGTGTCTGCAGAATGTTGGTCAATGCAAAAATATCGCTGATCTGCGGTACGTTTTCAATGTTGTAAACACCACTTGCAAGAATGGTTGCAGGCAGAATTGCAACAGCCGCATTCTTTGCTCCGCTGACTTCGATTTTACCGGTCAGTTTGTTGCCACCGTGAACAATATATTTTTCCACAGCGGTTTCTCCTTTTTTCATCCATATATTCAAAAACGTATGTAAAACTCAAAAAACAGGGCTCAACATGAGCCAAGGCACTTTGTCTATTATACCATTATTTAAGTAAAAAGAAAAGTGCTTTTGCTGAAAAAATGAAGGACTTGCGAAAAAAAATTGTAGAATTTCTTATACTATTATTGTTCATTTTGCTCAATAATTCAATTTTTCAACCGTCCAATCGGCAATAATCGGCAAAAACTGTCTTGCTTCTTCCAACGCACCCGTCAGAGAATGGTCACGGAAGTTTCCGCATTCCACGGCACTCACACCGGGAATTTCGCCCTCATAGGAGGCAATAAAGGCAAAGGCATCCTGCGTCAGTTTGACAGCCTGCGCATGCGAAACGGCATCACGCACAAGGAAATAGAAGCCCGTTCTGCAGCCCATGGGGCCGAAATAGATCACATTGTCCTTATGCTCGGAATTGCGTACGAAGGTGGCAAACAGATGCTCCACGGTGTGAATGGATGCGTTGTCCATCACTTCCTCGACATTGGGTCTGCGCGTGCGGATGTCATAGGTCACAACATCACCGTCCACACGGGAGATATACATGCCCTTCTGTAATACGGTATGGTCAACCTGAAAGCTTGCAATTTTTTCCATGATATACTCCTTATAAACTGAATATTACGATATATCGGCAAACAAGGCTCCGACGGCGGTCTGCAAGCCCTTGTTTTCTTCCTTGGTCAGGGTCGGGTCCTCGGCGAGAATGCGCCTTGCATCGCTTTGTGCGGTGTGCAGAATGCGGCTGTCGGTGGCAAGGTCGGCAATTTTCAGGCTCGGAAGCCCGTGTTGCCGTGCGCCGAAAAAGTCACCCGGACCGCGCAGCTGCAAGTCCTCATCCGCAATACGAAAGCCGTCATTGGTATCGCACAGAATCTGAAAACGGCGCTGCGACACATCGTTTTTGGCATCCGACACCAGCACACAATGCGACTGCCGCTGTCCGCGACCGATTCTGCCTCTTAACTGATGCAGCTGCGAAAGCCCGAAGCATTCCGCATTTTCAATGAGCATGACCGAAGCGTTGGGCACATCAATGCCGACCTCCACAACCACGGTGCAGATGAGCAGCTGAATCTCACCGCTTGCAAAACGGCGCATGATGTCCTCTTTTTCCTTTGGCTTGATCTTGCCGTGCAGAAGCCCCACACGGTAATCCCTGAATTCGTCTGCTGCCAGTTTTTCATACAAAGCCTGCGCCGACACGCGGTCGGTTTCGCCCTCCTCCACCAACGGACAGACAATATAGCCCTGTCCGCCGTCTGCAATGTGCTTTTTGATGAAGGCATACAGCCGTTTGCGGTAGGAGGTATCCACGGCATAGGTCAGGATGGGCTTTCTGCCCTTGGGAAGCTCGTTGAGAATACTGATGTCAAGGTCACCGTAAATGACAAGCGCAACCGTGCGCGGTATGGGGGTTGCAGACATGACGAGCGTATGCGGAGCAATTCCCTTTGCACGCAGTGCCGCACGCTGCTCCACACCGAAGCGGTGCTGCTCGTCGGTGACGACCAGACCTAAATTGCTGAATTCCACATCCTGCTGCAAAATGGCATGGGTGCCGATGAGCAGGTCGATCTCCCCTTCACGCAGTGCCTTTTTGAGATTCTTTTTCTGTGCGGCGGTCAGCGTGCCCGTCAGCAAGGCGCAGCGGATGGGGGTATTTTTAAAGAAATCTGAAAATGTTTTGGCATGCTGCTCGGCAAGCACCTCGGTGGGTGCCATCACAGCCGCCTGAAAGCCGTTTTTTACGGCGGTGTAGACCAGTGCTGCCGCAACTGCCGTTTTGCCGGCACCGACATCACCCTGCAAAAGGCGGTTCATGGGCTTTGATTTCTGCATATCCGCCACGCATTCGCACACGGCATTCTGCTGTGCGTTGGTCGGGGTGAACGGCAGCAGGGCATAAAAATCCTTTGTAAAATCGGTCTGCATGGCGGGTGCAAGGGCTTCGTCCTTATCGGAACGGATCTGCAAAAGCCCCAATTGCAGAACGAGCAGCTCTTCATAAATCAGCCGCCGCCTTGCGGCAAGAATGTCATCTTCGGACTGCGGGAAATGGATTTTTTCCACCGCCTCACGCAGTCCCAAAAGGCGGTATTGCTTTATGAGTGAATCGGGCAGGGTTTCCTGCAATAAATCGGGATAGGTGTCCAGTGCCGTGCGCACACATTTTGCAATGGCTCCGGCATTGAGGGATTGGGTCTGATGATAGATCGGATGCAGACCCGTACCGCCCTCGGCTTTGACAAAACGGGGCGAGAGCATTTCACGGCCGCCGTAGATGCTGTCCTGTATTTTACCGAAAAAGAGGTATTCCTGCCCCTCCTCGAGTTGATTTTTGATGTAACGGTTGTTGAAAAATGTGAGGCTCATGACCCAAGTGCCGTCCGTGGCGGTGGTTTTGGTCAGAATTTTTCCGCCTGCGGTGCGCACCTCTTCGGGCGGCTGTGCAACAATGGCCTTGATGCACACCTGCTTGTCGGGTGCGGCTTCAAGAATGGAAACGGTGTCCTTCCAGTTTTCGTAGGTTCGGGGAAAAAAGCGCAGAAGCTCCCCGACCGTTGCAATACCGAGCTTCTCAAACAGCTTGGCTCTTGCCGGTCCGACTCCCTTTAAATACTGAATGTGAACATCTTTTTCCATATAAGCTCCGCACAAATTAGTCCGATTGTATTGTAACAAATAATCGGCAAAAATGCAAGAAGGCAAATTATGATTTACCTGCGTTGCACAGCTTCCTTCGCTTTCAAAAAATGAAAATTTTTCAACTTTTGAAAGCGAACCACTTGCAAATACTGTTTATAAGCAGTATAATAAGCATATATTCGGTTTCAAAAAATGAAAAATTTTAAACTTTCGAAAGTGAGCAGCATATGAAAACAATCACAAGAACCATGTATCTTGACAGAATCATTGAACTGAACGGCACACCGGACATCAAGATCATCACCGGAATCCGCCGTTCGGGCAAGTCCGGATTGATGCTGGCCTATATGGAATATCTGAAAAGTCATTCCGACAACATCAACATCATCTTCATCGACTTCATGGATCTGGATTTTGAAAATATCAAGGAATACCATGCTTTGCACACCTATGTCGAAGAGCATTATCAGGCAGGAAAA
The DNA here is from genome assembly GCA_045587645.1 of Acutalibacteraceae bacterium. Lineage (GTDB taxonomy): Bacteria > Bacillota > Clostridia > Oscillospirales > Acutalibacteraceae > RUG806. The sequence continues at coordinate 4,044 of JAZNCO010000086.1, read as the reverse complement.
ACAAATTATCTTTTTGTGGATGAGGTGCAGATGTGCCCTAAATTCGAGCTGGCAATCAACAGCCTTTATTCCAAGGGCAAGTACGATATTTATGTGACCGGCTCCAACGCATTTTTGCTGAGTGCAGATCTTGCCACCCTTTTCACCGGTCGTTATATTGAAATCCATGTATTCCCGTTCAGCTTTCGGGAGTATTGTCAGTATTATGATGAGATCCGTGATAAAGAGAAGCTTTTTGAGGATTATTGCCTCAAGGGCGGTCTTGCCGGTTCGTATGCCTACAGAACCGAAAAAGACAGAACAACCTACATCAAGGAAGTCTATGAAACGATTGTTACGAGAGATTTAGTGCAGAAATATGCCTTGCCCGACACATTGATTTTACAGCGGTTGAGTGAATTTCTGATGGACAATATCAGCAATCTGACCTCTCCGAACAAGGTCAGTCAGCTGCTGACGGCAAATGACACGCAAACCAACCATGTAACCGTCGGAAAATACATCAGATATTTGTGCAATGCGTTTGTGTTTTACGATATCAAAAGATACGACATCCGCGGTAAAAAATATCTTGAAAGCTCCGAGAAATTCTACTTGTGCGATACGGGCATCCGTTATGCCGTTCTCGGAAGCAGAAACATGGACTACGGCAGAGTGTATGAAAATATAGTATGCATTGAATTGCTGCGCCGCGGATATGATGTTTATGTCGGTAAGCTCTATCAAAAAGAAATCGATTTTGTTGCACAAAGAGGCAGTGAAAAAATTTATATTCAGGTCAGTGACAATATCGCGACACAGGAAACCTTTGAGAGAGAGTGCGCCCCGCTGCTGCAGATCCGCGATGCATATCCGAAAATGATCATTGCAAGAACACACCATCCGAAATACAGCTATGAAGGCATTGAAATACATGATATAGCCGATTGGCTGTTAAAGGAGTAAAAAAACACATTTGCATACGAAAAAAGCCGTCCCCTGACGAGGACGGCCATTTGTTTGATCAAACGCTAAATATTAAATCTGAAATTTAATTATTCAGAAACCTGAGAGTTTTCAGCATTCTGTTCTTCGTACCAAATTTCGAAACCGAACTTGGATTCAAGAGCACCGAGAACCTTCTGGATGTAAGCGATAACTTCTTCAAAGAATTCTGCAACAGAGTTGATGAGTTCTTCGTAAGTACCGTTCTTGAGTTCAGGCATGGGGGCACCTCCTTTTATTGTTTAATAAAAAAGATAAGTTAAGTTAAACCGAAATGATAATTATTCGGAAACCTGAGAACCTTCTTCGTCTTCACCGAAGAAATATGCCTTCCATTCTTCCATGGAAGCAAGCAGTTCAACGATCTTAGCTGCGATATCCTTGAGGATAACGATGATGTTAGCAAGTGCTGTGTCGCTCATTTTGGCACCTCCTTATATCAGGATAAATAAAGGAATTTTGAAGTCAAAAAATTACCAAGAGAATTCTTCATCTTCGTAGTTCTTCTTGGAAGTGAAACCTTCGATAAGGAAAGTAAGGGCTTCGATGAAGTCAGCGATGATTTCCTTAATCTTAGCAGCTGCTGCGTAGAATTCATCCATGTTGATCATTGTGTGGGCACCTCCTTTTAATTGAAATAAAATCAGTGTGACAAAACTGTGTCACGAACAGGTTCTGCAAACGCGATCAGGAGTTTTCTTCGGGATTGATGAAAGCATAAATCTTGTTGTAGAGCAGAGCCATCTTTTCCACAAAAGCGGACAGGAAAGCCACGAGAGCTTCGAACGGGAAATCCATTATTTCGGCACCTCTTTTCTTTTCTGAATTTACAAATTTACCATAGATAAATTTGCAAGTGTATACTACCATAATCTAACAAAGAATGCAAGAGATATTTTAAGAATTATTTAAAGTTAACAGGTTTGACAAGGATTTGCAACAATTATATTCCAAAAAAGAAATATAACAGGCAATTTTCCCTGTTTGTTCACACTTTATTCAAATTTATCCTTCCGATTATGAACAAAGCATGAAGCGGACATCCGCTTTTTGTGCTGATTGTCATAAACAAACCACCTTCTCTTGGGCAAAATGACGAAGAGCAAATTATGGTTTACAGCACAAAAGCCGCCCTTGCGGACAGCTTTTGCGTTTTTGGAGATTTTTCAATGAAAAAAACAACTTGTTGCGGTCTTTTTTTATGCGCCGTAAACGGCATCCTCGGGCTTATTCTGGGTCAGAAGCATGAAGTCGATCTTCATGAGTGGTGTTTCCGGCATGGTGTCAAGATAACGGAATTCTCTGGGCACGGAGAACTCGGAGAAATGCTCGCCGACGGATTTGACGATCTTCTTTTCGAGTGCTTCCTTGTCGGTGCCGTCCTTGACAGACAGGAACAGACGCAGCAGAATCTTGCCTTCGGGGCTGTAGCCCTTGACAAGGCAGCAGCCCTTGATTTCGGGGAAGCTGTCCTGAATGAACTTTTCAATATCAATAGGATAGACATTGTAGCCGGAAATGATGACAACTCTCTTCTTTCTGCCTGCGAAGTAGAAATAATTGTCGCTGTCGCGGTAGCCGAGGTCACCGGACTTGACCCATTTTGTGCCTTCCTCGTCGATGTAAAGACCATCGTTTTCGGGAGCACCGGGTCTGTAGTAGCCCTCCATGATGGTCGGACCGGAAATGACGATCTCGCCGACCTCACCGTCAGGCACCTTTTTATTGTTATCGTCCCAGATTTCAACACGAAGTCCCTCAAGCGGCCAGCCGATGGAGCCTCTCTTGTATTTGGTGTTGGAGTTGACGGTACAGACGGAGCCGACCTCGGTCAGACCGTAGCCCTGACGCAGTCTGCCGGGTGCACCGTTCTTTTCAAGCACGGCATTGAAATCATCCAGGAACTGATCCGAGCAATCATCACCGCCGCAGAACATCATACGGATGTTCTTCAGCCACGGACCGTCGAAATTCTTGTGCTTCATGAGCTTCTTGAACATGACGGGAATGCCGACAACGGCAATCACGCGGTTCTTGCGCATGAGCTTGGTAAAAATATTGGCATCAAACTGCATCATGGGGATGATGCGGCCTGCGTTGCACATTGCCATGTGAATGCCGATACAAAGACCGAAGCAATGGAACAGGGGCAGCACGATGACCTCGGCTTCTTCACCGGGATCTTCGATTTTATCGAGCTTGGAAACACGGCAGGCAAGCTCGTTGATGGCACGGCTCGTCAGCTTGATGACCTTGCTCTTGCCCGTGGTGCCGCCGCCGTGCAGATACACGGCAATATCGTCGGCATTGCCCGAAAGACCGGACTCGGGCGAATATTTGGAAATGACCTCGCGGTAAGAGGTGCGCTTGTTGATTTTGGGGAAGATTGCTTTCAGCAGCGCTTCACCTGCCTTGCAGGCGGTTTCCTTAACGGGAGAAGCATAGTCCGAGGACGAGCAGACCACGCAGGGCAGACCCGAATCATTGATGACACCGACATAGTCCTTGGAAAGCAGGTCAAGGATCATAACACCCTTGGAGTTGCAGTCCTCAATGGCCTCTTTCAGCACCTCGGGCGGCAGCTGCGGATGCACGAAATTGACAATGACACCGATCTTGTTCAGTGCATAAAACGAAACAATGCTCTGCACGGTGGTGGGCATAAAGACGGTATACACATCACCGGGCTTCAGTCCGAGTTCATTTTTCATATACGCGGCAAAGCAATCCACATCATGCAGAAATTCACTGCGCATTGTGATTTTGTCCATGTGCTGCACAGCCTTGTATTCACCGTAACCGACGGTACACTCAATCAGATATTCGTAACAGTTCTGGTCCTTTGCTTCGACCATCAGGCTTTTTTCAACCTTCATTTTTTCATCTCCTGCTTTTTTGTACAAAAATAAAACATAACCATAGGGTGACGGATATAATCCGAACCCGTTTTTTACAGGCAGATTTCCGTCGATACTTCGTTAAAATCCTCGAAAATCCACAAAGGATTTTCTGCGTTTTGTGCCTCGTCTCGTCAAAAATCCTCACTGTAAAAAATCTTCG
>JAZNCO010000085.1:0-43602 GCA_045587645.1 Acutalibacteraceae bacterium | reverse complement strand
TGCTTCCAAATCCTACAATGAATTGCTGCCCATGTACGGAATCACGCGTTCTATGTCGCGTGCCGGTACACCAACAGACAATGCGGCAATGGAAGCCATCAACGGATGGATAAAAGCTGAGCTTTTTATGGATTTTCATGTAACCGGTCAAAAACCGGTAAGAGAAGAAATTGATGATTACATTATCTTCTTCAATGAACAACGTCCGGCATATTCTTTGGGATACCTGACACCAAGGCAATATCGTGAAAACTACTTGCCCGGTTAACAATCTGCTCAAAGATTCTGAGCCGGAAACAGAATGCAGTCACCGCCGCAGGCGGCTTGCCCTTGACATCCAGTCGCAGAGAAATGCTATACTGATTTTTTCGATGGATGACGCAATTTTGAAATCTGCTCATAAGTTCATCGCCATCGATATGCTTTGTCCGGCATTTCTCGGAGCGATGTCAAGGGTGACGGACGGACTTGTGCATTCTCTCATTTTTCAGGTCTAATATTTTGATTTATGTGTCCAATTTTTGTTGACAAGTGCAAAGCGGTGCGGGAGTGAATGAACATCCGGTGGAAGATTCCCCCACAGTGTGGGGGAAATGTCTGCGAAGCAGACAAAGGGGGACGGGGCCGTCAGTCTGAAGAGCCGCACCTGACCGAGCACCGCAGTGCGAGAGTCAATTCCCGCAGGGGGTGCCGGAAAAAAGCATTTGCAAAATGCAAGTGCTTTTTTCATCCAATCCGAAGGATTGGTATGTAATCAGCGAAGCTGCATGGCATCACCCTTGGTGTATGCAATCTTCTGATTGATTACAAACCCTTTTGCAAAAGGATTTCATAGTTTTTTCATAAACAAACACTGTTTTTTTGTTTGTGTGTTCTTGAATAAGAATTATTGTATTTTGCAAGAAATAATGCTAAAATTTGTGTAAGGTAAAGCTGTAAAATCGGTTTATATAAGTGAGAGGAGGTTTTCAGATGGAAGATAAACAAATAATCAAACTCTTGTTTGCGAGAGCCGAAGATGCACTGCGCATTTTGCGTGAGCGTTTCGGTAACACCTTATACAAAATTGCAATGAATATTCTCGGAAATCATCACGATGCAGAAGAAACAACAAATGATACATATCTTGCCGTTTGGAATGCAATACCACCTAAAGAACCTGACCCTTTGGCTCCTTATGTATACCGCACAGGAAGAAACATGGCGCTGAAGCGATTGGAATATCTTTCGGCAGAAAAACGAAACAACAGTTATGATGTATCCTTGGACGAGCTTGGTGCTTGTTTCCCCGATAATGATATTAACCCTGAACAGGCTGTTATTATTCAGGAAATTGCCGACTCCGTCAATGTGTTTCTGGAAAAGGACACTGCCGTGAACCGATATATTTTCATGCGTCGGTATTGGTACGGTGATACAGTTGAGGATATCGCAAAAGCCGTCAACATGAAAAGCGGTGCCGTTTCTGTGCGATTAAACCGCATCAGATCAAAATTAAAAGAACATCTTATGAAGGAGGGGTATTACTATGAAGCGTAAGCAAGTATTGGAAGTTCTGGATAAAATAGACGACAGATATGTAGCAGAAGCTGAAAAAGCTCCGAAGAAAATGAAAATAAGACCCTATTGGATAGGTGCAGTTGCCGCTGCTTTGGCTGTTTTGATTTGCCTCGGCTCTTTGCTGAATACACCTGTCATTACGGCAGATGCCGTTGCACTTCCGGAAGAAGCGCGCCTGACGGAGCATCCCGACATTGATGATTATAAAGACAGAGAAAGCTATTTAGTTGATTTAGAAAAGTGGGATGCTGAAACGGGACACAGAAGAACAACAAGAGAAAACGCTGCCATTTCTCTATTACCGTTTTTTACAGAAGCATCTGCTGAAGTTCTCATTTCAGAAGGCAATGAAAACGCCTTATGGTCACCTGTAAATGCATATATCGGTCTTTCTATGCTTGCAGAAATAACAGACGGTGACAGCCGCAAGGAAATTTTAGATTTATTCGGTGTCAGTGATATTGAAACACTCAGAAGTCAGGTCAGTGCCGTCTGGGAATCCGTTTATGAGGATGACAGAAATGAAATATGCACATTGGCCAATTCTCTTTGGCTTGAAGACGGACTGAACTACAATCAGGATACTATGAACAACCTTGCATATCACTATTATGCTTCTGTATATCAGACTGACCTTGGCAGCAAAAGTGCAAACAAGGCAATCGGTAATTGGCTTAACAAAAACACAGGCGGAATGTTAAAAGACAGTACCGATAACACAGTCTTATCTCCCGATACCGTTCTTGCCCTTTATTCAACGCTCTTCTTCCAGGCAAAATGGGGTGATGAGTTCGATAGCAAAAACAATACCGACGGTGTTTTTCATGGTGTTACCGGCGATACGGATGTCACTTATATGAATAAAAAACTTTGTCCTATGAATTATTATTGGCACGATGATTTCAGTGCGATATGTTTGTCACTCAAAAACGGAAGCACAATGTGGTTCATTCTTCCCGATGAAGGAAAAACGACTGCTGATGTTTTAAACAGCGAAGCTTACGGTGAAATGGTTTCTTCGAGCAATAGAGAAGACGGTTGGGAAAATAAGAAAGATATGAAGGTTAATTTATCAGTTCCCAAATTTGATGTTTCCTCTACCGTGAATATAAAAGACGGACTCGGCAGAATGGGTGTAACAAAGGTCTTTGATATGGAAAACTCCGATTTTACGGCAATCACCTCTGATTCACCCGTGTATGTTGCTGCTGTCAATCAGTCCGCAAGAGTTGAAATCGATGAAAAAGGTGTAAAAGCTGCAACTTATATAGAAATTCCAGGTGCGGGTGCAGCTATGCCGCCTGAAGAAATAATCGATTTTGTGCTCGACAGACCGTTTGTATTTGTGATTTCTAAGGGTAATTTACCTCTGTTTACGGGTGTTGTGAATATTATTTGAGTAACAAATAAAGCCATCGGTTCAAATGCCGATGGCTTTACACATTTTATCAGTGAGAATTGCAGCGCACCGCAATTATAAGAGCTCTCTCAGCTTATCAAGGAATGCCTCTTCACCGAAGGTGTTAATTTTGAAGAACATTGCCTGACTGCCGCCGGTTGTGATAGCAGACAAGTGAACAGCATCATTTCCGTTCTGAAAAAGTGTAACACTCAAGCTGACTCGGTTTCCGCCCGAATAGCTGTAACGCTCAAAAACACGAACACTGCAACGTGCATCACCGCTGTAAAAATCACTTGATTCCTCAAGAGAAGCAGACATACTGCCATTGAGTATTCCTTGCTCAATTCTATTGAGGATCTGATTAAAATTACCGCTAAGGATCTGTTCTAACTTTGCCATAGCTATATCTCCTTAAATCTCTGTAAAAACAACTATACTTCCGCAAAATAATTATATCATACTTATTCCTTGGATTTCAATACACAGTATGATAAATGCAAACTCATGCATTTTACGATATACACATCAATTCGTGATAATTCCATACAATGCTTCGCATTGATTTGCGCAAATTCAAGAATTTTGCTGTTTAAAATTATCCGCATATCAAACACTATCCGGCAAGGTACAATACTTGATTTCGATATTTTGAATATGATATACTGTTTCCGATAAGTTTTGTTTTACAAAGGCGGTGTGATTGTGGAAAGAATAATAATCCGCGGATTGATTATGGCTGTGTTACCGATTCTTGTAACAAGCCTTCTGGCAGCCGGCAAGAAAACGCAAAAAAAAGACGGCAAAGTTTTTCTGCATAAGCTGTTTCCCGTTGTAGGTGCGATCGGTACGGCATTTTCTTTGGTTTCCGGGTTCATCACATCCTTTTCCGATGAACCGATATGGGTGCCTGTTGTTTTCTTTGTGTTTTCCCTGCTTGCAATAGCTTTGATTATTGCTTATGTAAATTGCAGAATCTCTTATGACGAAAACGGCTTTATCGCCAAAAACTTTTTTGGCAGAAAAAAACAGGCAACCTATTCCGAAATCACCGGCATACAAAAAAATATGCACGAAACCTATATTTATATCGGCAAGCAGCGCATCATGGTGGATGAATTTGCAATCGGCGGCGATGAATTTATTGCGTTTGCCAAAAACAAATACAAAACCTTACACAACGGGCAGAATATTCCGAAAGTGCAAAAAACCAAAAACGATATTTTCAACGGAAACATAAATGATGCAAGCGCCTTTCTGGCGGTATTCATTCTGATAGCGGTTTTTCTCATCGGCTTTCTGGCATTCATCACATGGCATACCTTTTTTGATCCGTGCACCGAGGAAAACACAATACAGCAGTCCGTTCGGTTTGTTGCTTTTGAAAAAGGAACCGAAGACCTCATTCTGACCGCCGAGGACGGACAGATTTACAAAATCCGTTTTGCGGATGAAAAGATCAACACACAAGGTATCAGCGCAATCTGCAACGGAGAAACGCTTGTTACCGTTTATGCGGAAGAATTTAAGGATGAGAACGATGCCCCGTTTTATTCCCTGAAAGCCATCGTGCATAAGGATGCTTATCTGCTGCATTTTGACGAAACAAACAGATTGCATTCCCAAGGCTTTTTCCCCATTTTTCTGTTTGCTCTCGGGATGTGCATTCTTTGGGCGGTGTATATTTTACTTTCCGTCATAATCGGCAGAAATCCGAAAAAATTCAGCAAAAAGGTGGTCCGTCTGTTTTTCAGGGATGGCTATGTCAGTTATTGATTTGTTTTTCATTTAACGCATTTTTCATTTCTTTGTAATAAAATTCTTTCATGTCATCCAACCGCAGCAAAACAGGATCCTGTCCCAGCCCGACACCGACATCCACATCGATCCATGTACGTGTTTTCAGAATCCTGCCCGTATACTGATCTCCGTAAAAAAATGTAGGTGTATGACCGAGAATCACGGTCGCATCATCATAATACTGTGTCCATAAATTCGGTCTTGACCAGAGAAATACTCTGTCGGGATAGTCTGACAAGGGTCTGTCTGAGCTGAAGCCCTCCAGACCGCCGTGCACAAGCACAAATCTTCTGTCGTCAACGGTCAGCTGCGCATACAGCGGCACCGTATGCAGAAAACGCAGAATTGCCTCCACTTCACGGCTTCTGACTGCCAAAAGTGCCTGGAATGTGACCTCCCCACTGTTGGAAAGCCACAAGCCGAGCTTTTCTGCCCTTGTGCCGAGAGGCACCGACACATTCTCCGATTCAAAATCGAACAGTGCCGTTTCGCACGAAAGCATCATAGACTCGTGATTGCCGAGCAGCAGCTTCACATTCGGCTGCGCCATGATCCACTGCAGAATTCTGACCCCGTCAGGCCCTCTGTCTATGACATCTCCGAGAATATACAGCTCATCGTCCCTGCCGAAGCCGACTTTTGCAAGAAAATCCTTGAGCTTATCCAACGGATAACCGTGCAAATCCGATGTAACATATATCATTGCATATACTCCTTTTTATATTTTAATTCTGTATTGCTTTTTCCACAGCAATCGCGTGACAACACCGAATGCGATCTCCTCTGCGCTGAAAAAAACAAAGCACAGCATAATGCCCCAAAGAATATTGTCGATCAGAAAACCCGAATCCAGTATCCCGTCCGTTACCAGCAGCAGGGAAAGCTTCAGATTGGTCGGAAAGCCTGAAATGGCAACAAAAACAAACATATACAGGCTCTCGCGATATCTGAACAGAGGCAGAAGCCCCACAACGGCAAACAGAGAAGCCGCACAAAGCAGCACCGGAATCCATGAGCAGGTCAAAGCAAACAGAATTGAAAAAATGAAAGGAACAAGCCCTGCTGCCAGCTGCAGGGCTTCGCTTTTTTTACTTACATAAACCATAAAATTCCCCCTGTGACATTCAGCAACAACAATACGGGAAAGGCGCACTGCGCAAAACGCAGAATATAACAAAAAGCAACGGTGGCAATGCCCGAAAAGCCGTCCCTGCATAATCTTTTTCTTTTTTTGCGACCGCCGGTCACCTTCTTCACGCGGTCCATCAGGTCATCACAGCCGAACAGCTCACTGATAACGCCTGCACCGTCAAAGCCGCCGATAAGAGTCATGTTCAAAAAGGCAAGAAAAGCATTCTGAAAAGCGGCACCGACCAGCAGACCGTAAAAATCACCCGTCCATGCTGCAAGAATCAAAAATACGGCGGTCAGCAGAAAATTCATTTCGATGCCTGCCGCCTTGACCTGCACACGCTGCATGCGCTTTTTTATGTCCGTATCGGACATAAGAACATAGGCACCGGGGATGAAAAAATACAGCATCACCCCGACATCAAAGGCTCTGCCTCCATAGGCAACGCAGGCAAACAGATGGCTGAGCTCATGCAGGGTCAGACCCAGCAATGCTCCGATTCCCATACCCGGAAGCATGAGAACCATTTCTGAATCGTGTGAAGATGTAAAATAATAATACAATGAAAAAAGGAGAAGCGGCAGCCAGAGAATCATCAACAGTGTATTTGCAACAACGGAAACCGTGCGTAAACGTGCGGTCATGCGAGGCTGCCAGACGGTGACAAGAAGCTGCAGCAGCGATTTGCACACAAATCTTCTTTCACGGATGATATTGTTATTTTCCAGCTCCGCCAGCAGTGCATCCACCTCTGCCTTGGATTTTTTTCTGTCAATTCTGTAAGGATCACGCCTGCCGTTGAGCCTTCGGACAAACCATGCCGTATGGGCATCCGTCCGCAGCCGTGTATCCGTCAGCAGATCGGTGACTATGTATTCATTCTGCGATACGCGTTCAAACTCGATCCAGTTTGCAAGCATCGGGTGCTTCATGTGCTCTCTCCTTCTCTTGTTTTAAGTGGTGCCGGAAAAAGGCCCCTTCATCTGTAAGAACGGACCGAAAAAAGCATTTTTCGCACAGTCGGAAAAGCTTTTCCGCTTTTTCTGTTCAGGAATCACCCTGCAGGATTTCAACAGCACGGTCAACATGTCGTTTTTCAAGACCTCTGCCGATATTATAATCGGTTTCCACTAAAAACGGTGCCAGTAATCCCCAGCCGAATTTCATATCGTCCAGCACCGCAAAAGCCTCAATATCATCATGCATTATAAGCCAGCCGGCAATTTCAAGCAGGCGGTTATTCTGTGCAGACGGTGTTTTGTCATACAACGGCACACCGTTGCTGTGAAAAAGCTGCGCAAGCTCCTCACCCACTGCATCACTGTTTACACCGTGGGGATCCCAATGGCTTCTCCAGGAGCTGGTCAGAACGAGCTTTGCGCCCGTGCGCTGCACAATCTCCCTGAGCAGTGCCAGACGGCTGATGTCGATATTGCCGTCTGCATCCGTACGTTCGGCATCATATCGACGGGAGTTGAGAACCCCGTCAATATCCAGAAAAATCACTTTCATCTTTTTCCCTCCCGTAATGTTACGACATCAAGCCACAATGCGTGGAAATGTCCGTCAATCGTGCGATCCTCATGCCAGTGTCCGAAAAACCACTCCTTGAATTTCACCTCATACATGATCCATTCCAGAAAGCCTGTCAGCTCCGCATCCTTCTGATGCGGAATTTTTCCCATTCTGCGGATGATTTCCGCAGGTGCGGTGTGGGAGATTATGAAATCCACCTGCATGTTGTTTGCCTGCAGATTGCGGACTGCCTCCTCATATTCATCATTGTCGGGTAGCTCCTCCTTCCACCATGAAATACCCTCACAGCGCATGTATTTATCAATGCTGTATGCACCACCCATGGCAAACATCTTTTTGCCGTCAACAGTGAACACCTGTCCGCGCATCAGATGCACAATATTTCTTCTGACCCTGTGGACGAGACCCCCGTTCCATTCCTCCTCGGGATATTGCTTCAGACGGGTGAAGCATTCATGGTTACCGTCGCAAAAGCAGACGGTGTAGGGCTTTGTTGCAATATAATCAAGAATTGCATTTTCCTCCTCGGAGTCATCAAAAATAAAGCCGAAATCTCCGCATACAATCAAAATGTCCTTTTCCGTCCAGGTGTCCTCTCCGGGCATGCAGCCGGTTTGAAAAACCGCAGGATCACCATGGGTATCGCCGGTAATATAAATCATTATTTTTCTCTCCTTTATTTCAGCAAGGACTGCTTGCGCAGCCAGTTTTCATCAATAACACGCACACCGTGCTTACCGAAGTCAATGGTGAGCAATGCCGAAATCTTTTTGTTCTCCACCGAAACCACCGTTCCAACACCGTAGGTCGGATGGCGCAGACGCTGACCGATCTGCACCTTGCTGTCATAGGTCATTGCTGCCCATTCCTCATTTTTGCGTGCAACCGTTTCAAAGATGGGCGAATAGCAGGTTTTGGGATTGGCACCGACGATCAGGCAAGCCTCCTTGAAGGTTGCCCTGTGACCGACATGCGCAAACACAACATCGTCATAATAATGAGCGTACTCATGCGCGATGACATCTAAAGCGCAGGCTTCGGGAACATCGCTGTTGAAAAACGGCAAGGAAAACATAAATTTCTTTTCTTTGGGATAATATCTTCCAAGATGATATCTGATTGTTTTAGACAGCTCAATATCCAGCTCGGCACCGACCAGCTCGATGCCTTGCGTTTTCCACACATGGCGATCCAGCTTTTCCAGCGCACGGCGAAAATCTGCCTCTGTCCAGTTTTTGGTATTCGTTGACATAAAAAAACACTCCTCCTGTTCGTCCTTACATTAAGAAAAACGAACCGAAAAAGTGTTTTTTCGCAATGCACAACAAATTTTCCCACCACTATTTTCCAACACTCAATCCGGAAAAATGCTGCTGTTGCTGCTGATTGTCCGTGCCGGCACCACTTTGCCGATTCACAGACTCTCTATCCCTATTATTTCATCTCACTGTTTTTAGTTAAAGAAATTTTCTTCAAACAGATTTTCTTCCATCAACTCCTGCTCTTCTTCGTATCTGTTTGAATAATTATCTTCAAATAGATTTTCTCCAAATAAATTCTCTTCATATAGAATTTCGTCCGACTCTTCTTCGATGAGCAGCATATTTTCCAAAAAATCCTCCACCATTCTGCTGTCATCCAATGGCACTTCATCCAATAGCTGATCGTTTAATATAAAGCCACCTGAAAGATTTTTTTCTGTTTGTTTTTTATCCGTCAATTCTTCTGTCAAATCTTCCAGATACCGCCGTGCGCCGGAAATATCATCTGACAGCATTTCTGCCGTCAGATTTTTTTCTGCCAGCTTTTTTTCTATATACTCTTCAAAATCGCGGTCGCTGTTGTGTATATTCCGATCGGAATACGCATCGTACAGCATTTGAAACTGCCGGACCAGCGTCATACATTTATTGCATCCGCATATATGGCCGGTAACGGCGGAGGCAATAGAAATTGCCTCCTGATTCAATATAGTTAATGAAACATATTTGATTATTTCATTAACAGCTAAATGTTTCATTTTTGCCGCTCCTTTTCTCATCATCTGATTCACCGGAGGAGAAGCCGTCGGCAGCTTTGCCGACCTCCTGCTTATCTTCGGTATTATTTGCACTCACTTTATCGTCCTCATTTTTCAAAGGCTTCTTTTTGCTCTTCTTTTTCGGCGGAGCCTTGCCTTCGATTTCGCGATAAAGGATGTAGTTGATACGATTCGTCCAGTCACTGACCGACTTCAGTCCGCATGCCTCACCCTGATACTGCATGAAAAATTCCTTGTATGCCGTTTCTCCGAAGTGGATGCCGTTTTTAGTTTCCGCCTGCAGGGCATTCAGAATCTTCTTGTGCTGCTCATAGGTAACGGTCATCCAGGAAATTTCTTCGGATGCGTTCAGAAGCACAGCGTACATATCTGCCAGTGTTTTATTTTCGAATATTCCGACAAGGTGATGGGTTGCCTTGATCTTCGAAATATCGTTACGAACCATGATCACAGCCAGTGCAAACCATGTCAGCTTCTTGTAAATACTCAGATCTGAGGAAAGAACGATGTCGAAAGCTCTTGCCAGCTTTTTGTCTCTTTCTGCATAATCGGGAGGTACGGCAAGCGCATCATCCTCCTCTTCGACCTCATCCTTCTTTTTCTTTTTGTCATCATCCGACACCGTATGGAAAATGTCTGATCTGACCCTTGAAGCATAGTCCCTCTTCAGGTTCTTTGCAACTGTGATCATCCATGCTGCAAAGCCCTCAGGATCGTTGTTGTAGTCACCCTCAATTCCGTCACGAAGCAAGAAAAACGGTACCGTCCTCTCAATCAGACGAATGTGTACCAACTGCATAACATCATCGCCATACTGTCCGCCGCGCAAGTCGAGATCGCTGTTACACCAGCCATCGATTCTTGTTTTCAGCTCCTTCTCTGCAATGCGGCAAAGCATGTCGTATGATGCCGGAGTCCTGAACAACAGCTCTCTCACCATCATGTCAAATTCTTCTTTCGTAAAACGCACTCCGATCACCATCCTTCTGTAAAACAAAACCTATGCGTTTAACTGCTATTTTATCGGGGACTTATAAATATACCACAAAATGTACTTTTTTGCAATAGAATTTTACAAGATTTTCCATTTTCATTAGTTTTGCACAAAAATACATTTGCATTTCTTGTCAATATGTATAGGAATCTGCTCACTTTTTATGTTTTGAGCTCATATTATCTGCATTTACCGCCGGTTGCAGTATTTCATTTTTTTTCATTGCGCCCCTGCGGTAAGCGGACAAGAAATTCCGAAAAATACAAGTCCTTTTTCAAACACAGTAAGATCTTGTATGTCGCAATTATATAACGTTATGCAACGCAGTAAAGATAGGGGGAGCTGTTTTTTACCTTTATCTGCACAACAGTGTCAGATTTTCAGGTTTTGCAATTTGCACAAAAAACATACTGCAAACATAAAAGCCCGCCTGCAAAAGTATTTTCCGCTGAACAAGTTGTTTTCCACCCTTATAAACGGTGTATTTTTTATTTTTTCGCAGGCAATTAAAAAAATTTTTTTATTCTTTTTCTGCAGAAAATTGCTTGCAAAAAAAGCAGACCGACGGCTTGTAAGACATCGGCCTGCCTGCAAACATATATAAATCATCAGAACGGCATGTCATCATCATTCTGCAGCGCATGGCACCAACGACTGTATTCTTCATCCCTTGTCAGGTGATTTCGCTGCATCCATTTTTTCAAAACACCGTACAGCCGCGGATCAACCTCAAGCTCTCTGTTATCATATCCCAGTGCATCCACAACCTCATTGCCCGATACCGCAATAGCCGCCAGCCAATGCTCATTGTGCTTCATGCAGACTACGGGTGCAGACGATGTCGGCCATTGTCCGAGGCAATTATTCAGCTGTTCACCTGCAAGCTGATAATCATTGCTGTTGCGCACCGCTTTGATATAATCGCACCTTCGCTTCGAGAGCAAAAGCTTTTCTGCTCTCGAAATGTGCATGGTTTTCGTTTTTTCAACGACCCGGAAGCCCGTGGGCAGCTCCAGATGAATTGATTTTTGCATACGACGCTCTCCCCTTTTACTGATTATCAACAATCATCGCAAACATCTTGAGGAACTCAGCCGTTTCCTCTTTCGGCAGATTGCCGTTGTATTTGCGTTTCTTGCATGCAATTATTTCCAATGCTTCCATCACAATATCCGACACCGCACTGAAATACAGGTCATTGTGCTTAAAAATCAGGTTGTTGTCCAGAAGCATGTCGAGTGCTTTTTCTGCATCCGAACAGCCGATAACCGCTTCCGCGATTTCGGCAATCGTTGCTCCGACAATCCCCTTTCTGCGGATAACACGCACGGCATTGCCGACATCGGAGGTTGTTGCCGTAATCAGATGCTTCGCTTCTGCGGATCTGAACTTACGCATAAGCAGATTATTACGCAGAACGGGATATCGGACTCCCGTCGCATGAGAAGCAATCCAGCCTCTGACCGAAAGAAGCTCGACGAGCTTTTTGGCCTGCAGGTATGTCAGACCATATTGCAACTGCAAGTCCGGAACGGTAACTGCCGCCTGCGTTTTCAGATATTCCTGCACCGCGTATGCATTCGGCTCGGTATCGCGTTTTTCGCCGGGATAAAGCAACATGCAGTCGACCTTATCCTTTCCCTTTTTTTTCCTTTTTTCATAGGTGTATGCACAATAGAGAGAATGCTTCCGGGGGACTCTGTTGCAGGGATCCGCATTGTCGCTTGCAAACTCACTGCAGGTGTAGCTGCGTTCAATGCGTGACCACAAAACATCATCCAGCATCTGCGTTACGATGCATTCACCGGGTCTGAGCTCCGCGAGTGCACTGACAGGCACAAGTGCCACGCTGTCCTTTTCATAATGCATGATCGTTTCACCCGAGCCGTTCAATGCAGAGGTCGGTGCAATGATTGTCTTTTTGCCGCATTCCTCGGAAAACTCCTGCTTGGTCTGCGGATTATTCGTTCCGAAAAACACATGCACATTGAGATTATCCTTGATAATTTCAGCCGTTTCCTTACCGTAGATATTATAAAGCTGTGCATACGATTGCAGCACCAGCATAAACCAGATATTTCTTCCGCCGCATGCTGAAATAACCTTATCGAAATCATTGAACGCGGGCAGATTGCCGAACTCATCCAGCAGGAAACAGAAGGGTCTTTGCAGCTTACCGCCCTTGCCTCTGGCAACACCGATCAGCTCCGTATAAAGGTTACTCAGAAACATGCTGATAACCTCATAATGCAGACTTTCCTCGTCCTTATAGGACACAAAAATGACCGTAGGCGCACCGTCATCCAGCTCCTTCATTTCAAAGGTGTTTGAGGCAGTGATCCTTCTGACTGCTGTATCCCTGAACTTGTTCATTTTGCTGGCAAACATGGAGGAAATGCAGCTTCTGGTTTTATCTGCCTGATCAATAATTGCCTTATGGGCAAGCTGATATGCCTTTGATTCCTGTATGGGTCTGTCTGAAAAATAACCGCGGTCATACGGGGATTCGGCGCTTGAAAACAAATCAAAAATGCGCAGAATCGTATCAAAGGAATACTGCTCCTCGGTCATTCTGCCATCCGCACTGTCCTCAAGCATGGCATACAGAAATGCACACAGCACATTCCTTGCGGAATCCTCCCAGAAGGGATCATCCTTGTCCTGCGTAGGAATAAGCGCATTCGAGAGTGCGGTGATGCCCTTTTCAATCTCATCAAAAATACTTTCCCTTTCCTCTGCAATGACATAGTCGAGCTCCGCCTGTGACTCATACACAACGCCCCGGAATGCATTACGGATGCCGTTTTCGGTTTCAACCACACTGATAAGCGATTCCATTCCAAGATACTTCTGATACAGACGATAATACTTTGTCAGAGGATTCCAGCAATCGCTGTATCTGTAATTCGTAAAATCAAGCATCAGCACACGATAGCCGTTCTTTTCAAACTTTTCCGCTGTTTCGCGGTACAGCTCCTGCTTGGGGTCACTGATAACAAGACTGGGCTTGTTCTTTTTCTTCAGCAGCACATTGAGGGTAGGCAGCACATAGCCCGTTGTCTTGCCGCTTCTTGTGGCGCCGATGGCAAGCAGATGGGTATCCGGAATAAAGGTAGCCTGCAGCTTGCCCTGTGCATCTCTGCGCAGGCAGATCGGAATACCCTCCATGTCGCTTGCTTCCAGCTCATCAAAAGAAACGGTATGCTGCCCATGCTTTGCGGCAAACTCCTCTGCCGTCTGCAATCTTGCGTGCTCATAATCCTTGAACAGTTCAATATTATTCATAGTACATGCCTCCTGTATACCCGAATTCGCGTCTGCTTGCCGTAAAATTCTGTTGCGCCGAAACGGCTTTCAGAGCATTCGCCGTCACCAGAGGGTCATTATCAAATGCGGCTCTCTTGAGGGCTGCATCGATTATGCGGATGATCTGCTCGGAACGGAAGGGTGCAAGATATTTTCTGCCCTCCGTATCCAGCTGCGCACTGTTGATTCCGAAGGAACCCGAACGCTCTCTGAATGTAAAATCAATCATGACCTCCTTCTCTGCTTCGGAAAGATTTTCCGTCCAGACAGCATCGCAAGCTTCAGCAAGGCTTCTGACAGGATCATTCACCTGCGAAGCAAACAGCACGATCAGCACATCCGACAGATCCACACACACGGCAGGATCAGAAAGTCGGAATTTGCATCTGTTTTCATAGTCCAGCAGCTTTGCAAACTCTTCAAGCTCGCGTTCACCAAGCGACTCACAATGTCTGATGAGAAACACCGTGTGCGATTCCTTGGTTTCGGACAGACCGCGCAAAAGGAAGTTGTCCTTTGCAGCAATCAGATCCTGCACAGTAAAGGTACCTGCATCCGCTTCAAACACCTTGCTTTCTGCAAAGCCGGCACGCATGGACTGCAGATACATCTCTGCCACATACTCGTCATTGCCTGCAACGAGAAGTGTCTTATACAGTGCAGGACGGTTGTTGGTGACGGGAGAAAGACTGCACAGAAGCTTATTCATCTCCTCACTGCGCTGCAGAGGAATCGCGCTTGCCTTGGCGGCATCAAAGGAGAAATTCGTGGATCTGTCCACATCAAACGGAAGCTCCGGCAAAGAAACCGCACCGTTCTGTGCCTTATCCAGCAGCAGCTTTTCCTTGTCCTCTGTCGAAATCAGGCCGAAAAAGGCAGTCTTTGCGAAATGACGGTCATACGTTTCTTTACGGATGATCCCAAGGGTAAATGCCTTTTCGATGATTTCCGCCGACTCACATTTCTCATAAGAAGCATCCGGCGCACATGTCATACGGATATGACTGAAAACTTCACACTGACGGGTGCTTCTGAGAATTGTATACAGGGTATTGCAGTACTGCTGCAGATTTGCTTCATCATAGGCAAGCCCCATGAGATTGCCGAACAGATGATTCCATTTTGCACAAAGTGCAATGTGTCTGACGGCATTAGCGATATCCCTGCAAATGCAGATCCCGTGATATTCCATATACGCCAGAATGCCCATGGCATCCACATTGCCGCTTGCTGCAGCCTTCAGCAGCATATCGGCAATGCTGTCAGCAGTAAGATTTTTGCTCTGCCTGAAAATTTCAGACTTGATACGCATGGCCTCACGCTTCTGCGCAAGAATAACACGGTCAACGGCGGTCATGTCGATATTCTGATTGCAGAGCTGTGCAAACTCCATGGTTCTGCAAAAACGCTCATAGGTAACAAGATCGTCAATGCTCCTGAACGCATCGGATTCGGCTGTCAAATAATATTCCTTCGTTTCCTCGTTCAACGGCACACAGAACACCCTTGCCAGCTCCCTGAAGCTGTTGCGGCGTGTTTCCTCATCAAGCAATCCTCTGCAGATGGAATCCAGCAGAAAAAATTGTGTCAGAAAAGGTTCAATCAGATAAGCAACTGCATTTTTCATTATGTACACTCCTTTGCTTTGATTCTTTCGGGAAGCAGAATATGGTCAATCAGCCCGTATTTCAACGCCTGCTGCGCTGTCATGGTATTGTCACGCTCGGTATCCCTGGCAATGCGGCCG
Organism: Acutalibacteraceae bacterium; assembly: GCA_045587645.1. Taxonomy (GTDB): domain Bacteria; phylum Bacillota; class Clostridia; order Oscillospirales; family Acutalibacteraceae; genus RUG806. The sequence continues at coordinate 28,087 of JAZNCO010000085.1, read as the reverse complement.
ATCGTTTTCCCCGTATTCATTGCCATAATTGAATTCAGTCTTTTTCTTGTATGCTCAATATGCTTGGCAGCAATAATAAGATCGGATGCCTGTCCCTGGGCACCGCCAAGCGGCTGATGAATAAGAATCTCACTGTTGGGAAGCGCAAGTCGCATTCCCTTGCTGCCCGATGAAAGCAGAAAAGCTCCCATGGATGCCGCGAGCCCCACACAAATGGTTCTGACCTCGCATTCGAGCATATTGATGGTGTCATAGATTGCAAGTCCGTCGGTCACCGCACCGCCGGGACTGTTGATCAGAATTGTCAGGATCCTTTCCTCCTTGGGCAGGTTTTCTTCGATCATTTTCTGCTCAATGAAGTGCATCTGCGGAATCACGCGTGCTGCCAAGCCGGTTTCAATGGGTCCGAACAGATAAATCTGATTTTTACTCAGCAGATACTGCTCGGAGAGCACTTCCTGTTGCATATTTCCTTTGGCCATATATTCTTCATTCCTTTCCGGTATTGTTGACACTTTTTTTTGCGGTGGGGGCACCTTTAGAACTGAAAAATGCCTTTTTTTCGCAAGGAAAATAAAAAAAGTGTTCTACATCAACCTCCTGTCCCCCAATTTTAGGGACAAAAAGGTGTTTTTTGATATATGCAAACTGCTCACAATGCGGGCAGTTTGCTATATATTAAAAAAAAACAGCAAAAACTTTAAAAGCTTTTGCTGTTTCATTAAAGTATGAATTACATTTTTATCGGTACCCTGAAATATCTGCTTACACCATTTTTACCATCTGCCGTTGCTGTCTTTTGTAACATAATTTTTATCAAGCCATATCTTTTCGTACTTCTGTGCAATCAATTCATCTTCAATGGCATCAATATCAATGATTTTCAGATTCGGATTGCCTGCCAAACGTTCGCAGACAACCTCAACGATTTCTTCATAAAGAGCTCCAACCGCACTGTAAGGCAGATTCGGGCGTCCCTGGGTCCAAAAGTCCGTTTCCCTGATTTCTGTTTTTTTATCACGGTAAATCAGATACAGATTGTAATTATCATATCCGTCATCGTCAAAAAGCATAAAACGAAGCTCCCATAATTCATGATCGGGAACATTGACGATAACCTGATCTCCTATGTATGTGTATTTAAAGAGCATTCGCAAATATCCTTTCTTTTATTCTGCTGCAAGCTGAACTCCGTTTTCTGAAATCCATCAGAATTATCTTCTGCGAGTCGATTGCACTTCGGTGTTCGGTTTGGCGGAAGTTTGCTTTTCTGTTTTATAATTTGAAGATGACGATATGTTGCTTACAGATGTAGTCTGCGTTTGCACATTTGAACGCAGTGCGGATGTCTTTTTAGCGATTTTCCTGCGTTTTCTTCGTGCTGCCGCTTTGCGGCACAGTGATACAACCGCAGCAAAAAACAATACAACTGCAGCCACAGCAAGAATCGGAACCCATATATAACTCCAATCCTTTATCGTGTTAACATATCCGCATTGTGTACAGGTTTGTTCCTTTACAATCGGCGGAATCAGCTTGGAGCCGCTGATTATACCCCACACCCCATACTGGTGTGGCTTCGGATCTGTATTTTCCTGCACATCCTCGTTACAGCGCTCACAGGTCGCAAACAGATAGCCACCTTCTGTACATGTGGCTTCTTTGCCGACTGTCCAGTCGGAAGAGGTATGGCCGTAAGCAGGCACCGACTCTGTTTTCATCAGCGTTCCGCAGATGGAACAAATCTCCTCCCGTTGCCCGTCGGCGGTACATGTAGGCTCTGTTCTGATCACCCATGTGCCGACACAATCATGCTTCTCACTGACATTAAGCGTATAGGTAACATCCGATGAATTATACGGACAATATGTTATTTTGGCATAATAAACGCCCTCTTCCAGCTCGCCGACATCAAACGAACCATTATTGTTCCCTGCTACACTGTAACTTGAAAGCTGTGTCACGCCATCCGAAGAATACAGATACAAATTCCAATAATTTGATGTAGAATCAATTAAAGCGTGATTAAAATTCAAGGTAACCTGCGCAAGGGAAGGCAGCGTGAATCGATACCAGTCTGCATCATTATCTCCTGCGATTGCGCCGGCATAATCCGTATTCAGCCCGATCTCTGTAGCCTTGGAAGGCGCAGAATTCGGCTCCAGCTCCGTCTTGTCTGTTTCTTCGTAGGCAATTCTCATTCTGTAAATGATATCACTATGCCTATACGGATTATACTGAATTTTTATATAATATGTTCCCGCCGGCAACCCAATTTGCGAAATTTCATCATTAACATTGCCGGCAAAACACCAATACCCATCGTAGTCAAGTACATTGCTGACACCGTCATCACGGAATATATAAAGCTTCCAATAACAATCTGTTGACGAGATAACCTCGTGATCAAAGTATACTTTTATATATCCGTCTGCCGGAGTGGAAAACTGATACCAGTCCACATCATCCGAACCGGCAAGCGCACCCATATATTCCTCATTTACCTGAATTGGCGTTGCTTTGCTTACGCGTGAGTTGGGCTCATATTCGGTCAGATCGGATTCGGTAAAATTCACCCGCAAGGTATATGTAACAGCACTGTGCTTATACGGCTCATATTTAATTTTGATATAATAAATACCTGCCCTTAAGCCAATCTGCGAGGTTTTTCCGTCCGCATTTCCTGCAACTGTCCATCCTCCGTTATAGTCAAGAACAGATGTAACACCATCGTCCTGATAGATTTCAATTCTCCAGAATCTATCGGTGGAGGCAATATTTTCGTGCAATAAATCAACGCTTATTTAGCCGTCCGTCGGCAAACGGAATCCGTACCAGTCCACATCATCCGAGTCAGCCAAGGCACCCTCGTAATCTGCATTTACAGCAATCGGGGTCGCACTTTTCATTGATGAATTCGGTTCAAGCTCGGTGTATTTGGTTTGTGTGTAATTTATGCAAAACCTGTACATCACATCGCTGTGCTTATATGGTTCATATTGAATTTTTATAAAATATGTTCCGGCCTCCAGTCCGATCTGTGAGGTTTTACCTGCAGCATTGCCGGCAAACACCCAATAAGTATTATAATTCAGTACGGTTGTGACACCATCATATTGATACACATACAATCTCCAATAACCGCTTGTCGATTGAAGTATCTCATGCTCAAAATTCACAGAGATATATCCGTCTGCCCATGTTGAAAACATAAACCAGTCTGCATCAGAGGAATCACTGAGATTGCCCACAACATCTGTATTGACATAAATATAATTGGCTTCTTCTTTTGTGTTATTCGGCTCATATTCACTTGCTGCACAGGCAGTAACCGTAAAAATACCGAATAAAACTGTTATCAACAACATCGAAAACCAAAAACGCTTCATAATCCCCCTCCAAATGACAAATTATGACTATATTTTATCATACAAGCATAACGAAATCAATATACTTTTCAAAAGTGAACACGAGCGCAACAAAAAACGGGTTCCTGCGAACCCGTTCTTTTTATGCTTTTTATTGAATGACATCCTTGAGTCCTGCAGCAAGACCTGCGATAGACTGGATTTCCGAGGGGATGATGATTTTCGTTGCCTGCCCGTCGGCTGCCTTTTCAAAGGCTTCAAGGCTCTTGATGGTCAGCACTGCCTTGCCGGGGTTGGATGCATTGAGCAGCTCGATACCCTTGGCGGTTGCCTCCTGCACACGCAGGATCGCCTGTGCTTCACCCTCTGCCTCACGGATTTTTGCTTCCTTGATGGCTTCTGCCTTGAGAATGGCGGATTGCTTTTCGGCTTCGGCATTGAGGATCATGGCTTCCTTGTTACCCTCGGCAACAAGCACGGCACTTGCCTTTTCGCCCTCGGCACGCAGAATGGATTCACGGCGTTCACGCTCTGCCTTCATCTGCTTTTCCATGGCATCCTGAATTTCCTTGGGCGGGAAAATGTTTTTCAGCTCCACGCGGTTGACCTTGATGCCCCACGGATCGGTCGCTTCGTCAAGAATAACACGGATCTTTGCGTTGATGGTGTCTCGGGATGTGAGGGTATGGTCAAGCTCCATTTCACCGATGATATTACGAAGTGTGGTTGCGGTCAGGTTTTCGATCGCGGAAACGGGGTTTTCAACACCGTAGGCAAACAGCTTCGGGTCTGTGATCTGATAGAACACAACGGTGTCGATCTGCATGGTAACGTTATCGCGGGTGATAACAGGCTGGGGAGCAAAGTCGGAAACAAGCTCCTTGAGGTTGACGATCTTGACGATGCGGTCAAAGAACGGCCATTTAAAATGAATGCCGGCATTCCAGGTCTCTTTGTAGGTACCGAGACGTTCGACAACATAGGCCTTGGATTGCGGAACAATCTTGATGCAGGAAACTGCAATCGCAAGAAGAATCAGAACAACTACGATTGTGATGATAAAGGGTAACATAAAAAATCCTCCTTTTATTTGCGACGGACTATCATTTTGACGCCGTCAATTTTTTCTGTAATAACAATTGTGCCCGCTTCAATGGGGCATTCGTCGACACTGCGTGCCGTCCAGATGTTGCCGTTGATCTTCACCGCGCCCGTGGCTGCAAGATTGTCAATTTTTTCGGTGACGATCGCCTCACTGCCTATATTGCGGTCGGCATTGGTGGCAACCGTTTTCTGATTGATCATTTTTTTGACCAACGGTCTTGTTGCAATAAGCGTCACAGCGGATACGGCAACAAAGGTTGTGACCTGAATTGCAATGCTTTCAACACCTGCAAGCTCCAGAATCAGCGCAACCAGCGCACCGGCTGCAAACCATATGGTTGCAAGCTGTGCGGTCAGCGCCTCGGCAATCAGAAAAATAACGAACAGTGCAATCCACAGATACAGCATGTATTCGCCCATTTTTTCACCCCTTTCGGTTTTTTCAGATGTGTACATCTGTATCTTTGTTTATAGTATATCACAAACAGATGGTTGATGGAATAGCAATAAGTGTAAAAAAAGGGGGGCAAAATTTGCACAAACTGCAAAAAAACATGTTTATGTAGTGACAAAATGATTTTTTCATGTTACCATAAAGCAAGGAGGGATGCTTTGTGCTTTTTGAAAAACAGATTCTCGGCATATACCGCCGTATTCTTTATAACCGCTGTGACGATACCGGTACGGCTTACTATTTTTCGACCGATGATTTTACGGGGCTGTCACGCACGCCCTACAGCTTTTCTTCAAGCCTCGGACACAGCCTGCAGGGTTATTTTTATTTCTGTGAAAACAACAAATATCCCGACCGCCTTGTTGTGTTTGAGCACGGCTTCGGCGGCGGTCACAGTGCTTATATGCGTGAAATCGAAATGCTCTGCCGACACGGCTTCACGGTGCTTGCCTATGACCACACGGGCTGTATGGAATCGGGCGGCACGGGTACAAACGGTCTTGCACAATCTTTGCATGATCTGGATGACTGCCTGCGCGCACTGAAGGCGGATGAACGGTATAGTAATAAGAAATTGAGCATCATGGGACACAGCTGGGGCGGCTTTTCGACTATGAACATCTGCGCACTGCACCCCGATGTGACCCATATTGTCGCCATGGCAGGCTTTCCTGCGGTGGAAGCACTGTTTCGCTCTGCGGCAAAGGGTATTCTTGCACCGTTGCGTCATGTTTTTTTGAAGGAAGAAGCAAAATCCAACCCCGATTACTGCAACCGAAGTGCCTTTGATGCCTTGCAGGGCTGCAATGCACATTGCCTGCTGATCTATTCGGACAAGGACATGCTGTGCAGCAAGGCGGTTTTTTATGAGCCGCTGCAAAAAGCACTTGCCGATAAAAAGAATATTTCGCTGCTGCTGTGCAAGGGCAAGGGACACAATCCCAATTATACGCAAGATGCAGAAAAATATCTCGCACAATATGTAAAAGAACGCAAAAAATTCATAAAAGCGAAACCGTCCGATGCACAAAAGGTGGAATTTGTGGCATCTTACGACTGGCTTGCCATGACCGCGCAGGACGAAACGGTGTGGGAAAAGATTTTTGCCTTGCTGGACAAGGAATAAGAAAAGAAGAATATATACAAAAAAAATCAGGTGCGGTTTTCTGCACCTGATTTGCTTTTTATTGTTTCATCCGAGGGCAACCATGCTGAAAACGAGTGCGAACAGTGCAACCGTTTCGCAAAGACCGACAACGGTGATATACTGTGCAAAGCCCTTGCCCGTTTCTGCGAGTGCATCTGCGCCTGCGGCACCTGCCTTACCCTGCATGACAGCGGAAATTGCCATGGCAAGCCCCGAAGCGATGCCAAGACCGAACAGAAATGCCGGGTCTGCGGCGGAGGACTTCATCTGCTGCATCAGCAAAAAGCCGTAAATGGTCTGTGTGAGGGGTGCGCCTGCGAAAACGGTGAGGATGAAGGGGGCTGCCTTGTTGCTCATGTAGCACTTTTTCCATGCGCCGATGGATGCCTGACCTGCAAAGCCGATGCCGATTGCAGAGCCGATGGCAGCAATACCCATCGACAGTGCGGTTGCCAATAAACCTAAATTCATAGTGATTTCTCCTTATATTATATTGATTTATTCTTCAAAGGGTTTGAACTTATGTCCGCTCCAGGACATATCGAGATGCGATGAAAACTCCAGTGTATTCAGACGGATGCCGTGCACGATAACGGACAGCACATTCAGGATCATATTCAGTCCGTGTCCGAACACAAGCAGCACGATCGCGAGAATCATAAACAGGAAGTTGCCCAGCAACGGGCCTGCAAGCTCGTTGACGGTGGCGGATATCGCCGCACCGGCAAGACCGACCGCCCACAGACGGATATAGGACACGATGTCCGAGAACACATTGACGATGCCAAGCAGCACGGACACGATGTTTTTAAGGCTTGCGAGTATCGATTTACCGATATTGCCTTCGTAGTTTGCAAACACGAAGCTCAACACAAAGCCGACAAGCACCATCACAAGCGCGACCGTGCCGACGGGAACACCGCCGACCACAAGACCGAACGGGAACACCGCGCCATTGACCACAAAACTCAATACGACATAGAAAATACCGATGAGCTGCATAATTGAGCCGATGTCTGCGAGGATTTTAACGGATTTTCTGTTGCGTGAGGCAACCTTGATGTGCGCCACGGTGAGTTGCACAAGTGCAAGCGAGAAGCAGAAAATCTGCAGATTCTGCGCGGTGGTCAGGCCTGCTTCGCCGTTTGTCCACGGCGGATACCATATTTTGTCGGCATACACATTGGAAATAACAGGCACGGACAGCTTCTGCAGCCATTCGGGAATTTGTTCTGGTGCAAGACCGAACCATGTGCAGGTAAGCGTGCCCCAAAGGATTGTGGAAAGGCCGAACAGACCCAAAAGCAGGAATGCAGGCGGCATTTTCTTTTTTGCGGCAGCGGTTTTTGCCATCAGAATGCCCGTCACGGCACAGATGAAAAGTCCGTAACCGCCGTCACCGAAGATGATGCCGAAGAAAATGAGAATGAAGCCTAAAAACCAGCCCGAAATGTCATATTCAAAATAACCGGGCACCGTACCGAGGAAGTCGGTCAAGGGATAAATGAGGCTGACGAACTTATTGTTTTTCAGCTTTGTGGGAACATTATCCTCCTCGGTGGGATCCTCGGCAAGAAGTCCCCATGCGTTTTCCTTGGCTGCCTGCTGCAGACGGGGAAGATTTTCTTCCTCCACGAAGCCTGTAAAGTAATTGACCTTTACTTCACTCTGCTCGGACAGACACTCGCTTGCCATGCCTGCGGCATGCTTTTCAAACGCAAGCTCCTTTTCGCAGACGGCGATTGCATTTTTAAAGGCATTTGCGCAGTCTGCAAAGGCTGTGACGGCTTCGTCAATTTCTTTGATGCGGCTTGTCAGCGTATCGCATCTCTGCCGCAAGGCTTCGGTGGATTCAGTGGGCAATTGCACACTGTAGCGGCGCAAGGCCATCGTTTCGTCCGTGTCTTCGTCCCTTTGAATGAGCAGGAAGCGCACAGCGGTTTTTGTTTTTTGCAATGCAAGGGTGGTGACGGCATCGGAAAGACCCTCGTATTCGTCCTTGGGCATTTCATGCAGTGAAAGACGAACCCCTTGTTCAGTGAGCTGCATGAAGTCCTCCGGGCTTATGTCACCCCAGTCCTTCAGGCGGTCAAGCTCTGCGCTGACAGACAGCCGTTGGGCTGTGCATTGCTTTTTTTCTTCTTCGAGGGCAACAATTTCCTGTGCAACGGCAAGCACCTGCGCAGTATCAAGGTCACGGCTGCCCGCATTTTTGACCTTCTTTTCCGAAATGCTGTACAGTGCGTTCTCAAGCAGATTGATTTTTTCCTTGATTTCATCAATTTTTCCGGCACTGCCCTCTGCTTCATCAATGTGCATGATGCCCAGCGAGCGCAGCTTTCTGAGCGTTTCGGTTTTTCTGTCTCCCATGATGATGAGAGAAACCTTTTTCATCGGCACGATCATAACGAATACACCTCCTCAACGGGTTGTGCTTCGTCGCGTGCTGCGATTTTGCGTTTTGAAATTTTGGAACGCACAACGGCACTGACCTGCTGGTCTGCCAGATAAACGGATATCTTTCGGATATTTGCCTGCGTTTCGGGGATTTTGACCTTTTCAAAAAGGTTGACTCTCTGCGAGGTGGCAATCAGCTCGCGGTTGAGAAGGCTTACCTGCTCATCGAGCACATCCGCCTCCAGATCGAGCGCGATTGCCTTTTCCATGTGGTTTGCGGCAAGATCGACCCACAGCGGTGTGCTGTACAGATCATAGTCCGCACGGGCGAAGTCAGCACCCTCATAAACAGGGATGGTCACACCTGCGATGTTACCTTCTCCCTTGCGGATGTTTCGCACGGTGATGATACCGTCGGGAAAGGCATCCTGCTCGCTGAACACGGCAATCCACGAGGAAAAGCCTTGCTCGAGTGCCTCTCTTTGGGCTCTGACCGCCTTTGCCTTCGCTTCGATGGTGCGGATTTCGGATTGCAGCTGTTGCTTTTTGAGTGTCAGGGTCGGCAAATATCTGCGGTACATTTTCAGAGCATCCTTTTGTACCTTTAACTCATTTTTGGTTAATTTGATTTTTGCCAAAATACTGTCCTCCTTAATTGACCGGCCAGAATTCGGCGGTCAGGTCGGACTTGATACCGGTTTCGTCCCTGTCAAAGCATTCGGACAGAATTTTCCAGCCCGTGTCGAGGGATTCCTCCAGTGTCATGTTGACGGAAAGATCCATCAGTCTGTTTTCAAACAGAAGACCGTATTTCAGCAGTTTTTCATCCCAACGGCTCATGGCAAAGCCCATATTCTTCTTTTCAAGCGTTTCTCTGTAGGACGAATACAGACGGATCATGGCATCCATGAGTGCACGGTGATCCTTACGGGTCTTGCCGTTGACATTCTGCTTGAGTCGCGACAGTGAGCCGAACGGTTCAATTCTGCCGCCCTTGAGATAATACTGTCCCTCGGTGATGTAGCCCGTGTTGTCGGGCACGGGGTGGGTGACATCATCACCGGGCATGGTGGTGACAGCAAGAACGGTGACCGAGCCGGAATTTGCAAAGTCAACCGCCTTTTCGTAACGGGATGCGAGCTGTGAATACAGGTCACCGGGATAGCCGCGGTTGGACGGCACCTGCTCCTGCGTGATGGCAATTTCCTTCATGGAGTCGGCAAAGTTGGTCATGTCGGTCAGAAGCACAAGCACATCCTTGTCCTGCAAGGCGAACTGCTCGGCTACTGCCAGTGCCATATCGGGAATCATCATGCATTCAACCGTCGGATCGGATGCGGTGTGAATGAACATAACGGTTTTACTCAATGCACCGCCGTCGGAAAGTTCTTCTTTGAAATAGAGGAAATCATCATATTTCAGACCCATGCCGCCGAGCACGATGACATCGGCATCCGCCTGCAGGGCAATTCTTGCAAGCAGCTGATTGTAGGGCTCACCCGAAATGGAGAAAATGGGGAGCTTCTGCGACACGACAAGGGTGTTGAACATATCGATCATGGGAATATTGGTGCGCATCATGCGGTTGGCAAGAATACGCTTTGTGGGATTGACGGACGGGCCGCCGATGGGCTGCATGTTGTCGGTGAGTGCAGGGCCCTTATCTCTCGGCTCACCCGAGCCGTCAAAGATTCTGCCGAGCAGGTCATCACTGAACGAAACACGCATTTCCCTGCCGAGGAAGCGCACCTCGTCACCCGTGGAAACACCCTGACCGCCTGCAAACACCTGCAGGGATACAAGGCTGCCGTCAATTTTGTTGACCTGTGCAAGGGATTTGCCGAAGCGGGTGGTGATCTGTGCCAGCTCCTGATAACGGACCCCCTCGGCACGCACGGTGATGACATTGCCCGTAACGGATTCAATTTTATTATAAACCTTATTCATCTTATGCACCGCCTTTCAGCAAGCGTTCGGCTTCGGGGCTTAATCTGCCGCTGCCGTCTGCATAAAGCATTTCGATTTCGTTTTCCGCATTTGCAAAGGCTTCGCTCTTGAATGCGGTATAGTTCCAGTCAATGAACTTCTGACGCAGACGGTTGAAGAAGCTGCGCGCGGTGTCCTTGTCGGCAAGGGAATAGTCACTGCCGAGCAGAACAATGAGCTTATCGGTGACATAACGCTGACGGTCCCTGGAGCAGTCGGCATCGGTCAGGTCAAAGGAGTTCTGCTGCAGATAAACGGCATCGAGCATTTCGGCTTTGAGATACACAATGTAGTCCTCAAGGCTTGTGCCCTCTTCACCGACAACCTTCATCATTGAGCCGATCTCATCGCCGTGCAGAAGAATATTCTTGCAGAACGCACATTTTTCGGGCTCGGTGACGGTTTTGTATTTTGACCATGAGATCAGCGGATCAATGGCAGGATATTTTCTTGCATCCGAGCGTTCACGGGACAGTCCGTGGAATGCACCGACCACCTTGAGGGTTGCCTGCGTGACGGGCTCTTCAAAGTTACCGCCTGCCGGGGAAACCGTACCGCCGATGGTAACAGAGCCCTTGCTGCCGTCAGGCAGCAACACACAGCCTGCGCGCTCATAGAAGGCGGCAATATAGGATTCAAGATAAGCCGGGAAGGCTTCTTCGCCGGGGATTTCTTCGAGTCTGCCTGACATTTCGCGCATTGCCTGTGCCCAACGGGAGGTGGAGTCGGCAAGAAGCAGAACATGAAGCCCCATCTGACGGTAATATTCAGCCATCGTCACGGCGGTGTAAACCGACGCTTCACGGGAAGCAACGGGCATGGACGAGGTGTTGCAGATGATGATGGTGCGTTCCATGAGCGACCGTCCCGTTCTGGGGTCAATCAGTTCCGGGAATTCGGTGAGGGTTTCCACCACTTCGCCTGCACGTTCACCGACAGCCGCAATGATCACAATATCCACATCCGCATATTTGGAAGTGGTGTGCTGCAGAACGGTTTTGCCTGCGCCGAAGGGGCCGGGGGTGCAGTAGGTGCCGCCCTTGGCAACGGGAAAGAACGAGTCGATCAGGCGGACCTTGGTTTCCATGGTTTCGGTGGGTGCAAGGCGCTCGGTGTAGCATTTGACGGCACGCTTGACGGGCCAGCGGAAGGACATGGAAACGGGAATTTCTCTGCCGCGTTCATCGCAAAGCACGGCAACGGTTTCGCTGACGGTATATTCGCCTTTTTCGGCAATCGATTTGAGCGTATAGGTGCCGGACAGATGGAACGGCACAAAAATTTTGTGTGTAAACGGGCCTTCGGGTACGGTGCCGAAGTATTCACCTGCATGCAGTGTTGCGCCGACCTCTGCGGTGGGGGTAAATTCCCACTTCTTCTCTGCGTTCAGCCCATCGGCATAATGGCCTCTTTCAAGGAACCAGCCTGCCTGCCGGGCAAGCACGGGCAGCGGATTCTGCAGACCGTCATAAACCTGCCCCAGCAGACCGGGGCCTAACTGTGCAGACAGCATTTCGCCCGTGAATTCAACCTCGTCACCGCACTTGATGCCGCCTGTCATTTCATAAACCTGTATCTGTGCGATGTCACCGCGGATACGGATGACCTCGCTTTTGAGCTTTACATCGTCCACATGCACATAGCAGATTTCGTTCATCGAAACATTGCCGTCAAATCGGACGGACACAAGGTTGCCGTTGATATGGACAACCCTACCTTTGTTTTCGGTCATTGCACAACCTCCGGATCTTCTCCATTGAGAATGGATTGGTAAATATTTTTATATGCGGCTTTTCCGCATTCGGTGTCAAACCGATGCACACGGTCAAGCAGCTTCAGCTTCAATGCAAAATAGAACACAAATTCCTGCGAAAATGCATCTGTCGGGCGCAGTGCCTCAAGAGAATCAAGACGGAAACGGTTGAGGAATTTTTCTGCATCCATGGGGCTTTCGATTTCCATTGCCGTGCGTGCTGCCTGCAAGACGGATGCAGGAAAGGACTGCAATTCGCAATCGAACTGCTTGTTCATTTTCTCTGCACGCAGCCCGGCGAGTGCCAGACGAAGCAGTCGCTCACCTTCCTGCCACTGCGACACCACGGCGGATGCGGTTTTCTCACCTTCACGCGGCGGATTAAGCGTGATTTCCGACAGCACCGCCAGGGCTTTTTTGTTCAGCAGTTGTTCGCACAGCTCCTCAAAACGCGCCTGCGTAATGGGCAAGGGGGCATTTTCGCTGATTCCGTCCAAAGACGGCAGCTGCGAAACAAGATAATATTCAGCCATCTTATTCAGCCTCTTTCAGAAGTGCCGCAACCCTGGGGCTCAGGTATGCGGACAGCATATCCGTGACGGCTTCAGCGGAATAATCATAATACACGCTGCCGTTATTGACAGCAATGCGGAATCCACCGTCAAAGCGGTCACTTGCCTTGAGTGTCACCCCCGCACCGAGCTTTTCTTTAAGTGCTGCAAGCAGGGTGTTTTCCAGCTTTGCAAGATCCTCGCTGTTCAGAATCACGGTCAGGTCATCTGCTTCGGGCTTGCCTGCCCAGTTCGACACGGCAAGAACGATCAGCTCTTCAAAATCAGCAGAGGAATAAACAGCATTCACATTTTTGCCGATGAGCGCTGCAAGCTCTTTTGACACACTTTCTCTGAACGAGATAAGCAGGTTTCTGCCTGCCTGACGAAGTGCATCCTCACCCGATTTCACGGTTCTTGCATTTTCTGCCTTGGCATCGGCAATCAGCTTGTCTGCTTCGGCTCTGGCATCGGCAATGATTTTTTCGGCCATATCCTCGGCTTCGGTTATGATGGCAGCCGACTTTTCTTCAGCAGCACAAACACCGTCTTTTCTGATTTGTTCAATCAATTCCTGCAATTGTATTTCCATGGTAGTTCTCCTTTACCTGAATACTATCAGTTTTGCCGTTTTTGACGGATTTTACCGCAAAAAAAACAAAAAGGAACCAACATCCTCTGCAGTCAGCTGGTTCCGTTTGATTTATTTTCTTTTATATAATATTATAACACTGTCTGTGCTTTTGTCAAGGCATGCAGATACAAAAAGAAATACAAAAATACCCCTTGCAAAAAAAGCATTTTCGTATACATTGACACTCTTTTAACAAATCCGATATTATGTGTTATTTCTCTTATTGCGAAAAAACCTTTGCATATCAGCACATTTTATGATACAATGTGCTTGCATAAAAATATATCCAAACTGATTTTACAGGAGTGATAACCATGGACAAGCTCTACATACAGCCCTTTGAAAAGGGCACACTCAACTGCGAACGCTTCCGTATTCCCGCGCTTTATACCCTTGCCGACGGCAGCGTGCTGGCCGGTGCGGATGTGCGTTACTCTCATGGTGCAGATTCTCCCAACAATATCGACATTGCCCTTGCACACTCCGCCGACGGTTACATGGACTGGCAGTACACCGTTGTCAATCACTTTGACGACTATGCCGACGGTGTGACCGACAAGGACAGCGCTTCGTTCATTGACTCTGCCATTGTGCAGACCGAAACGGGCAGAATTATTGTCATTGCGGATGTGTTCCCCTCACAGGGCGGCTATCTGCAGGCAAAAAAGGGAACGGGCTATGCCGTTATCGATGGCAAAAAACGATTGCTGCTGACGGACGGCAAAAACAATGACAAATTGAGCAGATTCGGCTATTATGTCGGTGATCTGCTTGACGGCAAGGCAGCTGTGCATGATCGCAGAACAGGCAACAAAACCGCTTACAGCATCGATGAAAATTTCCGTCTTTACAAAAACGGGGAGCCGCTTTACTGCGCACAGAAGGGTACCGACGGTGTGCAGAGTCAGCAGAATGTGTTTTACAGTGCGGCAGAGCTGCAGATGTACAGAACCATTTTCCTGTGCATGCGTTACAGCGATGACAACGGCAAAACATGGAGCCGCCCCGTTCTTCTTTCCGACCGGCTCAAAAAGGACAACGAAAATTTCTTCGGCATCTGTCCGGGCAGAGGCAAGGTGATCGAACACAACGGCAAAGAACGCATTCTGTTCTGTGTCTATAATAATCATGGGCTGATCGATGATCCCATCTGCGAAAACGCAAGCGTGATCTATTCCGATGACAACGGCATAACATGGCACAGAAGCAAACAAATTGCCCTGCGCAAAGGCCTTACAAAAACAAGCGAATCGCAGCTGGTCGAGCTGCAGGCAGAGGGCAAAAAGGTGCTTCGCATCTATGCACGCAACAACTCAAACTACATCGCCTTTGCCGACAGCACTGACGGCGGTGAAACATGGTCGCAGTTCAAAGCCGATCCCGCACTCGAGGGCACAAGAAACTGCATGGTGTCGTTCCTTGATACAGACAGAAAAATCGACGGCAGACAGGTCATTCTGTCGAGTGCAGGCGGAAGCATTCCTGCCCGTGCGGACGGGGTTTTGCGTGTCGGTCTTGTTGAAAAAAATACCGATATCACATGGATTCATACCTACCGTGTCAATCAGGGCTTTTTCGGGTATTCCTGCCTGACGGCACTGTCCGACGGCAATTTCGGACTTTTGTATGAGGACGAGCCTGCCCATATTCAGTACATGATTTTTTCTCTTTCCGACAAGGGTGAAATTTCCGAAATCAACGGAAGTAATATTGATTTTAAAGAAAATTACACAGCCAAAGAGAAAAAAATCATCCGATCAAAGCGCAGAAATGCAAAAATCCGGTTCCGATTTGGTTTGATGTGATTTACATTTCGTAAAAAGTATGGTAATATAATCAAAAACCTTATGGAGGATAAAAAATGAAGATCATCATTTCTCTCGTTACTGTTCTTTACATGCTTGTTGCAGGTTTGTTCGGCACTTATGCAAAGCCGGCCGCGGATCTTGAAAAGGTTGAAAATCCTGCAGCCGTGGAACTGACTGATGCGCAGAAAACACTTCTGACCACGGTTTTTGAAACCGAAACGGCTTATCTTGCATCCACGCAGCTTGAAAACGGCGCGATTCCGATGACGGGAGCCAAAGACGGCGAAGTGACCGTCAATCCCTATTTTGCGGACTTTGCAGCACTCGCCCTTCTTGACAATGCCGACCGATATGCAGACCATGTCAAGGCATATATGGAATGGCATTTTGCACACCTGAACACCGCTGACACGGATTACAACGGTGTGGACGGTACCATTTATGACTACACCGTCACGCTCCAAAACGGAAAAATCGTTTCCGAAACCGCAAAGGGCAGCTACGATTCCACCGACTCGTATGCCGCCACATTCCTGACGGTCGTCAGTAAATATTACGAAAAAACAGGCGACACGGACTACATCCTTTCCCGTGCTGCCGACATTGACCGTATCGCAGATGCACTGCTGTCCACCTTCAGCTTCGGTCTGACCTTTGCCAAGCCCGATTATGAAGTGAAATATCTCATGGACAACTGTGAGGTATACGAGGGGATGAAGGCAGGCATGCAGCTGCTCACACTGATCAATGACACCACCCTTGACGGCATGCTTCGTCTTGCAAAATACAAAATGGGCAACGAGATTATTGCACAGACCATTGAAAAGAGCCTTTGGAATGCCGACAGCGGTCATTACGAGGCAGGTATTTTTGCAAACGGCACAGCAATCAACGATTTTGCATGGAATGAGTTTTACCCCTCAGCCACCGCACAGCTGTTTCCCATTACCTGCGGTGTGATTGATGCCGACAGTGTTCGTGCAAGCAAACTTTATAACCGCTTCTGCGAGGAATATAACTGGCAGAATCACAACATTCCCGATGTCTTCTGCTGGGGCAATAATGCATTGGCAGCCGCCATGGTCGGAGATGTTGAATCCGTTATGACCTACATGGAGGGCTATGCCCCCAAAATGCTGACCCATGCCTATCCGCTTTACAATGCAGACATTGCCCGTGTTGCCATGGCGGCAAATGTGCTGATCAACAAATAAATCGCGAAAAAGAACCGACCTGCCAAAAGCAGGTCGGTTCTTTACTGCATAAAGCCTTTTTTAGTATTAAAGCACAAGAAATACAACAGCCGCGATGATTGCAGCCTGCAGAATCAGAATGACAGGCAGGCCGAGCATGAATTTTTTGTGCTTTGTTTTGTGACGGATGGTCAGCATCACTGCAAGCTCTGCGGCAGCACCGCCGACAAGCCCCAACAGCAGTAAGGTTTTTTCGGGGATTCGCCATGCTCCCTTTTTTGCGGCAAGCTTGTCATACACCGTGACAGCAGCGGTGACAAGCGAAACGGCTGCAACATACAATAAAAGAATTTTCATAAGCACACCCGTTATTCTGCCATTTTGCCGAGTTTTTTTGCGCATTCCCTGCAGACGATGGTATCTGCAAATGCAAGCGTGTCATCCATGCTTTTACAGAAAATGCAGGCAGGGCTGTAGCGGCGCAGCATCACCGTATCACCGTCCACAAAAATTTCAACCGCACCGTCTGCCTTGTCCAACCCCAATGTACGGCGCAGAGAAATAGGCATAACAAAACGGCCTGCGTTGTCCAGCTTTCTTATAATTCCGAGTGATTTCATAGTATTGTCCTCCCGTATACGGTTATTTTTGGTTTGTGCCATTAAAATAGCAAAAAATGGCATTTTTGTCAAGTCGAATTTCGTCGAAGGGATAAATTTTGGTTTATCCCTGCATGCAGTGCTGTACAAGAGAATATACTTTCAGTGTATATAAGCTGAAAAGGAGCCTGCAAAAAATGAAAAAATTTATATTTCTTGCTGTTGTCTTGTTGATCTGTCTGACTGCGGTGCCGTTTGTTGCGGATTCTTTTTCGGATACGGATGCAGCACAGAAGAACACCCCGTCCGATATAAAGGAAATCACATCTGCACAGACAGAGGATCCAACCGAAAGCCCTGCGATGACAGAGGAAGCAGAGGAAGAAATTCTTGTCTGCTTCGCCACATCGGGTGCGGTGGAAAGTATACCGCTGCAGGAATATGTCATTGGTGTTGTGGCAGGTGAAATGCCTGCGCTGTATGATATGCAGGCGCTGTGTGCGCAGGCGGCAGCATCTCTGAATCTTGCACGGCTTGCCATACAGGACGGCACAAGCGAACGGCTCGGCGGCGGACATATTTCATCCTCGTCCACCTCTGCGCAGGCATACCTGACCGAAAGTCAGATGCACGACAAATGGGGCGACGATTTTGACCTTTATTATGCACGCATTTCCGAGGCGGTGCAGACGGTTTTTGATTATGAAATCGTGTATGAGGATGCGCTTTGTCAGACCTGCTTTCATGCTGTGTCGGCAGGCAAAACGGAAAACAGCGAAAATGTCTGGCAGAGTGCGGTTCCCTATCTGACGGCGGTGGACAGCGGCTTTGACACCACCGCCGACAACTACAGCGTATCGGTGCAGCTGCATGCAGACACCTTTGCAGAAGGCTTACAACGCTTCGGCTTTGAGCCCACACAGACCGCCCGTCTTTGGCTTGGCGAGAGCACCTACAGCGACTCGGGCACCCTGCTTGCACTCGAGGTCGGCAACATCACGGTATCGGGAGCAGACCTGCGCAGTGCATTCGGGCTTCGCAGTGCGGCGGTAGATGTAGTTTACGAGGACGGAGAGTTTATTCTCACCGCCAAGGGCTACGGACACGGTGTCGGCATGAGCCAGTACGGCGCACAGCAGCTGGCACTGCAGGGCAAAACATGGCAGGAAATCATAAAGCATTATTACACAGGGGTTGAAATACGGCAACGGGGATAACTTTTCATTCAAAAAAACAGCAGGTGTGCAAACCTGCTGTTTTCTGCTTTGTTCCCGTTTAATTTGCTTCAAAAATGAATATCATGGCTTTTCTGCCCTCGGGCAGGTCGATTTCAATTCCGTTTTCCATCAGATCATCCCCTGTGGTGGTGACACCGAATGCAGAAGAATCATAATCCCTGACCGTATAGATGGTGTCGGGCTGCAAACCGTTGAACTTTAATGTAAAGCTTTCTTCCTTTACATTCTCGCGTTTATAGACCACCGCAAAGCCCACGCTTGCCTCATAGTCGGAATACTGCATGGCAAGAATGTCATCTCTTTCAAGTGAACCACCCGTCAGGGGATAAAACTGCTCGGTCATGGAAGCACGGAAGGCATCATATCTGCCGTAGTTTTCATGGTTGACATGGCCGAAGGTGGTCACATTCATGGGCATGATGGAGGTGCGCTCAGCATATTCATCGTCCATATACAGCAGTGTTCCCGTCACGGGAAGCCAGAACGAAAGACCGTAGGTCTGTGTCTGTGTGGCTTCTAAAATGTCGCCGTGCGGTGCGCAGTTGTAGTCACTGCGCCATACGGGCACACTACGGTGTGCCATTTCAAGGTCAAGCCGTCTGCCGCCCGAAGCGCAGTTGTCGATCATCAGTCCGGGCACATTTGCAAGCAGATAATCAAGATATTTATAAAGATTGGTCACATAATGATTTTCGGCAATGCCCGTTCTGCCGTCATAATAATCGCGGTCGGCAGCCTGCCAATAGGCAAGCGGCTCGTAGTTGAAGTCCTGACGGTAGACGGAAACACCGTTTTCAAGCATGGATGCGGCAATGAGCTCGCAAAGATAGTCACAAGCCGCATCGTCGGCAAGATTCCACATGATACGGTCATCCGTGCCGATGTCCACGATCCATTGCGGATTCTGCTCCATGGCAACATTGTAAAGCGCGGTGCCCTTGATCAGACGCTCAGGCTCGTACCACAGCACAAGACCGCAATCCTTGTTTTTTGCATAATCGGATAATTCAATGATACCGTTGTCATAGCGGTCAGGATCGGGTGTCCATGAGCCGACACCGTCCCACCAGCCCTCGGTGTAATCATACCAGCCGGCATCCATCCAGAAGTAATCGACCTTTTCATAAATGTCATCTCCGAAGGTGTCAAGCGTGGCAATGATTTCATCACTTGTTGCAACGGACATCGGGCCTGCAACCTCCATCATGGTATAAACGGAGTCAATATTTTCAGGATAGACACTGTTTTCGATCCATGCACGGAACAGATTGAAGCCCTTGAGGGGATTTTCGTTTTCGTAGAAGGTGACCGAGATCAAAGGTGAACGGATTTCCTCACCGGGAAGCAGATATGCTTCAAAGGATTCCTGCTTTGCGGTGCAAAGCGCACCTGCGGCGGTCTTTTTGATGGTGGCATCCCACTGCCCCGTCCAGCCGATGCCGAGTACAATGCCGTAGTGCTCACCGGCCAGGTTGAAATACGGCAGGAACGCATCACTGGAGCGACCCTCCACGGCGGCAAATTTTGCGGTCAGGGTGCTTACCTTGTCCTTGAGCATGGTGAAATCATCTGCTGAATCATGGCTGCCCGTGGTGCAGTAAAGCGCTGCCTTGCCGATGCCGAAATCGCTGTAAAGACCGTAGAAATCATTGATAACGGGCGAGTTTTCAGTGCCGATATTTTTCACATATACCGTCCATTCACAGGTTGCATTTTCTTTGTAAAGCACCGCATCCACGGTCACCTCAATGCCCTGCTGTTCATTGACGGCAAGCAGGCGTTCCGTGCGCTTGCCATTATAGGTCGCATCAGCATCGGAAACACTGCTGCATGTAACCGACCAGTCCGCCATGTTTTCCTGCATATTCTCGCCGCCGACGGTCAGCGCAAAGGGAAATTCGTTGGTCGGATTGTTGACAAATGTTTCAACAAACCACTGCTCGGCTCTTGTTTTTTCGCTGTCGGAAATGGCAGCTTCGTCAGCAGAAATGCTTTCAAAGGTAAAATTCTGTTCATAACGGATCAGCTTGAGGCCTTCGCGGTGATACACAAGGTTGGCACCCGTGAAAACACCGAACAGCACAACCGCCATGACAATACCGAGCACACGGCTCTTGTTGACGGCGAACAGCACAAAGGTCAGTGCCGTCAGCACGGCAAGCACTGCCAGCAGCACCGTAATGGCAGCCGACACGGCATCGTAATTGAACTGTCCGTCCACATTGACAACATAAGTAATGCTCCAGAACAGCACATTGAACAGCACCGCACCGAAAGAGAAGCCGAGAATATATTGCAGCTTTCCGCTTTTGTTTTTGAAAAGTGCGCCGCCGAGCAATGCGGTCAGTGCGCCCATTGAAGCCGTGCACAAAAGAGCATTGAGTGCCACAACGGGCAGATTGGACCACGAAAGATATTCATAGTACAGTGCATAAAGCCCGTACAGAAACAGCGCAGTCGCCGCAACGGCAACAACCGCAAAAATTGCATTTTTTGACTTTTGGTTTTTCATGTCAATCCCTCCGCACAAGCAGATTTTATATTATTATCATAACAAATATGATAAAATCCGTCAATCATCATTTTTTGAACAGCGATAAACCATAATTTACAGCAGCAAAAAGCCGCCCTCGTGTGAGGACGGCTCTCTTGTGTTATGCGGGTTTATTCTTCGTCCTTGCGAAGCTTTCTGACACCGACAAATGCGGCACCGGAAAGAAGAACGATCGCGGCGACGGGTGCCATTGTGTTTGCAAGGCCCGTGTTGACGGAGTAAACAAGAACCTCGGTGTAGGTTGCGGTGCAATCCTTGCACTTGTATTCAATGTAGCCGTTGGCACTTGCGGTGGCAGCAACCTTTTTGCTTTCCTGCCAGGTATGCTTGCCGTTGGCAGCTGCATCCTTTTCCTGGGTTGCATCGCAGTTCTTGCACTTATAGATGTCCTTGCCTGCCTTGGAGCAGGTGGCGGTGGTGGAATCAAGCTTATAATCATGACCTGTTGCGCTCGTTGCGGTCTGCTCCTTGAGAATCAGTCCGCAGACCTTGCACTTGCTGCCTTCGGTCTTGCCGCCCTTGGTGCAGGTAGCTGCAACAGCAGGAATCTTTTCAGCGGTGCAATCCTCGGTCTTGGTCTTACCGCAAACGGAGCACTTGACGGTATGCTTGCCGTCCTTGCCTGTTTCGGTCTTTACAAAGGTGTGATCCTCTGCCTCTGTTTTGGTTTCGTTGCAGTTCTTGCAGACCTTGGTCAGGGTGTGCTTATTATCGTCAGAGGTGATTTCGGCATTCTTGTCGATTTCAAAATTGTGACCGGTTGCCTTTTTGGTAAGGGTTTTTGACTCGATGCGCTTGCCGCATTCCTTGCAGTTATAATAGGTATGACCGTCCTCGGTGCAGGTAGCAGCTGTGCTGTTTTGAGCATCCTTGACAAAGTTCACACATTCGTCCTCATAGGAATATTTGCAGACCTTGCAGGTGTGCTTGTGAGCATTGGTTGCATCGCCTTCAAAAACACATTCTGCAAGCACATCGGTACCGCAGACCTTGCAGGCTACCTCGTGATAGTTGCCGTTGGGATCATCAAGATGCTGCCAGCCGTTTTCGTCCACGGTAACTGCATGTGAAGCGGTTGCATTGCAGGTGGTGCATTCGATGGTGTGGGCATTCTTTTCGGAATCATACAGCCATTCACCGAGGGTGCTTTCGTGGGTCAGGGTCTTGCCGCAGGCTGTGCAGGCACCGGTGCAGGTCTTGGTTGCAATGTCAAGAGTGTAGCTTTCCACGGTGCAATCCTCTGTATATTCTTTGCCGCACTTTTCGCAATTGCCCTTGTGCTGCCCGGCAGCACCTTCTGCTGCTTCAACGGCAGTCCAGAGCTTTACCTCGCAGGCTTCGGTATATGTACCTGCGCACTGTGTGCAGACAGTGGAATGGGTTTCGGTGTTTTCAACATGGGTAAATTCTGTGGGGGTGCAGGCTTTTGTGAATGCGGATGCGCAAACAGCACAATTTGCAGTGTGCGAGCCGTCATTGTTGGAGGTGTAGCCGTTTTCATCGGGTGTACATTCACCGGAATAATTTCTGCCGCAATCCACGCAGCTTGTTTCATGCATTGCCGTGCCTGCAACACCGACATAGGTGCCGGGGGTGCATTCCTTGGTGTAAGGAGCATAGCAGACGGTGCAGCTGCCGGTATGGGTACGGACAGGATTTTCTGCCGAAATGGGGTTTGCGGAATAATTGCCGACAACACATTCGTTGTTAAAGGCTCTCATGCAGGTGGTGCACTTGCCGGCATGAATTTCTTTGCCTTCAATGTGCAGCCAGCCTTCAATGTTGTGACCGGCAGGAATGATTTCGTCGCTTGTGCGGCCGCAGTTGTCCTTGCATGCATAGGTGCGCAGACCGCCTTTTTCACAATCGCCCGTTTCGCTGATGAGAACAAGCTCACAATCCACGGTGATTGTTTTGTTGCAGCCGGTGCAGACACCGGCGTGCTGCATGGTTCCGGGAACAAGCTTGATGTCTGTCAGTGTGTGGGCAGGAGTCTGCACCTTTTCAACAACACCCTCACAAACGGAGCATTTGTAGATCTCAATGATCTCAATTTCACATTCTGCCTTTTCTTTTGTTTCAACTAAAACAAGGCTGCATTCTTCGGTGACAACTTCGTTGCAGGTTGCGCAAAGGTATGTATGGGTTGCATCTGCCTCGTTGAAAACAGGCTTTTTGCCTGCTACGGGCGTGTGTGCAACAGCGTCAGCGACCTTCTGCAGATCCACAAAGCCGCAGACAGTGCAGGTTGCCGTCTTATAACTGCCGACCTTGCAGGTAGCGGTGGTCGCTTCGGCGGACCATTCGCCGAAGGTATGCACAAGGCAGCCGCCGACATCCTCACCGGCTTCGGGAAGCACGGGCAGTGCAGCAGCCATGGCAGGCAGCATGCACCAGACGGATGCAAGCAGAATCAGCATCACGGTAAAAACGGAAATCAGTTTTTTCATTTTTAAATCCCTCCGAGGAAATTGGTAATATCAAATCCCATAAATTTTATATTAGTATATAATAATATTACTTTAAAAGAGCCTTAAAGTCAAGCACAAAAGGCAAAAACAAGCAGGTAATTTTTACCAAAAATTCAAACAGACCGCCTGCACAAAATCAGACGGTCTGTTCAGTAAACAGGTATAACCTCAATTATTCCTCGTCAGCAAATTTGAGAATGGTTGACATGATGATCTCATAGCCTGCCTTGATGGTTTCGGGCACAAGGCGGTCATAGGAATCGCGTCTGTTGTGATAATAATCAGCCGGGCCGGGATCCATGGCAGCAAGGCAGGTTGCGGAAATGCCTTCCTTGGTGAATGCCGCAGCATCGGACGAGCCGAAGAAAACATTGGCAAATTCAAGGCTGTGGTAACCTGCCTCATTCGCCGCATCCATAACAAGCTGACAGAATTTCTGATCATGCTGCACGGTGCCGGTCATGTCTCTGTTGTAAACATTGAGATAATCAAGATCCGTGAGTGTATCAACGCAAAGCACGGAGGTTTCCACACCGGATTCAACATATTCCTTATAGTGCTTCTTTGCAAAAGCCTTGGCACCGCGAAGGCCTGCTTCCTCACCGTCGGTGATCATGGCAACGACCTCAGTGTTCTCAAAATCAATGCCTGCCTCCTCGAGCATTTTCAGCGCCGTGACGGCTGCCATGGTGCCGGTCAGATTGTCATTTGCACCGGGAACGACTCTGTTGAAGTCCACAAACAGATAGAGCGTGATCATGTTTATGATGGTAAACAGATGGAACAAAAAGCCCTTGTCAGTGAGAAAATCAACAAATTTGTTTTTGCAGCCCTTGGCGGTCAGCACCGCGGAAAGCGCCGAAATGACCGCACTCGCGATGGCGCTTACAATGGAGCCTGCCATGATGGGTGTCATGCCCTTGCCCTTGCCGTAATAGGTGTGGCGCCATTCATAAGCGGAATCCACATGGCCGCTGATGACGATTCTTTTTTTTGTTTCGCCCGTTGCTTTTCGTGTTGCAACAAGATTTCTGCCGGTGATTTTTTTATAGAACTTGTCGCAGAATTCTTTGTAGAACAGAAATTCAACAGCCGTAATGCCGAGTCCTGCAAATGCAGTGCCGGCAACAAGTGCATGGGGCACAACGGGATGCTTCAGAGCTTTTCCGACCTTGCCGAGCCTGCTCAAGTCGGCATATTTGCACACACAGCCTGCTGCAATGGCGCCGATCATAGCAGCACCGACCGTTTTTGTGAAATGCGTAAAGGCCTTGGGTGCCATTTTGTATTCTTCATAATGAATTTCATCGGCACATTTTTCCAGATCCTTTTTCAGCAGCTCCATGGCATCCAATGCCTGCTTACTGCCGGATTCTCTGGGCCCGATTTCTTCAATAATTTCCGTGATCTTATCAACAGAATATTTGATATTATTTTTGATAATTTCCTTGTCAAATTGCTCGACCTTCATACCAATCTCCTGAATAGTGATATTATCATCATAATACAAGTTTTATTCCTGAAAAGCAACAAGTAAAACAAAAAAATGCCGTAAAGATTGAAAAAAGCAATTCTGCATGATATACTGATTTCATCGGAAACAAGAAGGTCACATTATGGGAATCATCTTCAACATTCAAAAATTCTGCATCCATGACGGCGACGGGATCCGCACCTGCGTGTTTTTCAAGGGCTGTCCCCTGCGCTGTATCTGGTGCCACAACCCCGAAAGCCTTGGCAAAACACCCTGCCTTGCCTTTGACAAACAAAAATGCGCCGCCTGCGGAAAATGTCTTGCCGTTTGCGAAAGCCGTATTCTTGCAGACGGCTGTGTGCAGCCCGACCGCGAAAAATGCACCCTGTGCGGAAAATGCACGCAGGTCTGCATGCACGATGCAAATGAGCTTATCGGCAAGGAGATGACCGCCACGCAGGTAATGGAAGAGGTTATAAAGGACAAGATGTTTTATGACACCTCGGGCGGCGGTCTGACACTGACGGGCGGTGAGCCGTCTTATCAGCCCGACTTTGCACTGGAAATACTGCGACTTGCAAGGGATGCAGGCATTTCGGCAGCCATTGAAACCTGCGGCATCGGCACACGCGATTTTTACAAACAGGCGGCAGACCTCGGCGCTGCCTTTCTGTTCGACATAAAATGCCTGGATGCGGCAAAGCACCGCCGTCTGACGGGGGTTGACAATGCGCATATTCTGTCGAATCTGCAATATCTTATGGACAGAAATGCGGATATTATTATCCGTCTGCCCATGATTCCCGATTGCAATGACAGTGATGAGGATATTGCGCTGTTGGCAGATTTTCTGAACCGTCATGCAGAAAAATACAGATATGCCGAGATCATGCCCTATCACAGTCTCGGGGTCGGCAAAGCCGAAAGAATCGGCACCGCCGCCGCTTATACACACGAAAATGCAGGCGAAAAGGACATCGCACGGTGGCGCTCCTTGTTTGCTTCGCACGGAATAAAAATAAAAGTATCAGAATAAAAGAGGGATAGTTATGACAGATCTGCTTCACATTGACCCTTTTCTTTGCGGATATTTTTCGGACGAAACGCTTGAACACGGCGAACGGGTCGGTCTTGCACTGCTGTGTGCCGCCAAACATATTGAAATCCGTTTTTCACCGCAGCTGTTGCCTGCCACGGCATTTGCAACGGAATATGCCGTATATGCACCGTCTGAAGGGCTGCGCTTCAACATTGAAAACACAGAACCGCTTGCCGACCGTTTTCCTGCACAACGCGAACAGCTGCAGCACTGCCTGCAGACACTGCGCATTCTCAACAGCAAGGCTCAAAGCCTGCTTGCAACAAGCACATGCACCCTCAATGCAACCGGCGCACATTGGGGCGGTGGCTGGGGTGGTCATTCCAACCCCGATTACGGCAGAATCGTCAATTACGGCACCGATTATATCCGCGGCATCATTGCCGGGCACCGTGATAAACACCCCGATGAAGCATGGTTTTACCGTGCCTGCTCGTACACATTGGATGCCATTGATATTTTCGGTGAACGCTATCGCAAAAAGGCACTTGAAAATGCAGAAAATTGCGAAAATGACGGGGACCGTGCTTTTTATCTGCGCATGGCAAAGGCATTTGAAACCGTTCCGAAAAAGCCGGCTTATGATTTCACCTCCGCCATGTGTGCTTTCATGCTGATTTTTGCACTCGACGGCAGCGACTCCCCCGGTCGGTTTGACCAATATATGTATCCTGCATACCTGAAAACCGAAAACAAGGAAGAAATTGCCGACCTGCTCGACAGACTGTGGGACTATTTCCACGAGCATCGCTCCTGGAATCTCTGCATTTCGGGCAGTGACGAAAATCACAACGATGAAACCAATTCGCTCACATACGATATTCTTGCCATGGTCAGAAAAAAAGGATATCAGACCCCCAACCTGACCTGTCGCGTACACAGAAACACACCCGACAAGCTCTGGAATGCCATTGCCGACACCCTTGCAACGGGCACGGGTCTGCCTGCGCTTTACAATGACGATGTAGTTTGTGCGGCACTTGAAAAAATCGGCATTCCTGCCTGCGACAGCCATGATTACTGCATGAACGGTTGCAATCAGATCGACATTCTCGGCAAGAGCCACATGGGGCTTGAGGACGGCGAGGTCATGTTCAACAAATGCCTTGAGTTGGCACTGCACAACGGCACGGATGCCATGACAAACGAAAAGGTGTCGATTGCAACAGGCGACCCGACGGGCTTTGCAACCTACGAGGAATTTGAGCACGCCTTCATGGAGCAGCTCGAATATGTGACATATCATGCCTGCGGCAGTGCCAATGCTTTTCAGCACATGCGCGGTGTTTTTCAGCCGCATCCGCTGCGCTCATGCCTGATCGAGGGTTGCCTTGAAACAGGACGCGACTACAGAAACGGCGGCCCGCTTTACAACCACGGGCAGATTCTGGCCGAAGGCATTGCGGATACGGGTGACAGTCTGTATGCTGTCAAAAAATTGATCTTCGATGAAAAGAAATACACCATGCAGGAGCTTCTTGCCGCGTTGGATGCGGATTTTGTCGGCTACGAGCAGCTGCATCACGATTTCAAGCGCTGTGAGAAATTCGGCAATGACATTGCAGAGGTTGACCGCATCACCACACGCGCACTCAACCGCTTTTTCACCGTGCTCAAGCGGCACAATACATACAGAGGCGGTGTGTTTACGGGCGGCTGCAGCACCTACAGCCGTGCCGCAGGCTACGGCAGGCAGACCGCGGCACTGCCCAACGGCAAGCGCAAGGGCGAACCGCTGCTGGCAGACAGCATTGCCGCCACCCCGGGGCGCGACACCCACGGTCCGACCGCACAGATCAAATCCGTTCTGCAATATAACCACACCGATGCGTGCAGCGGCTTTGTGTTCCAGAACAAGTTTGAAAAAAAGCTGTTCTGCAGTGAAAAAGGCAAGGCTGCGTTCATTGCACTTGCCAAGGCATTCTTTGCAGGCGGCGGACAGCAGTACACCGTTACGGTTGTATCCCCCGAGGATCTGCTGGATGCAAAGCAGCATCCCGAAAATCACCGCAACCTGATTGTGCGTGTCGGCGGCTACAGCGATTATTTCGTGAATCTTGATCCCGGTCTGCAGGACAATGTGATCGAACGAAGCTTTGCGAATATATGAAAAGCTTAGGGTGACGGATATAATCCGAACCCGTTTTTTACAGGCAGATTTCCGTCGATACTTCGTTAAAATCCTCGAAAATCCACAAAGGATTTTCTGCGTTTTGTGCCTCGTCTCGTCAAAAATCCTCACTGTAAAAAATCTTCG
>JAZNCO010000084.1:0-34464 GCA_045587645.1 Acutalibacteraceae bacterium | reverse complement strand
ATGTCATTCTTGTGGACAACGGGAGTGGTCACGCCCTTTTCGATATAGCAGAGCATACCGTCTTCACGCAGGAATGCGCCACGTTCGGGCATTTCTCTGCGTGTAAACCAGCAGAGCTTGCCACGTACCATGGGGGCAAGTGCCTTTGTGCCGTCATTGTCGAGATTCAGGACGGTACGGGAGAATGCGTTCTGGTGTGCGATAAGGTTGGTCTTGCATTCGGTGTATTCCTCCATTGTGCCGTGCACATCGAGGTGATTCGGGGTGATATTGGTGATCAGCGCAGAATCGGGGGATCTGCGCATGGAAATCAGCTGAAAGCTGGAAAGCTCCACAACAGCGGCGTCATCCTCGGAGATCTGTTCGATGATCGGGAGGAGTGCTCTGCCGATATTGCCGCCCTTATGCACGGTTTTTCCGGCAGCGGAAAGGATCTCCGCAATCAGGGTGGTGGAGGTGGATTTACCGTCCGATCCGGTGACAGCATAGATCTTGCAGGGGCAGAGATCGAAGAATGTTTCCATTTCAGAAGTAATGGCAACGCCGGCTTCCCTTGCCTTTGTTAGAGCGGGGTTATTGTAGTACATGCCCGGTGTACGGAATACGACATCGAAATCGGTCAGTGCATCGAGGTAATCATCCCCCAGACGGAACTGCACGCCCTTGGCTGTGAGCATATCATAGGTTTCCTGGAATTTGTCCGCTGTGCGTCTGTCACATACGGTCACGGCAATGCCCTTGTCACGGAACAGGGAGATCAGCTCGGTGTGGCTCACGCCCGTGCCGATGAATGCCACTTTTTTCTGCTTCATATCGTCAAAAAATCTTGTAATCTTACTCATAATGCCCTCCGCATATCTGAAAATTTTGATACCTAAATCTATTATAGCAGAATACGGATAAAAAATCAATCGTTTTGCAAAAATCAGTGTAAAATTAAGGAAATCTGAAACAATATCTCTCCCAAACGTAGGTTGACTTTCTCCCATTCGTCCGTTATAATGGAATCATCCCACAACGAAAGGACGATTATTATGACCTATATCACCGGATCGACCATCCGTACCCTGCGTGAACAGAAACATCTGACGCAGAAACAGCTCGCCGACAGCCTCTGTGTCAGCGACAAGACCATCTCCAAATGGGAAACCGGCAGGGGACTTCCCGATATTTCCATCCTCATGGAACTGGCAGCTGCCCTCGGCGTATCCGTGCCGGAGCTGCTCACGGGAGAATGCGCCGTCAATGAGAACCGTTCCTCCAATATCCGCAAAATGCAATTCTATGTCTGCCCCGTCTGCGGCAATATTATCCACGCAACGGGCGAAGCCGCCATCAGTTGCTGCGGTATCACCTTGCCGCCGCTGGAAGCGGAAGACACGGACGAAGACCACACCGTCACCATCGAAGCCGTTGAGGATGAAAAATTCATCACCGTCAATCACCCCATGACCAAAAGCCATTTTATTTCGTTTCTGGCCTATGTCACATCCGACAAGGTGCACCTTGTCAAGCTTTACCCCGAGGGCAATGCCGAAACGAGAATGCAGTTCCGCGGCAGAGGGTATCTGTATCTGTATTGCAACAAGCACGGTCTGATGAAAATCAGGGTATAAAAAAAATTATATTTCCTGTTATTTCTATTGCTGTTTTTCGTAAAATGTGGTAAGATAATAAGCAAGATAATAAGCAAGTTGAAGGAGAAAAAGTTATGTCGGCGTATGTTCCGCCTTATCAGCTCACGGACAAAATACTGTCCCTTGTTGCTTCCATTTCCGAAAAAATCGGGAGCATTACGCAACGAAGCAATCTGGATGCAAAGCCGCACCTGCGAAAGAACAATAAAATCAAATCCATTCATTCCTCTCTTGCCATTGAAGCCAATTCGTTGACACTCGGCGAGGTTAAGGATGTTATCAACGGTAAGCTTGTGATCGGTGCACAAAAGGAAATTCAGGAAGTCAAAAATGCCTATGCTGCTTATGAAAAAATTGCAGAGCTTGATGTTTACAGTCTGCAGGAGCTGCAAAAATTGCATGGTATTATGACAAAGTATCTCACGGATGTAAGCGGTTCGTTCCGACTTGGCGAGGAGGGTGTTTTCAGCGAAGGCAAGTGTATTTTTATGGCACCACCTGCAAAATTTGTTCCGCAGCTGATGGAAGATTTGTTTGCATGGATGAAACGCAGTCAAGGTATTGTGCATCCGCTGATTCTTGCAGCCGTTTTTCATTATGAATTTGTGTTTATTCACCCGTTCACCGATGGCAACGGCAGAATGGCAAGGCTGTGGCATACGGCAATTCTTGCAAAATGGCAGCCGATTTTTGAGTTTATTCCGATTGAAAGTCAGATTGAAAAATTCCAAAGCGGTTACTACGATGCCATTGCCAAATGCCATACCCTCGGCAGCAGCACCGTGTTTATAGAATTTATGCTTGAGCAGATCGATGCGGTACTGGATGAAATCAGTATTGCCGTAACCGCGCCGGGCGGCCATATTTCGGAATATGTAAGCCGTTTGCTTACAGTTATGGAATACGACACACCGTATACAGCAAATGAGCTTCTTGCTCTGTTAAACCTGAAATCCAAAGAAACTTTGCGTAAAAATTACCTCACCCCTGCTCTGCATGACAACCTGCTCTGCATGACCGAGCCCGACAAACCCAACAGCAGAAATCAGAGATATATCAAGAAATGAAGAAGCCCTCCATGTTCCGATATGCCGGAGCAGGGAGGGTTGTTTTTATGCATATGTCATTGCAACTTATGATTATTTAAAATTTTTTGTAAGTTATCTCTTAACATAGCTTGCTGTAATAATGCTTGTTGTATATTGTTATATAATAATTCGTTACTTATAACATAATGAATATTACAAAAAGATGTAAAACCTGGTGCCAATGTTTGAACATCCGTGTATTTATCAATTACAGAGTCGTTATGTATTTCATCATTTCTTATTTGTTTTATAAACTTAATATATGTGTTTTGCTCGTACTTATTATATGTTTTTCTAAAATTTTTGACATGAAGATTGGTTTTTGAATGCCTTTTTAATTCCTGCTTAAACTTATCATACTTTTTCGTTTTAGATTTATCAAAACCTAAAATAATGCGCAATAAATTTTTTATTTTTTCTTCGTACATAAAAATTTCAGCACACACGCATCGAGCGGCTTTTCTATAAAGAACTTCATATATAATATGCTCATTCTCGTTGGAACTATCATTCATTAAGTTGTAATAATTAACCATTCTAAATATAGAATCTGTTATATAAAATACATCGTTGTTATATCTTCTGACAAACTCACGCAAATCCTTGTTGACAGTATAAAACAATCCTCTTGAATCGAAAAAATCTGCAGTAATTTTAGCAGTAAGATTATTTAATTTTAAGAACGGCTCCAAATCCAATTGCAACTTCTTGGTATCAAAATAGTGAATTAGAATATCTGCTCTTTGTTCAATATCAGGATAAGCAACATTATCCAAAAAATTTTGTATTGACATCAGTTATACACCTGCTTTGCAATAGTTAATCACTTGTTGTCAACTGTTTTAATTCACTCATTGTTAACCATGGCTTTCTTAAATGAATTATGCCGTGACAATTAGAACATAACATAACTAAATCTTCAACCCTTGTTATTGTTACTTCTGTCATTTCGGATATCGGATTAATATGGTGAGCTTCAATAAAACCGAAGCCTCGTTCACCATATTTTTTTGAAAAATCAAAGCCACAATTCTCACAAAAAAGCATTCCTGCATGGTTTTCTTTAAATTGTGATTTTGCAAGTTCTACTACTTCCAAATTTCTTTCGTGAATAAGATGTTGGATTAAATTTTCTTCTCCCTCTTCAAATTCTTGTATACTTTCAAATAATAACTCTTCAAACAAATCATCACTTAAATCATCAAACAACTCATCGTTAAATGCATCTATGTGGCCTTTCACTATATCTCTAAAGTTTGAATATTTCACATTGTTATTACATCTTAATAATTCTGCTGAAACAAGTGAATGTGCAAGTGAATTTCTGCAATTATCTGCAAAAACTTCATTTACTGTTAAATCATTTTTTTTCAATAAATATCCAATACGGTGCATTAAGCCACTTACATACAATTGCAAAGGCAAAAGTTGGTGACCAACATAATTTTTTGCTATTTTTCTTAATTTGGAATAATATGTATATTTATATGAATCATCAGAAGCTGTGCTTCTATCTTCAACTTTGAATATGCTATCGTTATAATAACCCCTCATAGCGACTTGACATAGACCATTTTTATTAGGTCTTTCCCAGTAATCAATTGTTGAAAGTTGTTTTAAATCAAACGATAACTGGTTGGAAATCTTCAATTTGTATGAATAACCGCTATCCTCATGCAAGGTAACAATATTATCCTCAATATCTGATAGACGTAAGTTTTTAATCACACTTAAATCATCATTGTATATCCCTTCATAAATGCAAGAGAACAGGGTTTTATAATATAAAAAATTGTATTCTTCGTTAGATTCGATGTCTTCAATTATTAAATGATATCTCTCGTTTGAAATGAATTTTCTACGGGCATTTGGTTTTGCTAATTCCCATAACTCATTCTTATCAATTTTTTGAACTTCTTCGTAAAGTGTATTGGAATCAATTATATTCTGTTCGTATAACCATTTAGCATAAGCACCAAAACCCCAACAAAATGTTACTATATCCTTATGACTATTTGGACGCATTTGTAAAATTAAATTTTTTAATTTAGGCGCATTGTAAGCAATAATGTCCTCGTTTACTTTTTTAAAAGCGAACTTAACAACTTTAGCTGAATTTTTGCTTTGTGCTTCAGTTGCTTGAATAAAAGCTTGAATATTATTCATATCTTCACATCCTTATTAAATATTATGCATATATAATATTGATTCACAAACACGCAAAACAACAAAAGTGCAAGCTTGTATTATTGTAAATTTGGCAAGATAATAAGCAAGTTAATATCTGCTTTTAAACTGAAAAGTCCTACATTCAATTTATCATATATTTTCATCATTGTCAAATTTTGCTGTCCGATTATTATCCCTTGACAATAAATTTTGATACAACTTCACAAGCCCTATTGTCATTTCCCCGTTTTGGTGTTATACTTTTATCAGAATATGATTAAAGGAGCAACGAAAATGAACAACCTGACCGATACATTCACCCTTGCCAACGGTGTGCAGGTGCCTTGCGTGGGCTACGGCACGTATCTTACCCCCGACGGCGAAATTGCAAAATCAAGCGTCAAGGCCGCCATTGCAGCCGGCTATCGTCACATTGATACCGCCTTTATTTACGGCAATGAAAAGGCGGTCGGTGAGGGGATCCGTGAATCGGGTGTGAAGCGTGAGGAGCTTTTTGTTACCACCAAGCATTGGGTCACCATGCGTGGCTACGAAAAGGCAACCGAAGCGATTGACATTTCGCTCACGAATCTCGGACTTGACTATGCGGATCTGTATCTCATTCACTGGCCGTGCGTTGAAAAGGTGTCGTCCGATTGGAAGGAAATCAATGCATCCACATGGAGAGCCTTTGAGGATGCATACAAGGCAGGTAAAATCCGTGCCATCGGTGTTTCCAATTTTCAGAAAAAGCATTACGATGCACTCGCAGAACGCTGCGAAATCAAGCCCATGGTGAATCAGATTGAGTTCCACCCCGGCTACACACAGCCCGAAACCGTTGCCTATTCGCAGGAAAAGGGAATGCTCGTGCAGGCATTCAGCCCCCTCGGCTGCGGTGCGGTGCTCGGTGACAAAACCCTTGCAGGTATTGCCGCAAAATACAACAAGAGCGTGGCACAGATCTGCCTGCGGTTTGTTCTGCAATCGGGTCTTAACGTGCTGACCAAGTCGGTCACGCCCGAAAGAATCATCGAAAACACACAGATTTTCGACTTTGCGCTTTCCGCAGAGGACATGGCAACCATTGCCGCCATGCCCGAAACGGGCTTCACCGGCTGGCTGCCCGAAAACGCCCCTGCCGATGCCCTGGCATAACAGAACTACATAACAGGTAGCAGGGACTTGACAAACGACTCCCGATTTGCTATCCTTGTCAGTATCAAAACAGAGGAATGCTTATGAATACCTGTCTTTTCAAAAAACTCGATATGTATATGCAGTGGCTTGCACAACCTACGGGGTGCAGGTCTATGCTTGTATATTCATTTCGTGACAGGTGAATTTGTTTTATAACGATATGATTATAACGGTGTAGGCTTATTGTTTGAGCTTTCACCGTTTATTTTTTAGGAGGATATTATGAAATTTTCAAAACTGTTCAGAAAGAAGCCTGCAACAACGGGCAACAGCGTGATTGATTTTTACAATCGCTACGATGAAGACGGCAGACTGCTGCGCAAAAGCCGGATGCCGGAATACCTCAACACAATGAGATACATTGAAAAATATCTTACCCCCGGTGCAAAAATCATTGAAATCGGAGCCGGCACGGGCAGGTATTCTCTGGCCTTGGCGGAAATGGGATATGATGTTACCGCCGTTGAGCTTGTACCGCACAACATTGAAATCATGCAGAAAAAGGTGAAACCGCATCACAAGATCCGCATTCATGAGGGCAATGCCTGTGATCTTTCCGCTTTTGAAAGTGAAAAGTTTGACATTGTGCTGCTGTTGGGGCCGATGTATCATCTTTTTAACGATGAAGACAAGCACAAGGCGCTCTCGGAGGCAATCAGACTGGCAAAGAAAAACGGTGTCATTTATGCCTCCTACTGCAACAACGACACCTCGGTTTACAAGTTCTTTTACACAAAAAGAATCCTGCATTTTGTTGAAAAAGGGCTTATAAAAGAGGACTATCACACCGTTTCATCCCCTGCGGAAATCTTTGAATTGTACCGCAAATCGGACATTGATGCACTCATGCAAAAGCATGATGTCACAAGGCTTCATTTTGTCGGGGTCGATATGCTGTCTTACCTTTATGACGACCGATTCGACACCTTGACCGACCGTGAATTTGAGGAGTATATGAAATTTCTGTCGAATCTTTGCGAGAGGGAAGACTGCGTCGGAATGTCGATTCACATGCTCGATGTGTTCAGAAAAAATGAAAAGTAAGCAACGCGAAGCGTTGTATTGAATCCGAAACGGAGTTTCGGTATGTAATCACACCGCAGGTGTGGATGTAATCATTTCCGCAAGGAAATGTATGTAATCAATCCGAAGGATGTATGCACCTGCGGTGATGCCATGCAGCTTCGCTGATTACATACCGTTTGCCTTTGCAAACGGATTACATACAACGGGCTTTGCCCGTTGATTACTTACCAATCCTTCGGATTGGATTCCACCAAAAAGCAAAAAGCACCGCAACAGCGGTGCCTTGCTTTTGGTGGAGCTGAGGGGAGTCGAACCCCTGTCCGAAAACCCTTTACATCGACCTTCTCCGGGCGCAGTCATTTATTTAGTTCTCTCCGCGGACGGCGGGAAATGACACCCTCCGCCTTTGGACAGCCCCATTGTGCATGACAGGATATGAGGCGCTTCCCTGTGCACGTTCACCGCTGCATGACGCCTTTACACCGAGCCGCGGTGCTCTCGGGAAAGACGGCGGCCGCAATTAAGCAGCTGCGAGTACAGTATTATTATTGTCGTTTATTTCTAAACTTGCGGAAGTTTAAAGAGGTACCGCACCTCTGCCCGCTTATCGGTGCTCAGAATCCCCGTCGAAATCCTTTCAGCCCCATGTGGGGTGGAGATCCTCCGAACCCGTATCTATTATTATGCCATTTTGAGGCTTAATAATCAATAATCACTTTTGCTGCCGCGGAAGGAGCGCTCAATATCACGCTCGGCGCTCTTTTTGGCGGCGGTTTCGCGTTTATCGTAAAGCTTTTTGCCTTTACAAAGTCCGATTTCAATCTTCAGCCTGCCGTTGACAAAATAGGCAGACAGCGGAATGATGGCATAGCTCTGCTGCTTGACA
This sequence comes from Acutalibacteraceae bacterium, assembly GCA_045587645.1. Lineage (GTDB taxonomy): Bacteria > Bacillota > Clostridia > Oscillospirales > Acutalibacteraceae > RUG806. Next base: position 26,458 of record JAZNCO010000084.1, on the reverse strand, counting down.
AGACCGAACAGACGCATGATTTCACGCTTGTGCATCAGCAGCTTGCGTGTGCGCATGGGGTCACGGTTGAAGATATTGCCCTTGTCATAAGGGGAAACATGCATCCCGTGCAGCAACAGTTCGCCGTTTTCGACCATGCAATAGGAATCCTTGAGGTTTAATTTGCCCTGACGGATGGATTTGACCTCCGTGCCGCAAAGCTCGATACCGGCTTCGTGGGTTTCTACGACAAAATATTCATGATAAGCCTGTCGGTTTGTTGCAACGGTGTTTTCACGCACACTCTTTGCCATAAAAACCCTCCTTTCCGGGTATCGTTTTGGTTTACTTACATGCTTTCGGGTGCTGCAACTTTAAGCATCGACAGCACGGTTTTCATCACGCTGCGTGTTGCAATGCACAGCGAAAGTCTTGCATCACGAAGTGCTTCTTCGGGCACATCCACACGGCAGGCATTGTAGAACTTATGGAACAGAGCCGCAAGGTCAACCGCATATTTGGTGATCTTGGACGGATCGAGTGCCTGTGCGGCGGTGACGATCTCGCCCGTGAGTGCGGCAATGTGGCGGATGAGCTCTTTTTCTTCGGGAGCAGTCAGCAAGCACAGTGCATCACGGTCTGCAAAAGCGGCATCAACACCCTTTTCCTTCATCTTTGCAAGGATGGAGCAGATTCTTGCGTGTGCATACTGGCAGTAGTAAACAGGATTCTGCGAGGATTCCTCAACGGCAAGGTCAAGGTCAAAGTCGCAGTGGCTGTTGGCTTCACGCAGGTTGAAGAAGAAACGAGCCGCATCGATGGGTACTTCTTCAAGCAATGTGACGAGTGTGATTGCCTTGCCCGAACGCTTGGAAGCCTTGACGATCTCGCCTTCTTTAATGAGGCGAACCATCTGCATGAGCACAACCTGCAGTCTTTCGGGGTCTACACCGAGTGCCTGCAAAGCGGCTTTCAGACGGGGCACATAGCCGTGGTGGTCTGCACCGAGAATGTCAACCGCAAGGTCAAAATGACGGATGCAGAGCTTGTTATAATGGTAAGCAATATCGGGAACAATATAGGTGTAAAGTCCGTTTGAACGGACAAGCACGAAGTCCTTGTCACAGCCGAACTGCTCGGCCTTCAGCCACACGGCGCCGTCCTGCTCGTAGGTAAAGCCCTTTTCGGTCAGGATTTCCACAACCTGCTTGGCAGCACCCGAATTGTGCAGTGTGCTTTCATGGAACCATGTGTCATATTTAATATTATACTTCAGAAGATCGCGCTCTAATCCTGCAATATTCAGCGGCAGGGCATAGGCGACAAGTGCCTTTCTGCGTTCTGCTTCATCGGTATGGATGTATTTGTCACCGTGAATCCCGGCAAATGCAACGGCATGGTCAATGATGTCCTGACCGTGATAGCTGTCTTCGGGCATTTCAATGGGATCCCCGAAGTGCTGACGATAGCGGATGTCAAGCGACAGACCGAATTTTTCGATCTGATTGCCGCCGTCGTTGATATAGAACTCACGCTCGGTCTGATAGCCTGCACGGGAAAGAACCTCGGCAAGGGTATCGCCCATGGCGCCGCCGCGTGCGTTGCCGACATGCATCGGACCTGTGGGGTTTGCGGAAACGAATTCAACAAGAGCACGCTTGCCTGCGGCAAAGTCGGAGCTGCCGTACTGTTCGCCCTTGTCGGCAACATCGAGCAGGATATCTGCATAATAAGCAGGGGACAGACGGAAATTCAGGAAGCCTGCGCCTGCGACCTCACAGCTTGCAAAATAAGTGCCTGCAAGGTCAATATTTTCCTGCAAGGCGGCTGCGATTTTCGGCGGTGCGGTGCGGAATACTCTTGCACCGACCAGTGCGGCATTGGCGGAATAGTCGCCGTGGCTGCGATCAGCAGGGATTTCCACTTTGAAAGCGGGAATTTCCGCTTCGGGCAGCGCACCGTTCCGGAAGCAGGTGCGGAATGCGTTTTCAATGATCGTGCGAAGCTGTTGCTCTGCCTTTGCTACAAGAATACTCATTGCTTTTTCTGCGGAACACGCCTTGCAACAAGCGTTTTTCCGCTTTTCTCCTTTCCGTTCTGTGCGGTCGTTTTGCCGCTGACAGCAATAATCAATGTTTTTTCAGCGGCATGACCGCCGAAAAAATCGATGGTATAATTCATTTTCAGCTTGCCGCCTGTCATTTCCACGGTGCTGTCCACGGATTTTGCAAAAATGCCGATCATGAACTCACCGTACGGAGTGATGTAGTGGCTGTTATGGCGGCGACCTGCCTCGATGATCATTTCGGAATTATAAGCACCCGTGCGCAGAATGCTCACGCAGCTGCGTTTTTTTACGGTCATACGGGTATCGCAGACATGCTCATCGTCCAGCATTTCCGTAAAATGCAGGGTGTAATCCTCGGGACCGCCGACCATGCAGCCCTTTGTAATCACCTGACTGCTTTCCTCTCCGTCAGGGGTGCGGCTGATATCGGTTATGGTGATAACTCTGTTTTGTATCATAATGTGTACCTCATTGGATGTTATATTATAACACAAACAAAAGGGGAGTGCAAGTGGCGGTTTGGCGGTATTTGCCGACAAAAGTGCATTTATTTTTGGTGATTTTGGGTAAATAAAATAAATATTTAAAAAAAATGCGTTTACCCCTTGCACAAAGCCTTTTTTTGTATTATAATAACAACACTTCATAAATTCTGTTTCTGTCATGCGGCGTGCGGGTCCTGTGCGGCGGAGCGCCGTGAACCATGTCAGGCGGGGAACCGAGCAGCATTAAGCGGTCTGCCCGAGCGCCACAGTCCGCCTGTACGCCGTGTGACAGAGGCAGAATTTTTTTATCCGAAGGGGGCTTGTACCGTGTACAGAGTCCTGTACCGCAAATGGCGACCGCAAACATTTTCCGATGTGGTCGGTCAGCCGCAAGTAACAAAGGCTCTTGCCTGTCAGATCAAAGAAAACCGCCTGTCCCATGCCTACCTGTTTACAGGTTCGCGCGGAACGGGCAAAACCAGTTGTGCAAAGATTTTTGCAAAGGCTGTCAACTGCCTGCATCCCGTAAACGGCGATCCCTGCAACGAATGCGAGATCTGTAAGGGTATTGATGACGGCACGGTGCTCGATATTGTTGAGATCGATGCCGCCAGCAACCGCGGTGTAGATGATATCCGCCAACTGCGTGAGGAGGTCAAGTTCACTCCCTCGCAGGCAAAATTCCGTGTGTACATTGTGGACGAGGTACACATGCTCACCATTGAAGCGTTCAACGCACTGCTCAAAACGCTTGAAGAGCCGCCCGAGCATGTCAAGTTCATTCTTGCAACAACCGAAGTGCAGAAGCTGCCGAGTACCATTCTATCGCGTTGTCAGCGTTATGATTTCCGCCGTATTGAGCCGGAGGTCATTGCCAAAAGACTGCAGCGCATTTCCGAAGCCGAGGGCGCAAACCTTGACAGTGATGCGGCAGTGCTCATTGCCCGTCTTGCAGACGGCGGCATGCGTGATGCACTTTCTCTGCTCGACCGTTGTTTAAGCACGGACGAGCCGCCCATCACCGTGCAGACCGTGACCGCTGCCGCAGGCATTATGGGAAGGGATTATCTGTTTAATCTCTGCCGCACGATTGCCAACCGTGACACCGCCGCAGCACTGACAATACTCGATGACCTGCACAAGGCATCGTGCGACACCGAGCGTCTTTGCACGGAGCTTATTAACCAATTCCGAAATCTTTTGATCGTGCATACCGTGCAGCACCCCGAAAAGCTCATCGTTGCCACCAATGAGGAGATTGAAGAAAATCGCAAGCTTGCCGCCATGTTCACAACGGAAGCAATTCTGCGTGCATTGAGCGTGCTTTCGGATGCGGTGGATGCGATCAAAAAAACACAGAACCGCCGAGTGGAAGCGGAAATGGCACTCATCCGTCTGTGTCGTCCCGAAACCGATACCTCGGTTGCTGCTTTGGCACAGCGTGTGGCTGACCTGGAGCAGAAGCTGAAAAATATACAGACAAACGGCATTCCCGTACAGACGGTGACACCCGTTGCCGTACCCGAACCTGCCGTTCAACCGATGGCAAAGCCCGTTGAGCAAGAGCTTCCCTTTGTGCCCGACAATGCACCTGCCGTACAAGAGCCGCTGCCGCTTGACGATACGCCTGCCTTTGATGACGAAGCACTTCCGTTTGATGACGAGGATGCACCGCCGTTTGACTCCGATCTTTTGTGGGATGAAACACCGCCTGCCCCGACAGCGGAAGCTGCCCCGGATGCCGCACCCGGGGAAATTCCGTTTGACGGTGCACTGCCCTTTGACGATGATGAATTCACACCGCCCGAGGAAAGCACATCCCTGTTCGGAGGCCCGGCGCAGGTTGCAGCAAGTGAGCCGTCACCGTTTGCAGGTCTTCCGTTTGACGATGATGATTTTGTTGCTCCTGCATCTGCCGCAACCCTGGCACCTGCAGACGAGCCGTCCAACGGTGTAATCGACAACCGCACATGGACAAGATGTTGCATTGAAGCAGAAGCACTCTGCCGACCGCTGATCGGTCATCTTGCCGATTCAACGGCGGAAACACGCGGCTCGATGCTCATTATTCACACGAACAATAAATTATTGGCAGTTCTGCTGCGCAACGAAGGCTTCAGCAATGCGCTTTCAACTGCAGCCGAAAAGGTGCTCGGCAGAAAACTGACCCCTAAAGTTGAATTATAAGTTAAGGAGAATACGGATATGAAAGCAAGAATTCCCAATCAGCCCAACAGAAACGACATGATGATGCGCATTCAGAAGATGCAGGAGGAAATGCAGAGAGTGCAGGAGGAAGTGGAAAACAGCGAATTTTCCGCATCCGCAGGCGGCGGTGCCGTTGAGGTCACCGTAACGGGCAAGCATGAAATCACCTCCATCAAGATGAAGCCCGAGGTCGTTGATCCCGAGGACATCGATATGCTTGAGGATCTGCTCATGGCATCCCTCAACGAAGCCATCCGTAAGGCAAACGACACCATGGAACAGACCATGAACGGCGTCACGGGCGGACTGAATATCCCCGGTATGGGCGGCCTTCTGTAAGCAATGGAATTTACAGCCGCACCGCTTGAAAAGCTCATTGAGCAGTTTGAAAAAATGCCCGGCATCGGCAGAAAGACCGCACAGCGCATGGCTTTCTATGTGCTCGGACTTCCGCAGGAGGAAGGTCTGTCCATGGCGCAGGCGATTACCGATGCTTGTGTGAAAATAAAAAAATGCACCCTGTGCTGCAATCTGACGGAGGCAGCCTTCTGCCCCATTTGCAGCCATCCCAAGCGCGACCGCAGTCTTATCTGCGTGGTCGAAAATGCGGAAGACCTGATGGCGATTGAAAAAACCGATGAATACAAAGGGACATACCATGTTCTGCACGGTGTGATTTCACCGCTGGAGGGGGTCGGCCCCGAGGATCTGACCGTCAGGGAGCTGCTCGCACGCATTGAGCCCGACCATGTCCGTGAGGTCATCATGGCAACCAACTCCGACATTGAGGGAGAGGCTACTGCCATGTATCTGTCCAGGCTGCTCAAGCCCATGGGAGTCAAGGTCTCCCGACTTGCCTACGGGCTTCCCGTCGGCAGTGACCTGCAATATGCAGACAGTGTTACCCTTACCCGTGCCATCGAAGGCAGAAAAGATTTATGAGAAAGGGTTGTTAATAAAAATGAAGTACGCTATTACTTATGACATCGGCACCACGGGTGTCAAGACCTGCGTTTTTGAAATGTCCGATACCATCCGCCTGCTCGGCAGTGCATCCATGGGATATAAGCTGTATGTGTTTCCCGACGGCGGCGCAGAGCAGGATCCCGATGAATGGTGGGCTGCGCTCTGCAAAACTACCCCGATCGCCCTTGAAAAGGCAGGCATTTCCGCAGAGCAGATCGACGGTATCTCGTTCTGTTCGCAGATGCAGGGACTTGTTCTCGTTGACAAGGACGGCAATGCCATCCGCAGAGCCTTCAGCTATATGGATCAGAGAGCCCGTGAGGAGCTCAAAAAGGGAATCGCACACGGTCCGCAGATTGCGGGTGCCAATATCCCGAAGCTGCTGAAATCCCTTGTTATCACAGGTGCGGTTGCCGCTTCCGTCAAGGATCCCGTCTGGAAATACAAATGGGTAGAAGCACACGAGCCGGAGAATTTCAAAAAGGTACATAAGTGGCTTGATGTGAAAGAGTATCTCATCTGCCGCATGACGGGCAGATGCATTATGACTCCCGACTCCGCCTTCGGTGCAGAGCTGTTCGATATCCGTGCAGGACATCAGTGCTGGAGTGCAAGCCTTTGCAAGATGCTCGGTATCAACATCGATCATCTTCCCGAGGTCATTCCTGCTATTGCACAGGTCGGCGGACTTCGTGCGCAGCAGGCAAAGGAGCTCGGCTTAAAGGAAGGCACGGCTGTTTTCGGCGGCGGCGGTGACGCTTCGCTCATCGGCGTGGGTGCCGGCTGTGTCAACCCCGGTGATACCCACATTTACAACGGCACATCCGGCTGGGTTTCCACGGTGGTTGAAAAGAGCATTGTGGATGCCAACACCATGATGGCTGCCGTTACGGGTGCGGACGAGGGCAAGTTCAACTACTTTGCCGAGCTTGAAACCGCAGGCAAGTGCCTTGAATGGGTCAAGGATCACCTTGCCCTTGATGAAATCGGTATTTATCTTGAAACCAAAAATGTAACCGATTCCTACGAAGGGAAATATACATCTTTGTATGACTATATGACCGAGGTTTGCAGCCGTGTTCCGGCAGGCTGCGGCGGTGTCATCTTCACACCGTGGCTGCACGGCAATCGCTGTCCGTTTGAGGATCCCAATGCAAGAGGTATGTTCTTCAATCTTTCCCTTGAAACGGGCAAGAGCGAAATGATCCGTGCGGTATTGGAGGGTGTCTGCTTCCACATGCGCTGGTTCATTGAAGCCTCCGACAAGAAGGTACAGACAAGCGATACCGTCCGCTTTGTCGGCGGCGGTGCTCTCTCCGCACTGACCTGTCAGATTCTTGCAGACATCACGGGCAAAACGGTTGAAACCGTTGACAGTCCGCAGAATGTCGGTGCTGTCGGTGCAGCGGTTACGGTTGCGGTCGGTCTCGGGTTGATTCCCGGCTTTGCCGATGCAAAGAAGATGATTCCTGCCGTGCAGACCTATAAGCCCAACCCTGCAAACAAGGCAATTTACGACAAGAATTATGCCGTTTACAAAAACCTTTATAAAGCAAACAAAGCAAACTTTGCCGCACTCAACGGCTGATGAAAGGACCCGATAAACATGCTTGAACAAAAATCTATGATGGATGCCGTGTATGCAGGTATTCTGCCTGCCTGTGCCGCCTGCGGCTTTACCCCGGTATTCAAAGACGATATGGACAGAAAACAGCCTGCCGTTTATAGCCGTGATGCGGCAAGCGTGATGGATTTTACATCCGAAAAAGGCAAGCTGCGTGTCGTTTTCAGCAACAACCGCATTCATCTGCTGTCTTGTGCCCCCGATGTGGTTGCCGATGATGATTCCATGTACAACCTCGACGGAACATATCTGATGATTCTTGATGAATATGACAACAAGGATGTTCGTTCCGTTATCAACGAAATGAGCGAGCAGATCAGCGAAACCTACACCAAGAAAACCAAAATCATCTCCAAAAAGAATGCACCTGCCACCGTTTCCAAGGCGGCTGTACGCAGCGGTGCAAGCTCTTTTGACCCCTACACGCTTGCCTCCAAGCTTGCAGTGGCTTACCCCGAGCTCAAAACAGCCCTGCATGAAAATGTGGAAACCTATGGGGACTTCCTGTGTGAGGATTTCTTCCTGAACCATGCAAATCCCGTTATTAAAAAGACGATCACCGAAAACAACCCGATGAAGATGAAAAAGCTGTTCGGCATTCTCGGTGAAATGTATGAGGACGGCACCAATGCCTGCCAGAGCCTGATTGCCGTCACTGTTCTCGGTGAAATCTGCCGTGAAGATTCAGCCCTGTTGTCGCAGGTTATTCCGTATCTGACCGACACCATGCTCGAGCCCGTCACCACGGTCCTCAAGCATCTTACATCGTCCAGAAGTGCCCGTGCAAGACTTGACAATCCTCCCACCTACAAGCCCAAAAAACAGAAAAAGGGACTTATGGAAAAGCTCATGGGCGGGGCAATGAATCAGAGCACTCTCCAACAGCAATAAAAATGAAAAACAGGAAGCAAGACGGCTTGAAACCGATTGCTTCCTGTATTTTTTTTAGTTTTTTATCAGCAGGGCATCGATGACCTTTTTGCCGACACAAAACAGATTTTCCATTGCCGCGGGGAAAATATCGAGTGCTTCCCTGTCGTCATCGGAATCGAATGCGGCACCCGACTGTGTCCCCCAAAGCGATTCGGGGGTCAGTCCGCTTGTGAATACATCCATATTCACCGATACACGCAAGGCAATGAAGCGGTCAAGCAGCCCGTAGCGATCGAGAGCAACAGCCAGAGCCGCATCCTCCATTTCAGCACACACAAACGGGTCGGGGAGGCAGTAGGACTGCACCATTTTTTCGGCATTCCGGTGGTCATGCAGGCCCTTCCAATAGTTGTCACCCGAAAGCGTTGTGCCTTTCAGCACGGCAGGCGAACGGCTTGCCCATGCGGCCTTGCCGAATTGCTTTTGCATAAAGGCACGCGTTTTTTCGGTGGTGCGCAAGGGTGTGTCCTTGACGAGCTTATACACCTTGTCCGTCAGTGTCTTGTCAAGAATTCTGAAAGCCGCGCTGTCATAAACGGGGTTGTGAAACCATGTCGTTTCGGTGTCGGGTGCAAGGTCGCGTGCATCCGCATGATGTCCGAGGTCAAAGTCCGCGGCGGCGGTGATGACAAACACATCACCCATCACTGTCGAGCCGACCGCCGAGCCTGCACAGCCGACACTCAAAAAGAAAGTGTCGGAAAAATCAAACCGCCTGTCATGCAACACCGCAGTAAGCCCGAGCACGGCATTGATTTTGGCACAGCCCGTCACATACAGCGCAATGCCGTCTTTGACATACAGCTTGTGACCGGGGAAGCCGCCGTCAACGGTGTATTGCGCACCGCCCTTGCAGTAATGTTCATAAAAAAACTGTGCTTCACCGGGAAAATCACCCGTCATTTCGCCGTTTTCAAACTTGGGCAGCAGCAGAATCTGAATCGGCACCGCTTGCTGTTCTGTGTAGGGCGTTGTCAGCACCATGCCGTTTTGCAGTGTGAATTCCACATAACAGCCGTATGCATCGGCAGGTAGTGCTGCCGTATTCTGTGTCGGGTCGAGATTTTTGATCTGCCAGTCCTGCTGCATGAAAATATTTATACGATTGTATTTTTTCCGTTCGCAATGGCTCATCTTTTCATTGATATAAAACAAGCGGACTTTTGCTGCCTTTTCGGTGCAGGTGTAATGCACTTTTCCGTTCTTGTATTCTGCCTGCACTTCGGGAACGGCTTCACCGTTGATTACCTTGTGTGCGAACCAATAGCCCTCCCCGGGGGTGAAGCCCTCACGGTGCGAATGGAACATTTCGTGCTTTAAGGAAAGGCAGGTGTTTTTGTTGTTTACCTTGGTGGCAAGGAATGATTTTGAATTTGCCTGCGCAGGGAAGAAGCAGTCATCATTCCAGCACAGCCACAGCACGGGTATTTTCACCCTGTCAAATCGGGCTTCAGCACGCCAGAGTGCCGCATTGTCTTCTTTGTAAGCAGCAGAAATCAGGGAATCGCCGTCCTTCAGGAAGCCTGCGCCGTATATGGGAACAGCAAATGCAAAACGCGGATCGTGTCCGATGACGGTCGAGGTGATGATGCCGCCCCAGGAAATGCCGCTGATACCGATTTTTGTGCTGTCAATGCGTGTGTCACCACGCAGGATGTTGTGCGCAAGAATCACCGCAGAAACGGCATGATACATCCATTGCTCCTCCAGCGGCAGGAGCAGATCCGCCATGCCGCTGTTGTCGGGACCAACGGTGTAGCCGTCCTCGGCAAAGGGGGGACACAACTCTCTTTTTAAGCCTCTTTCAAAGCCCTCATACAGATGCGGTATTTTTTGGGTGGGGAAAAAGCCCGTGGTGTCCATGGCAATGGCGGCAAAGCCCTGTTCATTCCATTTTTTGATCCACAGATCCTCGGGGTGTCCGCCGCCGCCGTGCACAAGCACCACGGCAGGCACTTTTTTGCCTGTGTTCTCGGGAAATCCGATATGGGCAAACACCTTAGTGTGCTTGCCCTGATAATCCGCCCCGTCAAAGCAAAGGACTTGTATGCCTGCAAGGGATATGCCGTCTGATTCGCCCGTGGTTTCATAATCGGGAAAATACTGTACACGGGGCGTTGTATGTAAAAATGAATCGAAAGAAAGCATTTTAATCTTCCACCATATTTTTGATCTTTGTTAAGGTCGGTAAATTTTTGAAGTTATAAAATTCGACGGCATTTTCACCGAGGAATCTGCGCTTGTCTGCTTCGGAGATTTCGTTCGTTTTTTCCACGAAGTCAAGGCTCATTTTGTAGGTGATGGCGGTCATGGTACGCGGATAATCGCTGCCCCACATCAGCTTCTCAAAGCCTGCAATGTCGGCAGCTTGTTTGATTGCCTTCACAGCCGACGGGTAGGGGTAAAATTCCGAATTGAACAGCCATGTGATGCCGCCGCTTTCAATGAACACATTTTTGTTTTTTGCAAGCTCTATTTGCGCTGTCCAGTTTTCTCTTGTGACCATGCCGAAATGCCCGATTGCAATTTTTAAATCGGGGAACATGTCAACGATTTTTTGCAGCATATCCGTCTGCTCGTTGCCGTCTGCAAGGTCGATGGAGATGAACTTGCCGTTTTCGGCCGCCATCCTGAACGGATGCAGGTGGTTGAGCAGATTTTTGTCACTGAGCCTGCCTGCACAGATTTTAATACCGTCAAAGCCGTTTATATCCGAAAGCGGCTTTTTTTCATACAAGGCGCAGATTTTCAGACGGTCAGACCTGCAGGACAGCAGATAGTTATCCTGATTTCCGTCAATGTATTCCTGGGTGATGACAGCACCGTTGACACACGCATAGTCCATATTGGCAAGAAAACGCTCTGCCGTGTTTTCGCCGTCGGTCATGTAAGGCGGCATCATCTGCTTGATTTCACCGCCGAAATCGCTTTTACCGCCGCCGAGGTCATAAACGGGCTTACCGTTGACGATTCCGTTCTGTTTTTTCCACAAATGGGCATGTGCATCAATAATCATAAGGTTACACCGTCCTTGAAAATGGCAATTTCGCGGTTGCCGAGAAGCTCGTTTTTAGTCGGTTCGCCGTCGGCAATGCGTTTAATAAGGTCAAGCAGCTCTTGGGCTTTTGCGTCCTTATCAAGCCCGAACGCACAATAGTCGATCCAGTGCTTCTTTTTGTTTGCAATCGTATCGTTGGATGCAATTTTGACGGTCGGCACCGCACCGCCGAGAGGGGTGCCTCTGCCTGTGGTGAACAGCACCATGTGACAGCCCACAGCCGACAGATTGGTGACCGACACAATGTCATTGCCCGGGCCGTTGAGCAGGCTTAAACCCGATTTTCGGACAGTATCACCGTAATCGAGCACATCCGCCACGGGTGCCGTGCCGCCCTTCTGAATACAGCCGAGGGATTTTTCCTCGAGTGTGGTAATGCCGCCTTCCTTGTTGCCGGGGGACGGATTCTCGGACACGGGCTGGTTGTGGTCCTTGAAATATTGCTTAAAGTTATTGATGAGAGAAACACTGCGGTTGAACACATCTTCGTTCACACAGCGTTGGAACAAAACCGTTTCCGCACCGAACATTTCGGGTACTTCCGTTAAAACAGCACCGGCACCCATGGCGCAAAGTGTGTCCGTGACCCTGCCGACAACGGCATTGGCGGTGATTCCCGAAAAGCCGTCCGAGCCTCCGCATTTCAGACCGATTTTCAGTTTGGATGCAGGCACCTCTTGTCGCTCATCCTTTGAAGCAACCGTCTTTAATTCTTTGAGCAGTGCAACACCTGCGGAAATTTCATCCTCGCAGTCCTGTACATTGAGGAATTTGATTCTCGTGTCATCCCATGTGCCGAGCACCTTTTTCATTTCGCCGATGTTGTTGTTTTCACAGCCGAGCCCCAACACAAGCACACCGCCTGCATTGGGGTGGTTGATAAGCCCCTTTAAAATCAACTGCGTGATTTTTTGATCGTCCCCCAGCTGACTGCAGCCGTAAGGGTGCGAAAAGCAGACCGCGCCCGTTTTTTCGGCAAGATTTTTTGCAATGCTGTTCACACAGCCGACGGTCGGCACAATGAAAATATCATTGCGTATGCCGATGTCGCCGTTTTTGCGCACAAAGGCACGGATTGTGAACGGCTCTTTTGGCTGTAAGGGGGTAAAATCGGGCTTGTACTCATAAGAAAGAATGTCGCCCAATTTGGTTTTCATGTTATGCGAATGCACGGCTTCACCCTTTGCGATATTTGCGGTCGCATAGCCGATGGGGTAGCCGTATTTGATAATATCTGCGCCCGATTCAATATCGCACAAGGCAAGCTTGTGCCCCGTTTGCAGGTCAACGCAGACATTGTCCTTTTCGTTGATTATGAAAGGTTCCATTTCATTGCTTCCTTTGCACCGAGGGCTTCGATTTTGCTGTAATAATCGGTGATGATTTCTGCCATGTCGGACAAATCTGCCTGCCACAGCGCGGTATTTTTCAGAATATCGGCGATGCTGTCCTTTTGCATCACGGCAATCACATCGGGTGCATCCTCGGGCATGTCATTTTTGTAGAAATAAATAAGATATGCCAGTGACAAAGAAAGGTGCTTCGGATAGATTCCGTTCTTCTCTTTGTATTCGAGTATGGTCGGCAGCACACGCACCGCAAATTTGCTGACAGAGTTAAGCGCGATCGAGCGCCATTTGTGCTGAATAAAGGGATTGCGGAAGCGGTCAAACACGCTGCTTGCAAAGGCAAGGCTCTCGTCATTTTCGCCGATGGTGGGCAAAATTTCCTGATACATGCAGGTGTTTAAAAATGCACTTGTCAGCTCATTGCCCATTGCTTCTCCGACCGTTTCAATGCCCGAAAGCAGTGCGCCTGCAACAAGGGAAGTGTGTGCGCCGTTGAGAATGCGCACCTTGATTTTCTTGTAGGGCTTTGCATCGTCTGTCCATATTACATTGAAGCCTGCCTTTTGCAGCGGCAGCTCGTTTTCAAAATTGCCCTCAATGACCCACAGATGGAAAATCTCGGCTGTGTCCAGAAATTTGTCCTCGGGGTGCTTTTCCTGTGTGCCGTCATGCGGATAGCCCGTTACAATGCGGTCAACCAATGTGTTTACAAATTGGTTTTCATTTTCAAGCCATGCCGTGAAGCCGTCCTCAAGCTGCCACAAACCGGCATATTGCAGAACGCACTTTCTGAGCGCATCGCCGTTGTTGTCAATCAGCTCACACGGCAGAAGAATAAAGCCGTTCAAACCGTTTTGGAATCTTCTGTAAAGCAGCTGTGTCAGCTTGGCAGGGAAGCCCGTGCAGGGTGTGTCCGTAAAACGACAGCTTTCGTCAAAGGCAATGCCAGCCTCCGTGGTGTTGGAAATAATAAAACGAAAATCGGGATTGTCGGCAAGTGCTATGTAGGAATCAAAATCCTTGTAGGGGTCAATGCATTCCGCAATCGATTCAATGCAGGTGTGCTCGTTCACGATTTCGCCGTTGCGGATGCCTCTTGCATACAGGTTGTATTTGCAGTCCTGCGCAGACAAAAGGGCGCATTTGCCGCCGGCTCTCGGCTGCACGATGACCGCCTTGCCGTCATACAGCCCTTGTTTGTTCATAGAGTCAAGGAAATAATCAGCAAAGCCTCTTAAAAAATTGCCTTCACCGAACTGTATTACCGTTTTTTTCATATCAGTCACCTATTTTGATAAGCAGCTTTGCGAGTGTTCCGTCATTGTGGCTGAGTGCCTTGAATGCATCGAGGGCATCATTCATTTCATAGATACCGCTGACCATTTTCATCACATCCGCCTTGCCCGAAGCCACGAGGTCAATGTTGTTGATGAAGTCATCCTTCAGGGCATTGCGGCTGCCGTGGATGTTAAGCTCCTTTTTGAGCAGAACGGAATGGTTGAAGGTGGTTTCGCGCTTGCCGTTGCCGATAAGAATGATGTTTGCGGCAAAGGCGGCATTGTCGATACAGGCAAGGAAGGTTTCGGGCGCACCGCAGGCTTCAATGCAGACATCAAAGCCGTTGCCGTCTGTAAATTCATTTGTAAAGTCGGCAAGCGATTGCGTTTTTGTGTTCACGACCGCATCTGCACCGTATTCACTTGCGAGTGCAAGGCGGTTGTCAAGAATATCCGCAACCACGATTCTGTTGCATTTCTGCTTTGCGGCAAGCAGTGCAAACAAGCCGATGGGGCCGGCTCCGACCACAAGCACATTGTCGGTTTCCTTGATTTCGGCACGCGATACGGCATGCTGCGAAATGGAAAACGGCTCGATGAGGGCGAGCTGCTGTGCAGACAGACCCCTGCCGTCATAAATTCTCTCAACGGGCATGGCAATGTATTCGCAGAATGCGCCGTCACGCTGCACACCCATGGTCTGATTGTCGGTGCAACAGTTTACAAAACCGCGTTCACAGCTGTAGCAAGTACCGCAGTTGAAATAAGGGTTGCAGGTGACGATATCGCCGACTTTGAGTCCCTTGTCATTGTCGGGGATGCTTACGATTTCGGCAGAAAATTCGTGTCCGGGAATACGCGGATAGGTGGTGAACGGCTGGTTGCCCGTAAAGGAAGCCACATCCGCACCGCAAATGCCGACATATTTTACCTTGAGCAGTGCTTCACCCTCCTTGATATCGGGCATGGGGACTTCGCGGATCTCAATTTCGTTGGGATTGGAAATAACGATTGCTTTCATGTCAGTTTTCCTTGTCTATGTAATTTTTGTTCCAGATGACACCTGTTTTCAGCGGTGCACCCTTGCAGAAGATTTTGTTTTCATAAGCATCGAGAGGGTCTTTTATAAATGCATCCTTGTCAATCAGCTCGACCACTTCGTCATAGCGGCTGTCCACAAGCACTTCAATTGCCTTTTCCATATGTGCCTGACGGAAGTTGATGGATGCAAAAATCAGATGATTCTCAAAGCCGAACGGCATGGTGTCATAAGACACAACAGGACCGAGTGAGAAGCTGTTGTAAACACCGTTGCAGCCGAGCACCTTGTGCTGAAAAGCGATTCTGTGCTCCGTATCCGACCCGCTTGTACCGACAAACATGGTGGCTCTGCCGCCGATTTTCTCCATGATTTTTGCAGCGGTTTCTTCTTCGGAAAGGCCTGCCGTGCACAGGTAATCCGCACCTGCAATCTCCTTGGAGAAGGTGACCTTTTTGCAGTTTTCGTCACTTCTGCCGACAAAAAGAATCTGTGCATTCGGGTGATTTCTTCTTATCTGATCGGCAATGAACAGCCCCGTCATACCGAGCCCGAACACAACCGTTTTTGCAAAAATATTCTCTTTTGCAAGTGCTCTTGCTTCCTGCTCACTGCACTTGTGCTTTGCCATTTCCACACGGAAATTCTGTGCTTCACCGAGGTCCTCCATGCGTTCAAGCTGGAAAATGGCACAGGCATACGGGTCGGCAAAGGACAAACGCTTTGCAACCGACAAGGGCAGCTTTGTAAGGCTTTCATACTGCCCGGGCAGGTGCAGCAGCATATCGGGATTAAAATAGTTTTTGTCACAGAACAGACCGTCTGCCTGATCACAGCCGTATTCAAAATAGGTTTCGTCCTCGGTGTAACGGGTCGGATCCCAGCTGTCACCGCCGCGGATGAGCACGATGGCAAAGCGGTTTTCCGAGGGAACCCACACAACACCCTCATGGCCGTTGATGAGCCTGTTTTCGCCTGCGGGGAATTTGGCAGACAGCTTGTGTGCTCTGCCCATTTTCATCAGCTCAAAGTCCGTGCCGCAGAAGCCCTGAAAAACAGGGAAAGCCTCAATGCCTTTTTGCAACGGTTCACCGCGAAGACGCTGTCTTTCGGGGTTTATCAAATTGATTTCGCCGTACTTGATCGGCAAATCTGTATCATTCTGAAAATATGTTCCGTATGTTTTCATAAAATCACCTGCTGTAACAGATTTTTATTATCCTTTTTATTTTATCATACATAAATAAATTTGTAAATAAATATAATTGTGTTTCGTAAAAAATCCCCGTACATCGCAAGATGTATGGGATTTGCTTTGCACCGATACTTGTGATATAATAATTACACACCTTTTTTATTTGCATGCAATGTGTTATGGTATTTCTTGCAGGTTTATGTTTACACTAATCAAAAAAAGGAGACGGGGATACAATGAAAAGAATTGCTAAAGTGATCGGCAGAGAAATTTTGGATTCGCGGGGCAACCCCACCATAGAAGCAGAAGTGATTCTGGAAGACGGCAGCTGCGGCAGAGCAGGGGTTCCGTCAGGGGCTTCCACGGGGATTTATGAAGCCTGTGAGTTGCGCGACGGTGATGAATCCCGTTATCACGGCAAAGGTGTCTTAAAAGCGGCGCATCATATCAATACTGTGATACAGGATGCGCTGATCGGCAAGAATGCTCTGGATCAGGCCGCAATCGACAGACTGCTGATTGACCTCGACGCTACTCCCAATAAAAGCCGCTTGGGTGCAAATGCAATTCTCGGCGTTTCCATGGCAAATGCCGTTGCGGCGGCGACTTCGCAGGGGATGAGTCTGTTTCGCTATCTGGGCGGCGATGATGCAAAAGTTCTGCCTGTGCCCATGATGAACATTCTCAATGGCGGTGCACATGCGTCCAATAATGTAGATATGCAGGAATTTATGATTATGCCTGTTTCCGCATCCTGTTGGAAAGGAGCACTGCGTATGTGTGCAGAGGTGTTTCACACTCTCAGAACCGTTCTGAAAGAAAACGGAACCCCTGCCACGGGCGTTGGCGACGAAGGCGGCTTTGCACCGAATCTGAAGCAGGATGAGGATGCACTGGAACTGATCGTTGCGGCAATCCGCCGTGCAGGCTTTCAACCCGGCGAGGATTTTATGATTGCCGTTGATGCGGCTTCCTCCGAATGGTATGAGGAAGAAACGGGAATGTATCACATGCCCAAATCGGGAAAGCATCTGACCCGGGAGCAAATGGTCGAACTGTGGCAACGGCTTAGCAGTAAGTATCCCATTATTTCGCTGGAGGACGGCATGGCTGAAACGGACTGGGAAGGCTGGGCTATGCTGACTAAGGCAATCGGCAAGCAGGTGCAGTTGGTGGGCGATGACCTGTTTGTGACAAACATTGAACGGCTGTCGCAGGGAATCGAAAAGGGAATCGGCAATTCCATTCTCATTAAAATTAATCAGATCGGCACTCTGACCGAAACATTGGATGCAATCAACATGGCAAAGAGGGCAGGCTACACCGCCGTCATTTCGCACCGCTCGGGGGAAACCGAAGACACCGCCATTGCCGACCTGTGTGTTGCGGTCAATGCAGGGCAAATCAAATCCGGCGCCCCCTGCCGCAGCGAACGTGTTGCTAAATATAACCGCCTGCTGCGCATTGAAGAAGAACTGGGAAACAACGCGCAATACCTCGGCGAAAAAGCATTCCTGCACCTGCAAAAGCGCTGACGCCAATAAGTTGACGGTTCTGTGATTGGTTGCAGAAAAAAGACAAAACCGTCCGATAATGCGAACGCATATCGGACGGTTTTAACGAATTATAGTGCCAAAGTTCATATTTAAAGAAATGCTTCCTTGTGGGAAGTCGGCGTTTCTCTGTTCTGTAAAAATCTGAATTTTGTTTAAGCAGCAGCGGTCTTTGTTTTGCTGACAGGCTGCACGCTTCTGTAGCGGATGATGCCGATTACCACCGAAACGAGCGAAATGGATTCACTCAGGATACCGCTGTAAGAGGATGCAAACACATTATAAAGAAGAATCAGCGACGAGGAAATGAGTATCGTTTTGCGGAAAGTCTTTGCATCGAAAACACCCATGCAAACGGTGTTCACAACAAGCCCCGTTGTGATCAGCAGGGAATGGATGCCTTCCCATGAGAAGATGCTGACAACTGCCATGCACAAAGCCAGAAGCACGGGGGTGAGCAGGTCTGTGCGCTGATTTTTATCGCGGTAGGAGAAAATGAAATTGCGGATAATGCAGACAACATTCAATGCGAAGCCTGAAAAAGCGCCGATGAGCAGATACTGTATACAGCTCAGAGCCGTTGCAACGGTCTGAATGACCATCAGTTTTCTTTTTTGTGTGCACTGATAAGAATAGAAAAACAAGCCGACTGCAATAAAGCCGAGTGCGTGACCGATGAGTGTGACAAAACTGTTCATAATAACCTCTGAATTCGTTAAAGTTTTAACATATCTGTTTACCGTCAGAAGATTATACTCATTTTTAACGCAAAGTCAAGGCATGTTTTTGCAGATATTGCACAAAGAAAGGCATAAAAAATTGTGCAAAATAACCAAATAAATACCTGCGTCTGCGAAGTCAGGTTTTTGAAATCGCAGGCGCAGGCAGCGTAAACAGAGGTTTTGTCAGCGCAGGGGCTTATCGGAAGCTTTTTGCCCAGTTGACAAGCGAGTTGTGCCAGATATTGTCGGCAATGTCCTTGTACATGCGCTCGTTGACGGGGCCGTTTTTTTTCATCTTTTCAAAAATGACCTGCTGCAGCTGCTCGATGGTCATTTCCTCGTATGCTTTGTCGGTCGGAACGCAGTCGCAGAAATCGGGGGTCGCACTGTCCGTTTTCGGCTTCGGCTGTGCTTTGGCAGACTCTGCCACCGCTTTTGCAGTCGGTTTTTCAGTCACCGCTTCAACCGGTTTTTCTTCCGCTTTCGGGGGAGTAACGGGTGCAGGTTGTGCAGGCTCTTTTTTCGGCTCGGTCGGATTGATTGCAGGAATGGGTGCGGCTTTGATTTCCGTTTCTGTGCAGACGAATATATCACCGCTGTTGCCGGGCAAGGTGATATTCATGCTGCCGTTTGCGGAATATGCAGTGTCGCTTAAAAGCCCCTTGTAGCAGCCGTTCATGTTACGAATACTCAGATTGGCAGGAGAGGGGTCATTGTTGACACAAACAAGCACGCTCTGTCCGTCACAATTTCGGGTGAAGGCATATTGGCGGTTGGTCAGCAGAACCTCTTTATAATCACCGTAAGAAAGAGCAGGCAGGCTTTTGCGAATTTTACCCAACCGTGAAATAATGGCGGCAAAAGCCTTTTTCTGCGTGTCCTTTTGCAATTCGGAAAGCGTCAGGCACGGGCGCAGAGAATCGTCGGAATGGCGTTCCTTTCTGCCCTCGATGCCGAATTCCGAGCCGTAATAAATGCTGGGCACACCGGGTAAGGTATAAAGCAGAATATGCACGGGCAAAAAGTGTGCCTTGTCGGTCAGTTTGGTGTAAATGCGTTCAACATCGTGGTTGTCGGTGAAGTTATAAAGCTGCATCGGACTGCCGTTGGCGGTCATTTCATAAAGGCGCTTGACGGTGTGGGCAATTTCAAAAAAGTTGTGGTCATTGTGGCCCGAATACAGTGCCTTGTGCAGGTGGTAATTTGTCACCGAATGCAGGGTGCTGTCGTTGACCCAACGGTTGTAATCCCCATGGATAACCTCGCCCATCAGCCAGAAATCCTCTTTTACCTGATCGGCGGTATAACGCAGTGCTTTCATAAAATCAAAGTCAAGCACATCCGCAGCATCCAGGCGGATGCCGTCAATGTCGAATTCCTGCACCCAGAAGCGCACCACATCACACAGGTAGTCACGCACTGCAGGATTGCGTTGATTCAGCTTGGCAAGCAGGTTGTAGCCGCCCCAGTTGCCGTAGGAAAAGCCGTCATTGTATTCATTGTTGCCCCAAAAGTTTACATTGCAATACCAATCCTTGTAGGCGGAGCTTTCACGGTTGGCTTTTAAATCCTTGAATGCAAAGAAATCGCGTCCCGTGTGGTTGAACACACCGTCGAGAATGACACGGATTCCGTTTTTGTGGCATTCGGATACAAAATTTTTGAGGTCTTTATTGTCACCTAAACGGCTGTCGACCTTTTTATAGTCCGTGGTTTCATAGCCGTGGCCGACCGATTCAAACAAGGGGCCGATGTACAGTGCCGTGATGCCCAAATTTTTCAGATGCTCAATCCACGGCAACAGAGTGTTGAGCCTGTGTGCGATTTCGCCGTAGGGATTTTGCTTCGGCGCCCCCGTCAGACCGAGGGGATAAATATGATAAAAAACAGCTTCGTTGTACCATTTGCGTGCAATTGCCATTGATGTACTCCTTGCAACTTTGTTTTCTCTATTATATGTAAAACTTAAACAAATTGCAATAAAAATTTTTCAAGTTTTTGTGTTTATTGTGGGCAAAGTAAACAAAAACAGGCAAAAAAAACAGGACTTGCAGGCAAATGCAAATCCCGTTTTGAAAATTTTTGTATCAATAAATGAATAAGCTTGCGTAGTAAAATGTTCCCAGAACGCAAAGACACAAAAACAGCAATGCAATGATGCCTGCAACAACATTCTTTTTATACTTATAAATCTTTTTTCGTTTCAGGAGTGTTCCGTAAACAACGGATGCAATAGGGAAGATTGCCATGACGGCAAACACCCAATGGTAAGCAAACGAAAGATCCGATCGGCTATAGATGGCAACGGCTTCAAGTCCGGCAAGAGCTGCAATCAATGATGCAAAAAACAGAATCCATGCACCGGCTGTCCATGCGTTTGGTTTCAGTTGATAATGTGTTTTGTGGGGAAGCTTGTCGGCGAGATTATTGATTTGCAGAATGTCTTTTGTTGCCAGAAAATACAGCACCCCGACCTGTATATGAATACAGTCGTCTGTAACCGTGATATTTTTTATTTCGGAAATCGGTGTTCTTGCCGTAATCACTAAATTATTGTTTTTGTAAGTGTTGACAACGAGTGTATCATCTTCATAAAAGATGTATTCATACACGGTGGTCAGGTAGTTCGGCAGGCTGTCCCTGTAATTTTTTAATCCGAGGATACCTCTGATTTCATAAGTTGTAAAAAATATGACAAGCATCGCAACCATAAACAGGTTTGTATCGCCGTAGCCCAAAATCTCCCATGTGAAAAGCAGACTTTCTATGAATACAATAAAGTAAAGAAAAGGATCCTTGAAAAAGTCGATCACAGCCCGTTTGAACAAGTGGTCGATAACGGTTTTGGTATATTGAAAAGTATAAGTGCCGACAACTTTTACTTCCGTTTCGGCGGCTTTGTATTCTTCGCAGCCGAGCAAGTTGTCCACGGAAACACCGAAAATCTCTTTCAGGCGAACAAAATTGTCAACCGTCGGCACGGTCTGTCCGTTTTCCCAAAGGCTTACGGTCTGTCGGCTTAAATTCAATTGTTGTCCGAGGTCCTCCTGCGAAAGCCCCAGGCGTTTTCTGTGGTATTGAATGGTTTCACCGATGTTCATCGGAATCCCTCCTTTTGTATTTTCAGTATAGCAGATTGGCTGCAAAACAGCAAGCACGGTTTGCTTGATTGATGTCAAGTGACACTTGCATTGCACAAGAATATATATTTTTGTATAAAATTCCAAAAAGCAAGTCATCGACTTTTGTAAAATGTGCTTGCTTTTTTTGGATGATATGTTAAAATAGATATATTAAGTTTAAACAGGAGGAATTTTATGAAAGTCAATGAAATGCTGCATAAATTGTTCGGCACAACACCGGGCAAGGGTGTGCAGCCCAAGGAAGCGATTGCTTACAGCGTAACCGGTATCGGTCAGAACTTCATCTGCACCATTATCGGCTCTTACATCACCGTCTTTATGACCGATGCACTGCTGTTCGGTGCAGAGGGTGTCAAGATCGGGCATGTCAGCGGTGCGGTTGCCGTTGCAATTCTGATGCTCGGCGCTCGTATTTTCGATGCCTTCAACGACCCGATCATGGGCAGTGTGGTTGATAAGACCCGTACCAAATGGGGCAAATGCAGACCCTATCTCAAATGGATGGCGATTCCCATTGCCATTTCCACAATCCTCTGCTTCCTGCCGATCTTCAGCGCAGAAGCAGTGTATGACGGCTCGAAAACCACGCAGACCTTTGTGACCATCGGTGTGATTTATGTTGTATGGAGTGTGCTTTACACCATTGCGGATGTGCCTTACTGGGGGCTTTCCACCTGCCTGACCAACGACACCACCGTGCGCGGCAACATTCTTACCGTTGCCCGTATGGCATGCACCGTCGGTGCCGGTGTGGTTACCGTATTCGTGCCCATTATCACGGGTGCCGTGACCGCAAAATACAAATATACCGTGGACGATCTTGCAACCATTATGACCGACAAGGCAGAAGCCATTTCCAACATGGTCGCCAATCAGGGTATTACCGCTGAAGAAGCCGCCAACACCTTTGTCGGCACGGTTAAAATGGGCATGGAAATTGCCAATGCCGATGCACTCAAAATTGTTTACTTCATCTGTGCGGTTGTTCTTGTTATCTCTGCTGTTCCGATGTTCTTCTACGGCTTTAAGAATACAAAAGAACGCTTCACCGCAGAGGGCGATGCACCGTCCTTCGGTCACAACCTCAAGCTCTTGTTTAAGAACAAGGAGCTGCTTCTCATCGTTCTGTCCGGTATTCTCGGCGGTGCAAGAATGGTTTATTCCTACACCGGCGGCTTGTATTTTGCAAAATACATTCTGCAGAATGAAGGCCTTTACGGCATCATCACACTTCTTGTGGTTCCCGGCGGTCTGGTTGCATCCCTGCTTGTTCCCTATCTTACCAAGAAATTTACCAAAAAATATACCTATATTTTTGTTCATATCTTCGGCGGTGTTGTGATGACGATTATGTATTTCGTCGGTTACGATGCACCGTGGAAGCTCATTGTCGGTGCGGTCGGTCTTGTGCTGCTCGGCATTCCGCAGGGTGTCAACAACATCATGACCTATGCTATGATCGGTGACACGGTTGATTATCTCGAATGGAAAACGGGCGAACGCGGCGAAGGCATCTGCTTTGCCATGCAGACCCTCATCAACAAGATCGGCATGGCTGTCGGCGCATTCATCGGCGTTATGTCGCTGAGTATTGCCAACATCGATACCAAGACCTACACCGTCGGCAACCCCGATGCACTGTGGAATGTGCTCATTCTGTCGGGTGTTATCAGTATGTTTGCCTGCGCCGTGCCGATGTTCTTCTACACCATCACCGAAAAGCGTCAGCGTGAAATGGTTGCTGAAATCGAAGCCAGAAAAGCCGGTAAATAAGTCAAAAAACATAAACGGGTGTGCAGCAATGCACACCCGTTTTTAGCTTTATAGGAAACTGCGTTCCTATAAAGCTAAAAAATTATATGTCCCTCCGTCGCCCGTTGCACGTGCTCGGAGATGGACGAATCGAAAACGGTCGCCGCGTTACGGCGAAGCCGTTTTCTTGCTGTTTTTTTATTTTGCCTTGTAATCTGCGCCGGCACGCTGCTGCACATAGTATTTATAGAACTTCACACCGTCGGCGATGGCGGACATGCCGATGTTTTCGTTTGCGGCATGCATGGCTGCAAGCTGCTGCTTGGTCATGCGCACGGGGCAGAAGCGAAGCACGTTCTTGCACACGGCTTCATATTTGCGGCTGTCGGTACCGCCCGTCATGTAGTAGGGAAGTACCACGCAGTCGGGATATGCCTTGTTCAGGCAAGTTTTCAGGAATTGGAATTCTTTGCCGTCGATGTCCGTAATGTTGGATGCGCTGTGTCCGGGAGGTGTTTCTACGATGAGGTTGTGCTTCTTGGCATATTTTTTGATGACAGCAATAGATTCTTCACGGTTCTGATGCACGGCGGGACGCAGGTTGCAGACGACATACGCTTCATCGGGCAACACGTTGGGTGCGGAAGAACCGCCCGACATGGTGAATGCACAGGTGGTGGAAAGGAAGGCTTCGCCGAACTTGGAAACCTTGGGCAGAACCACCATCATAAGGGGCTTGAAGAGCCACAGGTTGCCCATAATAAGGCGCATGGGGAAGGTCATATAGGGTGCGGCATCCTCGAACATACGGGACACGACACCGATCATGTGCTTTTTGAACGGCTTTTTCTTTTCAACCTCCGTCACAAAACGGGAAAGACGGACGATGGGGGTGTTTGCGGGCGGGGTGGAGGAATGGCCGCCGTCACCGTGGGCAATGACCTTGACATGGGTTGTACCTTTTTCAACCACACCGATGGTGGCGCAGGGTGCGCTCAGACCGGGCAGCTGATTGGTGACAATGGCACCGCCCTCATCCATAACAGCGGCAAGGCGAATACCTTTTTCTTTTAAGTAAGCGACCGTGGCATCGGCACCGAAGCCGCCGAGCTCCTCGTCCACAGAGCTTGCAAGATACACGTCGCATTCCGGCTCAAAGCCTTCTGCGAGCAGCTCTTCGATGGCGGAAAATTCGCACATAACGGTGCATTTGCAGTCCATTGCACCTCTGCCGTGCACGCAGCCGCCTTCGATTTCGCCCGAGAACGGATCATATTTCCATTCGGTCTCTTCTGCAGGCACAACGTCCTGATGGCCCATCAGCAGAATGCCTTTTTTGTTGGGATCTTTACCCGGCCAGCGAAGCAGCATACTGCCGTCAATATCCACATATTCGAGCTTGGAAAACACAAGCGGATACTGCTGACGCATAATTTCCTGCATTTTGCGGAACTGGGTCAGGTCGCGTTCCTCTCCCTGCTTGGCGGTGACGGTCGGCACTTTCACAATTTCGGACAAACGCTGCGCATACAATGCTTCTTCTTCCTCGGTAAAGGAAATAGCGGGTTTTCTGCGGATGATCTTCTTTTTCATCTTTTCCGCACGCACGGCGGCAACAATGAGAAGAACAACAAAAACAAGCAGTGCAACAAGAATAATGTACTTCATTTTTAACATCCTCTCTTATGAATAAATGTTATTGAGCCTTTGTTGAATATCGATCGTGCCGTCCTTGTGCACGGTGGTCAGGGTCACACCGAAGGGAAGATCCTTTTCGGCACAGGGAACACCGTTGTAGCCGTCTCGGTTGTAGGCAGCATAGCCGCCCGGCTGGTTATAAACAAGATATACCCCGTCATACCTTGCGCAGAAGTCATTGACATGGTCGTGACCGCAGTAAACCGCCTGCGTGCTGCCGAGTTCCTTGATGGCGGCAAACATGCCGCTGTTGTAAGGCGAGCAGCCGATGCCTTCATACTGATAGCCGTATTTGATTTCCGCCTTGCCCGACGGCACATAAGTCTTGTTTTCGGCTTCGTTGAATACCTCTTGGTATTCAGGGATCGGAATATGGAAAAACTGCAGGGACTTATGTTTACCGTACTGTTTTTCGATTGTCTGCACATGGTTTTTGTACCAATCGATCTGATTGCGCTTCAAAAAGTCATAGCCCTCGTAATCATCGGGAAGATTTTCGTCCTTTCGTCCCGATTCTTCAATATCGCGCCCCGAGTCAAAGCAGTAAATGCTCTGCGAAAGGGTGGAAAGCGAGGTCATGATGTGCAGCGCAAAATTGCCGTAGCCGAATAAGCCTTCATAGCCGAAGCGGCTCAGACAATGCGGACGGCTTATCAGGTTTTCATACAAAAACTTCTTGTAATTGCTCTTGGCTTCTCTTGCCTCGTGATTGCCGAATACATAGATCCAGTAAATGCCGAACTGCTCCATCATGTCCGCAAACTGCACCGCATCCAGGTGCTGATGGTTGGTCTGCACCACATCGCCCGTGAAAATAACAAGATCGGGCTTTACATCCGCAATCTGTCGGCTGAGCATTTCAATGCTTTTCATGTTCGGCTCATGTTTGCCGCCGTCCAGATGCAGGTCGGTGGTGGAAAGAATGACGAAATCACGGTCCGAAAAGGTGCCGTCCTCGTTGAATTTTGCAATGAATACGGCATCGTCCAGTTCTTTGACAATACCCACATCCGTACCGACATGCGTTTTGCACGAAGCCTCCGAAAACAGCGAACGGGCAAGCTTTCCGTCGGAAATCCTGCCGAGTGTCTTTCGCACGGGCAGGGCAGCTTCAATACCGATTCTGCGCACGGTGTCTGCAATTTTCCACATTTGCAATTCTCCTTCACGCATATTTTACTATTATACAGCATACCACCATTGTGCTGTGTGTGCAAGAGGAAAATGAAAAATACGATATAAATTATGGTTTATCTTACTGACTGAGCCCCTCAAATACTTGTCGCCCCTGAAAGGGGAGATGTCACGAAGTGACAGAGGGGTTAACCAAGTTTGCACAAATTTGGTCAATAAAGTCTGATATAACCGCCTGAACCCCTCTGTCTGCGTTCCGCAGACATCTCCCCTTT
>JAZNCO010000083.1:0-3225 GCA_045587645.1 Acutalibacteraceae bacterium | reverse complement strand
TTCGACGAATCAACCCCCCGTCCCCCAATCTTGGGGGCGAAAAGGTGTTTTTGTTCAATAAGCTTGCGTCATTCAATGAGCCGCAGGCGAATTATATGCAAATTGCTCACAACGCGAGCAATTTCCTATATAATAAAAAATCGCACAACGGTGCCAAGAGGCTGTGAAAAAACAGCCTCTTTTTTTCTTGATCTCTTGTCAATGTCGGGATTTATGATATAATACAATTGTTATCTTGAATAAAACGGGAGGAAAAAATATGAATCTCAGTATGCTGCATTGTGAAAAAGAAAAAATAGTCAATGCCGAGGGTAAGCAGGTCTTTCTGCGCGGCACCAATCTCGGCGGATGGCTGCTCGATGAGCTGTGGATGGGATTTTTCAAGGGCGGCGACGCTCAATGGGATATTGTGACCACGCTTGAAAGCCGCTTCGGCAAGGACGAGGCAGACCGCCTGATCAAGCTTCGCGAGGATAACTACATAACCGAAGCCGACCTTGACTATCTGCAGTCGCTCGGCTTTACCTGTGTGCGTGTGCCGTTCTGGTACCGCAATTTTCAGACGGATGATAACGGCACATGGATGCGCAACGATAACGGTGGCATTGATTTCTCCCGTCTTGATTGGGTTGTTTCGGAGTGCGAAAAAAGGGATATGTATGTTATTTTGGATATGCACGGTGTGCCGGGACATCAGAGTATTGCCCACCACTGCTGCCGTGTGAACCATTGCAGGCTCTATGACGAAACAGACGAGGGCGCTCGTTTTCGTGATCTTGCCTGCGAGCTGTGGACTGAAATTGCCAAACATTTTGCAGGTAACGGCACGGTTGCAGCCTACGATCTGATGAATGAGCCGATGTGCGATTACGAGGGTGAGGATAAGATCAACAGCAAGTATCACGATGTTTATTCTCTGCTTTACAATGCCGTCAGGGCGGTTGACCCCGAGCATATCATCACGCTCGAGGCCATCTGGACACCCGATGATATGCCGCACCCGTCTGAACGGAGTTGGGAAAATGTGATGTATCAGTATCATCTGTATGATGATTCCAACGAAAGCTACAGGCAGGTCACCGGGCATCATGCAAGCCGCAATTTCAATGTGCCCGTGCTGGTCGGGGAGTTTTCGCCCTGCCGCGGTACTGCCACATGGGAATATATTCTGAATCTTTTCAACGAATGCGGTTATCACTGGCAGACATGGACTTATAAAGGCCATTGCCCCAAGGGACACACGAGCGAATGGTTTATGCTCGGCTCGGATGACGAGAACAACGTGGTGGATATAAACAATGACTCAATCGAGGAAATCGAGCGCAAATGGTCTTCTGTCCGAACAGAAAATTGTTGCAAGCCGATGAATGACCATGCCCTGCTTGCAAAATATGCAAAAGGATAATTTGTATAATTTACAGGCCCTCCGGTCTGTTTCCGTATGAATTATAATCTTGACATATTTTCAATCATATGATACAATTTTATTGTAATATAAATCCGCGGAGGGGAGTATATTGAGTCAGCGCGCAAAAAAAATGATAGCCCCCATAGTGGTGACGGTTATTATGATTGTTTATTATGCTGTTTACTTTGGTTTCATCATATATGCAGTGGACGATGTATGGAGATGGCTGTTGGGCATTTTTCCTGTCGCCTTTGCCGCATTGATGATCAAGGTTTGCATAGACAGAATAAAAGAAATCAAGAAAGGTGAAGAAGATGATCTTAGTCAATACTGATTACATCAGCGGAAAAGAACTCAGAATGCTGTCCATTGTAAAGGGGAGCACCATCCAGACCAAAAACATCGGCAAGGACCTGACCCAGAGCTTCAAAACACTGGTCGGCGGTGAGCTGAAGGCCTATACCGAAATGATGAACGATGCCCGTGCCCTTGCCACAAAGCGCATGGTCGAGGAAGCCGAAGCACTCGGCGCAGATGCCGTTGTGAACATCCGTTATGCTTCTTCCGCTGTTATGCAGGGTGCTGCCGAGGTCATTGCCTACGGGACCGCTGTGCAATTTGTAAACAAGTAAATTCAACTAAAAGCAGAACACAGTCTTTCACACGGTGATTGAAGGGCTGTGTTTTTTGGTGTATAATCGGGGCAGCAAAAAAGAAAGGGGATTTTGTATGAATCTTTCCGTCGGAGCAACCATCAGAAGAATCCGTCTTGCGCGGGAACTGACACAGGAGGACGTTGCCGCGCATCTCGGGGTGTCGCCGCAGTCGGTCAGCAAATGGGAGCGTGGAGAAGGCTATCCCGATATTGAAATGCTCCCGTCGATCGCACATTATTTCAATATCTGCGTGGACGAGCTGCTCGGCACAAGTGCCGCCGAACGAACGGAAAAATACAATGCGGTGAATGAGGTATGGGCGCAAAACAACAAAACGGGGCGGCACAAAGAAAATGTTGACCTGATGCGTGAAGCCCTGCGTGCGTATCCCAACGATGCACTGCTGCTTGTACAGCTGTCCACCTCACTCGAAAAGCTCGACGGCACACCGTCGGAAAAGGAGAATTATCTGCGCGAATCCATTGCCGTGCAGGAGCAGATCATCCGCTATTGTGAGGATTGCGAGGTGCGCGGCGCAACGCTTTACAACATCTGCTTTGCCTATCGGAAAATCGGAGAACTCAACAAGGCGATCGAGCAGGCAAAAAAGCTGCCCAATCTTTATAAGGGCCGTGAAAATGCGCTGGTATATTTTCTGGAGGGCGAAGAAAAACGACAGGTTGCCAAAGAAGCCCTGCCACCGCTTGCCTGGGGCATTGCACACCACCTGACAGCACTTGCCGAAACCGAAAAAGAACCTGCTTACCTGTCAAAAGCCATGCAGATTCTTGATATTCTATTTGACGAAAAGGATGCTTTTCTGCAAAAAATTTATGACAGCCTGCAAAATAATTTAAAGGGAACGAGCGATTGACTCGTTCCCTTTAGGGTGACGGGTATAATCCGAACCCGCCCGAAAACGGCTATTTTTAAGTCTTTTCGGCGTTTTACCCTTGAAAGGCGACAGCCTTCCTGCGGTCTCAACCCCGAAAAACCAATAAAAATATCTCGTTTTCGGGTCGAAGATTTTTTACAGTGAGGATTTTTGACGAGACGAGGCACAAAACGCAGAAAATCCTTTGTGGATTTTCGAGGATTTTAACGAAGTATCGACGGAAATCTGCCTGTAAAAAACGGGTTCGGATTATATCCGTCACCCTA
>JAZNCO010000082.1:0-4006 GCA_045587645.1 Acutalibacteraceae bacterium | reverse complement strand
GGAAATTGCTCGCGTTGTGAGCAATTTGCATATAATTCGCCTGCGGCTCATTGAATGACGCAAGCTTATTGAACAAAAACACCTTTTCGCCCCCAAGATTGGGGGACGGGGGGTTGATTCGTCGAAGACGATTTTTTATTTTATTTTTTGCTGATTTTCTTTTTTGCCTGTTTTTCTTCCAGACGGCGGGCGGTTTCGGCGGCACGCTGTGCCTTCTGTTTAGCTTCCACCTTTTGCTGCTGTGCGTATTCTTCGTTTACACGCTCCTTTGCGGCATCGTAGCCGTCAAGGAAGCTGTCAAGGTTTTTGTAGCTGTCATGGAGAATCAGATTGCGCTTTGCCGCAAGATAAGGCTTTGTTACCTTTGCATAGCTGTTGCGTTCACGCTTTGCCGTGCGGATGGCGACACTGCGTATTTTTTTCTGCTCCGCGGTGTCTGTGGGCAGATTGTATGCATTTTCAAGTGTGGCAGGATCAAAGGTCTGTATGCCGTCAGGATATTGATTCTCCACGAGCTTGCGGATCCGGGGCAGCTGTCTGATCATGCCGATAAAATCTCTGCGCTGTGTCTTCTCCGCACTCGTTGTGCCCTTGGGCAGTGCTTTTGCAAGGGCAAGAAGCTCTTCTGCCTGCAGGAAATATCCGTTTTCACCGGCAGCCGTTATTTTTTCACTCAACGCAAGAATTGCCGCACCGAACGGGGTATTGAAGCGGTCAAGCTCCGTGTTGACAAAGCGTGCAATTTCAATTTCTTCGTTGATACGCTTTTTTTCTTTGTTGGCGGCTCGTTCGTTCTTGTCCTTTGTGCGGATGATGGTCTGCTCGGTCTGATTTTCATATTCTCTTGTTGCAAAAATACCCTCGCAGGCTTCGCAATACAGCTTGTCATCCAACAGACCTGCTGCCTTGTCCTCGGCAGCCGAGCGCAGGCGGATGACACGGATGATACCCTTTTGTCCGGCTTCGGTCAGGTCATAGAAGAACCACGGGATGATGTCGATGACCGCGCCGACAAGGCTTATTTTCATCAGCACATCCAGGAGGGAATACAGCACATTGTTTTCATTGTAGTTGCCGTTGTCGTCATAGACCATCAGCACCGAATAATCCGTGCCGTCAAAGCCGTTTTGGCGATAGACCCACGGAACAAAGAGGTTGGTCAGCGCGCCGACCGCGCCGCCGACATACTGCTCGACCAGCCCGAACGCGCCGTCAATGCGCTCACCCGACAAATATTGTTGATAATCGCGTATATCCGACTCGATGGCTCTGTCCACGACCTCCGTGGTGTCCCAGAAGCGGTTCAGGAAATAGAACACGGCAATCAGGAAAATGCTCTTTTTGTAGGTCAGCAGCAGCCCGAGGGTGATAAAGACCTGACTTGTGTTTTTGATAATTTTGAATTTGCGCTTGCCCCAGATGCGGATGAGCGTGGGGGAAAACAGCATCGCCCACATGGACGAGTTGTAGGTGAGGGTGTCGATGATGCCATACATGGTCATCGAGCCGACCTTGCCGTAGTGGAACACCCACTGCAGAAGGATATTTTTGCACGATTCCATGAAATCGTTCCATGCATCGGTGCATTTGATCCAGAAATATTTGTTGCTTGTGACCGCACGCAGTGCTTCCGTAAAGCTGAGGGACGAAATATTGGAAACGGGCTGAATGATGCGCTCACGCACACCGAAGTAGGCGGTCATGCTCATGACACAGCCGATGATAATAAAGAAGGGATAGATCTTGCGGTAGGTGTTGATGTTATACAGGTTGCCGTCCGCAAACAGGTCAGCCATCACGGGCATGATGATACCCGTCAGACTCGGCGCAAAGTTGTGCACAAGGCTCGAAACGGTCATAATGCGCACACGCTCCTGCGAGTTCGGTGACATAACATACACGAGGTTGCTCACACCCGTGGAGTACCAGCCCTTGACATAGCCCTCAATTTGTCCGATGAGAAACAGCGAGATGACCATTTTCATGTAGCCGACCTTTTCATACGGAAAGAACAGCGCAAACATCGACAGCATTGCAGCAGGAATGCCGAGCTTGACATACACACGGTATTTGCCGTCACGGCTGCGCAGATGGTCAATGATGTAGGCATTCAGCGGGGCGGTGACATAGCCGATTGCAGTGCAGATATAGCCTAAAAGAATGAGGTCGCGGTGGGTCATGTGCAGGGTGGTTGCCGTGAACGCATCGTTGACACCGAAGCCGAAGCCGAACGAGGTGGCAAGGCGCATGCCCAGCCAGCCGACCGACAGCATCACATATTCCTTGTAGGCAACATAGTCACCCGGTGCCGGGTGCTTCCAATAGGCGCGCACATCGCGCACAAGGGACAAGCCCTTATTGATGACGGTCATACAAGCCCTCCTTTGAATACAAGTGTTGTGACACTGCGCGGTGTCAGTTCAAGTCCGCTTGCATCGAATTGCTGAGAAGCAAGGTCATGGTCTTTGTCTGTCACAAAGCCGGGCAGTGTCTTTGTGCCGAGCTGCGGCAGCGAAAGCGTCTGTGCATCCTGTGATTTGTTCATCACAACAAGCACCGTGTCGCCATCCTTTTCAAATGCGGCGGCTTTTATATGGTCATTTTTGGTTTCGGCAGGCATGTATTTTGCACCCGCGGGAATGTATTTTGAAAAATTGCCGAAGGCAAAATAGCGTTTTGTCAGCGCAAAGCCGGGCTTATCAAGGTCTATGTAAAGCAGCCCGTCGCAGTAGTCCACATTGGAAACGGCGATCCAGTTCTGCCATGCGCAGGCATGCAGCAGGCAGATGTCATCAAGCATCGTTTCAGCCTGCACAAGGGCAGAGTCCATACCGTAATCCCTGCCGCCCTGCATGTGTGTCCATTCGCTGACACGCACCTTATCATGCGGATATTGCTTATCCAGCCATTTGCGGTAACGCCTGAGGAATGAAATACGGTCATTTGCCATGTCCGTGATTTTGCCGAGCTTGAACGGCAACGGCAGAAAATAGGAATGCACATCCACACCGTCGGACATTGCTTTTATTTTTTTGTCCCCGAGCATAATGCGTGAATAGGTCTTATTGAACCAACGGATGTCACCGTTTTCCGCACCTGAAAGCAGAACACCGAGGTCAGCCTCGCGGAACTTGTCGGCACAGACACGCATAAGCTCCCAAACCTGCCACGGACGGTAATGACAGCCCTCCTGACCGTTCTTTTCCGTCCATACCCAAACGGGCTCGTTGACGGGGGAGAAGAATTTTACGGGTACACCCAAGGAAAGAAAGTGCTTTGTCACCTGCACGCAGTAGTCTGCAAAGGGCGCGAAATTCTTGCGGCGCAGGTTGACGGCACCCGGTCGGCTGCAGCAGCTTTTGTGGTTGATGGTGTATTTTTCGGGCGGCGAATTGCAGAACAGCACGACTTCTTCACAGCCGTTTTTTACGCAGGAAAGAAGCATGCGCACGGCATTTTCATCGCGTGACCAATCGTAGCTGCCGTCATTTTTCAGATGGCATTCCGCCATGCGGCAGGCCTCATTAAAAACGGATGATTTTGAATTCTGCGAGCCGCCGCCGAGGTTATGGCGGTATGCCGTGATGCCGATGCCCTTTTCCTTGTCAAACAGCAGCTGTGCAACCCGTTCATAAACAGGCAGACCGCTTTCGGGGTCGATTGTGTCCCAACCGCCGACCACCTGTGCCCACCATGCACCGCTTGCGCCGAAGCCCTCCATGGTCTGTTCTGCACGGTCGGGATATAGAATCAGCTTTTGCATTTGAATCTCCCTCCAATCTTTTTACAGTATATCAAAATAAAAACAATCCGTCAAATATTTAATTCTGTTAAACAAAAAAGGAGCTGCTTTAGGCGGGCTCATATAGGGATTTACACGGTTTTGAAGGAATCTTTTCCCTCACAGAAACACCCGAAGGCTTTGAAAGACACAAAGTATTTCTGCATCCTTCGGTTGTCCCTGTGAGAAAAAATCTAACCTTCAAAACTGCAAAGCACTCCAAAA
>JAZNCO010000081.1:0-1538 GCA_045587645.1 Acutalibacteraceae bacterium | reverse complement strand
ATCGTGACCGTGATGCACGATCTGCCACTCGCCTTTGATTTTTCGGATAAGCTCACCGTGATGAGCAATGGTAAGATCATTGCTTACGGAACACCGAGCGAAATATGCGAATCGCACATTGTTGAGGATATATTTGGCGTGAAAATAAAGCAAGTGCAAAAAGGCAAGTATTTGTATGAATATTGATTCATAATACCGCTGTTTTGACATTGAGTGAGGGCTGGCGAAAATAATCGTCAGCCCTCAAAATTTGCGTCGCTGAAAGCAAAGAAAAGGGCTTACGGCTGCATCACCTTAATAAAGCGGAACATCTCATCAGGTCCTTCATCGGGATCATGCTTTTCATCCTCGAATATTACGTGTTCGGGCTGAAAATACTCGCACCAAAACTGATCGATTTGAAAACCGCACTTGTTTACGTAAAAATGGATATTTCGCTTCTCAAAATAGGGCGTGCAGGTCTCCCAAACTTTCGTTTCGGGGTGCAGAGCCTCAACCTCTTGCCACGCGCCGTAGCCAATGCCTTTACTGTGCGCTTCGGGCAGTACAAAGAGAATATCCAAGTGGTTATGATGCGTTTCCTTGGGAATCGTGAGGATCACGCCACCAACCTTCTCACCGTCAAGCATAATACGGTAGGTTTCGCTTGTGGGATTGTCGATGGATCTCTCAATGGTTTTACGTGAGATAATTTCGCCATCATCGTCAATATGGTCGTCACGCTCACCGAACTCCATCATCGCGCCGTACTTGAACGCCCACTGATTGTCAAGGATAAATTGCTCACGGTCATCTGCCGTAAGCGGAACAAGAGTAACCTTCGTGTTTTTCATAATTACCTCCGAAAATAAAAATAGAGCTAAGGTCTTGCGAATGCAATAACCCAAGCTCACTTGGACACCTAATCCGGCATTACGGTACTACGGTACACAGCCTCCGGTGACGTATTAAATTTGCGCCGATTTGACCGCAAAAAGCAGCCAAATCGGCAATTTTGGTCGGAGTGACAGGGTTCGAACCTGCGGCCTGATGGTCCCAAACCACCCGCGCTACCAACTGCGCCACACCCCGATATATTTAGTTTATTTGTTCGAACCCTACGGGTTCGGTCTCGCTGCGGCTCGGTCACCTCGCGGCTCTGACAACCATTCAGGTTGTCATTCACTCCCGCTCGGCCGTTCGCTTCGCTCTCTACCTGCGGCCTGATGGTCCCAAACCACCCGCGCTATCAACTGCGCCACACCCCGCTGTTATTCGTTTTTCGGATCGGTAAAGCCTGCAAGGAGCGCCTTACCGCTTTTGCATTATAGCAAAAAGGGCAAGGAAAGTCAAGAGAGGAAGGAAAATTCGGGGAGCGGACAAAGAGAAAAGGGGGAATTTTGCGAGGGGCTTGCTTTTCGGCGCTTCTTTTGTTATACTTTTTATGGAGGAAACGCCTATGGATATAAACCTGCTTGCTCCCTTTTTCAAGGAGGAGGGAATTGAATATTTCGGCATTCTGCCGCTTTCTGCCTGCCGTGTGCAGCGGAAGGACCTCT
>JAZNCO010000080.1:0-5797 GCA_045587645.1 Acutalibacteraceae bacterium | reverse complement strand
CATCTATTTCTACAACAACCAACGTATTCAACTTAAAACAAAACTGACCCCGTTAGAAAAACGAAGTCAGTTTGTCGTTTAATTAAATATTTCTGCCATAGGGGGCTTTTTGTGCTGTCCGCACAAATTGGGGCAGTGCAGCGTTGCGGTCGGTGGGCTTCTTTTTGGTTATTTGCACGAATGTGGGAAATTTATTACAAACTGTGACGATCAGTTGATGCTGTTTGATTTTCTTCATAATCAGCACGCTGCTTACATGTCTGTATATATGGTTTCGTGGTTGATGCTTTGCTGCAAAAAGTCTGTCAGGTCATCCCCTTCTTTGCCGAGAGAGCATCCCAAAACCGCCTTTGCATAAACAGACTCGATCGTTACCGTACTGCTGCCAATGGGCACTGCCCCCTCAACATATGCGTTATAAGTTGTTCCGTAGTTTGCATTGTCTATGTCACACGGCACCAAAAGCACCGGAATGTTCAGCTTTTTGCATTTTTCAAGCAAATACAAAATCGAATACGGCTTATCAATCTCCATAATTTCTTCGAGCTTGTAAGCATCCTTATCTTTTCCGTCTGCTTTTTTACATTCTTCTTTCACGCGACCTATACACACGCTTTCCGAATGATATGTTCCGTGAATGATCAATTTGCGTCCTTCAAGATTTATGGCATCATAATTGAGGTTGGTATATGGATGAAGCATAAGCACTGCATCCTTGATTTCGTTTATATTTTGGTACAAGCAACCATTGCTTTCCCATTTTTTTCCTTTGAGCTTCGCATTGTCTGTGTCAAGAATCAACATTTCATCCCGACTATGAAAATTATTGCTTGCGTTGGGGCATTGCAATAAATGCGCACCGTAATGAACCAAAAAAGCGCCGGGTTCGTGCTTTCCGTTATGCTCGTTAGCCTCATTTCTGTAAACCGCATAGACATTGGGTTGAATCCCGTTCATAATCAATTCAACTGCAGCCCGGAAATTCGCATAGCCATTGGTTTCACGATTCGGCTCCCATTCACCATTTTCGTCAGTTTGCCCCAATCTGAGTTGCGCCGAAACCATGCATACGGGAATTTTTATACCGGCAAGTGCAAATGATAAAAACGATGATGTATATGCAAGGGTATCCGTTCCGTGTAAGACTATAATTCCCTCATAATCCTCAAACGCAATCTCCTTAAATATTTTTATGAGATCATTCCAAGCGTTTGCGGTCATGTTTTCGCTTAATATATCAGGATTCAATGACTTATAGTCAAATTTCACGCTTCCCTGAAAAGGCGAATCGGAGTCTTTTAAAAAATATTTTTCAAGATGCGTACTTGTTTCAGAGGCATCAGATTGATTCTTTCCATTTTTACCGGGAACAGAACAGATGGTTCCGCCGGTTAATATAACACAGATTTCAGCTTCCTGCTTTTTCATCTTAAAACATACTCCTTTAGTGTAGCGTTTATATCTTTGAATACACCAATTTGCTCAAAAAGGAAGGAAAAGGTTTGTCTTGCATTTTGATTATAACAAAACACCCTGTTGTTTGCAACAAAAAATAAAAATATAAAAAAAGGTGGAAATTTCTGTTCGGATTTGGTATGATAGAATTGAATAAATATGAGGATGAATCAGAATGAAACATAAATTGACCGCTGTTTTGCTTTGCATCGTACTGCTGCTGTCCTTTGCTTCGTGTGCAAAGGACTCTGCAGGCTGCTTTATTTATTACCCCGTATATGATGAAATGACCAGTCTGGATCCGCAAATTGCACGCAGCAACACCGAAAAGCTCATTGTCGCAAACTGCTTCGAGGGGCTTGTGCGTGTGGATGCAAACGGTGAGATCGTCGGCGGTGCGGCTGAAACATGGAATATCTCCTCCGACGGCAAGACCTACACATTTTATCTGCGCAAGGATGCCAAATGGAATATCACCGACTACACCGCAAAGGAAATGGCAGATCTGCTGCCCGAAAATTTTGCACCGTCCGTAACGGCAGACGATTTTGTGTTTGCACTGCAAAGAGCACTTGATCCTGCAACGGGTGCTGCGGATGCGTATTTGCTGTATTCCGTTGAAAATGCACTTGCAGTGCAGGCAGGCACGGCGGATGTCACAGCCTTGGGTGTGCGTGCGGTTTCCGCAACACAGCTGGAGATCACCCTCAGTGAACCGCAGAGTAATTTTCTGAATATTCTGACCGAATGCATCTGCATGCCCTGCAACCGCACCTTTTTTGAAGCCTGCGGCGGCAGATACGGCATGATGGTGCGTCATTATATGTCCAACGGCCCGTTCTTCCTGTACAGCTTCACGGACACCGACTACACGCTGTATGCATCCGAAACCTACAACGGCACACACAAGCCGACCCCGACCAAGGTATTTTTGTATTACAACAAGGACGGCAACAACGTGCCTGACAAGATGAGTCAGGAATTCTATTCTGGTGCCTATATGACGGATGCCATGTTCACCGCAACCGATATAAAACGCAGCACAACCGTCACCGAGCTGCAGGATACCGTGATCGGTCTTGTGTTCAATCTTGACAATGCGGTTTTGCAGAATGAAAACGTGCGCAAGGGCATTGCTTACGCAACAGATGCCGTGACGCTTGCGGAAATGGGTGAAAGACCCTATGTCGGCTCGTTGATCCCGTCCGTCTGCGGTTTTACCCCTGCCTGCGTGAATGTGTATAATGAAGACCTCGCCATGCAGTATCTGCTGGCAGGCTTTGAGGAACTTTCGCAGCCGAAAATCATAGAAGTTCCCGTTGTTCCCGAAGAACAGCCAAGTGAAGAAGATGAATTGGCAGACCCTGAAGATCCGTCTGTGACGCCCGGCGATGTTGCCGCCGAAAATAATGAACTGACCGAACCTGTTGAAACGATGCAGCAGATCGTGGAAGTGGAGGAAGTGACCGCCGTTGAGCTGACGGTGCTGACAAGCGAGGAATATGCCGACCTCATCAAACGGCAGATGCAGAAATGGCAGCGCATTCTGGGACTTCGCTGCATCATCCGCATTGAAACGGTAACACAAGCACAGCTGCGCTCGCGTGTTGCGGCAGGTGATTATGAAATTGCATTCTGTCCGCTGTCCGTGCGCACCGCCGATCCCCTGGGCTTTTTGCTTCGATTCACCGCCGACAGCCCCGACAACTGCATTTCCCTGTCCGATAAAAAATACGAAGCCCTTGCCGATGCCGCAAAAGCTGCCGTCAGCACAAGCGAGCAGCAGAAGCACATGACCGCTGCGGCGGATTATCTGCAGGAATCGGGCTGCATCATTCCCGTATTCTCCGAAAGCTCTTACCTTGTGCAGACCTCGGGTGTATCAGGCATTTATTGCTGCACGGGACCCGACCGTGTATATTTCAACAACGCATTTTCCGAAAACTAAAATATAAATGGAGAGAAAAAACATGAGCATTCTTCGTCCCTTCAAAGCAATCCGCCCCAAAACAGAATATGCCGGTGCCGTTGCGGCACTTCCCTATGATGTTATGAACAGTGCCGAAGCCGCCGAAATGGTCAAGGGCAATCCGCATTCATTCCTGCATGTAGACAAAGCCGAAATCGACCTGCCCGACGGCACCGATCTTTACAGCGATGCGGTGTATGCCAAGGCAGCCGAAAACCTCAAGAAGCTCGTCACCGACGGCATCTGCGAGCAGGAAGAAACACCGTGTCTGTATCTGTACCGTCAGGTGATGAACGGCAGACCGCAGACGGGTATTGTCGGCTGTGCATCCATTGACGATTATATAAACAATGTTATCAAAAAGCATGAGCTTACCCGTGCCGACAAGGAAGCTGACCGCATCCGCCATGTGGACACCTGCGATGCCAACACGGGTCCGATCTTCCTTTGCTATTCGAGAAAAGCCGCCGTAGATGCGGTGATCGACCGTTATCTTGCAACAGAACCGATGTATGATTTCACTACCGCGGACGGCATTAAAAATACCGTCTGGCGCATTGCCGACAAGGACGATATTGCCATTGTGCAGACCGCTTTTGAGCAGATTCCTGCTTTGTATATTGCCGACGGACACCACCGCTGTGCTTCGGCGGTCAAGGTAGGGCTTAAACGCAGAGAGACAAATCCCGGCTATACGGGCGAAGAAGAATTCAACTTCTTCCTTTGCGTGTGCTTCCGTGCTGATGAACTGGAAATCATGGACTACAACCGTCTGCTTGCCGACCTCAACGGCAACACAGAGGACGAATTGCTCGAAAAATTGAGCGAATGCTTTGCAATCGAAGCCGCAGACGGCATTTACAAGCCCTGCACAAGACACAATTTCGGTCTGTATCTCGGCAAAAAGTGGTATTCGCTGACCCTCAAGGACGGTCTTTGCAACGAAAATGACCCCGTTGCAGGTCTGGATGTTTCGGTACTGCAAAATTATGTGATCGCACCGATTTTCGGCATTGATGATCCGAGAACGAGCAAGCGAATTGACTTTGTCGGCGGTATCCGAGGCCTTACGGAGCTTGAGCGCCGTTGTGAAAGTGACATGGAATGTGCATTTGCCATGTATCCGACCTCGTTGGATGAACTGATGCGCATTGCGGATGCAGGCGAAATTATGCCGCCCAAATCCACCTGGTTTGAGCCGAAGCTCTTAAGCGGACTTTTTATTCATAAATTATCCGACTGAATGCAACAAAATGCACGATATCTGACTCTTATAATTGAATAAAACAAAGGGAGGATTTACCATGCGTAAACTGTTTACACTTTTGCTGACCGTCTGTCTGCTTTGCATGGGCGTGCTGTCTGCATCGGCAGATGTCATCTGGGAGCCCTACGGTGATTCATTTTATGAGGAGCACCGTGATGAAATGCAGTATGACAACCGTTTTTACAGAGCCACCGCGGATCTTGTGCAATACAAGCAGCCCAACGGCAAAATCGAAAAAGAAGCCGCAATTCTTGCCGATGAGCTGTTCAATGTGCAGTATCTTTATGAGGATGAAAACGGGGTGCTGTGGGGCAACTGCTACCTTCCCGGTGTGTCAGACTCGGCATGGATCAAGCTTGTCGGCTGTGTGCGCCCGTATGACCGCACGGATTTTACCAATGATTACAGCGAGCAATTTGAAGCAATTGAAGTCCAACCCGACATTTCGTTCTATGCGGAAGAGGTACCGATGTATGATTACCCCGGTGCCGCCAATTCGCTTTACAACATGATCGTGGAGGAGGACAGCGAATACCTGCCCGAATATGCCCATACCTACACCGATGAGATCGGCAATGTATGGGGCGAGATCATGTATTTCAGAGGGATGAACGGCTGGGTGCTTCTGGAGGGTGACATTGCCACCGTGCAGGCACCCGACAAGGAACGCGACTTTCTGATTGAAAACACGAAAAACGGACAGCCTGCCGTGACCGATGGCAATGCAACAACCGCCGAAGAAGAAACCAAAACGGTTACGACCGATGTATTGGTTGCCGCACCTGCGGAAAAACAGAATTTTGCCGTTCCCGTTGCGTTGGTAGCGGCGGTTGTTGCCGTAACTGTTATTCTGTTGCTCAAATTTTTCAGAAAAAAGAAATAAACTGAACCAAAGGGGCTGTAAAACAACAGCCTCTTTTTTGGGCGGTAAATTATGGTTTAGCGAACAGATTGACGGTTTAATTGTAGGGAACGCATACCATGCGTTCCGTTGTAAAATTGATACTGAGAGTGTAATACAAAACCTCATCAAACCACCAATTTGCTTGGAACGGATAATATCCGTTCCCTACGGATTGCGTACATCTTCCATTTTGTTGAACAGA
>JAZNCO010000079.1:0-45874 GCA_045587645.1 Acutalibacteraceae bacterium | reverse complement strand
CGGCGCATAATGGGAATGACCCGAGAAGTCAAACACCTGCGGATATTTCTGCAGGACCTTTCTGACCTCAAAGGTGCCCCAGTTGATGCTGCCGTACACAGTGGCGGTGGGGTGCGGATGCTGATAGACAAAAACAGGCTTGTCGGGTGTGTCGGCAACTGCCTTTTTCAGTTCGGCATCCAGCCACCGGAGCTTGGCGGAAAACTTTTTGCCGTCATCATTATAGGACACACCGATGAAGTGATAGCCGTTGAGCACGGTATGAGTATCAACTTCTTCGCTGATATATTTTTTGTAAACAGTGTAGCCGACCGTGGCATCCACATCACGGTAGTCAATGAATTCGTGGTTGCCGAGAATGGTCAGCACCTGCGTTTCTGCACGCTTATGTTCGGCAATGATTTTGTTGTACATCTGATACTGTTTTTCGTCACCGCCGCCCGAAAAGTCACCTGCAACAACAACGGCATCAAAGGTGCTGTGTGCAGTCTGCTTTGCGGAATAAGCATACATATCTTCAAAAAGACGGGCAAAGCGGATTGCCGCTTCCTGATTTTCCTCGCCGTTGAGGTGAATATCACTGCACACGGCAAAGCGCAGAACGGGAGTAAAATCGGCAGGTGCCTTGTGCGTTTTGCCCTTACCGGGATTTTTGATATGCGAAAGCCCGAACAGACAACCGATGCCTGCGGTGAGTGCCTTATGTGCCAATTGTCCTGTTATGTTAGAAACCATTTTTTATTCCTCTCTTACCATCTGTTTTCAACATATTCGCAGAATGCAAACAGGTCTTTGATTTCGAGTTTTGTGCCGTCATCGAGCGTGACATCACCGTTCCAGATGCCGTAGATCTGATGACAGTTCATTCTGCCGATTTTGAGATCAACATCGCTGTGATTATCAAAGGTCGGCTGCATGGTCATATTGAATCTGCCGTCCTCGGAAACAAATTTCCATTCCTCCATATAGCGGTCCTTCGGGAATTTCTCGACATCCACCGCACCGAATTTATGCACCTTACCGTCATAGAAAAGGCAGGTTTCGGTTGCATTGGATTCGTCCCCGATTGCCCATGTGATTTCAAAGCCGAACAGGTGCTTTTTGCCGTGTGCATCGGTGAGATATGTTGAGCCGCTGCCCCAGTACCATACCATTTCGTGGATGGTGTTCACTCTGCCCCAGTCCATGGCGCAGAATGAATTTTCTTTGGTAAATTCGTATTTGTAATCACCGTATTGAAACACCGCCTGTGTGGGCATGCAAGCCTGCTTGGTGGTCATGAAATAACGGGTCGGGTCTTCCTTGAACGGCAGAACGGTGGTGATATTTTCCATGCATTCGGGAATGTCCATCTGCACGGTGCATACAACCTCTTTCCCTTTGTGCAGCTTTTTAAAGAACAAGGTGCGCTCGGTTTCTTTGGTGTGAAAATCAAATTCGGCCTTGCCGATTTTTCCCTTGAAGCGGTTGGGTACATCCCCTTTTGCGGGCGGCACAACCTTGTCGCCTAAAAAGTAAGAGCCTGCATCCACGATGACCTCCCCTTTTTCAAGGTCGGTCAGTTTTGCAGCCACATAACCGCCGATGTTGATATTTGCGAAGCTGACAAGCAGCTGCATTCTGCCGTCGGTAATGGTGTAAAAATCCCATTCCTTACGGCTGATGAGTCCTTTTTTCACTTTGCTGCGGTCGTAGGTAAAAACATTCTTCCGTGCCCAGCCTTTGGCAAGCAGCGTACCGTCCTCTGCGAGCAAGGGGGTTTCCTCGGTGTATTCGGTCTGTTTTGATTTTTCTGTCCATTGTGTAAACGGGATGTAGGTTCTTTGGAGTTCTTTCATTACATTTCCGACCTTTACATATAATTATTTTTATCATAGCACATCTTTTCTGGAATGTCGATAAGTGCATGAAAAAAAAGCAAAAAAAATCAACGGCTCTCCTTTCAGCAAAGAGAGCCGCTGTTTTTAATCTTCAGGCACCGGTATATACTCGTAGTCATCATCGCGAAGATCGATTGCAATGCAATCTGCTATGTGATCTTCAATCGTTTTGCCGTCAATGAAAACCGCTTTGGTCACGGCATGACCTTTGAAAATATGCACCTCGGCATAGGCTTCATCAAAATAGTGTTCGGTACTGCGCCAACCCCATTCTTCTTTTTGTGCTTCGGGCACAAAATACAGCCAGCGGTAATCGTCTTCCGGAACTTCCGTTTGCAGAGCATAGCTGAGTACACGATAGGGCATATTGAAGTATCTTCCGGACTGTGAACGGATGTAATTACCGTCAGGTCGGTTACTTGTGATTTCCACATCCGCAAAGCCGTCCGAGCCCGTTTTTACGCTGCAATAAACACCCTTGGTTGTCACATAAGGCAGGTAATTGAAATTCAGGTACACATTGTCCGGGTGCATCCATTCCACCGAAGTAAGTGTCATTTTGTAGACAGCGGCACGATTTTCAAGTCCCCATTCAATGTAGGCGGTGTAGCTGACCATGCCGATGGGAATGAGTAGCTGCAGAACAAAAATAACAAGCAGCAAAATTGATTTTCGTTGTTTATTCATCTGTCTGCACCTCCTGTTCCCTGCGCGCAAGCTCTTTGACACGCTTTGAAAAACGGAAATTGATGAGCAGGATGGCAGTCCCGACAATGATAAACAGAATGCCGTAGCCGAACAGATCCAATTCAAAAATATAAAGCACCGACACGAGCTGTGCGATAATCATTAAAATACCGAGATTCAGCGGAATGAATCGGCCGAGCTTTGCACCGAGCACAATAAGACTTGCGCCCTGTGCCACACCGACCAACAAGGCAGGATAGAAAATCCATTCGTCGAAAAGCTCTGCATCCCCTGCAAACGAAAGCAGAAAAACAACCGCAGCCAGACCGCAGAACAGCAGCTTCGGTCTGTTGGCAAGCAGATTCTTTTTGCCGAGCAGCCAGCCGACCGCAACACAAACGGCGGACAGCAGAAATGCAAACAATGCTAACTTATCAAATTCAAAACCGCCGTAATAATACACATCCGGGTGCAGTCGAATGACATTGAATACGCTGACCACCGCCGTACCGAGAAGACCGAGCGAAGCAGAAGGCATGGCATTGCTTGTACCCTTGTCGGTCATATACAGCGAAAGGAAGGCAAAGCCGAGCAGAGCAAAGAAGCCTTCTTCCACCTCAAAGCCGCAGATACCGAGCAGG
Organism: Acutalibacteraceae bacterium; assembly: GCA_045587645.1. Classification (GTDB taxonomy): domain Bacteria; phylum Bacillota; class Clostridia; order Oscillospirales; family Acutalibacteraceae; genus RUG806. Next base: position 42,666 of record JAZNCO010000079.1, on the reverse strand, counting down.
ACAAAACAGGCTATGGTGCTGATCCACACGCTGTAAATATAACGCACATCTTCCTTGTTTTTGCGTTTGGTGAGGGTGAAGAAAATGCCGACAAGAAGCAGGCCAATCGTCACAAAGAAATACAAAAGATTTCCCGTATTATCAAGTTTATTGATGCCGAATGCCAGCACTGCCGCATAATAAGCAATCAACGGTGATACCGCATCGAGAATGAATATCACGGGCAGAAACAGCAGTCCGTCAAACAAAAAGCACTCAAAAAAGTCGGTTGAAACGGAAAAGATGCTGTCTGCCAATGCCACGGTTGCCGCACAGCCTGCACACCACAGCACAGCCGCCCCCTCACGCCACGGCAGACTGTCGTATTTTTTGCGGTAAGCATAAAAAGCAATCGCCTGCCCGACGAGCATCGGCACAAATGCAAAGATTGACAGCAGTGCATCGGGGATATATTCCCAGAAGCCGCCGAATACAAAAATGAGTCCGCAACCGAGCAAAAGACTGCCGATGACGGCAAAAATGACAATGATAAGCTTTTGCGGATCGGTCTTTTTCTCCCGTTGCTTACGGCTTGTGCCGTAAATGAGCTCTTCTATTTCGACCTCAAAAACCTCGGCAATACGGGCAAGGGTCTCAATGTCGGGCTGGGTGCGGTTGTTCTCCCATCCGGACACGGTCTGTCGGGTAACATTGAGTTTTTCGCCAAGTGCTTCCTGCGTCATATTCTGTTGTGCACGAAGCCGCTTGATGGTTTTTGCGACCTTGGTCACAGTGCATCACCTCCACTTTCATTGTGGCATAAAAATTTGGTTTTGTCACGCATTTTTATGCAAAATAGAGCGACACAATTTGTTGCATTGATGTTTTCATAATAAAAATAAAAGCAATTCCATGAAAAACAACACAGAATTGCTTTTGTCTGTTCATCTTAATATGTCATAAAATAGGTATCCACAAATTCTGCATAATGCGGATACAGCGTGGTTTCATAACCGTAGGAAACTGAAATATAAATCTTGTTATTGAGAACACCCTTTTCCACAGTGCCGAGATAGACACCGTCTGCGGAATATTCATTTGCATACAAAACATTCACATCCAGCACATTAGGAGTACGGTCTTCATTCTGATAAGTATTCAGCGTGGCTCGATTGCCGTGCTCATCATAAGTATATTCCTGAAGAATGTAAAATTCACCGTTCTGCTCAATACGGGTTGTCTGAATCAGATTGTTTTCGGTGTAGGTATGCGCATAGAGGGCATAGCCCGACTGATTTTCCACACGCAGTTGCACTGCCTGCCCTGCTTCGTTGTAGGTATAAAAATACTTTTCATAAATACCGTCCGCATCACCGCGTTCAACACGCTCGGTGTTGCCGTTCGCATCATAATAGTATGTTCTCTCATCCTGCAAAGCATCTTCGGCATCAAATGTCTGCAAGCGGCAGGTGTCGGCGGTATATTCATAAATCGAATAAGAGCCGCTGCCGTTGTAAACGGCGGTCAATCTGCCCTCTTCATCAAATTCAACCTGCGTGGTGTAAATCTCCCCGTCCGATTGCAGAGAATACATGGTCAGGCCGCTGCCGTCCTCGGCAAAGGTCAAAGCCATTTCCGTGGTGCCGTCACTTTCGACCATAACAATATGATTACAGGTCAGGGTTGCTTCTTTTTCACCGGTAAAAACAAAATTATCCTTCATTTTTGTCTGTTCGGCAACCAATGTATAGTCCTCAAGAACAGGAATATTTTCCGATGCGTCCGCGTTTGCGGTTGTGTTGACTGCAGCATCCTGTGTTACGGAATCTCCGTCACTGTTGCTGTGTGTGTCAGAAACATCGGCAGGTGTTACAGTTTCGCCGTCGGCTGTTGCATCGGTCGGTTCAACCGTTGTTTCACCGCATGCACAGAATGCAAACAGAAGTGTAAAAATTATCAAAAATGCAATTATCTTTTTCATGGTATCCCTCCGTAAGGTGATAAGTCAATTATATCATTTTTTGCGTTTACGGTCAATCCTTTGTTTGTGTCAATTGCTGAACAGCATATTCTGCAAGCAGGAAGCCTGCAACGGGCGGCACAAAGGCAATGCTTGCAGGGGCATGCCGTCCGTTTGTGTCATCTGCACAAATCGAACGCGGTTCTTCATCCGACCACACAACCGTGATATCACCTAAATTCCGGTTTTTGAGTTCTCTGCGCATCACACGGCACAAGGGACAGGTGTTGGTTTTGCTCAATTTTGAAATCTGCAGCTTTTCCGCATGCAGCTTATTGCCCGTGCCCATGCAGGCAATCAGCGGAATATTTTTGTTTTTACATTGCTCAACAAGGCTTAATTTGGCAGACACGGTATCAATGGCATCCAGACAGAAATCATACTGTACATCAAAAAATTGCTCCGCTTTCGATGCATCGTAAAATTCGGTCAGCATGCGCACTCTGCAATCGGGGTTAATGTCGAGGATCCGTCTTTTTGCAACCTCGGTTTTGTTTTCACCGACGGTGGAATGCAAGGCATACAATTGTCTGTTTATATTGGATTCAGAAACACTGTCGGCATCCACGACCGTCAATGCACCGACACCGCAACGGGCAAGTGCCTCTGCGGCAAACGAGCCAACACCGCCGAGTCCGAACACAATGACATGTGCATTCTGCAATCGTTCAACCGCCTGCTCTCCAAGCAAGGTTTTTGTTCTTTGAAGCCAATTTTCCATGGAAATGCTCCTTTGTTTGGTAGATATATCTATAATACACTGCTTTTTTTTAGAATACAATACAAATTTTTTTTGCTGTCTTGCCTTTTTTGTTGTTTTTATATAAAATATATAATCAGAAAAATATTGCAGGAGGTTCCTATGGCTTTTCCGATACAAATCCCCAAAACCTTATCCCGTGTCTGTGAAATTTATACCAGACATGCAAAAAAACAGATCCCGACCGAAGTCAAGCTTGCGCGGGCACAAAAACCTGACCTTACGGGCGTTGACATTCCCCTGCCGTCAAAAAAGAGCGACTACACCTGCTTCCTTGAAAAGGACGGTGTGCTGTGGCTGGGTGCAAAAACAGGTCTTACAAGATATGATCCCAATGCGGCAAGAGAATATGACAAGGTGATGTTCTTCAGTGCAGACCGTGATCTGCCCGACAACCATGTCAAATCCCTGTATGCGGACGGCGATGCTGTGTGGGCACTGACAGAAACCGGTGCTTCCAAGATCACAATGGTGGAATACACCGCTGAAGAGCTCGGTGATGTTCTCAGAGAAGAAACCAAAAAATATGTTGACCGCAGAGGCATGGTCACGCAAAGACACCTGACCGTTCCCCGTGTCAAGGAATCCAAGGTTCCTTACAACCATTCCGACAATGACGGCTGCTTTACCGCAAGCTATGCCATGGGCGAAATGTGCCGTTATGCCGTGCTGAAGAAAAAGTACGGTGAAGAAGACGAGCGCGTGATCGAAGCAAAAAAGAGTGCAACACGCGGTGTGGAAGCAGCATTGCTGCTGATGAACATTTCCGGGCGCGGCAACGGCTTTGTTGCAAGAACTTATGTCACAACCAAAGAACCCTGTCCCGATGACGGCCTTTTCTACAAAAAGCAGGGCGACAAGGCTTATTGCATGCATACCTCCGATGCCATTTCCAAAAACATGGTCGGTCTTGAAATTGATGCCTCGACGCCCGTTCCCGACAGACTTGCAAAGCTGTACAGAGATGAAGGCTTCACGGATGATGACATCATTTATAAGGGCGACACCAGCAGTGATGAGATCACTACCCATTTTGTAAACATCTGGATGGCGCATGAGATTCTCGGCCCGACCGATCCGGAGCTGGACGAGCTGCTCATCATGTCCGGTACAAACACCCTCAATCATATTATCGACAACGGCTTCGTTCTTCGTGAATGCAACGGCAAGCCGACCACTTGGGCAAAATGGAATTATGAATATTTCAACACCGCCTTCGGTTGGGCGGATGCCTGCCTGAACTCGGCACAGATCCTGATGTATCTGCGTGTTATGATGCATGTGACCGGTCAGTTTGAGGGCAAATGGATGGACACCTTCAACAAGCTCGTTGAATTGGGTTATGACAAGCTTCCTCTCAGACATGAGGAGCGCTTCCACATGAGCTCGATGATGACAATGGCAGATTCCGTTGAGGAAATGATGTTTGGTGACCACATGCTCTGCACGCTTGCATTCTGGCCGCTGATTCTGCTTGAAACCGACGAAGAAAGAAAGCAGAACTTCCGAAAGGCTTACAAGAGCTGGAACGGCACCATGCGCCGTGAGCATGACCCGGGCTATGACATTCCGTTCCTTGCCGCTTGTCCTGACGAATATATTGACAGCGAAATGATGATCGACTGGTTCCGCAGAACCAACAACAGCCGCCTTTGCTCGGGCTGTGATATCGAAGCCCGTAAGGATATTGCCCGTCGTTACCGTTTCGGCGGCTACAAGGAAACATCCGCACTGCTTCCGCCCGATGAACGCTTCATTTCCAAATATGACCGTAATCCCTATGAATGGAAAACCGAAGAGGGCGGTACGACACAGATCGAAAGCTGTTATGTTTATACATTTGCTTACTGGCTCGGCCGTTACTACGGTCTGATTGAAGAATAAGGAGGAACGAAAAATGTCTGAATTTTCCAAAATGCACCTGATCGGCAGTGCACATCTCGACCCCGTATGGCTCTGGAGATGGCAGGAGGGCTGCGGTGAAGTCATGCAGACCTTCCGTTCCGCACTCGACAGACTCAATGAATATGATGATTTTGTTTTCACCTGCTCCTCGGCTGCGTATTACAGCTGGGTCAAGGAAATCGACCCCGAAATGTTTGAAGAAATCAAGCAAAGAGTACAGGAAGGCAGATGGGTTCCCGTCAACGGCTGGTGGGTACAGCCCGACTGCAATATTCCCTCCGCAGAAAGCTTTGCAAGACAGGCTTTGTATTCACAGCTTTTCTATTATGAAAACTTCGGCAAGATCTGCAGAACCGGCTATAATGTTGACTCCTTCGGTCACAACGCAAACCTGCCGCAGCTGCTTATGAATGCAGGGATGCCGGCTTATGTCATGATGCGTCCCGGTATGCATGAAAATGATGAAATTCCCGAAAGTGCTTTCATCTGGAAGCACCGTGACGGCTCCAAGGTCATCACCTACCGCATTCCCAATACATATGCCCCCACCGGCTCGCATGCACTTGAAAAAGAAAGAAAGGTGTATGAGGATGCCATCAACGAAACCGGTCACGGCGTGATGTTCTTCTACGGTGTCGGCAACCACGGCGGCGGCCCGACCAAGGGCGACATCAACTGGATGCTCGAGCACATGGAAGAAGACGGATGGCACGAAATGGAATTCTCATCCCCCGATGATTATTTCCGCGATCTGCTTGTTGAAATGGTGGATCTTCCGATGTGGGATGATGAGTTACAGCACCATGCAAGCGGCTGCTATTCGGCAACCTCGCTTGTCAAGCAGCTCAACCGCAACGCTGAAAACGAGCTGTATGCGGCAGAAAGCTTTTCCACGGTTGCAGGCTTTATTGCAGGCATGGCTCCCTCCAACGCTGAATTTGCACAGGCATGGAAGGAGGTCTGCTTCAATCAGTTCCACGACATTCTCTGCGGCTGCTCCATCATGGAAGCGTACGAGGATGTGCGCCATACCTTCGGCGCTGCCATCAACACCGCTATGAAAAAATACAACGAAGCCACGCTTCGTATTGCAAATAAAATCGACACCTGGCTGGACGGTGTAAGTGACCCGGTTGACACCTGCGTGCGCCATCATTCCGCACCCGGCTTTGCCCGTCCCGTGGCGGTGTTCAATCCGCTGTCCTTTGATGTGGAAGTACCCGTGCAGACCTATCATCCGTCCTCCAGGGTCAAGGACTGTGACGGCAATGAGGTTGTATTCAGCAATGTGCGTTCCTCGCGTTCCAACGACTCGCACCTTGACACCGTATTCCTTGCCAAAGTGCCTGCCATGGGCTATGCAACCTATTGGTTGGATGAATTTGACGGTGACGAATATGCACCCGACAGCGATGTAAAAGCAAGCGGTCTTTGCATGGAAAATCAATACCTCAAGGTTGCATTCAGCAAGGAAACCGGCTGCATTACATCCCTTGTTGACAAGGCAAGCGGTTATGACTATGCCGCAGGCGGAGAGCTTGCAGTGCCGACCGTGATTGACGATCACAAGACCGACACCTGGGCACACAATGTCTTTAAATTCCACGATATCAAGGGTGTGATGGCACTCGAAAGCATTGAGCTGATTGAGGATGAATATGCAAGAGCAGTCATCCGCACCGTGCATACCTTCGGCAAATCCGTTCTGCATCAGGATTTCATTCTCGGTGCAAAGCAGAAAACACTGCGTGTCAAGTGCCGTGCGATGTGGAGCGAGCAGTTCACCATGCTCAAGACATCCTTTAAACTTGCAGGCACGGACGGCATCAACACCGCCGAAATTCCCGGCTCGTTCATCAAGCGTCCGACCAACGGTGAGGAAGAACCGCATCAGCGTTGGGCTGATCTGACCGTGACCGTGGACGGCACACGCAAGGGCCTGAGCATCATCAACGACAGCAAATACAGCTACGACTGCCCCGATAATGATCTGCGCCTGACACTGCTTCGCAATGTTATTTTTGCAGACCACTATTCACCCCGTCCCGATGCGGATTTCCGTTTCTGTGACGAAGGCCTGCAATGCTTTGAATACGGCATTTATGTGCATGACGGCGAAGCCGAAAACAGTGATGTCACCAAGCAAGCCGCACAGTTCAACATCCGTCCGAACTGCGTTCCCATGGGCTATCACAAGGGCACCTTGCCGCAGAAGCAGGGCTTTGTGCGTTTCACAGCTGACAACATCCTGATGACTGCACTCAAGCTTTGTGAGGACGGCAGCGGTGATGTGATTCTGCGTTGCCATGAAACAAAGGGCAAGGAAACGCACTGTGCTGTGTTCTGCGACCTCGTTGAAGCAGGATTCAGAACCTATTTTGAGCCCAACGAAATCAAGACCTTCCGCATCAACAAGGACGGCTTTGCGGATGAGCTGAACTTCCTGGAAGGCATTGTCAATAATAATTGAGTGAGGAAATAAAAATGGCTAAGATTTTAGGTAACAATTTACCCAACATCCCGTGGCAGGATGCACCCGAGGGATATCAGTATCCGATGTGGAGATACAACAACAATCCCGTCATCACCCGTGACAACCTCTTTATGGCAAACAGCATTTTCAATTCCGCTGTTGTGCCCTACAAGGACGGCTTTGCAGGTGTGTTCCGTGTGGATTTCAGAAGTCGTGATCAGAAGCTTGTTGTCGGCTTCAGTGATGACGGTATCACATGGAATCTGAAGGATAAGGTTATTTTTGAGGGCTATGACCCCAGACTTTGTCAGATGGAAGACAACAAATATTATCTGTCCTGGGTCAACCACACACCCCACGGCACCACCATCGGCATTGCTTATACGGAAGATTTTGAAGAATGGGTACAGATGGAGGATGCAACCTATCCCGTTGCAAGAAACGGCGTCCTGTTCCCGAGAAAGATCAACGATGAATACTGCCTGCTCGTGCGTCCCTGCGACAAGGGCCACACCCCCTACGGCGACATTTACATCAGCCGCAGCCGTGACCTGACCTATTGGGGCAAGCACCGCTTTGTGATGTCCCCTGTTAAAATCTGGGAATCCACCAAGGTCGGCGCAGGCCCGACCCCGATTGAAACGGATGAGGGCTGGCTTATGTTCTATCACGGTGTGCTGACAAGCTGCAACGGCTTCACCTACAGCATCGGTGCTGCATTGCTTGACAAGGACGAGCCGTGGAAGGTACTGCACAGAGCAGATTGCTATCTGCTCGCTCCGCATGAGCCCTATGAGGTTTACGGCGATGTTCCCAATGTTGTGTTCCCCTGCTGTGCACTGACCGATGCAGAAACAGGCAGAATCGCCGTGTACTACGGTGCGGCTGACACAAGCGTGGCGCTTGCATTCACCACCATTGACAAGACCATCGAATACATCAAGAAGAACGATCTTATCAAGTAAGATACAAAATGAACCTGCAAACCGAAAGGCTTGCAGGTTTCGTTTTACCATTCTTTTATGATTTCGGGATTCTCAAAGACTTCATCGAGCTTCCTGATGAACGGCATGATATCAACAGCACCGCCGATTTTGTGGTCAAAAATAAGTGTCAGCGGCAAAATCTTTTTCGTGCCGATGTCCACTTGTCCTTGTTCGTTTTTGAATGCATAGGTTTCTTCCTTGACCCTGCCTGCGGCAAGCAGAAAAACGGACGGATACATGGGATTGATGTAATTGACGGACACATCCAGGCGGTCATACAGCGTTCCCCAGTTGGTAAAACAGACCGTGCCTTCCGTGAAATCATCCGCACGCAGCCCCTCGTATTTCGGCTTTGTTCCGCCTGCATGCTTTTTCTTTTTGAAGAGCTTTGAAAACTGAGCAATCTTGTTTTTGCCGAAGTATGCACTTCTGAACTGTGCAAAGGTGGTGCTGATTTTGCCCTTGGCGGCATAGCCTGCCATTCGCTTTGCTGCCACATTGAAATAGGCATGCTTTGTACCGGTTTTACTGAGTCTGTATTTGAGTTCTTCAAGCTGTGCGGCGATTTCGGCAAGGCTTTTGTCTTCGAGATGACGAGCCTTGACCTGAATGGTTGTGCCGTCCTCGGTGCACACGGGTACGGTGACATCCATGTGCTTTTTGATAATCAGCCGACCGCTTGTGGAATGGTGATTATATTCAATATGCGCATTCAGACGCGGGGCGACCTTCAAGCCTTCCACAAGCAATTTTATCATCAGCGTGTTGAACGGCAAAGCATAACCACAGCTTTTTTTCAAATCTTCGTATTCTTCCCAGAATTTGGTGATGTCGGCATTGTAGGTGCAGCTCACGGCAGGGATTTCACGCTGTGCATTCACAAGTGCATTGCTGAACACACGGCTGCGCACATCCATGATTTCAATGATGTCCCCTTCTTCGGGTGCAAGCTTTGCCTGATTGATATACTTTTTAAAGCTCATTCAAATCCCTCTTTTCTGAAACAATTATATTAAAAACACACATCTTCGTCAAGCACTTGCAAAAAAAGAAATATCATGCTAAAATGGAAATAACATTTTTGCGATGAGGTGCGATATGAACCCAATCCCCGACAGAGCACATCCCGGTATGCACACAGCCTTGCAGATAACAAACGAACCCTTTGTGCAGGTGACGGATGCGACAGGCTTGGTTATCAGAATGCAATATCCCGTGCTTGGTATGAAAAATGCCGAAAGCAGGTGCTTTATGCGTAAAACGGTTTTTGAAAAGCTGCTTTTTGCACAGTCGCTTCTGCCCGACAGCTGCAGACTTTGCATCTGGGATGCATGGAGACCGTTTGCATTGCAGAATGAGCTGTATGAAACATATAAAAAAGATATTTTCAAAGAATTCAGGCTTGAAAATGCAAGCAAGAAAGAACAGGATGCGGTGCTTAACAAATTCGTGGCACCCCCGATTGCAGACCGTCTTGTGCCACCCTTGCACACCACGGGCGGTGCTTTGGATGTGACGATTGTTGACAAAAACGGTAACGAAATCCCAATGGGAACGACATTCGATGCATTTTCGGACAAAACGCAGACCGCGTACTTTGAAATCCATGAAGAAAACGAAGAAATTCGCAACAACCGCCGTCTGCTTTATACCTGCATGACCAAAGCAGGCTTTGAAAGTTTGCCGAGTGAATGGTGGCATTATGACTACGGCAACCGCTTCTGGGGATATTTCAACAACTGTCCCGCCATCTATGAGGGCATTTTCACAAGCGAAGAATTATATTTTGAATGAGGTAAACAAAATGCATCTTCTTGAAATCAACAAAGAAAACTACATCGGGCAGGCCGACCCGTTCATTCTTGAGCACAACGGCAGATTTTATATTTATACCACAGGCCATGACGGCATTTATGCGTATGAATCCGATTCCCTTTTTGAGGGTTGGAAGCTGCACGGTAAGGTGTTCTCACACCTGAATCACAAAGAATACTGGGCACCGTCCGTCATTGAGCTTGACGGCATATTTTATATGTACACTTCCTTTGAATTTTATGATGACACACCCGACAAGGGCGGTCACAGACAGACCCTGCATGTGGCAAAAGCAGACAATCCGCTCGGTCCTTTCAGCGATGCAAAACAGGTGCTGCATCCGTTTTCCATCGACTCACATATTGTAAAAAACGAAGACGGCCTGTTCCTGTTTTACTCCACAAATCGCTTTGCTTGCGAGCGTCCCGGTACCTACATTGCAGTTGACCGTATGCTTGATCCATACACACCGTCGGGCAATCCCGTACCCGTTGTGGTGGCAACCCTTGATGAAGATATTTACTGCCGAGACCGCTACAAAAAAGGGGAGCACTGGCACACCATTGAGGGTGCGTTCTATTTCAGAGAGGGTGACTGGCAGTATGTGATGTATTCGGGCAACTGCTATGAGCAACCGACCTATTACATCGGCTACGCAAGAGCAAAAACAACTGAAACGGACTTAACCAAAATCAAGTTTGAAAAATACCCCGATGACAGCACCTATGCACCGGTGCTTGCCGCCAATGACTTTGAAGAAGGTACGGGGCACCATTCCATGATTAAATACAACAATCAATGGTATGCCGTTTACCATGCAAGAGATTACGAGAACGGACTGAATTCAAGCGCATTCGATGCAAGAAATGCAAGAATCTGCAAGCTTCATGTGAAAGACGGCATTATTACGGCTGAACGATACAAAGATCACATCTGAAAGGGTGTTACAAATGGATGATTTTTTGAAAAATCAGATCATCAACAGCGTCAAATACATTCCTGCAAACATTGTAAAATCATTTTTGATTCCCAAAAGCACAGACGAAACCAAGGCAATGCGCAAAAAAGGCTTTGTGCGAGGAGTTTGCCATGCACCCGAAAATTACATACAGCTGCATGAAGCCAACATCAACTGGGTAAGGCTCGATATTCCGTATCCGTTTGACGAAAACGGACAATTAAGAAAAGAATATCTTGACAAAAAAGAAGAATGCAAACGTTTCACCGCCAACGGCTTTCGCGTGATGGCAATCACCCCCTATCCTGCCGCATGCATCAAATACGGTGCGGATGTGCGCACGGCAGAGGGAGAACAGACTCTTCGTGCAAGTGCACGCTTTTTGATAACAGATCTGCAAGCTTATGTCGGCGGCTTTCAGGTGACAAACGAAATGGGTATGCCGCATTTTACCCTGCCGCTGAACATGGCAGAAGCGGTTAAATTCATCGGTGTGCAGCTGGAGGAAATGTATCCGTTACGAGGTAAAATCATCATCGGCTACAATTCCGCAGGACCGCAGATTGACCTGCATCTGCCCATGAAGCAATATCACAAATACTGCGATTATGTGGGATTGGATATGTACCTCGGTTGCTTCTTCAACATGCCCGGCTTCGTGTTCATGTTCTCCGTAATGGCGCGTTTTCTGTGGGCATTCACGGGCAAGCCGATTCTCATGCAGGAATTCGGTTACATCGGCGAAGGCAAGCCGAAAACAAAGGATGAAAAAAAGAAAATCCTGCTCTCCTACGGCTTTGAAAGTGAAGAACAGGCAAAGGCTGATATTGAAAAATTTGTAAACAGCCTCTCCCCTCACTTTGCAAACCATGTACGAAAAGCCTGCGGCAATGATGCATCAAAATATGCAAGCCTTTTGTTCGGCGGTGACATGAAGAATCACCTTTACAAGGAGCTGCCGCGTATCACCGCCATTCCCGGCATGCCGCACACCCCCGAAGGACAGGCAAAGTTTTTCAGCAAAGTCATCAAGCTCTTTTATGACCTCGATTTTGTGTGCGGCTGCATCATTTACTGCTATTCCGACTACGCAAAATGCGGCTATTGCGGTCAGGCGGATTGCCCGACGGAAACCCGTTGGGGCTTGGTTGACCAACAAGGAAATCCCAAGCCTGCCTATTATGCGGTCAGGGAAATATACGGAAAAATAAAGGAAAGTGAGCGATAAAAAATGGATCCCTTTCTGAAAAATCAGATCGTCAGAAGTATTCAATATATTCCGACCAACATTGTTAAATCTTATTGCACCAAAACTTATTCCGATGAGACAGAAGCCATTCGCAAAAGGCTCGGCTTTATCAGAGGTGCCTGCCATGTCAGTGAGGATTATGAGCAGGTCAAAGAATGCAATATCGAGTGGATCCGCACCGATGTGCCCTTTCCGTTCGACAAGGACGGCAATGTGCGCGATGTTTATTTGCAGCGAAAAGAAGAGTTCAAGGTCATAAAAGCCACAGGGCTGAAAATCATGGCGATGACCGCCATTCCCTCGCATTGCACAGACCTTGGCATTGATCCGCGCACCAAGGAAGGCAAAGAGCTCATCTGCAAGGCTGCCCGTTTTACCGTAGAAGATATGCAGGGTATTCTGGACGGCATTCAGGTTGCCAATGAAATGGGAATGCCCCGTTTTACGGTACCGCTGAACATGCAGGAGGGTATTGAATTCATCGGCATGCAGTTGCAGGCCATGTATCCGTACCGCGGTGACATCATCATCGGCTATAATTCCGCAGGACCGCAGGCAGACCTGCACGCAGGACTCAAGCCGTATCTGCCATACTGCGATTATGTGGGACTTGATATGTATCTCGGCTGCTTCTTTAAGCTCCCCGGCTTTATGTTTATTTTCGATGTGATGGCAAGATACCTCTGGGCATTCACCAAGAAACCTATTCTTATGCAGGAATTCGGCTATATCAGTGACGGCAAGCCGAAATCAAAGGCTAAAAAAAAGAAGATCCTGCAATCCTACGGCTTTGACAATGAAAAGGATGCAAGAGCGAACATCGGTCAGTTTGTTGCGAATATGCCGCAGCATTTCAGAGATCATGTGAAATATGTCTGCGAAAACGACGAAAGCAGGTATGCGGACTTTTTGTTCAACGGTGACATGACGAATCATCTTTACAAGGAATTGCCTGCCATAACAGTTATCCCCGGATATCCGCATACACCCGAGGGACAGGCAAAATTCTATTCAAAAATTCTCGATAAGTTCTATAACCGCAAATTCATCTGCGGTGCTATTGTGTTCTGCTACACCGATTATCCGCACTGTGCATATTGCGGTCAGACCGATTGCCCCACCGAAACCCGTTGGGGGCTTGTGGACAATAACGGCAATCCGAAGCCGTCCTATTATGTCGTACAAAAAGCATTCGCCGATTTCAGACAGAAAGACAACAAGACAAAGTAAACCTACATACTATAAAAAGGTCTGCAAACCGTTTGGCTTGCAGACCTTTTGTATTTAAAACTTTCTTGATGTACCGCCGTGACGGGCACCCGAGGAGGAGGTTCTTCCCGAGGTTCCCGAGGAGGAGGAAGATTGTGTTTGTTTTGGAATCTTTTTGACATTTCTGTACAAAAAGCGGTCGTGGCTCTGTGTCAGCACAAGCGCATCGCGACGGACATAATACTGCGCATCGCGTTCCTTGCGAACGGATTTATGAGAGGCTGTCTGAATTTTAAGAATGACAAAAGACACAACAAAGCCGATCAGAAGACAAATCGGAATATACGTCCACGGCAGGGTTTTGATTTTTCCGATTTCATCAGCCTCATCCGCTGCAAAACGGACAAACGCAGCAAATGCATCCTCATAATTCTCATCCGCAAGCTCGGGGATGATCGAATCCAGAAAATTATCCGAATCCTTATCCGTCACGCAATCATACAGTGAACCTCTTGTAGACAGTGCAATATCACGGTCACCGGCAACACCTGTTTTGAACAAAAGCAGCATACCGCTTCTGTCATCCCCTCTGCCGTAGCCGTTATAGTCAAAATAATCATCGGCAAAATCGAGAGAGGCTTTTCCGTTGAGTGAAGAAACGGTCAGCACCACAAAATCCGCATTTTTCTCATCCGACAAGGCAGACAACTCTTCATTCAGTGCAATTTCCTGTGCATCAGTCAACACATCAGCACGGTCAATCACATAGAAAAGCGCATTGCTTTGCTGCGACTCGGACTCTGTTGCTGGCTCTGCGAAATCCGTATCGAACAATCTCTGCACTTCAGAGATAAATGCCGTGACTCCGTTTGTCGGCACCAAAGATGCAGTATACAGATCAAACAAGGTATTCATTGTGTCCTGCGTAAACTGCTTCTGTGCATCGCCTGCAAGGTAATAACCATAACGATCACTTGATAAATCATAGGCACACACGACTGCATTCCTTGCACTGACACGGTTTGCGTATACATCAGTACAATACTGGTCAACATTGACCATACCGTTTATATCCGGCACAAGGCTGAATACAACACAATATCCGTATTCATCTTCAATATAACGGCAGATTGCTTCGCAGGCATTTTCATTCTGCGAGGTGATCAGATCCGATTCATCGTAAATATGCACATGGTCAGCTGTTGCAAAAACAGGCATTGTGCAAAGCAGAAGAACACTGCACAAAATCAAAAGAATTTTCTTTTTCATGTCAGCCCCTCCCCTCACAGCATCTGCCACAGCCAGCAGGCGGCATAGGCAACGGCACCGATGATCGGTGTGAGCATGGCAATGCGCTTCCACACGGCGGCTTTATCCACGGGAAGGTCGCCAACGAATTTCCCTGTTTGTCCGTTCATGGCAAAGGTATATTTTTTCCCGTTCCATGTGGTATTCAGCAGCCATACGGGATAGAGTGCGTATTTATATGAGCCGTCAGCGATCTGCATGCCCGTTTGCTCGGGAATGACAGAGCCGTAGCCGTTGACGGTATCCCCCAAGGCATCAACAATACTCTGTCTGACACGCTCATCCGCACGCGCTTTGCTTTGATCTGCCGACACATCATAGCGTTCGGCAAGAAAGCCTGCAAGATATTCCGTGCGAAAATCAACCGCTTTTGCTGCATCGAACGGTTCAATGGATTCCATCAGCGTATCATCCGCCTTCTGTGAGCCGTCCACGGGAACATTCGCAAACGGAATACTACCGCTTCTGAAAACATCAAAATAGGAGGTTTCGGTGTAGTTAAACTTTGCATCACTCCACATTCTTGTCTTTGTTGCTTTGTAATGCACACTTCCCTGCGCATTGCCCGAAAACAGCCAATAAGGCACATACACACCCTTGATTTCATCCAGATGGTTTTCATCCTTAAAAACGGCAGGAATGAATTTTTTGGATGCAATGTGCTTTTTGAGTGCTTCCTTTGCGGCTTTCTTGTCAATCTGAAACGGAATGACAAGCTGCGGACGCAGATCATCTTCAAATTGCTCTTTCATCACAACGGGGTTATCGCAATACGGGCAGGTCGTGGCACCCGTGGTGCTGTCTGCAACGATCTCACCGCCGCAGGACTGACAGACATAACCGCGGATTGTATTCTTTTCCGATTCATCCCATTGCGTATTTTCGGTTTCCCATGTAACCGTATCGGGCGCGGCATTCTCCTGCTCGGCTTCGGTTTCACGCAAAGCATCCAGGTCGAATTCCGTGTCACAGTACGGACATTTCAGATTCTGCGAGGCAGTGTCAAATTCAACTCTGCCGCCGCAGCAGGGACATTTTTGTTGTTGTAAAATTGCCAATTTCAATCAGCTCCTTTTATTTCCGCAGGAAGAACAGAATTTGCCTTTATTGACGGCACCGCAGCTGCAGGTCCATGTATCATCAACAGGACGCTTGGCACCGCAATTTGCGCAGAAGTTTCCGTTGTTCTCTGCACCGCAGGCACATTTCCAGCCTGCAACGGGCGCAGGCTTCTTATTGCCGCAGTTGGGACAGAAATTGCCCGTTGCAATCGTACCGCAGGTGCAGCTCCAACCGTCAGCGGCAGGTACGCTCACGGGCTGTTGCGCCGCCTGCTGTGCCTGATACTGCTGCTGTTGCATACCCTGCTGAAACAGCTGTGCGGAGTTGCCCATCATATTGCCGACCATGCCCATACCCATGAATGCATTGACAGCACCGTTGGGGTTTGCAGCAGCTGTCTGTGCAGCATCGGTCAGTCCCGTGACCTGATAGCCGCCTGCCAGCGACGGATCGGACATGATGATGCTCTTTTTGATTCGCTGAATCTCATCCTCGTCTTCTTTGGGTGCATTGAGTGCATTGAAGGTGACATCAGCCAGTGCAAGACCTCTGCCGTTCTGCCATTTTGCAGACAGAATGTTGTTCATGGTATCGCAAAGCTCCATGGTGTGTGCAGGAATGGAACTGTAGCGCACACCCATTTCAGAAAGCCTTGCAAATGCAGGCTGCAGAGCGTTGATGAAGTCGGACTTCATGTGCGGAATCAGCTCTTCTTTGGTATACTCCTGCTCCACATTGCCTGCAACAGCGGTATACAGACGAAGCGGATCTGTAATTTTGAATGAGAACATACCGTTGCAACGAAGGGTGATATCGTAATCAATACCGCGTCTTTCGTCAATGATAACGCGGAACGGGATGGGTGACGGCGTGCCAAACATATTGCCCGTGATTTCTTTTGTGTTGAAATAGTAAACACGCTGATCCTTTGCAGCTTCACCGCCGTAGGTAAAGCGCTTGCCGACTTCTTTGAAGGTTGCTTTTATGCTGTCCCCCAGGCTGCCCGAAAACAGGCTCGGCTCGGTTGCGACATCATATGTATACTGACCGGGCTCGGCACAGAAATCCACAACCTTACCCTGATCGACAATGATCATGCACTGTCCGTCGGCAACGATAATACCCGAACCGTTGGAGATGACATTGTCACTTCCCTTGGTGTTGGAGGAACGACCCGATACTTTTTTTTGTCCTTTGACGATCAGCACATCCGAGCTGATTGCATCACAAGTGAAAAACTCTTTCCATTGATCGGCAAGAACGCCGCCGAGTGCGCCGATACCGGCTTTGATAAGACCCATAATAATTCTCCTTTATTTGTTATTTGATTTCATTTTTTCTGCAAGCTGATTGCCCCATGCACGCATTTCAAGAACAATATCACCCTTTGCTTCATAGAAGCATCCGCGTTTGCTGAGGAATTTATACTCTGCGTGTTTGAGCAGCATCATGACAAGACCGCCGATGAAT
Organism: Acutalibacteraceae bacterium; assembly: GCA_045587645.1. Taxonomy (GTDB): domain Bacteria; phylum Bacillota; class Clostridia; order Oscillospirales; family Acutalibacteraceae; genus RUG806. The sequence continues at coordinate 25,472 of JAZNCO010000079.1, read as the reverse complement.
GCACTGACAAGGATGATGACAAACAGAGGCAGGCGGCAGGTCAGCCAATCGCCCGAGCGCAGAGGCAAGGTAAAGCTCATATAGATTTCGCCCTGCTCAAACAGCTCGGCAAAGGTGTAATCCACACCGCCGTAGGTGTAATTCCCTATTGCATATTTAGGCAATGATCCGTCCGTATATGCCGTGTTGACAATGCCGAATGCGGCAGTCAACAGACCACCGACAGCAGAGCCCGTCATCAATGCAGGAATCACCGTAAACGGACTGCGGCAGGCAAGCGGCATGGCAAATGCCGTGGTCAGCTTGATGTTTTCAAAGAATGCATTGATCGGCCCCGTTGTACCGAAGTTCATGTCGTCGGTATCGGTCTTTCCCTTTTTGAAAATCTTACAGCAGAGAATGCCGAAGAATGCCGTCCAGCCGACCGTAATAAAGCAAACACTGTATATGGTCATCAGCTGCGCATCGCCCGTTGCAAGGAAAGCGCTGACCGCAACACTGAATGCGGCAAGTGAAATCGGCCCGATCAGGTCAAAGCCGACCATCAGCCCCATAACAACGGCTGTGATGAGGACATTGGAAGCAGCAAGCCCGTTGAGTGCGTTGCCGAGCGATTGTGAAAGTGCGGCAAACGGAACCTGAATGCCGTATTTGACAAGCATAAACACGCTTGCGGCCGATGCAACGGGAATGATGAGAATGAGAACGATCAGATCCACAGCTTCAATAATCGTCAGGCCCTTCGGATCGGCAGGCAGCTGCTTTATTTTCTTACGCAACTTATTCAACAGGTTATCAATCTTTTTACCGATGGTGATTTTCAGCCTGCTCCAGCCTGCATACAGCAGCTTGATGAGCAATGCGAGCGCAACCGCCATAATGAGATAACCCATGTAGCCGATGGTCGTGGATTGACCGTAATTCTGCGGTGTGGAATAAAAGAAGGCATACATGCTTTCACCGTCTGCAACGCCATTTGCAAAAAACGCAAAATACAGGCTCAGCGCAAAGGACGGTGCAACCGCCGGAAGTCCTGCTATAAGATATGACACAATAACAGCCAACACAATAAAGAAAAAGTCTGTCATGCAGAACAGCAAAAACCACAGGGCAGGCTCATTTTCCGTTGCCGTCAGACCGAATATGTGATAAGTCTGAAACAGATTCTGAATCACAAAGAAGAAGCCGGCACCCAACGCCCCAAATAACTGAACCAGAAACATGATGGATGTTGCACGGTAAATCTTCTCTTTTGTATCAAGATATAATTGCTTCATAAACATCCTCCTTTTTTATTATTGTAACGGAATTCAACAAAAAGGTCAACTGTTTTCGTCAAAAAATGAAACAACTGCACAATAAAACTAAATATTGACAACAGGCAAGGCGTTTTGTATAATGAACATTATTAAAAATAAAAAAGGAGATATTCACTTTATGTTTGCAAAGGTTATCAGATTTTTAGTAACGATTCTTATGCTTATATCCCCCACCCTCCCGCACAAGATCGATCTTCCTGCCATTCCGCAGGGACAGGATATCAATCTCGAAGAACGCTTTGAACTGACATGGAGCGACGAATTTGACGGTACCGAGCTTGACCGCACAAAATGGCAGACCGAATGGTGGGTCACCGAACGCAAGGGCGGCTACTGGCACGAGGATATGGTTTCGGTCAAGGACGGCAACCTGATCATCACCACCGCTTATTTTGAAGAGCCGCTTGAAAACAGATACTACGAGCAGTGGAAGGATTCCATCAACTTCAAGCCCTACAAGGAAGGCTGGTACACCGCTTGCATTTCCACGCAGGATCTGTTTGAACAGAAATACGGTTATTATGAAATCCGATGCATTCTTCCCAAATCCACCGGCATGTGGTCTGCATTCTGGATGATGAACGGCGGCGTTGTCAACGTAGACGGATCCGGTCAGGACGGTACGGAAGTGGATATTTTCGAATCCATGTACTACAAAGATGAATGGCTCGGCTACGGAGATTGCATCATCAGCGGTATCGTTTATGACGGCTACGGTGAAGCCACACAAAATGCCAGCATCGACAAATGGTATGCAAACAATCCGTACGAGGAATACAACACCTATGGTCTTGAATGGAACGAGAATGAATATATTTTCTATATCAACGGTGTTGAAACCGGCAGATTGACACAAGGCGGTGTCAGCCAGAATCCCGAATGGCTGCTCGTTTCCTGCGAGGTTGCAGGTGAAAACGGTGTTGCACATGCAGACCGCCACGGCACGGGCAAAATGAGCATGGAACCCGGTGACACGGCTGAATTCATCGTGGACTATGTAAGAGTTTATCAGTACAAATAAGTCATAATACAAAACTGCAGGTTCTGAAGGACTTGCAGTTTTTTATGTTTTAAAATTTTTAAATTTTATTATTAAAAAAGGGTTGACTTTTGCACGCAATTGCATTAAAGTGAACTTGTATGTGCATTGCATACAAAATTAACACTAAAACCGAAAGGAAAGTGATACATTTTGATTAAACTCGGCGTAAACAGTGTTCTTTTTAAGGCATTCACATTCCGTGAAGCCGCTGAAATGATCAGCCGTTGCGGCTATGACGGCGTTGAGATTTCCGCCATCGAGGGAATGTGCGAGCATCTGAAATTGAGTGAATGGAAAATGCGTAAGAGCGAGCTGCTGAGCATTTCGGAATACTATAATCTCCCCTTCCTGTCCACAGAGGTTGCCTCCCGTGACAGAAACCGACTTCTGACCGCATTTGAAGCCTGTGCAGAACTTGGTATTCCCGTTGCAAACATCGGCTCGGGCGGCAGCACGGGCGATGAAGAATCCTTCAAGGAAGCCATGGAAGCCATTGCTGTTTCCGCGGCGGATGCAAAGAGCTTCGGTGTATCCCTTTGTGTGAAAGCCCATGTCGGTGCGGCTGTGCATGATACCGCAACCACGCTTCGCATGGTGGAAGAAATCGGTCTTGAGGGCTTCGGTGTGGACATGGATCCCAGCCACATCCACAGAGCAGGCGAAAATCCCGCACTTGAGCTTCCCAAGGTCATTCATGCCATGAAGCATATTCACATCCGTGACTGCAAGGGTGAGGGCCCGTCCCCCGGAGAACCCATGATGCAGGCTTGCGGCAGAGGCGACATTGATCTATACGGCTACTTCACCGCGATGGTGGATGCAAAATATGACGGTCCCGTTTGTCTGGAAGTCATCGGCGGCGAACAGACCATGGCAAATGCAACGGCAATCGCAGCCGAAAGCTACGGCTATATGAATGCCTGTCTTAAAAAATTAGGTGCAAGATAAGGAGAAAAGATTATGGCAAAGAAATACCCGAATATTTTATTCTTCGGCATTGACTCGCTCAGAAGCGACCACATGAGTCTGTACGGCTATGACCGTCTGACCACACCGCACATTGATAAGTTCATTGAGGAAGACGGTGTTGTATTTGAAAATATGTACAGCCCGTCCATTCCCACCACCCCCGGTTATGCATCTATGCTCACCGGTTGCGACTGCTTCAGCACCGACTGTGTGGCACTTCGTCACGAGGGACCGCTGACGGATGCCGTGACCACACTTCCCGAAATTCTTAAAAAGTACGGTTATACCTCTACATACATCGGCGGCCACTCCGGCAGAGGCTTTGATAATTACATCACCTATCCCGACTGGAACCCAGAAAAGGCAGACAAGATCAACGAGGTCATTCTGCCCGAGCTCGACAGACTGGCCTCTCAGGAGCAGCCGTGGCTGCTGTTCATGCGCCACATGGACCCCCACTCCCCCTACTATGCACCCAAGCCGTTCGACAGAATGTTCTATGAGAATGACGAATTCGATCCCAAGAACACATCCCTTCGTGAGTGCTATTCCTTTAAGCCCTTCCGTGACTATTTCCTGTCCTGGTTCCCCGAAGGCTGCACCGATGCGGAATACATCGTTGCACAGTATGACGGCTCGGTCGCTTACATGGACTCCTGCATCAACCGTGTACTGGTCAGACTTGAAACATTGGGTCTGTCTGAAGACACCATCGTTGTCTTCACCTCCGACCATGGCGAAACGCTCACCGACCATCACTGCTATTTCGATCATCATTCCATTTACGATAACTGCCTGAACGTTCCGTTCTGCTTCCGTTATTCCAAGTTCCCCTATGTCGGCAGAGTACCCGACATCACCCAGACCAAGGATATCGTTCCGACTCTTCTTGCCGTTGCAGGAATTGAAGACTGCGGTGTAAAATTTGACGGCAGAGATATGACCAAGGTATTCACCGAGGGTGTGAAGCAGCAGCCCGAATTCTACATCACCGAAGCCACCTGGATGCGTAAGCACGGCTGGAGAACCCCCGAATGGAAGCTCATCGAAGCACTCGAGCCCGACTTCCATTACCTGCCCCCCGTTGAGCTTTACAACCTCATTGACGACCCGGGCGAACTGCACAATGTGGCAGAGGAAAACCCCGAAGTGGTCAAGTTCCTGCATGACCGCATGATGGCACACATTGCAAAGCGTGAGCAGGAGGTCGGTCACACCAACCCGATGTACACAAATCTCAACTGGAACGGCTTCGGCAGACCCTTTGAATCGAGTGACGAGGCTTACAACACGCTGCACATCGGTGACCCCGAGGCAGCACAGAAGCTGCAGGATAAATTAGAAGCCATGGGTGTAACAGAATAAGAGGGCAGGAAAAAATGCAAAGAACTTGTGTTATCGGCATGGGACCTATCGGGAACAACCATGCCACGGCTTATACACAAACCGATCTCGCACAGCTTGTCGGCGTGTGCGACAAAATCCCCGAAAGAGCCAAAGCCGCAGGTGAAAAGTACGGTGTACCCTACTTTCTGAGTGCAGAGGAAATGCTCCGTGAACTCAAACCCGACATCTGCTCGGTCACAACAGGCGGTTACGAATATTCAAGCGACCACTACGAACCCACCATGCAGGCTTTTGAGCACGGCTGTCATGTGCTTGGTGAAAAACCTATTTCCAACAGCATCATGCTTGCACAGGAAATGGTAGACACCGCGGCAGCAAAGGGACTTTGCTACGGCATTGACATGAACCACCGCTTCACTCCTGCAGCAAGGCAGGCAAAGAAGTGGCAAGATGACGGCAGAATCGGTGAACTGCTGTTCTGCAACATGGCACTGTGGATCGGCAAATTCATGCCGCTGGACTCGGTTTATTATCACCTGAAAGCGCTCAATCCGCATTCGGTGAACATCATGCAGTATTTCTGCGGCCCTGTCAAAGAGGTTTCCTGCTTTGCCATGAAAGCATCGGGCAGAGATATTTATTCCACACAGAGCACCAATATGCGCTTTGAAAACGGTGCGGTCGGTCACCTGACCAGCTCCTACGATATCCGCAGAGGACATCCCATGGAGCGTTGCGAGGTGGCAGGCACGGACGGCAGATTCGTGTTTGAGGATATGTGGCGAGAAGCCGTTTTATATCCTGCCGAAACCTATCTCAAGGAAGTCTACACAAACCCCGTTTTTGACGGTTTTCAGGGCTTTTATGACACCTTCAAGGACCGCATTCATTCCTTTGTCCGTCAGGTGGACGAGGGCTGCAAGCCGGAAGACATTGACGGCAGCGGCAAAGAAGGTTTGGAAGCCTCCCGCGTGATTCATGCCGCCATCCGTTCGATTGAAAACAACGGTGCGGTGATTCAGGTCAAAGATATTACAGAATAAGAAAGGATAAAAAATATGGCTAATTCTCCTTTGAAAGTCGGCGTCGTCGGTATGGGCGGCATCGGTCATACACATTGCAATGCGTATAAGGCAGACGAACTTGCAGAGCTTGTCTGCGTGTGCGATATGCGCAAGGAAAGAGCAGACGAAGCGGCTGAAAAATTCGGTGTTGAAAAGTTCTACACCGTCAAGGAAATGCTCAATGCACATCCCGAGCTTGACATCGTGGATGTTACCACCTCGGGTATTGAAAACGGCTCGTGGCACTATGTGCCCGTTATGGAAGCCCTTGCCGCAGGCAAGCATGTTCTGACGGAAAAGCCCATTTCCAACGACATTGAAGAAGCACGCGAAATGGTGCGTTTTGCCTGCCAGCAGGATCTGTATCTTGGCTGCAACCTCAATCACTATTTCTCCGAACCCGCATTCATGGCTGACAAGCTGATTGCCGACGGACAGATCGGTGAACAGGTTTATGCCCTTACCAAAGTCGGCTTCAACGGCAGCACCGTCGATGTTCCCAACATTGATCCGACCTCCCGTTGGCAATATCCCTACTCCCATGCAAAGGCATTTTTGACCCATCCGTTCTCGGTCATGCGCCATTTCAGCGGCGATGTCAAATACATTCAGGCATTCATGGATAAGCCCGGTGCAAGAAGACAGGGCGGCGACATGATGCTTTCCATTCAGAGTATTCATATGCAGTTCCAGAACGGCTGTGTGGGTTATCTGCTTTCTCAGCGCGGTGACGCACACTTCGGCCTCGGCGGCTGGTGGAGCTATGAACTTGCCGGCACAAAGGGCACCTTCTGCATCGAAAACTGCGTGGAAAAGCTGACCGTATGGCAAAAAGACAAGGAGCCCGTCATCACCAACACCGGTGTTACGGACTTCGGAGCCACCTTCCCCATCCGTATTCATGCATTCCTGGAAGATGTCACAAACAAGGTCGACAAGGAACACCTGAGAGCCAGCGGCAGAGATGCCCTTGCCACGATGGAATACATCTTTGCAGCGATCGATTCTTACGAATCCGGCGGCGAACTCGTCCGTCCGCATGCCCTGCCCGCCTTCCACGGCTCGGTTAATATTATCAAATAAATTTTTGCAGAAAAACAGGCAGTCGATTTTAATTTCGACTGCCTGCTTTTATATGCTTTTATGTATTTTATTCTGCAATGGCGGGAATGAGAGACAGATTTGCATCTTCCTGCATAAAGCGGGGATAAAGTGCGTTATCATAAACGGTATGTTGGGTGTCGCTCATTACGAGATAATCAACGAATGCGGCATAATCCGAGCCGTATTGGGTTGCCACGTGAGCAGCATCCTTAATGAACCATGTATAAGCGGGATAACGGCAGGTGGAAGCATTGATGATATTGTCGGGAGAAATGAATTCAGCCGCAACACCTGCGAGGTCTTCTTCAGTCAGTGTTTTACCGAAGGTAGCAGCCGTGCCGTAGAAGGATGTTCCGTATACTTCAATAACAGCATCGCCCTGTGCATTGCCGCGTGCAACAACGGGAGTCATGGGTTTGTTATAGTTGGAAAGGAATGCTACGGGAATATCGCGGGCAATCGCACCGTCTACAATATCTTCGGTTGCAAACAGGAAGGTTCGCATTTCGGCAAGCTCATTGAGAACGGTTTCATATTCATCCTCATGGCCGCCAAACATAAATTCGACCGCTTCGTCAAAATCTGCTTCGGGGCACATCGACCAAATGCCCATGGCAAGACCGAAGGAATCGCGAAGGCCTGCATCAAAAACGGTTGCCTTGTGCTCATCCACCAACGAATTGACAAAATTACAGACAATGCCGAGCAGCTTACCGCGGGTGAGAAGTTTTACAAGGGTCTTCACAAGAACATTCTGTCCGCTGACGGCATTTTCAAGGAAATTGCCGAGCATGTCAGCATCAAACAGGATATTGCCCGTGAACAGGTCGCCGATGGTGTAAATACCATTGAGGGCACCCGAAACGAAAGTGCAGTTATAAACCGAATCATAGCCGTAATAGTACATATAAGCACTTGTTACAACCGTACCCATGCTGGCAGAAACAAGGCGGACCTTATCCTTGCCGGTTTCTTGCTTTGCTGTTTCAATAAGGGTATTGAGTTCTGCCGCCAGTACACGGGGAGATTTTCTCCAGTCATAAGTAAAGAAGAAGCAGTTCTCCGCACCGACGGAATCCACAGCCGTGGCAAGAATACCTTCTTCCGCACCTCTGCCCTTTTTGTCAAAGAAATCGGGATATTCATCCATGGATGTGGTGTAGGTATCCATAAAGATATTTTCAAGTGAATTGAGTTCATGGTCGGCAGCAATCGGCCCGAACAAGGTATTTGCGGTATCCACAAGTGCCTGTACCATACCTTTTTCATTGAACAGCATCATGTTGAACAGAAGTTTGACCACGCCGGGGAAAATATTGCCGAATGTAAAGGTCAGAGCAGGACTGCCGTCCTCATAATGAAGCCCCATAAAATCAAATCCGCGGACAACCACAACGGGCTCGCCGTCATAGGAAACTTCTGCGGATTCGCTTTCGGTTGCGAATGCAGGGATCATACAAGCAAAAACAAGAATTGCGCTGAGCAGAATGCTGATAAACTTCTTCATTTTCAATACATCCTTTTCTTTAATTTATGCGAGAGTTGCAAGCATAACAGCCTTGATGGTGTGCATGCGGTTTTCCGCTTCCTTGAACACAACCGAAGCCGCACTTTCAAAAACTTCATCCGTCACTTCAAAAGCATCCAGATTGAAGCGTTCGCCCATTTCTTTGCCGACCTGCGTTTTGTGGTCGTGGTAAGACGGCAGGCAATGCATAAAGATGCACTGTTCGCCTGCGTTATCCATCAGCTTTTTGTTGACCTGATAAGGCAACAAATCATTGACTCTTTCTTCCCATGCTTCGATGGGTTCACCCATCGATACCCAGATGTCTGTATAAATAACATCTGCACCCTTGGTGGCTTTCATCGGGTCTTCCTCAAAGGTCAGCGTTGCACCCGTTTCGGCGGCAATGGCACGGCATTTTTTAATCAGCTGTTCATCGGGGAAATACTTTGCAGGTGAGCAAGCCGTGAAATGAAGTCCCATTTTGGCACAGCCGATCATCAGGGAGTTACCCATGTTGTAACGGGCATCACCCATATAAACAAATTTAATATCCTTGAGTTTACCGAAATGCTCACGGATGGTGAGAAAATCTGCAAGGATCTGCGTGGGGTGATATTCATTGGTAAGACCGTTCCACACGGGCACATCAGAATACTTTGCAAGCTCCTCGACCTTTTCCTGCCCGAAGCCGCGGTATTCGATGCCGTCAAACATGCCGGCAAGCACACGGGCAGTATCGGCAATGCTTTCTTTTTTGCCGATCTGTGATGCAGACGGATCAAGATATGTACTGCCCATACCGAGGTCATGCGCGGCAACCTCAAAGCTCGAACGGGTACGAGTGCTCGTTTTTTCAAAAATCAGAGCAACATTTTTGCCGCGAAGCGTATCATGCAGAATGCCTGCTTTTTTCTTTGCCTTCAATTCAGCCGAAAGATCGAGCAGATATTCAATTTCAGCAGGTGTGTAATCCAATAATGTTAAAAAATCTCTGCCTTTTAAGTTCATTTTATTTACCTCTCTTGCAATAATATACAAACACATGCTTTAAGATAGCATATTATGCATATCACTGTCAAGTATTTCAATAATTATTCAATCACAATCTTGCGGATGGTGGTTTTTGCAAGGCACATATCATCCTCGGGGCCGCCGCTGCAATAGGACAAAAGCAATTCCTTTTCATTCAGGAAGAAAACAGCAGGATAACAATAGCCGTGTGTGGGGTCATCCTCAATCACCGTAAAGGGTGAAAAATCAAGTCCGTTGTCGCTGACCGCCATCACAAACGGATTTCTGCCTGCATCCACCCATTTGGCATCAGGATCGATTCTGCCGTTATATAGCGGAACGGGATTCCAGAATGCAAAATACTGTCCCGAATACGGATTTCTGCTGATGAGCATGGGTGATTCCGGGGCGGTAAAGCGTGATGCAATCGGCTTTGTCCAGTTTTCCCCGTTGTCGGACGAAAAGCTTTCAAACTGAAACATTCTGTCGGTACGGAAATACTGATAAATTCTGCCGTCTGGCAATTCGACCAAGCCCGGCTCCTGCAGCCCCGTTTCGGAATAACCGGGATCGGGCAGCCTGATCAGTCCGCTGAGGTCTTTCCAGCTTGCGCCGTTATCATCCGAGCCGAACACGCGGCAATGTGCAAAATAATCGGGCTCGGGCTTGCCGTTTTCATCGGTCATCATATTGTGCCGTGCGGCAGGAATGAGAATTCTGCCGTTGGACAATTGCACAATACGGGCATTGTTGACAACATTATAACTTTGCTCTCCAAAGGGCAGGCACTTGACGGGTTCTCCGAATGCCGATTCATCCTCATTGGCAAGACGCATATAATATTCAGAATACGGGTCAATTTTGCAAAGATAAAACAGTGCAAGTCTTCCGCTTTGCAAGCGAAGAAGCGAAGGGCTCATCAGATTCAATGTTTCATGCGCGGATGCAGGAACAAGTATTTCGGGCTCACCCGGAAAGGTCTGTCCGTTGTCATCCGAATACAGTGCTGCAATATCACATCTTGCATCATCATCGGAAGCATCCGTACAGTAACGGCTGAACACAAACAGAATTCTGCCGTCCCTGAGTCGCACAAAATCGCCTTCGCTGTTGCGTGCATTGCCGGGCTGCGGTGGCAACAGCCGTACAGACTGAGAATACTTTAAAACAGGTTTATACATAGCAGGCTCCGTCTGTTATTATGTCAGATCCAGATTGAACATGTTGTTGAATATCTTCAGGAACATGTTGATGATGGAACGGAAGAAGTTTGCTATTTTTTCCATGATGCTGATTTCCGTCCATGAATTCTGACTGTTTTCTTCGGTCATTGGTTCAATCACTTTCTTTGTTTCATCATAAACAGTGAACTGCGGAAATACCTCGTAAGAATCAACGGTCATTTCACCGTCGGTAATAAAGAAAGCGGAAATGAGCTCTTCTGCACATTCGGGGAATACACTGTGTTCGAGCCCTTTGATGAGCCATGTGGTTTCAGGGAACAGGCAGGTGGACATATCGATCTGCTTGTCGGGAGAAATGTATTTACCGTAGCCTGCTCTTTCACGGGCATTGATATAGTCATCGGAAAGGGTCTGATTGACAAGGGCAGTAGTTGCACCGAGGGTTGTGTTTTCAACCGTGGAAGCACCGTCAGAAAGAACATCATTATTCTCAAACAGCGGAATACTCTGGAAGCCGTACTTGGAAACAACGGCAATATCAACACCATTGCGTTCAAATTTCTTCAGATCGGATTCAAATGAAACAGCAACCTTGTTGTGGAAATTGTTGATTTTTCTGATAAGACCGGCATATTCGCTTTCTTTACCGCTGAAGTTCAGCTCCATAGCCTCGTCGAAATCCTCAAGAGCGACCATCGCCCAGATACCGGGCATGGTACCGTAGGTGGCAAGAATAAGACGCGGCAGGATCTTGTCTGCAACTTTCTCATAAATATCATTTACAAAAGAGGTGGTGAGATTCAGACCGTTGGTAATGACAACCATATCAATGATTGCCTGCATAAGATCGTTGATAACGGTATTGCTTGTTGTTACATAATAATCGGCATAACGGTCAATCGCTTCGGTATCGACCTCAATTTTGCCGCTGAAAGTGCCGCTGACGGTGTTGACGCCCGACAAAGCCTGACTGTAAAGGCAATAGTTGTTGATTTTGGAGGTACCGTAACGAACCATGTAAGCCTGCACAACACAAGCACCCTCACATCTGCCGATAATGTTGACTTTTTTGGCACCCGTCACTGCCATAACATCATCAATATAACTGCTCAGGTCTGCAGCAACTGCCCACGGATCCAGTCGCCAGTCATAATAGAACATATAATCACGCATGGCATAGGTGCCGTTTTTCTTGGTGTCCTTCAATGTATCACGCGACCATGTCCAGTCGATATGAGAACCGTCGGATGCTTCACCGTTTTTATCAAGTGCGATTTCTTCAAAAACCGGATAAACTGCTTCATACAGTGCATCACAATACGGGTCCCAGTTATCGCTGCGCAGGGATTCCATGAAAATCGGCAGGCAGTCCTTGACAGCATTGGCAATATAACCGTCTTCGGTTTCAAGCGGATAGATCTGCTCCCCTTCTGCATTATACAGAGGGGTTCCCTGTCCGCGGACATAAATAACGGGATCAGAGGTACGCACATCTGCAAGTGCAGTCATAGGCATAAACAGACCTGCAAACAGAACTGCGCAAAGCAAAACAGATAAAATTCGGATTGTTTTTTTCATAGTTCGGGACTCCTTGCTGACTCTTTTGGCGGCAACAGAAAACAAACCGCCATATTAAAAATATTATATTATAATTTAGTTCAAAAATCAATAGACAGTTTGTAAATCCTGGCAAAAGAAACGGACCGTTATCCGAAAATAACAGTCCGTTAAAATATTTTATCTTTATTCTGACTTCAACCAATTATTGAAGAGCTTATAGATAAATGCAAGTATGGCATTGACAAAGCGGATGCAATATTCCTTGATAGTCATGGGCTTTTCCACAACATCCTCAACGGGCGAGCCTTCATACGGTGTAAGCGCACCGCTTTCGGCATCATAAATCATATACTGCGGATAATTTTCATCCGTAAACACGGTCATTGTGCCGTCTGAATGGATGAATTTCTCCATCAGCACATGCTCACTGTCGGGGAAATTTTTATGAGAAGAATCCTTGATGATCCATGTTGTATCCGGAAACAGGCAGGTGGATGCATCAATATTGTTATCGGGAGAAAGATAGATGTCGTTTCCGTTTTCCTTGCGTGCTTCAATATAATCCTCGCTCAGAATCGCACCGCGATTGGCGCAGGTTGCACCGAAGGAGGCACGGTTGAGTGTAACAAGAGAATCCGACAATTCCTTTGCGGTTTCGTCAAGAGGAATGCTGATATAGCCGTATTTTGCAAAGGATGCAAACTTAACACCGGCTTGTATACCGTCAAGAATGATTTCATCCACACGCTGACGGACTTTGGTGTCGTAATTGTCAAGCTTTTCGATCATGCCGGCATATTCTTCTTCCTTGCCGCCGAACATGACTTTCTTGGCGTCCTCATAATCCTCACTGTTGACCAGTGCCCAGATGCCCGGAAAGCCGCCGTAGGTATTCAGCAGCATTTCGGGCATGATTTCCGAATACAGCTTATCCACAAACAGATTGATAACCTCTGCAAGCACGGGTAGCGTGTAGGTATTCTGCGCAAGTGCAAGGAAGGAATACAGCAGTTCGGAAAGGCTGTCATCCTCGAGATCAAGATTGGAATTCATCCATGCTTCCAGAGAAGCGGTGTTCAGTCTGATATTTCCGCTGAATGCGGCACTGACAGCATCCACACCGTACAGGGACTGCACATAAAACTCAACGCAGTTGACATTGTCATAGCCGTATTCGGCAAGATATGCCATGAGGATGTTTGCCCCCTCGCATCTGCCGATCAGGTTGACCTTATCCGAGCCGGTTTTTGCCATGATGTCCGCAATATATCTGTGCAGGATTTCTGCATTTGCAAAGGGATCCAAACGCCAGTCGCTTTCAAAAATATAATCACGAATTCCGTAGGATGCAGATTTGCCCTTCAGAGAACCGTAACTCCATGTCCATGCAACATGTGAGCCGTCTGTAATTTCACCGTTGTTATCCAGCTGAATTTCTGCAAACAGCGGAATAACCTCTTCACGCAGTTTGTTATACCATGTATCATAATTACCGGAGGTGAGTGCATCAATAAACAAAGGCATGCACTCTTCAACAATGGGCATAATTTCAATATTCAAGGGATAAATGGCTTCACCCTGTGCATTCACAAGTGTCGCACCCTGCCCCTGACAATATACGGTGGGAACTGCCGCACCCGATGCAGCGGTAGCAGGTGCTGCCATAGGCACAAGCATCAGGACAACCAACAAGACAGACAAAATATTGCAGATTCTTTTTTTCATAAATGTTTCCTCCTGTTTGAATATACTTATGTGGATATTATACACCCGATAAAAACCATTTTCAACATATTGTGATAAAAATTAAATTATTTACAAAACAAAGCAGTTTTTGTAAAAAACAACAAATTATATTCACAAATATTTCATCTTTTTTCCGTCTGCCTATCAAGAACAGAAAGAATTTCCGCAATGCTGTCAAAGTTTACTGCCGTAAATTGCTGTTTTGTGCAGGCACAAACTGACAAAGAATAATCATCCTTCACTTGGGTCTGTATCCAATGATTTTCGTATTGCATATCTTGCGGAAAGTGCAGATACGGACAAAATGAATATTCTTTTAAATTATATCCGATTCCGCACCCTGTGTTCTTCCCGTATGCCTCCTTGCTTGCCCAGAAGGCGGCAAAAAGCTGTTCATCATACCGGCTTTCCAGCATACGCATCTGCTCCGCTTCGGAACAGACCTTTTTCACAACATTTTCACCGACGGGACGAAAATCCTGTACATCGACACCGACAGGAGATACATCCACCGCACAGGCCACCGCCGTATCACAGTGAGAAAGATTGAAATGATATTCTCCGTTCACGGCAAACGGCTTGCCGTTTTCATCCGTTTCGATTTGCGGCATTGCGGCAACGGCATATTCCTTGAACAGTGCATAACGAAGCAGCAGAAAGGCAAGCACGCTTGTGGTTTTGTCCTTTTCCTGCTTGTAAGCAAGTGCTTTTTCGATTCGGTGAGCAGGCAGATATTTTTCCCAAGCAGAAGGCAAACAAGGCATCTCATCGGTTTTCCATGAAAGATAATAAACCATAATTTACTCCGAAAAAAGGGACTGTAAAAACAGCCCCTTTTGCGTTTTTCAGTCTTCGCTGTATTCTTCGAGCAATGCAATGACATCGGCTACCGTTTCAATGCCGACAACGGCGCGATCGGGAATTTCAAGGTCGAAAGCATCTTCGATTGCAACTGCAAGATTGACAAGCTCCAACGAATTCAGGCCGAGATCTGTGCGGATATTGGTCTGTTCTGTAATGCTCTGCGGATCGAGCTGAACAAATTCACAAATGATTTCTCTGAGTTTTTCAAGCATGGTTTTTTTCCTCCTTATGCCTTTACAGTGCCTTTTACGGCAGCATTATATGTATCAATAACTTTCTGACGGATAATCTTTCTGGTGGTTGTCTTTTCAAATTCCTTGAAAACAACAAAGACATCCTGAATCTTTTTGTAAGAAATCATCTTGCGGTTGACATCGTTGTAAACATCCTCGGCAACCTTCTTTTTGATTTCTTCTTCGGTCATGCCTTCAAAATCGGCAGGTTCAACATAAATCGCAACCGCAATGATTTTGCGCAACTCGCCTGCAATTTCCTTTTCGGCTTCGAGAGCACATGCCTCGCGGATATAGGACAGATTGTCCATAACTGCAAATTCAATGTCCTCGGGGAATACATTCTTGCCGTTGTCAAGGATGATCAGTGTCTTCTTTCTGCCGACTACAAACAGTTCACCCTCGGGAGTGGCAGTACCGTAGTCACCGGTCTTGAACCATTCACCCTCAAAGGATGCAGCCGTAGCTTCGGGATCCTTGTAGTAGCCGCTGAACACATTTGTGCCTTTGACCCAGATTTCACCGACACCGTCTGCATCGGGCTCATTGATTTTGAATTCACAACGAGGCAGTGCAAAGCCTGCGGAGGTCGGATCTTTATCAGCCTGCAGATTCAGAGTAACGGAGGGAGAGGTTTCGGTCAGACCGTAGCCGTTGTAAACACGGAAGCCCATATCACCGAGTCCCGTGACATAGTCCTTTCTGGACGGTGCGCCGCCGCAGACAAGAGTCGGGAAGCGGTTGCCGAAGCTCTTGCTGATGGTCTTGAACAGAACATGACGGATATCAATACCGTGCTTGCGAAGCTTGTTGCTGACCTTGACGAGCTTTTTGAGAATTTCATCCTTGCCGCCTTCCTTTGCCTTTGCCCAGATACCGTTGTAGATACCTTCAAGGACAAGCGGAACGGCATTCATTGCATCGGGCTGGAACATCTGAATGTTCGGCAGAATATTTTTCAGACTGTCGTTGATGTAAATAACAGCATTCATGTAGAATGCGACCATCATGTTACAGCTGAGTTCAAAAACATGGTTGATGGGCAGCAGCGAGAACGAGGAATATTCAGTCGGGATGGTTTCGATAACATTATCTACATTTGCGCAGAAGTTACGGTGCGAGAGCATAACACCCTTGTTTGCACCCGTTGTGCCGGAGGTGAAGATGATAGCGGCAAGATCCTCGGGATCCACAACAGCATCCACATAAGAATTATCGCCGGCGGCAATCAACTCTCTGCCCTTTTCGATCAGGGCATCAATCGTGAAATAACGCTCCTCCTCAACTTCCTTATTGAATGCAACACAGCAAATACAATCGGGATGGCTGTCCATGTGCGCTTTCGCAGCCTTGAAATAGGTCTTTGAGCAGAAAACGGCATCACAATCAGCCTTGTCAATCAGCTTGCTGATTTCCTCGTCTGTCATTTCCTTATCAAGCGGTACGGCAACACCGACACCGCAGACAATAGCATAAAAAGACAGAATCCAATTGAAAGATGTTTCGCCGATGATGGCTATGTGTTTGCCTTTGAGCCCGAGCGCATTCAACGCAGTACCGAGTGCTGCGCGCTTTTCCTTGAATTCGCTGACGGTGTGATGCACCACATCAAATTCGCGGCCCTTTTTCTTCTGCTTTTCAACAAAAGCAACGCGATCACCATAGGCACCTTCCACACGAAGCACCATATCCTTGATATGGGCAAGCGGCCCGATCATGTGAATCTCGTGACGGATGGCATCCAGCACTTTCTTTTCCTGTGCGGTCAATTCAATAGAAGTCATTTTTTATCTCCTTTTCAGAGGTATTTAAAAACGGCTTGAAACCGGATTTATTACAGTTTGAATTCGTCAAGATTGTCAAGCGACATCTTGCGTTCTCCTTTTTCGATTTCCTTTACAAGCTGCACCGCAAGGGAATTTACGGGTGTTGCAACACCGTATTTTGCACCGTTTGCGGCAATGTAGCCGTTGAAGTAATCAATTTCGGTAATTTCGCCTCTTTCAAGAGCCTGCAGTGTGGAGGGCTTGACAGCACCGAAGCCCTTTTTGCCGATGATACGGAACAAAACGGTAGCGCAGGCATCAAACCATGCGGCATCGGTCAGGGTCAGAAGATTGTAGTCAAGCACTTTCTTAAAGGGAGGCACCTTGAGTCCCATTGCCTTTGCAACATAAATGCCTTCACGGGCGATGCCGAGGAAAACCTTGCAGGCTCTCGGATCATCCAGCAGAACACCGAGCTTTTCACCGCAGATTGCGGCAAGGGCATTGATGCAGGAGTTGATGATAAGCTTGGAATACTGACGGGCAATGATGTCCTTATCGATAATGGTGGGCAGCAGTGCGCTCATCATTTTGCGAACTTCTTCAAGCTTCGGAGAGGATTGTCCCTTGAGCATACCGATGTAAAGGTCACCCGAGGAGGTCATTTCAACCTCACCGAAGGTGTGCATGGTGGCACCGTAGCCGATAGCACAACCGACCGTGCGGTTTGCACCGACAACCTCTGCAAGGATTTCGGTGCAGATTCCGTTCTGCATGGAAATGACAAGTGCATCGTCCGTCAATACGGGCAGAACACTCTTTGCTGCAGGTGCCATAGAGAAGGTTTTGGTTGCAATAAAGCAGACATCATACTTACCAGGCAGCTCATCAACAGAAGAATAGGCATTGAGCTTCATGGTATGCTCACCCTTTGCACCCGTCAGATGGATGCCCTTGTTGCGGATAATATCGGCAAATTCAGCCTTGAGCTCAAGAACATCAATGTCATAGCCTGCTTCTTTGACAAGCACGGCAATACAAGAACCGATTGCGCCGGAACCGACTAACAGAATTTTCATTTTTCATATCCCCCATTGTTTTATGTTTTTATTTCATTTTTTTGTTTACCAGGTAAAAGTCCAGACCTCATGCAAGGAGCCGCTGATGGTGCCGGATGCGGTGATGCCGAGAGAGCCTTCACCGAAAGCAGACAGCGGCATATATTCCTCATATCGGATGATCTGACCGAGCTGATTGACAGTCACTGTGACCGTGGCACCCGGATAGGTGTAGGAGCCCTTATTGATTTTTGCAGGCGAAATATCCAATGCATTCATATCCAGATAATCCATGCACAGCGCATGGTAATAAGGTGCCGGTGCTTCCAGTGTTGCCGTTTCGGGCACAAGAGAAATGGTATATGTAGTATCATAGCCGTTTTTTGTGACCGTCGCGGAGGTAACACCGTTGCCGTCGAGCGCAAACAGCCTGTCCGACGGCGGAATAACATAATTCGGTGTGACGGGCTCACCCGATTTCGGACCGATGCAGGTGCCGTCCACAAACTGATAATTGAGCGTTTCCTCGCCCGTGAATTTTTCAATGATCGGATTGGCAATGCCGATTGCAAAGGACATGCTGCACTCGGTCAGCTTCATATCAATATTCTGATACTTGACGGCACCGAAATTCTGCGCTGTTTTGACGGAATTGACTGCCCCGCACATAACAGCAAGAATTTCCTCCTTGCTTGCTGTGACTTCCAGAACATATTCGGGATATACAGGTGCCTGCGGCTGTACTTGCGGCTGTGTTTGCACCTGCGTTTGCTGATAGGACGGTTGTTCGTAATAATTCTGCGTGGGTTGCGTTGTTTGTTGTACAGCATTCTGATTCTGCTGCGCCTGTGCATTGGATGCAGCCTGCTGCAGGTCAAGAAAAACCCCGCTTGCCGCATCATTTGATGACTGCAGAACCATAACAAAGCCGACACAAAACAATGCGATCATCATACCCAACAGCACATAAAGAAGCTGCTGTTTTTTCATTTTCTTCCCCTTTGATTGTTTTGTTTTGTTGACTTAACTATTCTCAATGTGTCGGACAAGATCACCGACGGTTTTCATCATCGCAAGCTTGCGGTCGGAAATTTCGATACCGAACTCATTTTCCACCGACACGGCAAGATTGACAAGATCCAGCGAATTCAAGCCAAGATCCATGCGCAATGATGTGTTGTAATCAATTTTTTGTCTGTCTACGGGAACATACTCCCCGACAACAGCAATCAAACGTTCAAGCATCGTCTTCCCCCCTGCGATCACGAATGACTGTATATTCTTCTATTACTTTTCTCCTCATTATTTTTTGGGTGGATGTTTTCTGAAAGCCGTGCTGCGCGATCATCACATGGCTGACCGCCTTGTATCCCGGCAGCTCTGCATTGACTGCCATAACATCCGCACGCGCTTTTTCTTCAATTTCCGCTTCCGTCATACCTTCAAAATCAGAAGCATCCACATATATAACTGCGGCAATGATTTTTTGCAGCACACCGAAAATTTCTTTTTCACTCTCCATCACCACGATTTCACGCAAATACGGAATGCGATTTCGCAGAATGCTTTCGATTTCCTCGGGATGCACATTTTTGCCGTTATCAAGAATAATCAGATTCTTTTTTCTGCCCGTCAGAACAAGATGACCACCTTCGGTCATTTTGCCGATGTCCCCGGTTTTGAACCAATGGTTTTCAAACGAGTCTGCAGTTGCAGCCGCATCGTTGTAATAACCGGGACTGATATTTTCACCGCGCAGCCAGACCTCACCTTCTCCGTCCTCACTGGGTGCATGAATATGGATATCGGTATTGAAAAAAGCCTTGCCGACACTGTCGGGGCGATTGCGTGTCTGCACATTGATTGCAGCAATTGGAGAAGCCTCCGTCAGACCGTAGCCGACATAGATATCGAAGCCAAGGTCGATAAGCCCTTTGACATATTTTGCATTTGCAGGTGCACCGCCGCAGATGAGCAGCTTCAATTCACCGCCGAAATAAGTGTGAATATCCCTGAACAGATTCCGACGGATGTCGATCCCCGTTTCAAGCAGCTTATTGCTCAGCGCAATGGCTCGTTCTGCTTTTTTATCCGAACCGTCCTTGCGCAAGCCCTGCCAGATGTGGTTATAGAAGCTTTCCAGAAACAGGGGCACGACCACTGCCATTGCAGGCTTGAAAAAACGGAAATTGCGCATCAGATTGCGCATACGGTCATTGATGTATATAACCGTGTGTATGTAAAGCATGGGTAAGATATTACAATTGAGCTCGTAAATATGGTTCATCGGGAGAACCGAAATCGTTGAGTCCTCAACGGGCACATGCTCGGCAATGGCATTGATATTGCTCACAAGATTTCTCTGCGTCAGCAGGACCCCCTTGTTCGGACCGGTCGTGCCGGATGTAAAAATAACAGCAGCAATATCGTCAGGAGAAATATGGAAATTTTCAAAGCGGCGGTCACCGTGATTACGCAACTGCTTCCCTTTTGTCAGCAATGCATCCCAATCGGTAAAACCGTCGGCATGCTCACCCATTGCAAAAACGGCACGAAGATGCGGTTGATTGCGAAGTCCTGTTTCATAAAATGTGGAAGAACAGAACAATGCCGTTGCTTTGCTTTTATCGAGCAATGCATCCAGCTCAGCTTCGGTCAATTCCTTGTCCAACGGAACAGCCGTACCCAAGCCGCAGGTAACGGCAAGAAAGGCAACGATCCAGCGATATGAATTTTCGGCAAGCAGAGCGATATTGCAGCCTTCCAATCCCATTTCCGCAAGTGCGGTGGCAAGAGATCGGACATCATCACAGAGCTTTTCTGCCGAATAGTGAATTTTTTGCGCATCTTTTTTTTCTACGATCACCGTATCGGTTCCGTAAGTATCAATACGCTCAATCATTTTGCGCAGATCGGACAGCGGACCGAGCGCAAGCATTGCCTTTCGTTGTGCCGAAAACTCAGAACGCATGCGCACAACCCCGTCCTTTCAGCCTTATTTTATCATGAATTACATTATACACAACACATTGTTGCAAATCAAGAGGAAATTGCTCATCTCTGAATAAATAATGAAGAATTTTTGAATAAATTATTAACAAATAAATGCTTTTATTTTATCGAGCATCTTTTCGGCATCGCTTCTGCCGAGCAGATAGACCTGACGGATGACTTCCGGATCATGCTCCACTCTGCCGATATGCAGAGGCTCGCTCGGACGAATGACAAGCACTTCCCCGTTCTGCTCTGCTTTTTTCAGATCATCAAGCTGAGCATTGTACATGGCAGGACGATTGCTCATTGCATTGACCATTGGAGAATCCTTTCCGTAGCGAAGCGGCATAAGCTTTGCAATCGATTCCTTTTCCTTGCGGTAGCCGTCATGCTGCGTGCAGACCACAACGGTTTTGTTGTAGCCCATTGCAAGAAATTTTCTGAACGGTACGGAATCGGAAATGCCGCCGTCCAGCAACAAAAGCCCGTCTGCTTCAACATTGCGTGACACCATCGGCATGGAAGCCGAAGCGCGCACCCACTCAACACCGTTACCGCGCATCGTATCACATTTATGATAAACAGGCTCACCTGTTTTCACATCCGTACAGACACAATAAAATTGGGTTGTGCTGTTTTCAAAGCTTTCATGCGCAAAGGGCACAAGGAACTCGGGAATATCATAAAAACAGAATTTTGCACCGCAGATATCTCCTGTTTTCACGAACGAACGCAGGCTCATAAAACGGGGATCCTTGCAGTATTTGACACTGAAACAATAAGAACGGCCTGCCTGACGGGAGGTATAGCTGATGCCGTGAATGGCACCTGCGGAAACACCCATACAGCCGTCAAAATATATCTCATTTTCAAGCAGAACATCCAGCACACCTGCTGTATAAATGCCGCGTGATGCTCCGCCCTCAAGCACAAGTCCCGTTTTGTTCATTTATCTGTCCCCTTATTATAACTTATTATAAAATAACATAATGAAAATTATAAGTCAATAAAAACAAAAAATTACTACATATATCAAAAAATTGTTGCACTCGGCAAAACAGTTGACAGATGAATACAAATAATGATAAAATATAAAGACAACAAAAAGGAGATGTGCACATGGTGAATGACAGATTAAAACTGAATACGGCGCTGGTTGTGCGCATTTCCGTCATTCAGCTTGCCATCGGGGTGTGGGATGAAATTATCAACTCAACACTGCAGAATGTACTTGTGTTGGGCTTCGGCAAAACCGAAAGCTTCAAGGGCGGCATCATTGCGGCAAGTCAGCTGCTGACCATGCTTCTGTTGCCCGTATGGGGCAGTCTTTCCGACCGCTGCACAGCAAAAAGAGGCAGACGGACACCGTTTATTCTGGCGGGTGGCTTTGTCTGTGCGGCCGTGCTTGCATTGTCGGTTGTATTCCTCGAAAAGCCTTCCCTTGTGCCGTTTCTGGTCTGCTTTTTCCTGTGTGCCGTTGCTGTCTGCATGATGAATCCTGCCGCCACCGCACTTGTGCCCGACCTGACACCGAAGCCGTTGAATGCAAATGCAAGTGTCATCAACCGCATTGTCTGCTCCCTGGGCGGTGCATGGATCGTGATTCTGATTTTCTTCTTTGACACCGATTTTACGGTGATTTATCTGACAGCCGCCGGGACGATTCTCAATTGCACTCTGTTTTATTTATTTGCGGTGCCCGAAAACCGTTTATTGCAACAGCAAAAGGACATATTGGAAAAATACAACGGGGCGAACAATCATACACAAGCCTCGCTTCGTGTGATGTTCAAAAACTTATCAACCGACAAAAAACGCAGTTTTGCAGGCATTCTGTCGGCAAATTTCTTTGCGAAGCTCTCCTATTATGCGTTTTCTTCCGCTTATCTCAATTATGCCGTTACGCAGTGGAATATGAAATATGCGCACACCTCGATGCTGACGATTGCTATTTATCTGTCCGGACTTGTGAGCATTCTGCTGACAGCAAAAATTGCTGCAAAAACGGGCAGAAAGCGCACACTGTTTCTTTCGTATGCGTTTATGCTGGCAGGCTTTATGCTTGCCGCCGCAACCTCACAGTTCGGTTTTGCTGCGATATTGTCCTTGTTACTCATCGGTATCGGCTGGTCGATGGAAAGTGTTATTCCCTTACCGATGCTCATGGAAATGACGGATGCAGGCAATGTCGGCATTGTGACCTCGGTTTATACCGATTCCTGCAAGCTCGGCAGAGTGGTCGGACCATTCCTGACAGGCTTTTTGCTTGACAGCCGCTTCGGCTACAAAGCATTGTATCCGTTTGCAGTGCTTGCCGTTCTGCCGACATTTGCGACCATGCCGCTGATTCGTCACGGCAATGTGCAGGAGGTGCAAAATGAAGAATAAGCTGTATCATTATTTTTCGGAAAAAGCATTTATATATCACTTTACGATCATTGCCTCGGTGTGGCGATTCAAAAAGCAGATGCAAAAACGGGACATCGATAAAAAATACATATCCTATCGCCATTATCTGCATGCATTTCGCCTTGTTCGTTGTACACTCGGTGAATACATGGACTATGAATTGTTTCTGAAAACCGATGATGAAATCAGAACCTATCTCACCATGTACAACAAGCATCTGCTGCTTTCCCGTCTGGGAGATCGTCATGCGGCGTTGACGATCACAGGCAGCAAGCATGGCTTCAATAACAAATATGCTCCGTTTTTAGGCAGAGAATGGATTGCTGTGAATGATTGCAGCAAAGAAGACTTTTTACAGTTTTTACAAGAAAAAAAAGAAGTTATCTTCAAGCGGCCCGATGCGTTTCAGGGCAACGGTATTGAACGGTTTTCATACACGGATGACCATACCGCCATACAAAAGTATGAGCCGTTGAAAAAAGAAAATGCACTTGCGGAAGAAGTTCTTGTGCAACACGAAAGCATTGCCGCATTTAATCCGCTGACGGTCAACACACTGCGTGTTTCCACGCTTTGCATCAACGGCAATGTGCATTTTATCGGTGCCTGCTTCAAAACGGGCAACGGCAACAGCTCGGTGGACAATCTCGTCAAGGGCGGAGTCGGCTGCGGTGTGGATGTGAATACGGGATGTGTTATCACAGACGGCTTTGACCACGATCTGAACACAGTAAAACAACACCCCGTCAGCGGTTGCAGCTTCAAAGATTTTTGCATTCCGAATTGGGATGAAGTCAGAATGACCGTGCAGAAGGCTGCCGCATTCTGCGAACAGAACGGTGACGGACACCTGATCGGTTGGGATGTTGCCGTCACCCCCGACGGTGCCGCCCTCATCGAAGGCAACTGGAATCAGGGACTGACGCTGATTCAGAACCGCCAGAGCGGCAAAGCAAAAATCATGGAAGACATTCTGAAAGAAGAAGGCATTTTATGAAGCAGATTTTGCAGATATTGATTCTGCTTTTGAAAAATTTAATTTCGCACATCACAGGCAAGCCGATGCCGTTGCAGCTGCCGCAGGCAAAACACACAATGATGGATGCAAAAACTGCGGCAAGCCGTTTTGTGCAGGATGAAAACGGTTTTTTCACGAACGGAAAAACAGAAAAATGGGCAACGATTCTGCTGACGGGTGATCTTTTGTGCCAACGCAAGCAGCAGAATGCATACCGCACGGCAGACGGCAGCTTCGACTTTTCGGATATGCTTGCACCTGTCAAGGAAATGTTTCAAAAAGCCGACCTCGTTGTCGGCAATCTCGAAACAATCTGCGACACAAGCCTTGCCTATATGCATGAATGCATCACGGCGGATGGACTTCCCTTTCTCAATGCACCGCCGCAGTTTCTTGCCGCTTTGAAGCAAGCGGGTTTTGATGCCGTTTGCAGTGCAAACAACCACAATTGTGACGGCGGTATGCAGGGCTTACAAGCCACCTTGCAGGAACTGAAAAAGGCAGATCTGCCCGTGACGGGGATTTTTGACAGCCCGGACACAAAACGGTATCTGCTGTTTGATGTCAACGGTATGCGCATTGCACTGCTTGCTTATGCAACATTTTATAACTTCAAGAGCGCGGCTATAAAAAACAAAAAAATGCTCAATCCGTATACGGCAGAAAAAGCAAAAATGGACATCGCAAGTGCAAAAAAAGACGGTGCGCAGTTTGTGATTACCTATATCCATTGGGGTTCGGAATACACCCACAAGGTAAGCCGCAAGCAAAAGCGGATCGCAAAGGAGCTGACAGAAGCAGGCTGTGATTTCATTGCAGGCTCGCACTCGCATGTCCTGCAGCCGTTTGACATTGTCAACGGTGTGCCGTGTCTGTATTCATTCGGTAACTTCATTTCGTCGCAAACAAAGGACGGCACACAGGAAACGGTCATTCTGCAATTACAGTTAAAGGAAGAAAACGGCAAAGTGCAGCTTGCAGACCTGCAAGCCATCCCCTGTAAAACAAGTGTTGACGAGGGCGACAAAAACCACCGTATTGAAATTGCACCCATGGAAACGGACAAAGAAACATTCGACCGTATCGCAAAAAACACAGGCAAAAAACTGAAGATGAAAAAATAAAAAGGCTGCGAAAGGCGGGCTCACATAGGGATTTATACGCTCCAAAACGGATCTTTTTCCACAATACTGCTTCAAAAAGCCATGGCAGGCGTCAGCCTTACCATGGCTTTTTTCATTGTCTTGCGAAAAAATCTCTCCTTTTGGAGTGCT
>JAZNCO010000078.1:0-11477 GCA_045587645.1 Acutalibacteraceae bacterium | reverse complement strand
ATTATCCTGTAGGGGTCGGCGCCCACGACGACCCGTTGCAAACGGTCGGTTTGCAGGGATTTTTTATCCCCATACGGGATGCCGAGGCGTCATCCCCTACAAAATGAAACCGTCAATCTGTTCGATAAACCATAATTTATCAAATAATAATCTATAAATCGGAGCGAAGCGACCCTTTATTTTTGCATTTTGCATTTTGCATTTTGCATTCTTTGCGAAGCAAAAAAGCATTGTGCATTCTTAAAAATGTGGGAGGAGGTGCAGACCGCATGGCAGGTGCAGAACACTGGATATGGCTACAGAATACACTCGGCTTTGCATCCTCGCTTGCATGCAGGCTGATCGCAGAATTCGGTGATCCCGAAAAACTGTATGAAGCAGGCAGAGATGCATGGCTTGCAAGCGGCTTGCTGACCGAAAAGCAGTGTGATATGCTTTGTCGGTACAGTCCGTCGCAGTCACACAAGGTGATGATGGACTGTCTGAAATATGACCTCGATGTGGTCACACCCGACAGCCCGTTCTATCCGAAAAATCTTTTGCGCATTCCCGATTATCCGATGGCTCTGTATGTCAGAGGCAACAAGGCGGCATTGTCCGCGCCCGTGATGACATCCATTGTCGGCACACGCAAGGCTTCCGCAGGCGGTGCGGCTTTTGCGCACAGCTTGTGCCGTGAGCTTGCCGGAAATCAGGTGGTCGTGGTCAGCGGCGGTGCACTGGGCATCGATACGGCGGCACACGAGGGCACCTTGTCGGCAGACGGTGTCACGATTGTGGTGCTCGGCTGCGGCATCGGGAATGATTACCTCATGCAGAATGAGCCTATGCGGCGCAAGGCGGCCGAAAAGGGTGCCGTCATCAGTGAATACTTTCCCGGAATGCCGCCGAACAAGGGCTCTTTCCCCACACGCAACCGCATTCTTGCCGGTATGTCGCAGGCAACGGTCGTGGTGGAGGCTGCCGAAAAAAGCGGCTCGTTCATTACAGTGGGCGATGCCCTGCACATGAACCGCATGGTCTTTGCCGTGCCGTCCTCGGCTTCGGGCTCGTTCTACGGCGGAACCGACAAGCTCATCCGTGAACAAAAGGCACTCGCGGCAGAAAATGCATACACCGTGGTGCGCATGCTGCAGCTGCAACGCGGAACGGACTGGTCAAAGGAATATGAAGCCGTGCTGCATCCCGAGCCGCCCGGAAAGCCCATTCCCGGGTATGAGGAATTCTTACGCGGCAACAGCGAAGCAGTGGTTTCGCAAACACCCGTTGCCCAAAAGCCGATCAAAAAAGAAAAAAAACCGGTCAAAGCACCGACACCCGAAAAGCAGGCAGCGCCGCCCCCGGCGGTGGCAGACAAGGTGCCTGCCGATCTCGAGGGGGATGCACTCACCGTGTGGAAGGCACTTGCGGACGGTCCGAAAAGCCCCGACACGCTTGTGCAGGAAACGGGCTTATCCGCCCGACAGGTGATGATCTCCATTACAAAGTTAGAAATCAAGGGACTTGCCGTCAAGGATTTCGGCAGGGTTTCGTTAAAATAAATCTGAAAGACAGGAGCAGAAGCAGTTTTATGTCCAAGCTTGTTATCGTAGAGTCGCCTGCAAAGGCAAAAACCATCAAAAAATACCTCGGCTCGGAATATGAGGTCAAGGCATCCATGGGTCATGTGCGTGACCTGTATCCCTCCAAGCTGAGCGTGGATGTCAAAAAGAACTTTGAAACCAAATATACCATCATCAAGGGAAAGGAGAAGCTTCTCAAGGAGCTGGAGGCAGCCGCCGCCAAAGCCGATGAAGTCATTCTCGCAACCGACCCGGACCGTGAGGGTGAAGCCATTTCCTGGCATCTTGCAACGGTTCTGGGGCTTGATATGAAAAAGAAAAACCGTGTCAAGTTCAACGAAATCAGCAAAAAAAGCGTGCAGAACGGCATTGCCCATCCCGAAAAGATCGATATGGATCTTGTCAACGCACAGCAGGCACGCCGTATTCTTGACCGCCTTGTGGGCTATCGTCTGAGCCCCTTTATTTCGCAGAAGATCCGCCGCGGTCTTTCCGCAGGCCGTGTGCAGAGTGTTGCCGTGCGCCTGATCGTGGACCGTGAAGAAGAAATCAACGCATTTGTGCCCGAAGAATACTGGACACTCGATGCAATGCTCACAAATCCGCCTGCAAGAAAGGCGTTCAAGGCTTCCTTTGTCGGTGACGAAAGCGGCAAAATCAAGCTCGAAAGCCGTGAGGACACCGATGCCGTGCTTGCCCGTCTGGACGGTGCGCAGTATACCGTGGCTGAGCTCAAAAAGGGTGTCCGTCGCAAGCAGCCTGCCCCTCCGTTCATCACCTCCACCATGCAGCAGGAAGCAAGCAAACGAATGAACTTCACCGCCAAGCGCACCATGAAGGTCGCGCAGGAGCTGTATGAGGGTGTGGATGTCGAGGGCAGGGGCACCGTGGGTCTTATTACCTACATGAGAACCGACTCGCTTCGTATTTCCGAAGAAGCAAGAGCCGCAGGCAACGAGGTCATCCGTAATCTCTACGGTGAAAAATACCTCCCCGAAAAGCCGCGTTATTTCAAGACCAGTTCCAATGCACAGGACGGACATGAAGCCATCCGTCCCACCATGCCCGACCTGACTCCCGAAGAAGCAAAATCCTCACTGACTCCCGATCAGTATAAATTGTATTCCCTTGTATGGAAGCGTTTTCTGGCTTCCCTCATGGCAAACTGCGTGCAGGACACCGCAAAGGCGGAAATCCGTGCCGTCGGCACTGCCGATGCAGGCACAGACCGCTATGTGCTGTTCACGGCAGCCGGCCACACCGTGCGTTTTGACGGCTACACCGTGCTTTATAACGATGCAGACGAAGCCGAAACGGGTGCTCTGCCCGTGCTTGCGGAAAACGATGTGCTGAAACTTAAAGAACTCAAGGACGAACAGCACTTCACCCAGCCGCCTGCTCGCTACAACGAAGCAAGCCTCATCAAGACCCTCGAGGAAACGGGTGTCGGCAGACCGTCCACCTACGCTTCCATCATTTCCACCATTGTTGACCGCGGCTATGTCGTGCGCGAGCAGAAGCTCATGAAGCCCACCGAGCTCGGCTTTGCCACCACGCATCTTTTGCGTGAGCAATTCCCCAAGATCGTCAACACCAAATTCACCGCCACCATGGAAAGTGACCTCGACCGCATCGAGCAGGAGGGGTACGACTATGTCAGGATGCTGCACGAATTCTATGACGATTTCGTTGTTACCCTCGACAAGGCAAAGTCTGCCATGGACGGTGTCAAGATTCAGCTTGAAGAAGACAAGACCGACATCCCCTGCGAAAAATGCGGTGCGATGATGGTCATTAAGGTCGGCCGTTTCGGCAAGTTCCTTGCCTGCCCGAATTATCCCGATTGCAAAACCACCAAGCCCTATGTTGAAAAGACCGAGGCAAAATGCCCCGTCTGCGGCGGTGAGGTCATCGGCAAAAAGACCAAAAAGGGCTATACCTTCTTCGGCTGCTCGAATTACCCGACCTGCTCGTTCATGACCTGGGATACCCCCACGGCAGAGGCTTGTCCGCAGTGCGGCTCGTCCTTGTTCCGCACACGCGGCGGTGTCATCAAGTGCAACAAAGAGGGCTGCGGCTACGAAACCAAGGCAAAGCGCGGCAAGAAGGCGGAAAGCGATGAATAAAACAGCAGCCGTCATCGGCGGCGGTTTTGCAGGTGCGGAGGCGGCCTTGCAGCTTGCAAAGGCAGGCGTGCGTGTCACCCTGTATGAAATGAAGCCGCACCGTTTTTCACCTGCCCATAAAAGTGAAAATTTAGCGGAGCTTGTCTGCTCCAATTCCTTCAAAGCGGAACGGCTTAATTCCGCCGCAGGATTGCTGAAGGCGGAAATGGAAAGATTCGGCTCTGTGTGCGTGTATGCCGCAAAGCAGACCAAGGTGCCTGCAGGCGGTGCGCTCGCGGTGGATCGTGACCGTTTTTCTGCACTGGTCACCGAAACCATAGAAAAAGAAGAAAACATCACCGTTGTGCGCGAGGAGGTCAGCACGCTGCCCGAGGCGGATGTCTGCATCATTGCCGCAGGACCGCTTGCAAGCGATGCGCTTTCTCCCGTGCTGGACGAGCTTTGCGGTGAGGGACTGCATTTCTTCGATGCGGCGGCTCCCATTGTGTCGGCAGACAGCATCGATCCTGCCTTCAGCTTTGCGCAGTCAAGATATGACCGCGGCGGTGAGGATGATTACATCAACTGCCCCATGAACAAAGAGGAGTATGAGCGTTTTTATGAAGCACTCATCACCGCCGAGGGTGCACATCTGCACGATGTGGACAAGAAAAAGGATGTTTATGAGGGCTGCATGCCCATTGAGATCCTCGCCAAGCGCGGCAAGGATGCCATCCGTTACGGTCCGATGAAGCCCGTCGGACTCATTGACCCCAATACGGGTCACCGTCCGTGGGCGGTCGTGCAGCTTCGTAAGGAAAACGACAAGGGTACTTTGTTTAATCTTGTCGGTTTTCAGACCAACTTAAAATTCGGGGAACAGCAGCGTGTGTTTTCCATGATTCCTGCCTTGCATGATGCAAAGTTTGAACGCTTCGGTGTCATGCACCGCAATACATTTATTGATGCACCGCGGCTTCTCAACAGCGGCTTTCAGCTCAAAAAGCATCCGCATATTTTCTTTGCAGGACAAATTACGGGTGTTGAGGGCTATATGGAATCCGCCGCATCGGGTATTTTAGCCGGCATCAATGCCGTGCGCTTCTTGAACGGCAAGGAGCATCTGCACCTGCCCGAGGTCACCATGCTCGGTGCTTTGAGTGCTTATGTTGCGGATGAAAGTGTAAAAAATTATCAGCCCATGGGTGCGGCAATGGGATTGTTGCCCCCCATCGGAGAAAAAATCAGAGATCGCGCCGAGCGTTACGGCAGAATTGCCGAGCGTTCCTTGCAGGCGCTTGACAGCTATATCGAAAAGGAACAATTATGAGTATTGAACAAGCCATCGGCTATACCTTCCGTGATAAAGCGCTGCTGCGGCTTGCGCTGACACATTCCTCTGCCTGCAACGAAAAAACGGCAGGCCACAACAACGAGCGTCTTGAATTTTTGGGTGACTCGGTGCTGGGGTTTATCACGGCTGAATATCTGTGGAATGCACACCCCGATCTGCCCGAAGGACAGCTCACCCGTCGCCGTGCCTCTGCCGTGTGCGAAAAGGCACTTGCAGGCTATGCAAGGCAATTCGGACTCGGTAAGTACCTTTACATGGGCAGAGGGGAAGAAATGACGGGCGGCAGAAACCGTGCTTCCATTCTTGCCGATGCGTTTGAGGCTCTGCTTGCCGCGATTTATCTGGACGGCGGCATCGAAGAAGCCAAAAAATTCTGCCTGCCTTACATAACGGACGGTGACAGGCAGACCGAGGAATTTGTGGACTACAAAACCGAGCTGCAGGAAATCGTGCAGAAAAATCCCGGTGAAGCACTGTCCTATGTCACGGTCGAGGAAAGCGGCCCTGCCCACAACCGTACCTTTGTGGTGGAAGTGCATCTCAATTCCAACTGCCTTGCAGAGGGAACGGGATCCAGTAAGAAGAAAGCCGAGCAGGAGGCTGCCCGTAAGGCACTGCTGCTTATGGGCATCCGCGAAGCATGAAGCACCGCAATGTGTCGCTGTTTGTGCCGCATGAGGGCTGTCCCTATGCCTGCACATTCTGCAATCAGAAGGCAATATCGGGGCAGACAAAGGCTTTGACTGCAGACGAAATTGTCACCGCGTGTCAGACCGCCCTGCAAAGCGAGGGCTATCTGTCTGAATACAGCGAAATCGCTTTTTTCGGCGGCAGCTTCACCGCTATCCCGACAGAAAAACAGCTTTTTTATCTCGGGACGGTGCAACCGTTCATCGGAGAAAACAAATTCGGCGGAATCCGTATTTCCACCCGACCCGATTGTATCACCGAAGAAAATCTTGCGTTGTTAAAAAAATACAATGTAAAAAATGTCGAGCTCGGTGCGCAGAGCATGTCCGACGAGGTGCTTTGTGCCAACCAAAGAGGACACACTGCAGAGGATACCGAAAAAGCCGTGTATCTTTTGCGAAAACACGGTTTCGGTGTCGGTTTGCAGATGATGACGGGGCTGTATAAAAGCACTCCCGAAACCGACCGCTTTACCGCAAGCGAGTTTGTGCGCTTGCAGCCCGATACGGTACGCATTTACCCCACCGCCGTGCTCGGGCACACCGCCCTTGCCGACCTTTACAAAAGCGGCGCATATACACCGCAGACCTTGGATGAAGCAATTGCGCTGTGTGCCGATCTTTTAAAGCTCTTTCACGAACACAAGATCACCGTCATCCGCACGGGACTGCATGCAGGCGGTGATGTGCAGGGCAATTTCCTTGTCGGTGTGTTTCATCCGGCATTCGGTGAGCTGTGTGAGGGCGAGATTTATTTTAACGAAATGCAAAAAGCCCTTGTCGGCAGGCCGCAGGGCAGCTACACGGTTTTTGTGCATCCCAAGGAATTTTCAAAGGCCGTGGGACAAAAACGAAAAAACCTCATCCGACTTTCTGAAAAAAGCTATATCTGCCGTGTGAAGCCGGATGTGAACATAGAAAAATACCGCATCCTTGTGTGCGGTGAAACAGAGGAAAACGAATGTATTTAAAAGCATTGGAAATGCAGGGCTTCAAGTCCTTCCCGGACAAGACAGTCTTAAAATTCGATAAAGGCATGACAGGTGTTGTCGGCCCGAACGGTTCGGGCAAGAGCAACATCTCCGATGCCGTGCGCTGGGTGCTCGGTGAGCAATCCACCAAGAGCCTGCGTGGCAGCAAAATGGAGGATGTTATTTTCAGCGGCACCCGTGAGCGCCGTCCGCAGGGCTTTGCAGAGGTCACGCTACGCCTTGATAATTCCGACCATGCACTGCAATCCGACGAAACCGAGGTTTCCGTCACCCGTCGCTACTACCGTTCAGGCGAAAGCCAGTATCAGATCAACGGCAGTACCGTGCGTCTTCGTGATGTGCACGAGCTGTTCATGGACACGGGTCTGGGTCGTGACGGCTATTCCATGGTAAGCCAAGGTAAAATTGAAGATATGGTGTCTGCAAAATCCGCAGACCGCAGAGATATGTTTGAAGAAGCGGCAGGCATTTCCCATTACCGCTACCGCCGTGCCGATGCACTGCGCAGACTCAATCAGGCAGAGGACAACCTCGTCAGACTGCGCGATATTCTGACCGAGCTGCAGTCCCGTGTCGGCCCGCTTGCCGAACAAAGCCGCAAAGCACAGAAATTTTTGGTGCTTGCCGAAGAAAAAAAAGAGCTCGAAATCGGCTTGTGGCTGGCAACGCTCAACCGTTCGCAGGATCTTCTGCGTGAGCAGTCCAACCGCATCACCGTGGCAAGAGAACAATACAATGATATCTGCCGCCTGCTTGAGGAGGCAGCCGCCGCCATCGACTCGTCCGCCGAGGAAAGCCGTAGCATCACCTTGCGTATGGAGGAGCTTCGTGACCGAGCCTCCCTTTATGAGGAGCAGGCAGCCGCACTCGATGCACAGGCAGCCGTCGGAGAGGCGAACATCCGTCACAATGACGATACCGTTGCCCGTCTGAAAGCGGAGGTCAACGGGGAAGAGCAGACCCGACTGGATCTGGAGCAGACCATACTTGAATCCCAACACGAAATCGATGCTCTGCGTGAACGCGAAGAAAAACAGAACCGCACCGCCGAAGGCATTGAAGCGGAGCTGTCAGCCCTCAAGAGCCGCGATGAAGAATTTTCCGATGAATACAACGCTGTCAGCCGTGAACTTGACCAACTTTCTCTTGAACTGTCAAGAGTGGAGATCATGGTGTCTTCCGCCGCAAGTTCGGTCGATGAAATCGCAGGCAGAATGAACGCCGTTGCCGAGCAGCTGCAACGCAGAAACGAAGAAATTGCCCTTCTGCATACGCAGGAAGAAGCCCTGCAGGGCAGACTCAATAAACAGGACGAAAAAGTTAATGAACTGAACAACACCGTCACGGGCTTCACACTCAGACTCAATTCCCGCAAGGAAAAAGCCGAAAAGAAAAAGGAAGAATACGAAAACAAAAAGCTTTTGCTTTCCGCAAAGCAATCCCGTCTTGCCATTCTCGAGGACACCGAAAAGAGCATGGAGGGCTATCAGGGCTCGGTCAAAGCGGTCATGCGCGAGGTGCGCAGAGGTACTTTGACGGGCATCCACGGCACACTGTCGCAGCTTATCAGTGTTGAAGATGCCTACACCACCGCCATTGAAACGGCACTGGGCAATGCCATTCAGGACATCGTCAGCGAAACCGAAAACGATGCAAAGCGTGCCATTGCCATCCTCAAAAGCACCAACGCAGGCCGTGCCACCTTCCTGCCCTTGTCGGCAGTGCGCGGCAGAAGCCTGGACGAAAAGGGTCTTTACGATTGCTACGGCTTTGTAAGTCTTGCCCCCGACCTCGTTTCGTGTGATGAAAAATACCGCGAGATCATTTCGTCGCTTCTGGGCAAAACGGTGGTTGCCGAAGACCTCGACTGTGCCATCGAAATTGCCAAAAAATATAACTACCGTTTTAAAATCGTCACTTTGGACGGACAGGTCATCAACGCAGGCGGCTCCATGACGGGCGGCTCGCGCATTCAGAACGCAGGCTTCATTTCCCGAGCCAACGAAATTGACCGTCTGAAGACCGAAAGCACCGCGCTTGCAGGCGAAATCGCCAAAAGCAGTGAGGAGGTCAAAAAGGCAAATGCCGATCTCGCACTTGCCGCTGCCGAGCTTGAGGGTGCACAGGCAGACCTCATGCGTGCCAACGAAGAAAAGCTCCGCCTTGAAAGTGACCTCAAAATTTTGCAGGGCAGAATCAGCGAAGCCGCATCCGCTGTGCAGGCATTGGAAGAAGAAAAGAAAAATGCCGCCGAGCGCACCGATTATTACAAAGAATCCATCCGTGTTGCCAACGAACAGCATGAAGCCCTCACCGCCAAAAAGCAGGAGCTTATGCAGACCCTGCACACGCTTTCGGGCGGCAGGGACGACCTTGCAGAACAGCGTGAACACTTAACCGCCGAGCGCAGTGAGGTGCAACTGCACATCATGGAAATCCGCAAGGACATCGATGCACGAAAAGAAAGCATTGAAATGCTCAATACCCGTCTTTCCGGCTTGTCCGTGCGCAGAAATGAGCTCGAAAAGGAAATGGCGGCCATCGCGCAGAAAACGGTGCTGCTTCGCAGTGATGTGCGCAATCAGCGTGACGGTGCCAAGGCACTGCGTGAGGAAGCGGTTGAGGCAAGAAACAAAACAAAAGAACTCGCCGAACAGCGTGTTCGCACCGAGGCAGCTGCCGATACATCCCGTTCCGAGGAGCGCAGGCTCACCGCAGACCGTGAAAAGGTCGGTGCAGACCTCGTCCGACTGGAGGAGAGACTTGCCGCCATCGAGCGTGATGCGCAGGAAATCGAGCGCAAGCTGTATGAGGAATACGGTCTGACACGCAGAGAAGCCGCCGACCTCGGCATTGAGCTGGAAAGCCATTCGCAGGCACAGAAGCGATTGAGTGAGTTAAAGCATGCCATCAAGGCGCTCGGCAGTGTCAATGTTGCCGCGATCGAGGAATACAAGGAGGTCAGCGAACGCTATACCTTCCTGTCTGAGCAGGTCAGCGATGCCGAAAAGAGCAAGGCAGAGCTGCTGCGCCTGATTGCGGAGCTGACCGAAAGCATGGCGGTGCGCTTCCGTGAAAGATTTACGCAAATTAACGAAAGTTTCAAAGTGACCTTCGCCCAGATCTTCAACGGCGGTTCTGCGGAGCTGATTCTTGAGGACGAAAGCGACATCCTGGAATGCGGCATCGAAATCAAGGCACAGCCGCCCGGCAAAAATGTCCGCAATCTGTCGCTGCTTTCGGGCGGTGAAAAGGGACTTTGCGCGATTGCATTGCTGTTTGCCATCCTCAAGGTCACACCTGCACCGTTCTGCATCTTTGACGAGGTCGAAGCCGCATTGGACGATGTCAATGTTGCCCGATTCGCACAGTTCGTGCGCGGTCTTACCAATGAAACACAGTTTATTCTCATCACCCACCGTCGCGGTACCATGGAGGAAGCCGATGTGCTGTACGGTGTCACCATGCAGGAGGAAGGCGTTTCAAAACTGCTCGAACTGCACACCGCCGAAATGGCAAAGCAATTGGGATTAGAGAATTAAGTCCTATTTAAAGGAGAATTATAAATGGCAATATTCAAAAAAATCAACTTCGGTCTGTCCAAGACCCGCAACAAGATGGCAGGTGCCATCGACGATATGCTCGACTCGTTTGACGAATTTTCCGATGACCTGTTTGTGGAACTCGAAGAAATCCTCGTCATGTCCGACGTCGGTGTTGAAACCGCTGTCACCGTGGTCGAAGAACTTCGTTCCCGTGTGCGTTCTGAACGCATCAAAAAGCCCGATCAGATCAAAGCCGAACTGCAGAACATTATCGCGGAACTGCTCGACGGCGGGGAAGACATGGGGCTTATCACCATTCCCTCCATTCTTCTGATGATCGGTGTCAACGGTGTGGGCAAAACCACCACCATCGGCAAACTTGCCTCTATGTACAAGGCAGAAGGCAAAAAGGTCATCCTCGGTGCGGCAGACACCTTCCGTGCCGCCGCCATCGAACAGCTTGACGAATGGGCAAACCGCGCAGGAGTAGACATTGTCAAGCACAAAGAGGGCGCAGACCCTGCCGCTGTTATTTTTGACACCATTGCCGCAGGTAAGGCAAGAGATTGCGACATCATCATCTGCGACACCGCAGGCAGACTTCATAACAAGAAAAATCTTATGGACGAGCTTGCAAAAATCTATCGTGTCATCGACCGCGAACTGCCCTATTCCGACCGTGAAATTCTGCTTGTGCTCGATGCCACCACGGGGCAGAACGCTGTCAATCAGGCACGCGAATTCATGGGTGTTGCAGATCTGACCGGTATTGTTCTTACAAAGCTTGACGGCACTGCAAGAGGCGGTGTTGTCCTTTCCATCAAAAACGAACTCAAACTGCCCGTCAAGTTCATCGGCGTCGGCGAAGGCATCGACGATTTACAGCCGTTTGATCCCGCCGCTTTTGCCAAGAGCTTGTTCGTGGAAGGTGAAGACCATACACAGGAGGATGCGGAAATTGAAAAGTACATCAAAGAAAACGGAGCAACAGAATACCATCTTGAAGACCTTGATACCGATCCTGACGGGGAGCTTCGCAAGGCTTTTGAAGAAATATTCCAGGTCTATTCTGAAATCGGAAGTGAATCAGGCGAAGACGCAACTGACGAGGAACAGGAGATTGACGAAGGAACAGAAGAAGCGCAGAGCCAAGCAGGCGAAGATCGAAGCACGCAAGGCCGCGAAACTGGCGAAGAAAAACCGGAAGAAGATCTTCAAAGCAGAAACGAA
>JAZNCO010000077.1:0-6351 GCA_045587645.1 Acutalibacteraceae bacterium | reverse complement strand
GCCATACACATTGACGTATTATTTGAGGACGCCGATAAGCCGTTTGGTTTTAGCCAGCTTTCCGACATGATCGATGCGGGAGAGGCAACAGAGGAGCAGATCGAGTTGTATGCCGAGCTCAAACGCATTGAGCAGGGCGTGCTTGACAACTGCGACTTTCTGTTTGAAAACACCGAATATGACGACAAGGTCATTGCGGGCGTGGATCTTGCAAGGCTTGCGGTATGCCTGGAGCGTCTGGAGCATGCGGAGTATTAACCCAGAAACGGTTGGTGATGCTGCCACGCAAAACGGCATGCACATTGATGACGGAGAATGAAGTATGATTTACTGTAAAAACATATCCAAGGCATACGGCACACTGTCCGTTTTGCACGACTTTTCTTATGATTTTTCCGACAGTGGCTTTTATCTGCTATACGGCGAGAGCGGCTGCGGAAAAACCACCCTGCTCAACGTGCTTTGCGGCTTGCTGCCCTTTGAGGCGGGGGAGATCGTGATAAACGGTACGCCGTTTGTCGGACAAATTGATACGGCGTCGCTTGGAGCATATACCGAGTATATCACCCAAGACCCGTTTTTTGTGGATTATCTCAACGTGTGGGATAATTTGTATTTAGTCAAGCAGGATGCGCAAGCCATTACGCAGGTGCTGGCGCGCTTTGGTCTGGCGGGCAAGGAAAAGCAATTGCCCCTGTCACTGTCGGGCGGCGAGCGGCAGCGTTTGGTGTTGGCGCGCGCCCTGCTTAGCAAGAAAAAGATATTGCTGCTCGACGAGCCGACCGCGGCGTTGGACGAGCAAAATAAGCAAAGTGTGTTCGCGCTGCTTGCCGAGCTTAGCCGGGATTGTCTGGTCGTATGCGCGTCGCATGATCAGGTTGCATGGCAGTATGCGGATCACGTGCTGGAATTTGAAAAGGAGCATCGCTACTTGGATGCCCCCGCTGCCCCCGCCGAGAAAAAGCCGTACGCCAAGCAAGCCAAGGGCAAGCCGACGGGGCACAGGTCGAAAAAGGGTGAGCCTGTCGCAGAGAAAAGCGGCAGAGTGCTGCGCAGGCTTTTGCGCAAATGGTTTGGCTCCAAGCGGAAAAACCGCCGCGCAGAGGTGCTTTTCGCCGTGTTTTTGCTGCTCGCGTTCACGTTGTGCTTCTTGGCGGACACGCCCACCAACAAGACCAACGCCAGCGTAGAGTTTGCCTATAAGATCAACATGCTGCACGTCGAGACCACGGGGGACGGGACGGCTGCGCTGGAGTATATCCGCGCGGGCAAGGGTGTGTCGGACGTCGCCTTTAACTGCAAGGCAAGCCAGCCCGACGTATATCATCCCATACAGCACGGCGGCGGCATTATCGAGGGCATGGAGGCATATACCAAAAGCGTGTATCCCTTCGTGCTGCCCGACAAGGCAGAGGATTTCGGGCTTGTGGACTGCTTGATCTTGGGAGAGTACTTTACAGGTCCCGATCAGATCATTATCACCAAGCAGATGGCAGAGCAGCTCAGCCCGCGGCACCTGGAGCGCGTGATCGGTAAAAAGCTGAAATACGATCTGTTCCCGATCGGAGAGACCGAGCTGGAGGTGGTGGGTGTTTTAGGAGACCTGGACGCCATGCAGGCGGAGTATCTCAACGCCACCAATGCAGGGAACTTCAAGTATGAGACCAAGCAGGAGCGGCAGGCGCTGCGGAACGTCTATTTCATCAGCAGCTCGCTTGCGCGGGAGCTTTCGCAAGATCCGTTGTATCACGCCACGGGGGATAAGCGCACGTATAAGGTGTATTTCGATTCCTACGGTGATATGATGCAATTTTACGAGCAAAGTGCAGAGGAGCTGCAATCTCTCGGGGCAAGAATTGAGCCGGGATGGCGCAACTACGAGCTGGAAAGCCTGTTTTCCAATATGAGCATGCTGCTTTTGCCCACGTCCTTGCTGATTTTGTTGTTCTCGGTGCTATTCTTTATCAATATTCAAAAAACCGAGATATCCTATAACAGTAAGTTTATTTCGGTGTTCAACTATGCGGGATATCCCTTGGGGCGCGTGATCTCCTGCTTTGTCAACGTAAGCATTGCAAGGCTGCTGGTCATAGGGCTTTGCTGCATGGGAGGCGCGTTTTTGCTGACGCTTGCGGGCAATGCCATCAACGCGCACTATATGATCTTCAAGTTCCAACTGTTTTCGTATAATCCCGTGCTGCTGGCTTTGTATCTGCTTTTGCTTTGCTTGTCCTGCTTCGCGCTTTCGCATTTGCTGTTGCGTCCGCTGCGATACCGCACGTGGTATGAAAATATCGTCAGCGCGCGGGATCTGATATAGGAGGTGCGGCAATGTTAAGGCTTGATAATATCACAAAGCAGTATGACAGAGTCGTGTTGGACCGTGTCAGCTATACCTTTGAGCCGGGCAAGCTATACGTGATCAAGGGCGTTAGCGGCTGCGGCAAAACCACACTGCTCAATATCATCGGTGGTGTGGAAAAAAGCTTTGAGGGAGAGATCGTCAAGCAGCCAACGCTGCGCATGGGCTATATTTTCCAATATAGCCTGCTGCTTGGCGACGCAAGCGTGCTTGACAATTTGCGGCTTGTGTGTGACGACCTTCCAAAAATCGAGATGCTTGCCCGCCGTGTGGGCATCGAGACGTTGTTGCATAAGTACCCCGGCGAGCTTTCGGGCGGCGAGCGGCAGCGCGTGGCGGTGGTGCGTTGCCTTTTGCGTGATCCACAGGTGATTTTGGCGGATGAGCCGACGGCGTCCCTGGATAAGAAAAACTCCGCTATTATCGCCGAGCTGCTTGCAAGCCTTGCAGGTGAGGGGAGAACGGTCATCGTGGCGACCCACGAGCAATGCTTTGACCACCTTTGTCATGCCTGCATCCATTTACTGTACGGTAAGATCGATAAGGTCACCCAAAATCCCATCCCGCAGGGTGGCGCTTTGCAGGCAAAAGGGGACAAGATCAAGGGGATGCGGATGCTGCCCTTTGTCATCAAACGCAGATTTACACGCATCAGGCCCACCGCGTACATCTCCTTTGCACTGGTATTTCTGCTTTTGTTTGCAATATCCACGCTGCAAAATAGCTTTGGCGACGAGTATATGGGATACGCCAAGCAGGGCTATGCCTACGACGCCTTTCAGATCAACCGCGAGGCATTTGACAAGTTAGATCCCAAGTATGCGGAGAAATGCAAGATATACAAGCAGTACAACGCAGAGCAGGACGGCGTCAGCGCGTTGTACCTCCCCGCGCCGACCGCCTCGGTGCTTGCACTGGACGATATGATCCAATATGGCAGCTATCCGAAAACGCGGGACGAGGTGCTGGTCAGCAGGGAATATCTGAGCGATTGCGCCACCGACGCGGAGTATGCAGCCAAGATCGGCACGGAAATCGCGTTTATGGGAAAGACGCTGACCGTATCGGGCATTCTGTATTCGCTTGACGCCAAGACCTATGACGCCGATCGCAGCGACAGCTTTTTGACCAATTACCGCAGCGACCCCTACTACAACGGCAATTACGGCAAGCATATTTATATGGATTACGATCTGCTTGCCGAGATCGGCACGCTGCAGGAGTCCGAGGAAAACAATCGGGTGATCGGATACTATCCGGGGCTTTACGACGACCGCGACGCATGGAATGCCTTCAAGGATGCCATCCGTGGGCAGGAGCGCGTCACAGGTATTAACGCGCTTGACCGCATGGGGCGCAATATGCAGGAGTATTTCAGCACCATGTCGTTCTTTTTGCTCGGGATATTTGCCATTTGCTTTGTCCTGTTCTGCATTTTCATCCGCTCCAAGGTGGATGTCGAGCTATTCTACAGAAAAAGAGAGATCGGCTTTTTGCAGCTGTTCGGTGTGTCGCGTTGGCGTATTTTTGCCATGCTGCTTTACGAATACGTGCTGCGGTTGGGCGTATCCCTGTGCAGTGCGCTGCTTTTGTACGGCGCGGGGATCACGGCGTATCGCTTGATCGTCGGTCGCTGGATCGTGTGCAACCCATGGCACGTGCTGATTGCTTTGCTGCTTGCCACGGCGTTGTATCTTGCGGTTTTGACGTGGATCTTTGCCCGCTATATGCGCAAGAGCATTCTTTGGCTGATCAACGATTAAAGATCAAATAAAAGAAAAAAGATAAAGATAACAGATCAAACAAAAAGGCTGACGCGCCATATCTGCATTCTTAGCGGGAAAAAGCACGAACACCACCAAGGAATCTTCTTTGGTGGTGTTTTTTTGTAAGCGATAGCTTACTAAAGCCTCCCTCCGGGAGGGAGGGGGACGGCATGTTATAATATCAAGTGCAACACTCGAAAAAAGTATAGACAATATTCTCACCAAGGTGTAAAATGTAGTTACCACACAAACATTTTGCAAAGGAGGCAAGAATATTGATGACTTTCAGTACACAAAAAAATATTGCTTTTGGATATAGAAAAAACCAGGTATTGCTACCTGGCTGTTCTATATCTATTTTCATTTTTCGGTGATATTTTTTTACGTTTACATCTGCGAGACCTATGCTACACTGGACACAACGAAAGGCTAAAAAATCGGGATTATAATATATCACTGATATATCGCCTTTCGGTAATGCTATCACTCTGTTATGATCCCAACATGGTCATTGCAGCGGTGCCTAAAAGTTGAACAATCGCGCCATAGAGCCAACCATGTCTTACAACATGGTCATTTATCCGCTGAAATAGTCTCTTTTGTTTGGGAATATTACGACTTGTCTGCATATTGTCAATAAGCTCTTTAACTTCCTCTAATAATTCGAGCAGTTCAGCCTTATCATCTCCGCCATGCTCATCAATCATTCGCTCTATTTCATGAATGGAATTGTCAACTGACAATGTGGAATTTGTTACGTTTCCATATACAATATTGCCATAGTTAGTAATATTTCCGTGTGACATTTTCTTTTTTTCTTCCTCCTGTTGACGCAATGCGTTATCTTTATTTTCAAAATAGACAAGAGCAGTAGGGAGGAGATCGCACCAACCGCCATTATCATAGGAGATCAAGCCTCCAATCATTCCATATTGAACAAGCTTTTCCAATTCTATGCCAATAGAGAAATGAACATAATCAGGCAAAATACTATCATCAAACTCAATACGATTTGATTCACCGTTTTTGCATCCAAGTAAGCATTTCAAAACTTCTTCAGCTGTAGCATCCATGATTCGGAAACCCGCAACAAAAGGCTGACCGTTTACTACGGATGCAGCTCTCATGCGTATAGCCTCTTGACGAGCTTCTCTCTCTCGTTTACGTTCAGCATTTTTGTCTTGCTTAATTTGCTTTTCCAATAATCTGACCTGTTGCGACTTTGCCATTATTCCACCTCAATTTTTACATTTATACGTATTTCTCGTTATCTGAAGAAGCCAAATAAATTATATCATAACGAAGGGGAAATGTCAAGATTATGCAAGGCAGATATAGAATGATAGTACCGATAATCAATCGTACAATATAGAAAAAACCTTACTAATCCGTTCACAATTCGTTTTGAATTTCGAACGTTCGAATTAGTAAGGTTTGGTCGAGATGACAGGATTCGAACCTGCGGCCTCGGCGTCCCGAACGCCGCGCTCTACCAAACTGAGCCACATCTCGTTGATGATTTTTTCACTATTTTCTGTAAGTGGTCAAACATGTGGTCAGACCACTTACATCGGGATTGTTATTGAATTGATTATAGCACAAAAGTGCAGTGTTTTCAAGGGGTTTCGGCGGTTTTGTAAATTTTACGCTCGTAATCGGCAATTTGCTCCCGAACCAAGCGCACTACCAAGCTGTGCCACACCCCGAAATCGACCGTATCATTATAGCACGGCCGAGGATTTTTGTCAATAGATTTTTAATAGAAATCGCAAAATCCTTGCAATAAGTGCTTTTGCCAAGTAAATACCGCCGCAGTTTTCATGCAAAACTCGCTTTCGGGTTTAGTTCATACCGGATTAGCCGTACGGAATCAAATTTTCCACAAGGGCAACGCGCGAGTTAACCCATATCATCATACAGATTGATAAAATCCAACCCGTTTTTAAGCGCATATGCCGCAGTATAGGCAGTGCCGCCCTTACTCTTGGTTAGAAACGCAATGCAAACGTCACTTCCATGCACCAATTTGCGGTCTCGCTCCAGCATACAGCCTTCACAGTATTTCTCATACAAGCAGGTCACGCTATCCGCCTCGGAAAGCACAAAGCGGTAAGCTCTGCGATCAGAATCGCTCCACGTAGCATCCTGATCACGGCATGGCAATATCAGATCCAGCTTGATGTGCGGGTACTGCTTTTTTTGCTCCAGCACGCACAGTGCAGC
>JAZNCO010000076.1:0-35848 GCA_045587645.1 Acutalibacteraceae bacterium | reverse complement strand
AGATGAGATCTCCCATGACTTAAGTCAGTAAGACCCCTCAAGGACTATGAGGTTGATAGGCTGCGTGTGTAAGCGTGGTGACACGTTCAGCTAAGCAGTACTAATAGGTCGAGGGCTTGACCTCTTGATCAGGTTCAAGTTAAACTTCGCTTCCCATCCATTGTTCAGTTTTCAGGGTGTATCCCAAAACAGTTTTTAACAGTCTTACTTAGTAAGGCTGTTTTTTTTGTTGTGTTGTAATTGTTTTCGTGTTATAATGATTTCAAATTGTTTGTTTTGGAGTTTTGGTATGGCAGAATCGGAGAAAGTTATATTAACTAATATGTGTATGGTTTACGACGGCACTAAAGTTCTTGTGCAAGACAGATTGAATGAGAATTGGAAAGGTCTTACCTTTCCCGGCGGTCATGTTGAAAAACAGGAGTCTTTTACCGATGCTGTTATCAGAGAAGTAAAAGAAGAAACGGGACTTACAATTTTTTCGCCCAGGCTTTGTGGTATTAAGCAATGGCCTGCTTCGGATACAGAACGGTACATTGTTTTATTTTACAAAACAGATCAGTTTGAAGGTGAATTGCAGTCATCTTCAGAGGGTGAAGTTTTTTGGATGGAGCTGGAAGATTTCAAAAAGGCCGACCTTGCTCGTGATATGACAGATATGCTCACTGTTTTTCTTGATGATGATAAAAATGAATTTTATTATTACAAGGATAAAGCGAATGATGAATGGAAATATGTAATCAAATAAATTGATTTTGTAGTGGGGAATTATATGAAAACTATAATAATTAAACCATTGACCGCTGATTTACATGATGCCTATCTTGATTTTTTTGACAATCGTGCTTTTACTGATGACAATCCTAATGGACCTTG
This sequence comes from Acutalibacteraceae bacterium, assembly GCA_045587645.1. Taxonomy (GTDB): domain Bacteria; phylum Bacillota; class Clostridia; order Oscillospirales; family Acutalibacteraceae; genus RUG806. Next base: position 34,972 of record JAZNCO010000076.1, on the reverse strand, counting down.
TTATTGTACATCTCCGAATCAAGATGAAGAAACCATAAAAAAGATGGTTAGAAAATTCAAAATTTTTGGTGTTAAGAAAACGTTACGTAAATATGCAGTAAAAATGCTCAAAGAAAACATAATTCAAGGTTATTTAGCTTTTGACGGTGACAGATCTGTTGCATGGTGCAATGCCGCTGATATTAAAAGTTATAAAGGATTTGTTCCTCAATTTGCCAAAGATAACATTTGCGGGAAAACGATTTCAATTGTTTGCTTTGAGATTGCTCCTGCCTATCGCGGAATTGGAATTGCTTCTGCTTTTATTGATAGAATTTGTAAGGATGCGAAAGAAAAAGGTTATATTGCAGTTGAGGGTTATGCTAAGCTTATTGAAGGCAGAGATGAATATGATTTTCAAGGTCCTATTCAACTTTACAAGAAAGCCGGTTTTAAAGAAGTTGCAAGCATGAACGGACAAGTAATTATGCGCAAGATGCTGTAAGTAGCAGTTGCTATAGGAGGAAGGCGCCTATGAACCATTGCGGAACGCAAAAATTAGAAACCGATCGATTGATTTTACGAAGATATTTATGCGATGATGCTGCTGCGATGTTTAAAAACTGGGCATCGGACGGAGAAGTTACAAAATACCTGATGTGGAAGACACATGACAGTGTTGAAGTCAGCAAAAGTATTATTACGGATTGGCTGCAGCAGTATTCTGATGAAAGATATTATCATTGGGCGATTGTTCTGAAAGAAAACGGAGATGAGCCGATCGGAGATATTGCCGTTGTACATATGAATGAAGAAGTTTCTATGATGCATATCGGCTACTGTATCGGCAGAAAATGGTGGCATCAAGGCATTACATCCGAAGCACTCAAAGCAGTTATGGATTTTCTGTTTGATGTAGTCGGTGCAAATCGCATTGAATCGCGGCACGACCCGAGAAATCCGAATTCAGGCAAGGTCATGCAAAAATGCGGCATGAAATACGAAGGCACTTTGCGCAGCTCCGATTGGAACAATCAGGGAATTTGTGATGCGTGTTATTATGCTTTATTGAAAACAGAACGCGGATTGTGAGGTTATTTTTATGACACATTCGGAATTACTTCAATTTTGTCTTGCGAAAAACGGAGCGTATATCGACCATCCGTTCGGGCCTGACAGTGATATCATCAAAGTGGAAGGAAAAATATTTGCGCAATTGTTTGTTTTGCGCGGTAAAGAAACCGTAACACTGAATTGCGAACGCATGACGGGAGATTTTTACAGGCAGATGTTTCCCGGTGTTGTTGTCAGAGGCTATCATTGTCCGCCCGTTCAGCAACCGTATTTCAACACATTTCCGTTGAACGGTGTGCCGGATGCATTGATTTATGAAATGGCAGACCACAGTTATGCGACGGTGGTCGGGAAATTGCCTAAATATAAGCAAAAAAAATTGTTGGAAGAAGTCTGAAAATATTATCAAAGCAGGTGGCAAACATGAACATAAAAGCATATTTTACTTCACTGCCGTTGCAGAAAAATCCAAAAAAATACGAACAATTTGTAAAAAATCTTGATTATAAAAAACTGCTTGCGGAAGAACCGCTTTGTGTAAAGGATCAATTTTTCAATGACCGCGCATTGATTGCAACCGACATTAAAAAGGCTACCGGGAATTTTGAATTGCACCGTCAGATTGAAAATAAATATCATCTGCGTGAAATCGCCACGGCGAAAACGGATTTTGAAAAGGTTTTGCAGGTGCTGCATTGGCTGACCGCACATACCTTTTACAACGGTGCGCAGATGCACAAGCTGACGGACAATACAGTGGATATTCTGCAATATGCATTCGGGAAGTCATTCACAAATGCACTCAACTGCCGATGCAAGGCGATTGCATTTGCGGATTGTCTGGTGGCTGTGGGAATCAAGGCATACCCTGTTTGTATGCTGTCGGCTGCATTCAAAAACTGCCATTTTACCTGCCGTGCTTACATAACGGAGCTTGAAAAATGGTGCGTTTTTGACCCGTCCTTCGGTTGTTGGTTTTCGGACGAAAACGGAAAACCGATTGATATTTTTGAAATGCGGAAACTGTTTTTGGCTGGTGCGGAACCCGTTGTCAACGGGTATAATTTCAACGGTACAATGCAGTGTCAGGATGTTTATGTGAATGTGTTTCTGAAAATGTGTATTTCCAATCTTTCAACTTGGTGTGATAACTCGATGGATAGAAGAGATACCAAAAAAATATCCGACAGAAAAATATTCAATGCAAAATTGCCCGATCTTGTTTGATTTGCGTAGGTATATAAGCAAGGCGATCATTCGATTATTGTTTTTAATAATGAAGCTGGCAAAATGCAGAAGAAGTTTGCATAAGTCATTGCATCAGAAAGGAAAAGCAGAATAATGAAAAATATTTTAATCCTTGTAATCGGCGGTACAGGCAATGAACCGGAAGCTTTGCGGCAGGCGCTGGAGTATTTTGGTTTCTTTGTTGGTGTAAAGTACATCGGCAGACCCAAGGAGCTGATCGCTGCCTTGCAGGGTGATTTGCCTTTCGACCCGGATTGCATCATTCTTTCCTGCCATGGGGAAGACGGAGAAATCATAATGCCTGTTCTTGGTGAGGCTGTCTATGAGGCGGATGAACCGAGAAGGAATATGACCGCTTCGGATATTGATAAGTATCTGAATTTGCAGGGCAAATTGATTTTGAACTTGGGGTGCACAACAGGTGAAAAGGCAATGGCTACGGCTTTTGCAAAACAAAACACTTATATTGCATCAAACGATTATACCGAGGGAAATGCGGCATTGTATTTTGCCGTGACCTTGTTTTATGAGCTGTCCAAGGACGGTGTCACCGTGGCGGAAGCGTTCAAAAAGGCAAAGTCCACAGACAGTGAAACACGGTTGTTCCAGATTTACAATTGAAAAAAAGGAGTAAAATGATGATCCGTTTGGCTGAAGAAAAGGATTTTTTGCAGTTGGCTGAAATGAAATGGGAGCATTCCGCCGAGGATGATATCACCTACGGTGAAACAAACATTGTCGGTGCGGATAAGCAGCAGTTTATTGATGACTTTGTTGCATTTCTGAAAAATGACAATACCTACACCATTTTTGTGATGGAGCTCGACGGCATTGTGGTTTCTGCAATGTATGTTGCCATCGTCAACAAGGTGCCCAAGCCCAAGGTGAGCAATTATTGTCTTGCCTACCTTACCAATGTGCACACCCTCGAAGCGTACCGCAACAAGGGCTACGGCACGCAGCTTCTGACTTACATCAAGAATTATCTGAAAGAAAGAAACTGTGAAATGGTCATCGTCTGGCCGAGCAAAAATTCGGCTCGCTGGTATGAACGCAACGGCTTTAACCCCGACAACACCATGATGCAGTATGATTTTTGAGAGAAAAGTTATTCATTCTGAAAGACCGACCATATTCCGCACATAGTGTCGGGAAATCTTTTCAGCCTTCTGTTAGAATTAAGACAGACAAGGAGGGATAACAATGGATTGGATTACAGGAATACAACAAGCGATTGATTATATTGAGGATAATCTGACTGAAACAATTGACTATGAAGAAGTTGCAAAGAAGTGCTATTCATCAAGCTATCATTTTCAGCGTGTGTTCAGTATTCTTTGCGGCTATACTATGGGTGAATATATCCGTAACCGAAGACTTACTCTTGCCGGCAGAGAGCTTGCAACCACCAATGCCAAAGTCATTGATGTTGCAATGAAATACGGTTATGAAAGTCCTGACAGCTTTGCAAAAGCATTTCAGAAGTTTCACGGTATATTGCCCTCTCATGCCCGAAATAACGGCAGTAATCTTAAATCCTTTTCCCGTCTTGTACTGAAATTTTCTTTGGAAGGCGGTACAACGATGAATTACAGAATAGTGGACAAAGAATCGCTTGTTCTTTTAGGGCACGGTAATAAATGTTCAGGTAGTCCCACGAATGCGGATAACACCTATGAAGAAACAAAAAGACATTGGCAGAAAAGTAAAGACATTATTCGTAAATTAAAAACCTTTCGGAATGATGCACCGGTATGGTATGATGTTTATACAGACTTTGTAAATGATGAATTTACACACATCATTGCTGTCGATTGTTCAGCACACACTGAGAAGGACTTGATAAGTATTTCAATACCAGCACATAAATACGCAGTGTTTGAAACAAGTTGTTGTGAGTCACCTGATGATGAATGGGTTTTGCTTATGAAGAAAATTGTAGCGGAATGGTTGCCTACGACACAATACAAAATATCCGAACATCCGCAAATCAACAGACTTTTTTTCAATGATGATTATTCTGAAAGATATATGGAAATATGGATCCCAATTGAAGAAAAATAATGTTTTCTGCTCTCACTTTTGTGGGGGCAGTTTTGTTATCAATTATAAAAATTTTTACAGAATGAAAAATTATACTGTTTTCAGTTGTTTTATAGATGAAAGGAGGTTTTGAAAGTGTATTCTTTTACCGGTGATGAATACATGGAACTGGCAGTACGCAATTACAGCAAATCGATGCTTAATGCAGCTTACTCGATTCTGAAGTCAACGGACGATGCCGAGGATGCTGTGCAGGAGGCTTTTCTGAAATATCTCCGAAAGCGACCTGTGTTCAACAATGACGAACATGAAAAAGCATGGCTTATCAGGGTAACAATAAACATCGCAAAAAATATGCTGCGTTCTTCCGAAAGAAATAATCTGCCTGTTGTTGAGGATATCCTGACAGACCCGATCAGAGAAGCACAGAATACCGAAAATGAAGTTCTTGAATGTGTTCTGAGCCTCGAAGAAAAATACCGAATCGTGATACATTTATACTATTATGAGGAATATTCCATAAAGGAAATATCCTCAATGCTACACCTGCCGCCGGCAACAGTGGGAACACGGCTTTCCAGAGGCAGAAAACTGATTAAAACAATGTTAAAAGGAGAGTATTCGTTATGACCTTCAAAGAAAAGTATAAGGAAGAACTTTCTGCCATCCGTTTTGCAGAAAAGTTTGAGGAAAATACTTTTGCATTGCTTGCACAGGCGGCTGAAAGAAAGGATGGAAGAAATATGAACAAAACCGTAAACAAAACCACAAAAATTCTCATTGCCGCTGTGTTGATTATTACAATTTTATCATCTTCTGCATTTGCAATCTCAAAATTGCTGTCTGCCGGTGAGGTAGCCTTACATTTCGGTGAAAATCAGGTTGCGCAATCCTTTGATGCGAACAGTTTTGCTGCCGAATCGATAACGGATAAAGGCTATACCGTCCGTTTTTTAGGGCTTGTCAAGGGTGAGAAATTTGCAAGTGAGGCAATTAAAACCGATTGCAGCTATTATGTGGTGTCCGTTGCTGCTGCCGACGGCTCGCCGCTTTCGATTGCAGACGGCAATCCGTTGGGTATGTCGGTTATTATAGAAGGATATCCTGCATGGAAAAACAACACATGGTCGCTGAACACGAGTGCAACCGGCATGGAAGAAAACGGTGTGCTCTACTATCTTTACAATTGTGAGAACCTTGAGATTTTTGCTGACAGGAATGTTTATCTCGCCGTTTATGAGGGTATGCTGCCCGGTCTTGACATCATCACGATGAATGAGGACGGAACATTTGAATTTGCCGAAGACTATGACGGATTTGAAGCTATGTTCAGAATTCCTCTTGATTCATCAAAAGCAAATCCCGAAATCGCAAATGCAATTCTTGCAGAATATCTTGTTGATGAGAGTGAAATTTCTTCGGAAGAATATGATGCAACCGAAAGCAAGGATGCTTTGCAGGAATATACCGCCGAAACAGAACATGCGATTCATGCAACAACTGCGGCGGCAGAAGAACTGATTCTTGCATCCGACATGGAGCCAATGCCCAATCCTGCGGATAAATGGAAAGTAACGGATTGAGTGTTTCGCAAGTTTCAACTGCACACAAATAACTTTTGCTGCTCTCACAAAAGTGGGGGCAGTTATTTTGTTGAAATCCTTTTTGGTGCATGATATAATAATGATACTATCTTTCAAAGGAGTGCCGTGTTTTGTTTTATCATGCTTCGCCCGTTGGTGGCATTGAAGTTTTGCAGCCGGATATATCCAACCACAACGAACCGCTTTTGTATTTCTCCGAAAAACGGGAAAATGTGTTGGTGTATCTGAGCAATGCAATCGAAAAGCTTTGCAGACAAACGGGATTTTTTCATAACGGCAAATGGCACACATGGGCAAGCTACGGCTTTGATGCGGACGGCAGATTGCTGCTCGATGAATATTACCCCGATGCAATTGAGGACACTTATAAGGGTGTGTCGGGGTATATTTATGCAACGGATTCCGTTGCGGAAAGAAAGGATATCGGGATTGCGCACGCATTTGCAACTTCTTTGCCCGTGACGGTTTGCAGTGTTGAATATGTGGAAGATGCCTTAACGGAAATTCTGAAAGCGGAAAAGGCAGGGCTTATCAGAATCCGCAGATATGAGCAGCACGACCAAAAAATGCTGCAATGGATTGAAAAAAAGATCCGTGCGGAATATGCGGCAACCACAGCACCCGATTACAGATATTTTTTACAGGAAAAGTTTGATTTTATAGAATGAATGACCGAGGCTGAAAGATGAATATCAATCAATTGATTGCAACTGCAATACAAAAAAATACGGCTTGTGCTGTTTGCGATATTGTTCGCATCGGTAAGGGTGCCAGCGGTGCGGTTTATCGGGTGACCTGTGACGGTGTGCCGAAAGAAATGGCGGTCAAGGTCAGCGAATATCCGATTCTGATGCAACAGGAATACAGGATGCTGTCTTTTCTTAAAGAAAAAACGGTAAGCAAAATTCCGGCAGTATATTTTTTTGATACGGCAGAAAATGTCGGCATTATTGCCATGGAATACATAAACGGCATCAGCGGTGCGGATAAAAAACTGCAATACCGCTTCGGCAAAAGGCATCTTGCCGAGAGTATTGTTGATAATCTGCTTGTGATTCAGCAGACACATCATGATAAGTTCGGCCCTGTTGACTGTGCAAATTATGATACATGGCAGGCATATTATAAGGAATTTGCTGATGAGATTCATACTTTTTCCGAAAAGATGTTTGCCGAAAACAAGCTTGATAAACTCGTTATGCAGGCGGTGGAACAGTCTTATTGCAATTTTGATAAAATTTTTGCAGAAGAAAAAACCGTTCCGACTCTCATTCACGGTGATTACTGGATGCCGAATTTTATCATTGATCCTAAAAATATGGAATTGCTTGCAGCGGTTGATCCGTTCAATGTGATGTGGGCGGAGCCTGAATACGAGCTTTTTGCCATGACGGTTGGGTATGGTAAAAAGTTACATTTGTATGAGATCTACAAAAGAAAAGTCAGGGTTTCAAAGTATTGTGATCTCAAACTGGAGCTGTATGCACTTTATTCGGAGCTGCTGTGGTATAAAAAACTGGGCACAATCGGGCATGACTATCTGCAATTCCGTGCCAAGCGGTTGCTGAGACAAATGAAAAAGAATAAAATGATATGATTTTTCGCTTTGTGCAAACTTAAAAATAGTGAAAAAATAGTGTAAAAATAGTGAAATTTTTCGGTGTGTAAAGAGGAAATCGGACGATGTTTCATAACACTACAAATTTGATTCAATCGGGTGTCGGGTCGGCATACCCCTGTGCTGCGGTTGCGGTCGGGCAGGGACACCGGGTGCTTGTGCGTGCATTTTACGGCAACCGACAGGAGCATCCGTGTGTACTTCCGCTGACGCAGGACACCTTGTTTGACCTTGCATCCCTGTCGAAGCTCGTTGCAACCACCATGGTTACACTGAAAATGCTTGAAGGCGGCAAGCTGCGGCTGCATGACAAAATCGGGAATTTTCTTCCCTTTGTCGGCAATTTTGCGGATTGTGAAATCCTGCATCTGCTCACGCACACGGCAGGACTGCCGGCGGGAATCCCTTTATATAATGAAAAAGAGAAGCTGCAGAACCCATTGCAGACGATTCTTACATCCGAACAGTGTCATGCTGTCGGGGATAGGGTCTGTTATTCCTGCATGGGATTCCTTGTTTTGCAACGCATTCTCGAAGCCGTTGGCGGAGCACCGCTTGATGTGTTGGCGCAAAAATATGTTTTCACTCCGCTCGGCATGAAAAACGCCTGCTACAATCCCGACCTGAAGTTGCCGATTGCCGCCACGGAGCTCTATAAACACAACGGCGAGTGGGCATCGGGGCATGTGCATGACGAAAACGCATATTTCCTTGGCGGTGTGGCAGGGAATGCAGGTGTGTTTGCTTGCATGGATGACATGATCGCCTTTGCCGGGATGTGCTCGACACGGGGAACGGCAAAAAACGGAGAACGGTATTTGTCTGAACAGACATTTGACCTGGCTTTAACCAATTTCACCCCCGACAAAAAGGAATCCCGCGGCCTCGGATTTCAGTTGAAAGGGGTGCAGGATTTCCCCGGCGGTGCAATGATGTCGCCCGGCAGCTACGGGCACACGGGATTTACGGGCACCTCGCTTTATGTTGATAAGGAAACCGGTTTATGGGGAATTCTGCTGACCAATGCCGTGCATTACGGCAGAGAAAACAGGGGAGAATATTTTACGATTCGCAGAAAATTTTATGACAGTCTGCTGACGGAATGCAAAATATTGCAGGCGGAAAAAACAGTTTAATACCACATTTTTGTGCTTTTTTGAACCATCTCGAGGATGTGAATTTTTGCCATCCGTCGGGGTGGTTTTTTCTGTTTTTGAGTGCTTGTTTTTTCCGTTTTTTGCGGCTGAAAAAAGATGAAAAATAATAAAATAAATAGGAAAATCCACTTGATTTTTTTGCGAAACTAATGTATAATGACGTGGTAGTGGGGAATGTATGCTGTCTACAAGCATTCTGTACCCATGAAGTGGGGAAAATTCAGCAATACATTTTAAAAAATGTTGATTATTTTCATAAACGCAAAAAAATGAGAAAGGAGTTGTGCTGATGCGAGTTGTTGGTTTATACAGACATACATTGGATGTTAAGTCGCGTGTTGCAGTTCCGGCACAATTCCGTGAAAAATTAGGCGAAACCTTTTATGTTATGAAGGGCCCCGACACCTGCCTGTTTGTGTATGATCAGGAAGGCTTTGATGCGATCACGATGCAGTTCGCTGAATATTCGTCTACTTATGATGATCGCAATATGCAGAGATTGAGATTTGCAGGTGCATTCAGTCCCGAGCTGGACAAGCAGGGACGTTTTGTCATTCCGCAGGATCTGGTTGAATATGCCAATCTGAAAAAGGATCTTGTCATTTTCGGTATGAACAACCGTATTGAGATCTGGGATGCCGATGAATGGAACAAGACAATGGAAATTGCACAGGCCACCGAAACGGAAGCTGAAAGGTTTGAAGCTGAACAGGCGAAGCTTGTGCCGCAGCCTCCTCGCAAGCCCGTACGTTTTAAGTGGTGATCGCAATGGGATTCAAACACATTCCCGTTCTGTTTAACGAAACCATCGAGTCCTTGCAGATCAAGCCCGACGGCATATATGTGGATTGCACATCGGGGGGCGGCGGTCACAGTGCGGCAATCCTTGAACGCCTTGAAAACGGCAGGCTGATCTGTCTGGATCAGGATCCGCAGGCAATTGCGGTGCTGCAGGATCGATTCGGTGATGATAAGAGAGTGACGGTTGTTAAAACCAATTTTTCGGATATAAAAGCTGTTTTGCAGGATCTCGGCATTGATGCCGTGGACGGTGTGCTGGCAGACCTCGGGGTCAGCTCACATCAGCTCGATACGGCGGAGCGAGGTTTTTCATTCCATAGCGATGCGCCGTTGGACATGCGTATGAGCATGCAGGGGATGAGTGCTGCGGATGTGGTGAATACTTACTCCGAGCCCGAGCTTGCAAATGTTATTTTCCGTTACGGTGAAGAGAAATATTCCCGTTCTATCGCCCGTGCCATTGTCAAGGCAAGGGAAAAGAAAAGAATTGAAACCACATTTGAACTGACGGACATCATCAAAAGTGCCATGCCTGCAAAGGCTATGCGTGACGGGCATCCGTCGCGTAAAACGTTTCAGGCAATCCGCATCGAGGTCAACGGAGAATTGTCCCGTCTGCCCGATGCGATCGGAAACATGTTTGATTGCCTGAAGATCGGCGGCGTATTGTCGATCATCAGTTTCCATTCGCTGGAGGATGGTGTGGTCAAAACAAAATTCAAAGAGTTTACCCAAGGGTGTACCTGCCCGAAGGAATTTCCCGTTTGTATCTGCGGTAACACACCGCGCGGCGCATTGGCGTTCAGGGGAAAGACGCCGTCGGCGGCTGAATTGGAGGAAAATCCGAGAAGCCGCAGCGCAAAACTGCGCAGCATTGTGAAATTGAAGTAAGAGAAAGGTGATCGATCATGGCCGGATATCAGAGTGCAGAGGCTTACGATTTTGCAACATTTGAACCCAGGGACGGCTCTGCCGCAAGAAAAATAAATAACGCACAGCCGGCAAGAGAGCCGCAGCGCAGAAAGAGTGTCAGGCCGAATCCGCATTTGCGTGTGGTTGATCCGAATGTACCGCAGTCAGCTCGTCAGCAGGAGCAGATCGGTGTAGCAAGGGTGTTTGCGATTATTCTTTGCTGTGCGGTGATGTTTGGTTTTATTGCCATGTTTATCAATAATTCTGTCAAGAGCACGGAATTGATGAGTGCCATCAATGAAATGGAAGAAAATATTGACAACATGCAGAGTGAAAATGTGCGCCTGAGCACTGCCATCGACAGTATGTTCAGTATTGCAAAGGTTGAAAATTATGCAACAAATGTCCTTGGTATGACCAAAATGGGAAATTATCAGATTCAATATGTGGATCTGTCATCGGAGGATCAGGTTCTTTTTGCAGGGGAGGATTCTGCATTCGGATCGGGTCTTATTGAGCGTGTGACGGAATATTTTGACGGACTTTTTGCATAAAATGGGCTGAACAGCCTTCATATTTCATAAACAAAGGGCGAGGAATACCTTCGCCCTTCGATTCACTTAATTATTATATTTATTAGTTATATTAAAATAAAAGAAAGGATGGGATTTGAATGCAAAAGTCAATTACGGCAAAGAGGGGGGTGCTGTTTTTGATTGTGATAACTGCGTTGCTGTTTGTTGTCTGCTTCGGCAGCGTAGTCAAAATCGCAATTATCAACGGCGACAAGTACAAGACGAAGGCTGAAAATCAGCATTTGAGTGTCGAAATCAATAATGCCTTGCGCGGAACGATTTATGACCGCAATATGCATGTGTTGGCACAGAGTGCATCGGTCTGGCTCGTTCATGTAAACCCCTCGAAGGTGAATGACGACAACATGGAAAAGGTTATCACAGGTCTGACAACGATTCTCGGTCTCGACGGCAACGAGATGCGTGAGAAAATCGTCAGAAATGCAGAGTACAGCTATCTGGAGGTGGCAGGACAGGTCGAATATGAGAAAATGTCCGCCATGAACGAGTATATTTATGCGAATGACCTGTACGGCGTTGTGAGCATTGATGAGGATATGATCCGCTATTATCCGAACGGCAATCTGTGCTCAACCATGCTTGGCTTTACCGGCAAGGATGATGTCGGACTTGCAGGTCTTGAGTATTATTACAACGACGAGCTGACGGGTGTGGACGGCAGGACCGTTACCGCGCAGGACGGACAGCAGAAGCCCATGCCCGGTCAGTATATGACACAGTATGAGGGTCAGCAGGGACTGAGTCCCGTGCTGACGGTGGATGCGGAAATTCAGACCATTCTTGAAACCGCACTCCATACAGCACTGATTGAAAATGATGCAGAAAATGTGTACGGTGTTGTCATGGATGTGAAAACGGGTGCCATTCTGGCAATGGCAAATCTGCCCGATTACGATCCGAATGATCCCTATACACTGGATGCGCAAATGCTTGCAGAAATTGAAGCACTGCCTGAGGAGGAGCAGTCGGCTGCATACACCAAAGCGCAGAATAACCGCTGGAAAAACAAGGTCATTTCTGACTTTTATGAGCCGGGCTCGGTTGCAAAGGTTTTTCTGGTGGCATCCGCATTGGAAGAAGGCGTAATTGATACAAGCGAAACCTATGATTGCGGCGGCCGTATTCAGGTCGGTGATCGTTCCATCAAGGACTATAACCCTGTTGGACACGGTCCTGAAAATCTCGAAAAGCTGTTCATCAATTCCTGCAACACCTTTTCGGTTCATATCGGTGTAGAGCATCTCGGCAAGGAGCTGTTTTACAAATATTTCCAGGCATTCGGTTTTACCGAGCGCACCGGCATTGATCTGTCAGGTGAGGGAATTCCGGTAGCATCCATAACCTACCACGACCCTGAAATTTCCTTTTCAACCTCTGACCTTGCCAGTTCCTCGTTCGGTCAGTCATTCACCGTAACACCCCTGCAGATGATCACTGCCATTTCCGCGGTCGCAAACGACGGCAAGCTGATGACTCCGTATATCGTCAGCAAATGGCTTGACGGTGAAGGTAATACCGTCGAGGAAACGCAGCCTGTTGTGCGCCGTCAGATTATTTCCGAGCAGACGGCAAGCACGATTCTTTCGTACATGGAAGAGGTTATCAAGCAGGGTACCGGCACCAACGCTTATGTTCCCGGCTATCGCATCGCAGGTAAAACGGGTACGAGTGAAAAGCTCGGCACGGAAGAGGTTGTATACATCGCATCCTTTGCCGGTGTTGCACCTGCGGATGATCCCGAGGTTGCAGTGCTTATCATCATTGACGAGCCCGGCGGAGCCGATTACAGCGGCGGTGTCATTGCTGCGCCCGTCGGCGGTGAGGTTTTCAGTAAGGTGCTTCCTTATCTCGGTATCGAGCCTGTATATTCCGAGGATGAGCTTGAGGATATGTCCAAAAATGTACCGCTTGTTGTCGGCGATTCGCTGGAGCTTGCAAAAGAAAAGCTGCTTGCAGAGGACTTTGAAGTTCGTGTGATCGGCAACGGCGATACGGTTGTTTCACAGACTCCTACCGGCGGCAGAGCGCTTTTGTCCGGCGGTACGGTGATTCTGTACACGGAAGCCGATTTGCCGGCAGAAACCGCAGAGGTGCCCGATTTTACGGGTATGTCGGTCAGTGAGGCAAACTATTATGCAAGTCTGTACGGTCTGAATATTGAAATTTCAGGCAGTGCTATGATGTCCTCCGATGTTGTGGCATACAGACAGTCTGTTGATCCCGGAACGATTGTTGATCAGGGAAGCATCGTAACGATTGACTTCCGTTCCAACACGGCATATGACGACGGATATTAAGCAAATTTCAGCATGGGTTTTGAAAGGGAAGGATTCAATAAAAAGTGTCTGTTTGAACTGAAACGGAGGGCTGTCATTGAATCTTACAAAACTTCTCTGCGGATCGGATGCCGTGTATAACGGCAAGGATCCGGATATCAGACTGATTACACACAAGCCTGAGGATGTTGCAGACGGTACGCTGTTTGTATGCATCCGGGGGGCGCACGCTGACGGTCATGCCTTTGCGCAGACGGCTATGCAAAAAGGTGCAGCGGCGGTTGTGTGTGAATATGATCTCGGTCTTGACGAGCAGGTGCTCGTAACGGACAGCCGAACGGCATTGTCCTTGTTGAGCTGTGCATTTTACGGACACCCGTCGCACAATATGGTGTTGATCGGTGTGACCGGCACAAACGGCAAGACCACCACTGCCTGCTATATACGAAGCATTCTCACGCAGGCAGACAGAAAAACGGTGCTCATCGGTACCTTGGGTGCCGACAGCGGCAACGGAAACGAGCCGACCGATTATACGACCCCTGAACCGATGGTGTTGAATCGCACATTGCAGGATGGGTTGCAGCGAGGCTGTGAATATGCGGTTGCAGAAATTTCTTCGCAGGCACTCAGCCAGAATCGCTGTGCAGGGTTGGATTTCGATGTTGCCGTTTTTACCAATCTGAGCCCCGAGCATCTGGATTATCACCGGAACATGGATGAATATGCAAACGAGAAAGCAAAGCTTTTTGCTTTTGCAAAGGCTGCGGCGGTGAACAAGGATGACGAATACGCAGCCCTGATGCTGGCGCAGTGTAAGGGCAGAGTGATTACATTCTCCTTGCAGGATGATGCCGACCTGACAGCAAAGAATGTGCAATGTACCCCCGAGGGTGTGTCTTATATTCTTGTCAGTCGTGAAGGCATTGAACGCATACGGATTCCTGCATTGGGTATCATCGCGGTTTATAATTCCATGGCTGCGGTTGCTGCCTGTATGCTGGCAGGTGTTGATTTTGAGGATGCCTGTGCGTATGTGAACCACGTGGAAGCGGTGGAAGGCAGATTGCAGAAAATACAGCTGCAAGCCCCGTTTTCCGTGTTCGTGGATTATGCGCACACGCCTGCTGCACTGTATGAAGCACTGTATGCAGTGCGACAGATTACAAAAGGGAAGGTTATTGCCGTGTTTGGCTGCGGCGGTGACAGAGATGCCCGAAAGCGACCCCGTATGGGTGAAATTGCTTCTGCGCTTGCGGATATAACGGTTCTTACAAGCGACAATCCTCGCTCGGAGGATCCGCAGCGGATTCTTGCGGATATAGCCGCAGGCTTCAGAAGTGAAAATGAGTTGATTGTGTGCGTTGACCGACGCACAGCAATTGAAACCGCCTTGCAGAAGGCACAACCCGGCGACAGTGTTCTCATAGCAGGAAAAGGCCATGAGAAAACACAGCAATCCGTTGAAGCAACGGTTCCGTTTGATGATGCGGCTGTTGTGCGGGAATATTTAACGGGAAACTATGCGTGATTATATAAACGCAAATAAAGGACTCCGAAAGGATGGTACTGTATGGAGATTTGGGTAGGAATTTTAATGACGGTTGTGATTGGCTTTCTGACCACATTTTTGCTCGGGTATGTAATCGTTCCCTTGCTGCAGAAGCTGAAATTCGGGCAGGTTATTCTTGATATCGGACCTGTCTGGCACCGTTCCAAGCAGGGTGTCCCCACCATGGGCGGCATTCTGTTTATGATCGGCTTTGCGTTTGCGATCGGTGTTACGCTGCTGACGGATCATCTGCTTGGCGGTGATATTCTTGTTGCTCTGAGTGAAAAGCCCGATCAGATCCGTATCAAGGTGCTTGCAGGCATTCTGATGGCAGTCGGCTTTGGCCTGATCGGATTTATGGATGACTACATCAAGGTCAAGAAAAACAGAAATCTCGGTCTGACAGAAGTGCAGAAAACGCTGCTGCAGCTGTTTGTTATCACGGCATTTCTGGCTGTGCTGTATTTCAACGGATGCGATTACATGTTCATTCCGTATTACGGTATCTGGGCAGACATGGGTATCTGGTTCTGGCTGTTGGGCTATGTTGCGATCTGGTGTACGGTCAATGCGGTTAACTTTGCAGACGGCATCGACGGTCTTTGCCCGTCTGTCACCATGGTTGCGTGTGTGTTCTTTGCCGTTACGGCAGTCATGCGCGGTTACGGCGGAGTCAGCCTTGTGGCTTCTGCAACCTTCGGTGCGCTGGCAGGCTTCCTTGTCTGGAACTGGCATCCTGCAAAGGTCATCATGGGCGATATCGGCTCGCATTTCCTCGGCGGTATTGTTGTGACCCTTGCATACACGCTGGATGCACCGTGGCTGATTCTTGCAGTCGGTATCATCTATGTTGCTGAATTTTTGTCGGACGTTATTCAGGTTTTCTACATCAAAACACACAACGGACAGAAGCTTTTCAAAATGGCTCCTCTGCATCATCATTATGAAATGTGCGGCTGGAATGAAAAGAAAATTGTTACCGTATTCAGCATTGTCGGTGCAATCGGCGGTATTGTCGCGGTTGCATTGACCTGGTTCGGAAGACTGCAATAAATAAGTGAAAGGTAGATATCAGAATGTCACAGCCTGTAAAGCGCAAAGAAAGTGATTTCAAGCGTATGATTAGACTGTTGACCGTGAATGGCGCACCGGATGTCATGTTTTTTGCATTGGTGCTGATTTTGGTTACGGTCGGGCTGATTGCTATGTATTCAGCCAGCTATCCCTATGCGTATGCTCACAGAGATGGTGACTCCTTCTTTTATGTAAAAAGACAGGTCATCTATTGTATTGCCGGCATTTTTGTAATGCTTGTCGCTTCAAAAATAAGATACCAACGAATTGAGTATCTCGGTGCGGTGGGCGGCTTTGTTCTGTCCATGATTTTGCTGATACTGGTTCTGCTGATGCCGTCCGAGGATGGCTCCATCCGCCGTCGTATGGTTATTTTCGGCATTGAATTTCAGCCGTCGGAAATTGCAAAATTCTGTCTGATCCTGATTTGTGCTTATTTGCTTGCAAAATATTATAAGGATCTCATCGGCAAACAATCCTTGCAGTTCCGCTGGGCAAAAAGATTCAATTCCGTTGTCCGTGTTCCGTTGATGAACCGTTCGCTGATTCCGATTCTTCTTTGCGGCGGATGTACGGTTATTTTTGCGGGGCTTGTCTTTTTGGAAAGTCATCTGTCGGGTGCTATCATCATGGCTGTTATCGGACTCGGTATGCTCTGGTTCGGCGGTACCCGAAAAAAATGGTTCATAATCGGCATCATTCTTGTTGTTGTCGCTGCGTATATTCTTTATAATTATACGGATTTCTTCCGTGATTATATGATGGAACGTATCAAGCTGTGGCAGAATAAGGATGCGGATCCCCTCGGCGGTCGCTGGCAGACCAATCAGGCATTGTATGCCATCGGCTCGGGCGGATTTTTCGGAACCGGTCTTGGCGGCTCAAAGCAGAAGCATCTGTATGTTTCCGAGCCGCAGAACGATATGATTTTTGCCATTTTCTGCGAAGAAAACGGTGTTGTCGGTGCTTTTATCCTCATTGTGCTGTTTGCTTTGCTGATCTGGCGCGGTATTGTTATCGCCGTCAACGCAAAGGATCATTACGGAATGCTGGTTGTGCTCGGTATTATGCTGCAGATCGGCTCGCAGGTGTTCCTGAATATCTGTGTTGCCACGGATACTCTGCCGAATACAGGTGTTTCTCTGCCGTTCTTCAGCTACGGTGGCTCATCGCTGCTGATGCTGATGGGCGAAATGGGCATCGTGCTGAGTATTTCAAGGCAGGCAAATCTCAAGCGGGCAACAGATGCGCAGAAAGAACCCGTATCCCGGAAACCAACGGAGGAAACAGCATGAAGGTTGTTATTGCAGCAGGCGGCACGGGCGGACATATCAATCCTGCCTTGTCGGTTGCAGAAGAATTAAAAAGACGCGATAAGGATATTGAAATCCTTTTCATCGGAACGGCAGACCGCATGGAGGCAAATCTTGTGCCAAAGGCAGGCTTTGATTTTGCAACCATTGAAATCAGCGGCTTTATGCGTTCCTTCAGCCCTGCTGATATTAAAAAGAATTTAATTACCCTCAAAAGACTTCTGTTTGTCAGCGGTCAGGTTGAAAAAATACTCAAGCCCTTTGCACCGGATGTGGTGGTCGGCTTTGGCGGTTATGTCAGCGGACCTGTTGTCAGAACCGCACACAAGCTCGGTATTCCTACAGCCATTCACGAGCAGAATGCTTTCCCGGGTAAAACAAATATAGAGCTGAGCAAATATGCCGATGCTGTTATGCTGACGGCTGAGGAGGCAAAAAAATACATGCATGCAGGCGAGCGTGCCGTGGTAACGGGACTGCCCGTGCGTGATGATATTCTCACCTCTGACCGTGATTTTGCAAGAGCAAAGCTCGGATTGGATGATAAGCCGCTGATTTTTTCAACGGGCGGCAGCCTCGGTTCTGCCACCATCAATGACTGCATGAAGCAGGTCATTCAGAGCCTTGCCGACCGTCATGCCGTCCGATTTGTGCATGGTTGCGGCAAAAACGGAACAAGGATGATCGATGAATTGCGAGAATGTGGTATTACACAGGAATCACATCCTGAGATCATCGTGACCGATTATATTTATGACATGGCATCGTATCTTGCTGCCTGCGATCTGTTTATCAACCGTGCAGGCGCAAGCTCACTTGCCGAAATTCAGGCACTCGGTGTTACCTCCTTGTTGATTCCTTCACCGAATGTTACGGAAAATCATCAGTATCACAACGCAATGGCACTGGTCAATAAGAATGCAGCGTTGATTCTTGAAGAAAAAAATCTGACCCCTGAAAAGGTCATTGAAGTGATTGAAGAATGTATTTCCGATCCTGCCGGATGCAGACAGATCGGTCAGAATGCAAAGAAGATGGGAGTTCCCGATGCAAAGCAGAAGATAGTCGATATCGTTTTGCAGCTGGTGAACAAAAAGTAATGAAGTTGAAATGATATTTTCACCGTTCGCACCCGGACAAACTCCCTTTCATAGAATGCATTGAGAACAAAGCGCGTGCAAGGGA
The DNA here is from genome assembly GCA_045587645.1 of Acutalibacteraceae bacterium. Classification (GTDB taxonomy): domain Bacteria; phylum Bacillota; class Clostridia; order Oscillospirales; family Acutalibacteraceae; genus RUG806. The sequence goes on along the minus strand of JAZNCO010000076.1, from coordinate 16,540 downwards.
GATGTACGCTGCGAAAGGGTGGAAAGAGTGAACGAATACAGTATCAGTGGCGGCCGTCGCCTGCAGGGAAATGTGCAGGTGCATGGCGCAAAAAACAGCGCCCTGCCGATTCTTGCGGCTTGTGTTGTATGCCGTGGTGTCAATGTGATTCACAATTGTCCTCAATTGACAGATATTGATGCAACCATCAACATACTGCGACATCTCGGTTGCAAGGTCAGCGTGGAGGAAAATACGGTCACGGTGGACAGCAGGGATATCACGACTGACCATGTGCCTGATCATCTCATGCAGGAAATGCGCTCGTCTGTTATCTTTTTAGGTGCGATTGCTGCCCGTACCGGAAAGGCTTCCTTGTCCTTGCCGGGCGGATGTGAAATCGGACTTCGTCCCATTGACCTGCATCTGGATGCACTTCGTAAGCTCGGAGCGCAGATTACGGAGGAGGGCGGTCATATTTATCTTGATTGTCCGCAAGGACTGCAGGGTAATGTGCTCTCCTTGTCTTTCCCGAGTGTCGGTGCTACCGAAAATGTGCTGATTACAGCATGCGTTTCCAAGGGAACAACAACGCTGGTCAATGCGGCACGAGAGCCTGAAATCAGCGATCTTGCCGACTTTCTGAACCGTTGCGGTGCACGCATCAGCGGAGCAGGAGAGGGTATTATCACCATTGAGGGTGTTTCTTCGCTGCACGGTGCAGAGCATATTGTCATTCCCGACCGCATCGTTGCCGCAACATATATGATTGCAGCAGCCGTAACGCACGGCGATGTCGTGCTGCAGAATGTGATTCCTGCACACATCGGTCCTGTGATTTCCTTGCTGCAGGAGGCGGGCTGTGATATAGCCGTCAAGGAAAAGAAATTGCGCATTACCGCAAGCGAAAGGCTGCATGCGATGTCTACCATTCGCACCATGCCCTATCCGGGCTTCCCGACGGATGCACAGGCACTTATGATGACCGCCTGCAGTGTTGCAAACGGAACGAGTGTGGTTATTGAAACGATTTTTGAGAGTCGCTTCCGTCATGTGCCTGAGCTTTGCCGCTTCGGGGCGGATGTGATCGTGGACGGACGCATTGCTGTTGTAAAGGGTGTTTCGCAGCTGCATGCCGCAAATGTAGCTGCACCGGATCTTCGCGGCGGCGCTGCACTTGTGCTTGCCGGTCTTGTCGCGGAAGGGCAAACGGTCGTGCGTGAATTGCAGCATATCGACAGAGGTTATGAGGCATTTGAATCGCGGCTTTGCAGTCTTGGTGCAGACATTCGGAGGATAGAGGATGAAAAAACAGACGGATAAAAAAACTGTGACCCATGTGTCGCAGAATGAAAGAGAAAAATCTTCGGCAAAAAACCGCAAAAATAAAAAAAGAAGGAAAGAAGCTGTCATTTCCGTTATTGTTATCATTGTCCTGCTTGTGACAGTTCTTGCAGCAGGTGCAGCCCTTCTGAAGGTCGGCAGCATTGAGGTTGTCGGAAACAACGGGCGTTATACGGATGACCGCATTGTTGAAATTGCAGGAATCTCGACCGCCAGCAGTATTCTGCTGTTGAACGAGGAAAAGATTTCTGCGACAGTCGGTCTTGCCTTGCCGTATATTCAGAGTATCGGCATTTCGCGCAGTCTGCCCGACCATGTGCAGGTGGAGGTGACCTATGCGCAGGCAGCCTTTGCCGTGGATTGCGGACAGCTTTGGCTGATTCTGAGTGATGAAGGTAAGGTGCTTGAAACCACGCAGATACAGCCTTATAATATGACACAGCTGCTGGGTGTGCTTGTGAACGGCTATACCGTTGGCAAAACAGCCGAATTTGAGGATGCATTGTATTTTGCACATGCTGTTGATGTGTACACAGCCTGCATGGAAAACGGAATTGATGATGTCCGTTCGGTGAAGATCGACCCGACAGGCTATGTGTCCATGAATATTGAAAACCGTTTCTTTGTAAACAGCGGCTCGGTGCGTGTGCTGCTGGAGGAAATGGCAGTGCTTAAAAAGGTCATGCTTGAGCGTGCGGAGAAGAAAACCGCATTCACCTTTACGCTTGCGGCAGACGGCAGTATTACGATCAGCAACAGAGAGTCCGTTCCCGAGGAAGAGAATACCACAATGTTTACCGATCCCTATCTGAATATGGATTCGGAGCTTGTCGGTGATGAAGTGACGCAGCCTGCGACGGAGGTACCGGATGCATTGCAGCCGTCAACAAGCGAAATGCAGACAACGGACGGCGATTCAGTGGGTTGATAAAAAGCGCAGAAAAACTGCGCTTTTTATTATTGATCATATCAAAAAAAGTGATATTGATAAATACTTTCGTCAAAGGTGCCATATTGTGCCCTTTTTTACATTTAAATTTTTTCTTGAATATTCATAATAATTCTTGCATTCTTTGTGAAAGCGTGGTATGATGTAAAAGTATAAAAATATACATTTATGTTGTTTATATATCAGGAAAAATAATGGAGGAAAACAAAATGGGATTCGAAATTAACAATGAAATCGATCTTGTAACCCAGATTAAAGTTATCGGTGTCGGTGGTGGCGGCGGAAACGCAGTCAACCGCATGGTAGAATCCGGTGTGCAGGGCATTGAATTTGTTGTTGTCAATACCGATAAGCAGGTTCTTAACAGCTCCAAGGCTACTCATAATATTCAGATCGGTGAAAAGGCCACCAACGGTCAGGGCGCAGGTGCCCGTCCCGAAATCGGCAAAAAAGCCGCTGAAGAGAGCATGGAAACCATCAATGAAATTCTTGCAGGCACCGATATGGTGTTTATCACTGCAGGTATGGGCGGCGGTACCGGTACCGGTGCAGCTCCCGTTATTGCACAGCTTGCAAAGGACAAGGGCATCCTTACCGTCGGTATCGTTACCAAACCCTTCCTTTTTGAAGGCCGTCGCAGAATGATTCAGGCTGAAGAAGGCATTGCCGAACTTGAAAAGCATGTCGACAGCCTTATCATCATCCCCAACGAAAGACTGAAATATGTTTCCGATCAGAAGATCACCTTCCTGAATGCATTCTCCATCGCTGACGATGTGCTTCGCAACGGTGTCAGAAGCATTGCAGAGCTCATCAAGGTTCCCGGCATCATCAACCTCGACTTTGCTGACGTTACTGCTGTTATGAAGGATGCCGGCCATGCTCACATGGGTGTCGGCCGTGCAAAGGGCAAGGACAAGGCTTCTGCAGCTGCTGCAGCCGCAATCTCCAGTCCGCTGCTTGAAACCACCATCGACGGCGCAAGAGGTGTCATCATTCTCATCTCTGCTTCCGAGGATATCTCTCTTGATGATGTTGATGTTGCTGCAACCCTTATCAAGGATGCTGCTGACATTGATGCAAACATCATTTTCGGTGTTTCTACCGATCCTGCACTGGATGATGAAATGATTGTCACCGTCATTGCAACCGGCTTCGGTGCTCCTGCACTTGAAGTGGCTCCTGTTGCTCCCGTTGCAGAAGCACCTGCTTCCGTATTCCCGCAGGTATCACCCGTTGCTCCCGTTGCTCCCGTTGCTCCTGCAGCACCTGTTGCTTCTTATGAAGATGATTCCGCAGATGATGATATCTCCGACATCTTCAATATGTTCAAGAACAGAAACTGATTTTCTGTCCGCACTCAAATATACAATAAGGGGCGGCTGTCCGCCCCTTGCTTTTTTATGATATGATTAAAAATATTGTTTTTGACATGGGGAATGTGCTTTTGTGCTACGATGCAAATGCCATTCTCGGCAAATATATCGATAAGCAGGAAGATATTGATACATTCAGAACGATGCTCATGGGCTCGTTTGAGTGGCAGGAATATGATCGCGGCACAATGGATAAATACGATTTTATCCCCGTGATTGAAAAAATGCCTGCGCATCTGCAAGCCCTTGCAAGAAAAATTGTACTTGAGCAGTGCTTTGCCGAAAAGGAAATGCCGCCCTTTCCGCAGATGGAGGCGCTTGTAAAACAGCTGCGTGAAAACGGATACGGAATTTATCTGTTGAGCAATGCCGGGCAGGATTTTTATCATTATTCTCATTTTAAGCCGGCGTTACAGTATTTTGATTTCTGCTTTGTGTCCTCTGACTATAAATTGCTCAAGCCCGAGCCTGCAATTTACGAAAAGTTTTTTGCCGTTACGGGGTTGGACAGAAGCGAATGTGTGTTTATTGACGATGTGCCTGCCAATGTGCAGGGCTCAATTGATGCGGGGATGGATGCAATCTGCTTTACTCCCTCAAGGCAGGACATTGCCGAATTGTATACAGCACTGCGTGAACGTGGTGTGGAAATATAATATAATGTAATAATAAGAAAGGCAGTTTTTTATTATGGCCGATAACAATAAAAAAATGGTTGAAGAAATCACTTCCATGGAAGTCGATTTCGGCAGATGGTACACAGATGTTGTCAAAAAAGCAGACCTTGTTGACTATTCCAGCGTCAAAGGCTGCATGATCATCCGTCCTTACGGCTACGCGATCTGGGAGCTCATTCAGAAGCAGCTTGATGAACGCTTCAAGGCAACGGGACATGAAAATGTCTATATGCCGCTGTTTATCCCCGAAAGTCTGCTGCAGAAGGAAAAGGATCATGTCGAAGGCTTTGCTCCCGAGGTTGCATGGGTCACCCACGGCGGCAGTGAACCGCTTGCCGAGCGCATGTGTGTCCGTCCCACCTCCGAAACACTGTTCTGTGAGCACTATGCAAATATCGTGCATTCTTATCGCGATCTTCCCAAGCTCTATAATCAGTGGTGCAATGTTGTGCGTTGGGAAAAGACCACCCGTCCGTTTCTTCGTTCCCGTGAATTTTTGAGGCAGGAAGGTCACACCGTGCATGCAACAGCTGAAGAGGCACAGGCAGAAACCGAACAGATGCTCAATGTCTATGCCGAGTTCTGTGAAAATGTGCTGAATATGCCCGTTGTCAAAGGCAGAAAGACCGAAAGCGACAAGTTCGCAGGTGCCGAGGCAACCTATTGCATTGAAGCACTCATGCACGACGGTAAGGCTCTGCAGGCAGGCACCTCCCATTTCTTCGGTGACGGCTTTGCAAGAGCATTCAATATGACCTATACCGATAAGGAAAACAAGCAGCAGTATGTGCAGCAGACCTCCTGGGGTGTCACAACCCGTCTGATTGGTGCGCTGATCATGTCCCACGGTGACAACAACGGCCTTGTGCTTCCGCCCAAAGTGGCTCCCACGCAGGTTGTTATCATTCCCATTGCTGCACACAAGCCCGGTGTTCTTGAAAAGGCTGACGAACTGACTGCACGCCTTGCAAAATCTTTCCGTGTCAAGGCAGACAAGACCGACAATTCCGCAGGCTGGAAGTTTGCTGAATATGAAATGAAGGGTGTGCCGCTTCGTCTTGAAATCGGCCCGAAGGATATCGAAAACAATCAGTGCGTGCTTGTCCGCCGTGACAACCGTCAGAAATATTTCGTTTCACTCGATAACCTTGAAGCAGAAATCGAAAGCCTGCTCAACGAGCTCGGCAAGGCAATCTATGAAAAGGCAGCTGCCAACATGGATGCTAAAACCTACGATTGCAAGAGCATTGACGAAATCAATGCTGCCCGTGCCGAAAAGGGTGAAGGCTTTGTTCGTGCCATGTGGTGCGGTGAAGAAGCCTGTGAAGACGAAGTTAAGGAAAAGACCGGCGTCGGCTCTCGTTGCATCCCCTTTGCACAGGAAAATATTTCCGATGTGTGCGTTTGCTGCGGCAAGCCTGCAAAGCACATGGTTCTGTGGGCAGTTGCATATTAAAATCAAAACCGTCCGAAAGGACGGTTTTTTGCTGCGCAAAAATGCAAAATGCAGGAATGCAAAAAAAAGGTCGCTTTGCTCCGAATTGTAGTTTTTGTGCGACAAACCATAATTTATTTCTTCAATGCTTTGATTCCGAGCGACACTGCCGATGCCATCAGGCAGCAGCCCAGCAGCAGTCTTGCGACAATGTCCGGTATGGTCTGCTGCAAATAGTTGCAGCCGACACTGCAAAGCACCAGTGCGGATGAAATGCAATCCGAGCGATGGTGCATTGCGTCTGCAAGCAGGGTATCGTTTTGCAGTCTTTTTGCAATTCTTTGTGTGAAAATGCTCATCAATGCCTTGATAACCATGCACAGCACGGCGGTTGCTACACTTGCAGGTGTGTTGCTTTGTGCTTGTGCAGTGCCGTTGAGCAGCTGCAGTGCGGAAATGCCCATCCCGATGCCGGTTGCGGCAATGGCAAGAGCCAATATGAAAATCACCGCGTGTTGCAGCCTTTCTGCGTGTTTGCCCGGTTTCTTTGCCTGCAGACCGATGCCTGACAGCACAAGCACGGTACAGATGGTGTCGGCTGCGGAATGCACAGCATCATTCACAAGCACGTCGCAATTTGTCAGTATACCTGCACCGCCCTTGACGGCAGACAGGACTAAATTCAATATTATATTCAAAACGGACACGTGCATGGCTTTTTGCAATTGCGACTGTCCGTTGTTGTTTTCAAGCATAAAACTCCCTCCGATAATCACAATATGCATGTTCAGCTCTTGTGTGAGGGATGTAAAAAAACAAAAAAGCTGTCGGATCTGATGCCGACAGCCTTATAAGCTACAAACGCTTCTGTAATAATCCAATGTTTTGTATTTTTGCTGTGTGACGGACAGAAAATAGGTTTCTGCGCATTGCTCAAGCGTATTCAGCAAGGGCTCGCTTAATGTGAACGAAAACAGCCGTTCAAAGGGGGCAAACACAATGTGCCGCATTGCGGAAATGATACTCAGCGGCAGTGCAATACCGTCTGTTTGCGTGCAGTTGTCGCACAGTAGTCGTCCGCGCAGTGCATCAAAAAACATCACATCCGTTTCAAATGCACCGCAGGCTTCGCAGGCAACCAGTGCAGGCATGTAACCCGAAAGCACCGCCAGACGCAGTTCAAAAACGGCTTTCAGCTGCCGTCTGTCACGGCTTTCTTTGCACAAAAAATGCAGACTGTTGAGAAGCAATCGCAAAAATTCATCACCCGAGCCGTCCTCGGGAATTGTTCTTGCGGCGGCATCGCAGAAATACTGTGCGAGTGCGAGAGCCTCCAGGGAATTTCGCAGATCAAAGAAAATCTCCTTGATGTCCGCTTCGGAAATCGTGTAGCTTTCCTTGGATTTTACAAACGAAAAACGGCAGTAGGCAAACAGTGAAGTCGCGGATTGCAGACGGCTTTTGTTGCCTCTTGCCCCTTTTGCAAAGGCACGCAACACGCCGTGCTCCGCGGTCAGCACCCATACAATACGGGTGGTTTCGCCCGTTGCCTGCACACGGATGATAAGTCCGTCGGCATTGAATTTTTCCATATCAGTCCAGACCGAAATTGTGAATCAGTGCTTCGCGGTTGCGCCAGTCTTCCTTGACCTTGACCCAGCATTGCAGGTTGATTTTGCAATCAAAGAAGCGCTCCATATCGATACGTGCGCGGGTGGAAATCTTTTTGAGCATCGCACCCTGCTTGCCGATGATGATACCCTTGTGGCTGTCACGCTCACAGAAGATCGTGGCTTCAATGTCAATGATATTGCTGCCGTCATCGCGCTCCCTGAAGCTTTCAATAGCAACAGCCGTGCCGTGCGGAATCTCCTTGTCGAGCGAACGCAGCAGCTTCTCACGGATGTATTCTGCGGCAATGACCTTTTCGGGCTGATCGGTCAGCGTGTCATCGGGGAAGAGGTGCTCGGATTCAAAGGAAAGATTCTTCAGCTCCTGCAAAAGCGCATCCATACCGTTGCCGTCCAATGCACTGACGGGGATGATGGATTCAAAATTATAAAGCTGTGAATAGTCAAAAATGACCTTCATCAGGCTTTCCTTGTCGGGCACGGTGTCGATCTTGTTGATAACAAGCACGGCAGGGATATTCTCGCGTTTGAAACGCTTGATGAGCTCTTCCTCTGCAGGCTGGATCTTGGAATCAGGCTCCACAACGAGCATACAGGCATCCATGCTGTGAATGCCTTCGCTGATGGCCTTGCCCATTTTTTCATCGAGCTTGTTGTGCGGTTTGTGATAACCGGGGGTGTCGGTGAACACAAGCTGAATGTTGCCCTCGGTCAGCACACCCATGATGCGGGTGCGGGTGGTCTGCGGCTTGGGGGATACGATGGCAATTTTAGCCCCTAAAAGGCGGTTCAGAATCGATGATTTGCCGACATTCGGACAGCCGACAATGGCAATGAATGCAGAGCGTGTGTTCATTTTATTCTCCATCCAAAAAATAACTTCCGTTGCGCTTAAGACCGAGCTCGGTCAGCACCTTTTCTTCCTTTTCACGCATATGTACCGCCTCGATGCCGCCTGCTTCGTGGTCATAGCCAAGAAGATGCAGCATGGAGTGTACCGTCAGGAATGCGATCTCACGCTGAAAGCTGTGACCGTATTCGATTGACTGCTCATGCGCGCGTTCGGCAGAAATAACAATATCACCCAAAAGGCACAGATTGGTGGCAGGATTGACCTCGTATTCGCCTGCTTCACACAGCGGAAACGACAAAACATCCGTTGCGCGGTCAATTTCGCGGAATTCATTATTCAGCGCACGGATAGACTCGTTGTCCACAATGCGTACACTGATTTCTGCCGATACGGGAAAATTTTCTTCTTCCAATACCGCATGGCAGCAACGGCGGATCAAAAGCCGTGTTCCGGAGGGGAGTCTGAAACTCTTCTGATCGTCCGTAAAAACTACTTTTACTTTGTTCATCGTTTATATCCTCTCTTTCCGAAGTCCTTTATGCTTTTCTTGTCTTTTCGTTTTTCTCGTAAGCCTTCACGATGTCCTGCACGAGCTTATGGCGCACAACATCCTTTTCCGTAAACTGCACGCTTGCAATATCGGGAATGTTTTTGAGAATGCGCACGGCCTCCTTCAGACCGCTTTTCTTGCCGTCGGGCAGGTCGATCTGTGTCACGTCACCCGTGACCACGATTTTCGAGCCGAAACCCAGACGGGTCAGGAACATCTTCATCTGCTCGGGTGTGGTGTTCTGTGCTTCGTCAAGAATGATGAAGCTGTCATCGAGTGTGCGACCGCGCATATAGGCAAGGAGTGCGACCTCGATATTGCCCTTTTCCTGATATTTCTGGAAATTTTCAGCACCGAGCATATCAAACAGTGCGTCATACAGCGGTCTTAAATACGGGTCAACCTTTTGCTGCAGGTCACCGGGCAAAAAGCCGAGCTTTTCGCCGGCCTCCACGGCAGGTCTTGTCAGGATGATGCGGTTGACCTCCTTGGCGCGGAATGCCTTGACCGCCATCGCAACGGCAAGATAGGTCTTGCCCGTACCGGCGGGACCGACACCGAACACAATGGTGTTGTTTTCAATCTGCTCAAGGTAATTCTTCTGACCGAGCGTTTTGGGCTTGACGGGCTTGCCTCTTGCGGTGATGCAGATGCAATCCGATGCAATGGCGGAAAGTCTGTCCTCACTGCCCTCGTTGACAAGCGAAATGCAGTAACGCACATTCTGCTCGTTGAGCTGCTCACCCTTGTTGACGAGCATGATAAGCCCCTCAATGGCTCTGCATGCCTGCATCACCTTTTCGGCATCACCGCAGACCTTCAATTCTGCACCGCGGTTGATGACCGTTACATTATATTCTTTTTCAATCAGACGAATGTTTTCGTCAAAGCTTCCGAACAGGCTAACCGCCTGCTCCATTCTGTCTATGCTGAGTGTCTGTTCAAACATTTTCTTCTTTTTTATCCTTTGTCAAAGCATCTATAACGGTACTGTAAACGGCGGCAGGATCTGCTTCAAAGCGTTCGCAGATCATGCTTGCCTGCAATGAATCCGCACAATAAAAGCTGAGCCTGAAAACCTCATCCTCATCGTGGAAAATCTGCATAACCACATCATGTCCGCTGTCGTGCGGATGAATCTGTGTTTTAACACCTTTCTTTCTGCGCTCTGCGAGAGCAATGTGCATGGCTTCCCCGATAACGAGCTGACGGACGGAATAGGGAATATGGGAATCCAGCTCACGGGCGATCAGTCTGCCCGATTCGGTGAGATTGTAATATTCAAGCCCCTCTTCGGTCGTGACGGCAATGTGTCCTGCCTGCACAAGCTCTCCGAGGGCATTGGAGCCCTCATAATAATTGACAAGCTCATTTTCAAGCAGAAAACGGTCAATGCTTGATTTGCAGGTGGGGTAGTCCACACATTTCAGAATATAGCAAAGCAGCACCTTGATGTCGCTTCGGTTGTAAAGACCGCCGATGCGTACGCCTGCGGTCATGGCATCGATTTCTTTTGCCAAAAATAAGTCCTTCTTTCTGCCGGTGGGAATTTTATATGCTTAATAATTGAATAAATCTGTTGATAAATAGCGTTCCCCGCTGTCGGTCAACAATACAACAATGCGAAGACGCGGATTTTTGATGCCTTCAGCCAGCTTTTTGCAGGCAGCCAACGCCGCACCGCCCGAAATGCCGACCAATAAGCCGTCCGTCAGGGCAACTGTACGTGCTGCACGGTAGGCTTCTTCTTCGGTCACTGCGATCACGCGGTCAATGATATGACGGTTGAGCACCTCGGGAACAAAGCCTGCACCGATACCCTGCAAGCCGTGTGCACCCTTTTGTCCGCCTGATAAGACGGCGGAATTGGCAGGCTCAACACCGACAACGGTCACATTGCGGTTGATTGCCTTGAGCATTTCGCCGACACCCGTAATCGTGCCGCCCGTGCCCACACCTGCCACAAAGAAATCCACCTTGCCGTAGGTGTCGCGCAGAATTTCGGCGGCTGTTGTTCTGCGGTGAATATCTGCATTGGCAGGATTCGAAAACTGACCGGGAATCCATGCACTGTAGGAATGCTCTGCGATTTCATTTGCCTTGTCAATGCTGCCCTGCATGCCGAGCTCTGCAGGTGTCAGAACCAACTCTGCGCCCAATGCACGCAACAGATTCATGCGCTCTGTGCTCATGTTTTCGGGCATGGTCAGAATGAGGCGATAGCCCTTGATGGCAGCCACAAAGGCAAGTCCGACACCCGTGTTGCCGCTGGTCGGCTCAACGATCACGGTATCCTTTGTAAGCAAGCCCTTTTGTTCTGCATCCTCAATCATGGCGAGTGCAACTCTGTCCTTTGCGCTGCCGAGGGGGTTAAAGCCCTCCAGCTTTGCAACGAGCTGACACGAAATGCCTGCGGCAGCGGCGAAGCCGCCAAGCTCGACCATAGGTGTATGTCCGACCAGCTCGGTCAGATTTTTTGCAATACGGGCATCCTTATCGATGCCGAGTCCGAAGTTGAATTCCATAACCGATCTCCTTTTAAATGTCTAATGAGAAATCTTCAGCCGTAAGATCCTGCGTTACGGGCAGAACGGCTGCAGGCGGCTTGCGTTTGAACGGATCATAACGGAATGACCTGCATTTTGAGTCGGGGGAGCGCAGTCCTTTTTTGATGCAAAGAATCATTTCTCCGTCAGGAGAAGCCTTCCCCATTTCGCAGCAAGCGCAGCATTTTTCAATTTCAGCGCCGAAAATTTTTTGTTTCACGCAAATCATCCTTATCAGAAAAGTTAATAAAATACATTTTTTTTGTTAAAACTCTTTGTTTTGTTTATATTCTTTTATATAATAACACATTTTTTTCGTCGGGGCAAGGTCTAAAATAAAAATAAAGCAGGCAAAGAGGAAAAAGACGGAGGCTGTCGGGTTGATGCTGTATGCCTTTATCATCACCACATTCTGCGCAATGCCGAGTTGCGGAAGGAAATACAATGCAGCCTTGCAAAACAGCATGGATAAAACCGCCTGCAGCAAGCGGTAACGCAAAAAACGGGCAGCAGGCAGGTCGATTTTCTGGAAATCGGGCAGAAGCTGAAAAAAGATGCAAAGACCGCCGAAGCCGAGCACTGCCGCACAAAGCGGAAGGTCTGCACGGCTTATGCATTGCACGGCACCTGCCGTAACCTCAAAGAGTAAGGTAAGGGATGCATGGGTGCTTTGCGGAAGCACCGAAAGCAGAATTGCCTGCAAGCCTGCAAAAAGTGCCATCCATGCCGTCAGGTGCAGGCAGCTGAGGGCACTTTCGCTGACCGACATGGTGAAAATGTGAGAGAAAGGAAGCTTTCTTTTTCTGCTTGCATTTTCTGCTTGCGTGTCCTTTTCTTTGTGTAAAAAAAATCCGGACAGCAGTGCAGACAGCGTGCAGCAAAAAAACAGCAGCAGACCGCTTGTGTTGCTGCCGATCATACCGCTTCCGACTGCGCTGACCGCAAAGCTGAGCCCCGGAGAAAAGCAGAAGCAGGTGAGTCTTTGTGCCTGTTTTTTTGAAATCTGACCGCTTTCATACAAGGATACTGCGGTTTTGCAGCCCGTAAGATACCCTCCCGTCAGACCGAATAAAACAGCAGGAAGTCCTGCCGCAGGAATGCCGGACAGCTTGTCGGTGATGCGGTTTGTTTTTTCACTTGTCCTGACAGGAAAAGCATTGCAGGCAAAATCGGACAGCACCAGAAAAGGAAATAAGCCGGGAATGACAGTGCTGACCGATAATGAAAAAGCCTGCAGCACCGAATTGCGTACCTGCTTTGAAAACAGCAGCAGCCCGACCGCCGCAGATACGATAAGGAAAATGAGAAAAAAGCTTCTGATTCCGTTTTTCATTGTTTCACCCTGTGTTTTTTGTTCTATGTATATGCAGTGTGCATATAGTTTATCAAACAGGAGGGACTTGCGATGAAAGAAAAACAGCTATCTTTTTCCGAAAAAATAAGCACAACGCTTTCGCGTGAGCTGGAGCTGCCGAATCTGTTCACGGAAACGGATATACAGATCTGCGCTTCGCAGGGTGTGCGTGTGTGCGGCATTGAGGAGGTCACGGAATACACACCGCAGCGTATTGTTTTTCAGCTCAGGCGCAATAAGCTGATTCTTGACGGCGATCAGCTGCAGATCGATTGCTGTGAAAACGGCATGGCTCTCGTGCACGGCGCACTGCTGAACCTCGGCTTTTCGGAAGGCGGTGCACTGCAATGCTGAGCAACCGTCTGTTGCATTTTGTGCGTGGTGAGGTGCGCTTTTGTGTGCAGGGCGGCTTTGTTACGCAGTTTACGGATGTATGTCGTCGTGAAAATATAAGCCTGTTGCATACGACAATGAAGGATGACTGCATGATTGGCTCGGTTCTGCGTGCGGATGCACCGAAATTGCAGACGGCGGCGCTCGAAAGCGGTATGCAGCTGAAGATCCTGCAAAAACGCGGCTTGAGCTTTGTTGCACTGCGCTATCGCCTTCGTTGGGGCATTCCCGTCGGTCTTTGCCTTGCATGCCTGCTGTTCGGTCTGCTGTCCTCTGTGGTGTGGCAGGTGCAGATCACGGGCTGTGAGGCGCTGTCGGAGGAATATATACGCTCGTATTTTGAAGAGCTCGGTGTGTATCCGGGTGTATGGCAGCGCAGTGTGGATATTGTGCAATGCCGCAGCCGTGCCATGCAGGATATTGAAAATCTGCTGTGGGTGTCGGTATATCTCAAGGGCTGTACAGCCTGCATCGAAATCAGTGAACGCAAGGGAGAGGTGCAGCTTCCCGAAAACATAAACAGCAATCTCTATGCCGCATACGGCGGTGAAATCATCCGTGCCGATGTGTATGCAGGGGAGGGCTATGTCCAAAAGGGACAGGCGGTGGCGCAGGGTGATCTGCTGGTCGGCGGTGCTCTGCCGCTGAAAAACGGAGGGGTGCGCTTTGTGCGCAGTCAGGCGGATATTGTTGCACGGACAAACCGTAGCTTGCAGACGGAAATGCCCTTTTGTATCACGGCACAGACCATAGAAAAAAGCAGTGTCCGGTATGCCCTGTATTGGTTTACACTGCCCGTTGCAATGGGTTTTTCTTTCGGCAGGCAGACCGTCGAAACCGCTTCATTTTTGCTGTGTCATGAAAATGTGATTCTTCCCATCGGTATTCTGCGTTACGGCTGCCGCAAGCAGACCGAGGCGCAGGTGCAGTACAGTGAAAAAATGACATTGCTGTGCTGCTTTGCAGCCTTTGCCGTGCAGGAGGTGCAGACCATGCAGGACAAGAAAATTATGCAACGGGAACTGAATATGCAGACAAAGAACGACAGAATCGTGCTTCTTGCAGAGTATGTTTGTGAGGAAAATATCGTGCAGGAGAGAGAATTGCAGATTGATACGGAAAATTGATATTTTTTGTCTTGATTTTTTTCATTTTGCGCTGTATAATTAACTTTGACAAAAAAATAACGGAGGCAATAAACAATGATTGATTACAAAATGGAATTGACCCCCGAACAGATTGACATTCTGTCCGGCAAGCAGGGCGAAACTCTGCAGAAGGTCATGGAAACCGTTGTCCTTTTTGGTGACATCTTCGGTGCAAAGCGTCTTGTTCCCGTTACTTATAAGGATGCACACCTTGTCACCTCGTTCGGTCTGGGCGTTCTGAAACCCCTGTATGCTACCATGGATCAGCTCATCGAAGCAGGTCTTACCACGCAGGGCAAGTTCACCGTTGATCCCCGTCCCATCGACTATGCAAATGTAAAATGCAACTTCCTTGAAAAATTCGTTTTCAATAAAAAAATGTATTCCGAACAGGAAAAGTATGAAGCACAGCTGCACAAGGTCGGTCTGAAGGATAAGAACGGCTTCACCTGCACCTGCTACTACAAAGAAGTCGGCAACCGTCCCTCCAAGGGCGATGTCCTGACCTGGGCAGAATCCAGCGCTGTTGTTTTCGCAAACTCCGTCATCGGTGCAAAGTGCAACCGTAACTCCGGTATGCTCGATCTGTTCGGTGCTATTCTCGGTCTTGTTCCCGAATTCGGCTTCCTGCTTGATGAAAACCGCAAGGCACACTGGAAGGTTACCGTCAAGACCACCAAGAAGCCTCTGCCGCAGATCCTCGGCTCCGCAATCGGTATGAAATGTATGGAGGATGTTCCGTATGTTGTCGGTCTTGATCAGTGGATCGGTACCGAAATTACCGACGAGGTCGAAGGCTATCTCAAGGACTTCGGTGCAGCCACCGCATCCAACGGTGCAGTCGGTCTGTATCACATCGAAAACCTCACACCCGAAGCCAAGGAGCAGGGTGAAGCACTGCTTCGTGCCGATTACAAGGAATATATCATCGACGATGCAGAGCTCGAAAGAATTTATCTCAACTATCCCATCATGTGGAAGGATGTCAACGCAAAGCCGCAGCTTGTTTTTATCGGCTGTCCGCATCTGACCTACAGCCAGCTTTGCGACTGGACCGATAAGCTCGTTGCAGGCCTCAAGGAAACCGGCAAGAAGAAGCTTACCGCACGCACCGTCATCACCACCACTCCCGATGTTGCCGACAAGTTCCGTGCAACACCCAAATATCAGGAGCTTCTCAGCACAGGCGCAACCCTTTCCAGCATCTGTCCGCTGATGTATACCAACAACCCCATCGCTATGATGCTGCACAGAGTTGCAACCAACTCCAACAAGCTTCGTACATATTCCAAGGCAAGATATTACAAGGATGACGAGCTGCTCAACATCCTCATCGGTAAGGAGGGCAAATAAAATGAAAGAATTCAAAGGCAGAGTAATCGCTGCAGGCAACTGGAAGGGTGAAGCCGTTGTTTCCCGTCAGGGCGTCAACACCCTTGCAACCTTCCAGAGCAGCGCCATGAACAACAAGCCTGAGGTTATTGTTTCCGACCAGAACAACGCCGATATTTATGGCAAGAACATCACAGGCAAGGCTCTGTGCCTGCCCATCACCATCGGCTCCACCACAGGCGGTCTTGTTATTCAGACCGTTTGCGACATGAAGATCAATCCTGCCGCATTCCTGTTCTCCGAGCACATTGACTCCCTTGCAGCCTCGGGCATCGTCCTTGCCCGCGTATGGCAGAACAGCCCCGTCATCTGCATTGACCAGCTCGGTGAAGAATTCCTCAAGACTGTCAACACCGGCGATCAGATTGAAATCAAGGAAGACGGCACGGTCATCGTTCTTTAATTCCTGTTTTCATTTCAGCAGCTTTGCTTCGGCAGAGCTGCTTTTTTTTGTTGGATAAATTATGGTTTATCGGGGAGTAGCCAATCACGGGGACGGCTTCTGTGATTGACTTTACAATATATCCAAAGCAGTCAGCCATAGAACCGTCCCCTGATTTGCTCATAGAACCGTCCCCTGCTTTGCGGAGATTTTTAAGGAATTAAGTTTGTGCGTGGTCGTAAATCAGGGGACAGTACTGCGATTGCCTTTTTTGAAAAATGGTAGTGGCAATCACAGTAGCCGTCCCCATGATTGACTCCCCCAACTCCCCGATAAACCGCAATTTACCCACAAAAAAACGGAACCTGCAACGCAATGCAGATTCCGTTCTTTATTGGTGCCTTTAGGTGTGGAAATAAACCCCCAGTTCTACTGGGGGTGAAAGAAGACTTTAGTAAAGCCAAAAACGGGCGAGCTCAAAGCCGCCCGAAAAAGAACTAACGGAAAGAAGAAACCTCCTGATATAATAGT
>JAZNCO010000075.1:0-44911 GCA_045587645.1 Acutalibacteraceae bacterium | reverse complement strand
TAGGAAATTGCTCGCGTTGTGAGCAATTTGCATATAATTCGCCTGCGGCTCATTGAATGACGCAAGCTTATTGAACAAAAACACCTTTTCGCCCCCAAGATTGGGGGACGGGGGGTTGATTCGTCGAAGACGATTTTTTATGCTTTTTTGATTGTAAGATTGTCAACAAGTCCGACCACCGAGCAGACAAGCAGGATGATGAACACGGTCACAAACGAGCCGGTTGCATCCACGATTTTGCCTGCAAGCGTGGCATAGAATGCAGACGGAATGAGAATGAGATTCATCAATGCGTAGTTCAGTGAGAAGTTCTTCGGGCCGTAGAATGCATTGGAGAATGCCGCAGATACGGTCGGAGAAAAGCCGTAAGAGAAGGCACACAGGGCAACACCGATAACAACAAGTGCGGACACCTTAGTTGCGACACCGAGCAATGCAAGCCCCGAAGCAGCAATGGCAACGGCGGAGGTGATGTACTGTGTTTTGCGGATGCCGAGTGCATCGAAGACGGCGCCCGATGCGAGTCTTCCGAAGCCGTTGAAGATGGCAAGCAGGCTTGCCAGTGTGACTGCCACATTTTCTGAAAGGCCGCCCGAAAGCAGAATATCCTTACCGAATGCAAGCGTGACACTGCCGACAGCGGAGAACAGAATGAAAAACAGGAACAACTGCCAGAAAGAGGGTCTTTTCAGCATTTCGGCGGCGGTAAAGTCACGCTGTTCGGTGTTCACCTTTTTGGTGACGGCAGGCAATTCTTCGGGCTTGGGTGCACGGATGAACAGACCCGTTATGATAAGCACCGCACCGATGAGAATGCCGTAAACGATGTATGTTTTGCTCCAGCCGAAATCGGCATTTGCAAACAGCTTTGCAGCCACATTGCCCAAAACAAAGGAGCTGAAGCCGAATGCCATCATCATCACACCCGAGCAGACCCCCTTTTTGTCGGAGAACCATGCGCTTGTAAGGGAAATGACGATGTTATAAACAATACCGATGCCGAGACCTGCCAGAATACCGTAGCCGAGATACAACAGGAACACGGGCGAATCAGCCGTCAGGGTCGATGTCAGCACAAAACCGCCTGCAACCATGATACCGCTTGCTGCCATACGGATTTTGGAGCTGATTTTTTTATTGAGCAGACCCGAGAATAAACCGCCCAGACAGAACATACTCATAGTTATTGTATAGTTGAGTCCGAGCTGTGAGCTTGACCAACCGAAAGCGGCAAAGGGTGCCTTGATAACAGACCATGCATAAATGATGCCGGCAAAAAAGAGAGCAAAAGCACCGAGTGCAAGACGAAGCCAACGGTTGTTTTTCATTTTATATCATCCTTTCGTTACACTTTCAACCAATCTCGTAGCGCCGAACATTTCGCGAAGCTTCGGCTTTTCGATCTTGCCCGTAGCATTACGGGGCACCTTTGTAAATATAATCTTACGGGGACGCTTGTAACGGGGAAGCTCTGCACAGAAAGCATTGACTTCTTCTTCCGTAAGCGTCATATCCTCTTTTGCCTCAATGATGGCGGCGGCAATTTCACCGAGTCTTGCATCGGGCAGACCGATGACGGCAACATCCTTGATTTTGTCATGTGCACGCAGGAAGTCTTCGATCTGTACGGGATACAGGTTTTCACCGCCCGTGATGATAACATCCTTTTTGCGGTCAACGAGATAGACAAAGCCGTCGTTATCGACCTTTGCCATGTCACCCGTATACAGCCAGCCGTTTTTCAGGCTTTCATTGGAGGCTTCTTCATTTTTGTAGTAGCACTTCATAACACCGGGGCCGTAAAGAATCAGCTCACCGACCTCTTCTTTTTCGCATTGAGTTCCGTCGGGATGCACCACCTTTGCCTGCCAGCCGTAGCCGGGAATGCCGATGGCGCCGACCTTGTGCAGGTTTTCACAGCCGAGGTGCAGTGCACCGGGACCGATGGATTCGCTCAGACCGTAGTTGGTGTCGTAGCTGTGACCGGGGAATACTTCCATCCAACGCTTGATCAGTGAGGGCGGAACGGGCTGTGCGCCGATGTGCATGAGTCGCCATTGGTCAAGCTTATAATCGGAAAGCTTCACATCGCCTCTCTCAATGGAATCGAGAATATCCTGTGCCCACGGCACAAGCAGCCACACGATGGTGCATTGCTCGTCGGACGCAGTACGCAGAATCCATTCGGGTCTGACACCGCGAAGCAGCACTGCCTTGCCGCCGACAAGGAACGAACCGAACCAATGCATTTTTGCACCGGTATGATACAGCGGCGGAATGCAGAGGAACACATCCTCGTGGGTCTGACCGTGGTGTGCCTGCTCAACAAGGCAGGAATGATACAGAGCCTTGTGCGCATGCAGAATGGCTTTCGGAAAGCCCGTTGTGCCCGAGGAGAAATAGATAGCCGCATCGTCCTCCTGCGTCAGCGCAACGGCAGGGGCGGTGGTGGAGCAGTAGGTCATGTATCTGAGCATATCCTCTGCAAATACGGGAACATCACTGCCGACATAGAACAGCGTTTTGACGGTAGGCATATTGTCAATTCCTGCCTGCACACGCTCGGTGAATTCAGGCCCGAAGATGAGCATGCATACATCCGCAAGGTCAAGGCAGTAGGTGATTTCGTCAGCGGCATAGCGGTAGTTCATCGGCACAGCCAATGCACCCGTCTTGAGAATGCCGAAATACACCGGCAGCCACTCCAGCGAGTTCATCAGCAAAACAGCAACCTTATCGCCCTTTTTGATGCCTCTTGTGAGCAGAAGATTGGCAATGCGGTTGGCTTTTGTGTCAAATTCGCGCCATGTCATTTCACGGCGGTATTTGTCGGAGGAGCCGGTTTCAATGAGATTGAATTCTCTCCAATTCATATTGCGGTCGGCAATACGGTCGGGGTTTATTTCCACCAATGCAACCTCATCAGGATAGAGCTTTGCATTGCGTTCAAGTATTTCGGGAATGGTCATGGATTTCATCCTTTCAGCACTTTAATGCTTTTATGAATAAAAGCACAAAAACTTTTATGCATTGAAGTATAGCATACAAAAGCATTTCTGTCAAGCAATAAAATAAGACTTGCTATTTTATATTTTTTTATATATAATATGCAAAAAAAAGAACTAAAGGAGTCTGATTATGGGGCTTTGGGAAGTATTTGTTGTCGGTGTCGGCCTTGCCATGGATGCGTTTTCCGTTGCCATCTGTAAGGGGCTGGGCATGCCGAAAATCGATAAAAAGCAAACCGTTATCATTGCGCTGTTTTTCGGCGGATTTCAGGCATTGATGCCGTTTCTCGGCTGGCTGTTGGGCAAGCAGTTTGAAAGCTACATAACGGCTGTGGATCATTGGATTGCTTTTATTTTGTTGCTCATTATCGGCGGCAAGATGATTATTGATGTTATCAAGGAGCGCAAGGAAGGCTGCGGCTGCTGTGAAGAAAAAAATGCGGGCAGGCTCGATCTCAAGGAGCTGTTTGCCATGGCGATCGCCACCAGCATTGATGCACTCGCCATGGGTGTCACCTTTGCATTTCTGCAGGTCCATATTGCATCGGCTGTCAGTATTATCGGTGTCACCACATTCATCCTTGCCGTTATCGGCGTTCTGCTCGGACACAAGTTCGGTGCAAAATGGAAAGACAAAGCCGCCCTTGCAGGCGGCATCGTGCTGATTCTGTTGGGTACAAAAATTCTGCTTGAGCACCTCGGTGTTCTCACCTTTTAAGAATACGCGAAGGTTCTTGTTTCTCTGATTTTTCCGCTGAACTGCGCTTGCGTGTTCAACACACCGATGCCGACGGTCACAAAGCCGAGCACATCAGAGGAAACGGTCAGTGCAAGCAGTCGTCCCTGTCCGTCCATACGGGCGGCAAGGGTAATTTTGGAATAGCGGATGTCTGCAGCCTGTACGGTATATGCATCCGCGCTTTTTCCAAAGGGATCAATAAAAGGAATCTTGGCTGCGTGTACGGCGGGTACGGCATTGTCCGTGCCTGCCGTATCGTCATATAAGGTCATAACGAGCAGTGTATGCTCTCCCTCAACCGAAACCCTTGCAGCGGAAACCTCGGCTTCGGTCAGCGCAAAGGCTTCACCGCACGGCGGCAGGAGGGAATTGATGTTTACCTGCTCACCGCCTGCACCCGTGGTGCCTGCAAGGACGGTATATTCCGACACCGTGCTGCGGTTGAACTGCTCCACGATCGCATTGGCAGGATCGCGCAGAGTCTGGGTGCTGACACTCTGCAGATAAACGGAATGCTGAATATCCTCTGTCAGCACAAAAGGCGCAGTGCTTGCTTTGACGGCATTGACAGCATTGTTCAGAAAGGAAACGGCTTGTCCGACCGACCAGCGCACATCCGTCTGCTGTGAAACGGCAGGCTGTGTCGCAACGGGTGCATCCGTAAGCTGCCCGGGGGCAACACTCTGTGTCGGCAGGCTTTCGGGGGCAACGCTGACGGGGGCTTCGGTCGGAAGCGGTGCAGTGGTGTCAACGCTTTGGCCTTGGGTCGCCGGCTGTGTATTTGTAGGGTTTGCAACCGTGTTTTCCGGGTTCAGCCGCAGTGTCACGCAGCCCGAAAGGCAAAGCAAGACCGCAAGAATCAAACAAAGAAAGGGCTTTCTTTTCACGACGATCTCCTTGCTCTCAGCTCCACAGGCGGGTATATTCACTGACCGTGCCGTCCTTGAAGGTGGCGGTCATTTTTTCCTGTATGCTGCCGTTTTCAAGCAGATAAAAACGGTATTCATAAGAAATACCCGATTCAAAATCATCCGTCAGGGCAAAGTAGCTGCCGTCGGTATCCTTGGCAAAGGCATTGTTGCCGGCATCATAAACAGCCTGCATATTCCCGTTGACAACGATCAGATATTCCGTTTCGTCCTCAATAAAAAAGTCAAATACATTGACTGCGTTTACAGCATCACCGGCAGTATCGGAAATACAGGTCTTTTCACCGCAGCAGGCAAGATAAGGCTCCAGCTGTGCACGGCGCTGCGTGGCTTTTTCATCCTCCGTCAAAAGATCAAGAACCTTTGCCGCACGCAGATAAGAGCATCTTGCAATATCCTCGGCATAGTCGTAGGCCTCCTGTGCATCAAGTGTCGTCAGCCAGTCAAACGAGGAAGCGGCATCAAAGCTCTGCAAAACCTCCGCATAGCGGTGCATTTCCACCTGAAAACGGGCATTGCGCAGGCAGATCTCATCATACAGCTCTTTTGCACCGGGATAATCGGTCACATAGGAAATATATGTTTGGGCAACAGACGGATTTATTTCAGCCTGCTGTTTTGCATATTCATAGAAAACTCCGGGCATTTCGGCAACATATTTTTCAATCTCACCGCTGTTTTCTGCAAGTGCCACAGCCTGCCCGTACTCACCGTCGGCAACATATTGCACAAACTGATTGTTGCGCAGCTCGAAAATCTTCTTTTCGGAATTGAAGAAGCCGTCCAGACTTTCATAGCGTTCAATTGCCTGCGCATAGTTGCCTTCTTCGGCAAGCTTGCCTGCCGAACGGTAAATGGAAATCGGATCAAGCACAAACATTGCAAACAGAATGATCGCCGCAATCACAGCCAGAATGATGCAGAAATACAGCAGGGTCTGCAAGCTGTTTTTCAGTTTGGTTTTTTTTATTTTTTCCGTATTTTTTTTGTTTTTGGTCTTATTTTTATCTGCCATTTTCACAGCCTCCAAGGGTGATATATAACCATTATATCATATTTTTTGCAGACGGGCAAGTATTTTTACAAAGCGGAATTTCATTTTTAATATTGCAATATAAAAAATAAATGTGTATAATATATAAATCAACAAAAAAGGAGTGGTATCTCTTGGAATTCAACAAAGAAGGTCTGTTTATGTACCTTGCCGCTGCGGCTGTTATTCTGTTCGTCGTAGTGGAAGCACTTTTCTTCATCGTAAAAGCGTGGAAGCGTGCAACGCAGCTGGGCATTGCCAAGGAAACACTGCGTAATACCGTCGTTTCCTCCGCATTGTTCACCGTCGGACCCGCTATTTCGATCCTTGTCACGGTGCTTGCCTTGTCCAAGGCACTCGGCATCGTTCTGCCGTGGGTGCGCCTTTCGGTTATCGGCAATCTCGCGTATGAATCCACCGTTGCGGAGGCTGCACTTGATTCCTTCGGTCTGTCTTTGAACGCAGAGGTCATGGACCCCACCGCATTTTCCACCGTCGCATGGTGCATGATGATCGGTAACATGTGTGCACTCATTCTTGTCACCGTACTGTGCAAGGGCCTGCAGAAGAAGATCGGCTCTGCCGCCAACAAGAGCGAAAGCAGCAAGAAGCTCGCCGACATGATCTCCGCCGCCGCATTTATCGGTATCATTGCCGCATTTGTTGCCCGTGCCATCAACGGCACCACCGAAGACGGAACCGGAAACGCAGGCTTTATGAGCATTGCGGTTCTGATTACTTCCGTCATTATTATGACCCTGCTTGACCTGCTTTGCAGAAAAAAGAATCTCGACAAGCTTGCAAGCTTCACAATGCCCATCGCCATGTTTGCCGCCATGGGTATGGCAGTGCTGCTGAGTGCTGTTCTGCCGCAGGATATTGTCAACTTCGTGTGGAGATAAGGAGGGAACGGACATGAAAAAGAACAGTAACGAAAGAACATATTTCGATCAGGTTCATGTATGGGGCAGACTGTGGACAATCGGCGCCATTCTGACCTTCCTTTCATTCCCCTTTGCAATCTGTGCTTATTTCAATGTATGGCCGACCTTCAATCAGGTTCTCAAGCCTGCTTTGCAGATCATTGCCATTTACTGGCCGACCGCTGTGATTGAGGTCATTGCATTCGTACCCATGATGGGATCGGGTGCTTCGTATCTCAGCTTCGTATCGGGCAACATCTCCAACCTCAAGCTACCCTGCGCACTTGCAGGCATGGAGGGCGCCAAGGTGCGTCCCAACACCGAGGAGGGTGAGGTCATTTCCACCATCGCCGCCGGTGTTTCCGCCATTGTCACAACCCTCGTTATTGCCGCAGGCGTGCTGCTGTTTACACCCATTCTTCCGTATTTCACGGATGCGGATTCCGTGTTTGCACCTGCTTTCACCTATGTGCTGCCTGCATTGTTCGGTGCACTGGGCGCAAGCTATCTTGCAAAGCACTGGAGAACCGCGATCGCTCCCGTTATCGCAGGTGTTATCATCCTCATTTTTGCTCCGACCATGGGTATCGGCACGCTGATGTTCCCGACCATCGTTGTGGCTGTTGCAAGTGCATTTATCATCTTCAAGGTGCAGGATAAGAAAGAGAAAAAAGCAAACGCATAAATTTGCTTCGCAAAAAAATGAAATAAAGGGGAATTGACTATGTTACAGAACGAAATCACCGTCCCGACTCCGTTGCTTCGTGATGACGGACAGCTCAACGCACCCGGCTGGTGCAAGCGCAATCTTTACATTTACAACCGTGACAAGATCGCAGACAGCAAGTGGAGAATCAAGGAATGGGATTTCTATCAGATCTGCGACGGCCACCACATGGTGCAGCTCAACTTCTTTGACATTTCCATGGCTTCGGCACTCACCGTCAGCGTGCAGGATATCCGCACAGGCAAGGAGCTGGCTTCCGCACTGGCAATCGAGCCGCTGACTCCCAATCGCTCCATCATGAGCACCAATCCCGAAAAGCCGTTCTTCTTCCACCGCAAAATGGGCGGCGCAACCGTCATTTTTGATGTCAAGGACACCACACGCAGACTGTATTTCAACGGCAAATGCAAGGGCAAGAGATTGGTTGTTGACATTGTTGCCGACAAGCTCATCGATCAGGAAAGCCTGACCGTTGCAATTCCCTTCCGTCAGGCTGACAAGTTCTTCTATACCACCAAGCTCAACTGCATGCCCAGTGAGGGCACAGTGCGCCTTGGCGGCGAAACCCTTGTAAAGTTCGACCGTGAAAACGCATTCACCGTGCTTGACTGGGGCAGAGGCTGCTGGCCTTACAGCAATATGTGGTTCTGGGGCAACGGCAGCACCCGTCTTGCAGACGGCAAGCTGTTCGGCTTCGAGCTGACATGGGGCTTCGGCAACGATATCAACGGCACGGAAACCGCCATCATGTATGACGGCAAGACCCACAAGATCGGCAGAGTGTTCCTTGAGCTCGACCCCGAGGTCAATGATAACTGGATGCAGCCGTGGCACTTCTTCTCCGAGGACGGCAAGTTCGACATGACCATGGTGCCGTTCTATGACAACAAGAACATTATGATGCCCCTGAACCTTGTGGGTATGAAGACCCATCAGGTGCACGGTCTGTGGTCGGGCAAAGCCGTACTCGATGACGGAACGGAACTGAAAATCGAAAACATGTATGCCTTCTGCGAAAAGGTATACAACAAGTGGTAAAAAAATAAATAGGATCGGAGGCGCACCATGAAGAAATTACTCTGTATTTTACTTTCCGTATGGATGCTTGCAGGCTCTTTGTTCTGTGCCGCCGAGGCAAAAGAACAAGACCGTCTGACTGTATATTCCTTACAGAAGAACGGTCTTTCTTCTTTTTGGGCGGACGAAAACGGAAACAAGGTCGATCTGAACACGCTCACAAGCACCGACACGCAAGCGGTTGAGGATGTCGGTGCGGCATTGCCGTCCTCTTACTATGCGCAGAATGTCACCGCGGTCAAGGATCAGAACCCCACCGAGGCATGCTGGACCTATGCGCCCTTGTCGGTATTGGAATCAAGCTATATCACCAAGGGTTACGGCAAAAAAAGCAACACCGATTTTTCCGAAGCGCATCTGACATGGTTTGCAAACAACGGCTATACTGAAAACGCAAATGACCTCACCGCAGGCGACGGAACATATTTCGATGATCCGTATGAGGCAGGCGGCTCGTTTTCGATGGCGATTGCCGCCTTGGCAAGAGGAGCCGGCATCGCAACGGAAAGCAGATATCCCTTTGATACTGCCAATCCGCCGACATACACCTACGATCAGATGTATGTCAGTGATGCGCGTATTGAAAATGCGTATTATCTGAACACGCAGGAGGACATCAAGCAGGCTGTCATGCAAAACGGCGGTGTTGCCGTGTGCTATTATCACGATGCAAACGGCATGAAAACCAATTCCGCCGCTATTATCAACGGTGTGACGGGTGAACTGAGCACCACCGTGACGGCAATCAACCACAAGCTCGGTTATGCTCCCAACCATGCCGTCACCATTGTCGGCTGGGATGACTCCTTCCCGACCTCGTATTTCCCTGCACTCAACAAGCCGTCCAAGGCAGGTGCATGGCTGTGCAAGAACAGCTGGGGCACCGCCTACGGTGACAACGGTTATTTCTGGATCTCCTACGAGGATGCCACACTCACCGACTACACCACCTTTACCGCCGAAAAGGCAAGCATGTATGATACCATTGCGCAGTATGACGGCTACGGCTACAACAATGCCGCTTCTATCCGCAATGTCGATGCCGTGTATATGGCAAATATTTTCAGGGCAGATGCAGACAGCGCCGTGCGTTATGTCGGCTTTTACACCCTGACCGAAAACAGAAGCTTCACCGTTTCCGTTTACCGAAATGTATCGGGCAGTGACCCGACAGGCGGCACCCTTGCCCTGACCGTCAGCGGAAATGCCCCCTTCGCAGGCTATCACACCGTTACACTCGGTAAAGATATTCCTTTGCAAAAGGGAGAATATTATTCGGTCGTAGTGGAATTTCCGACAGACAAAAGCGAATCGTTTGCCGTTCCCGTGGAGGGCAACACCTACACCCAAAGCGGTATTACCTTCCGTTTTGCATCCAAAGAGGGTACAAGCTATCTCGGCTACCGTGACGGCAGCTGCACATGGCTGGATGCAAGCAAGGAGGGCTACAACAATGTCTGCGTAAAGGCAATGCTTGTGAACGGACAATCGCAAAAGCCTGCCATAAGCACCCCGATCACCCTGAACGACCCCGTCACGGGTGTGCAGGTGATCTATGATGCAGGTGACTTTTTTGAGGGCTCAACGGCAGCATTGAGTGTGTTTGCAAATAACAGTGCCGCCGACAAGGTAAAAAATACATTCACCGCAGACTACGATGTTCAGGCGGCAGGCTACAGCATTGTGCTGACGATCAACGGAGAAGCCGTCACAAGCGCCGCACACGGCTTTGAGGTGATTCTGCCTGTCATTGACACAGACTGCGATTTTGTCCTTGCCGCACATCTTGATGCAAACGGCAAAACGGTCAGCTACGCGGATGCACAACCGCTTGACGGTGCGCTTCGCTTCTCCGCCGACACGCTCGACGGCTCGTTTGTCTGCCTTTGCTGCACCGAAACGCAAGCACCGCAGCCCGACACGGAAGAACCCACACAAAGCATATTGGATTCCATCCTCAACTTTTTCAGAAGAATCATTCAGTTTTTCAGAAATCTTTTTAACATAGAATAAAAATAAGAGGTGTATTTTTATGAACGAAATTTTCTTTTCCAATCTGCCTGCGGGCATTGCCGTCATCGGTCTTGTGGGTTACTTTTTCGGTATGGCTGTTGTGTTCATCACAAACCCCGTCAAGAATGCCGAGGCATTTGCCGTCAAGCCCGTTGACAATGCAGGCAAAACCGAGATCCGTGTTTATTACGGGGGTATTTCCTTTGCACTGGGTGCATTTTTGCTGTATCTGACCATTGCACTCAAAACCCCGACCTACTCGCTTGTCGGCGGTCTGATTTTTGCAACCACCGTGCTTGTCACAAGAACCATCTTCCTGTGCGTGGACAAGGGCTGGAAATGCCCCTACACCAAGCTTGCCATTCCTGCCGAAAGTGCATTTGTGGTAGCATTGTGGGTCTGTTTTATTCTTTCCAAGGTGTTGTATTGATGAGAGCTTTGCAACATTTTAAAACCATCACATCCCACCGCCATGCCGTCATCCGCCATTGTGCAAAGGTCGGCATTCTGTGGCAGGGCTTGCGGCATGATCTGTCAAAATACAGCCCTGCGGAATTTCTGACGGGCGCAAAATATTATGCCGGCGACAAAAGCCCCAATGTCAACGAGCGTATGCAAAAGGGCTATTCCGCCGCATGGATGCACCACAAGGGACGAAACAAGCATCATTTTGAATACTGGACGGATTTCCATATTGCCGAACAGAAAATTCTGCCCGTGGAAATGCCGTTGAAATATACGGTGGAGATGTTCTGTGACCGTGTGGCTGCCTGCAAAATTTATAAGGGTGAAAACTACACCGACCGTGCCGCACTCGATTATTACAACAACGGCAAGGACTATCGCTCTATTCATCCTGCCACCGCCGAACTGCTTGAAAGCTGGCTTGTGATGCTCGCAGAACAGGGAGAAGAAAAAACATTCGCCCACATCCGTACATTGGTGCAGGCGAATAAACATAAATAAAATTTTATTGTACTCCTCGTTTGTAAAGACCCGTTGTTCGTTTGAACGGCGGGGCTTTTGGCGATTGACATTTTTCGACAAACGGAGTATAATACCCACACGAGCATTATCAGGCTATAAGCGGATAAGCGGTTACATTCTCGCCCTCGGAAAGGGGGCATGTGATATGGAGTATGTTACCTACGAAATGCTTTTTGCATTTACAATGGTACTTCTTGCAGTTGCAACATTTGCAATCAATGCACATAAAAAGAAATAACCGCCCCGTCTCCAATAAGGCAGTTATTTCTTAACAATTCTGTTTTATCTGAGGGCGTAACCGCTTATCGGTAATGCTCCACCCTGCACTTACATTATACAGGGGGAAGTTCTCTTTGTCAATACAACAGAGAGAACTTTTTTATTATATAGGAAATTGCTCGCGTTGTGAGCAATTTAGCTTATAACAAGAAACACCTACAGCCCCCAAGATTGGGGGTAGGGGGTTGATAAATCGTAAGATTTTTTCTTATTGTACGCCTCGTTTGTAAAGGCCCGTTGTTCGTTTGAACGGCGGGTATTCTTCATTCATAAAGGATTTGACGGCAATGCGGCATTCCTCCTTGGTTTCGGTGGTGAACACAAGGCTTACAAAATCCGTCTGCGGCAGCATCTGATCGCCTAAATACTGCGGAACGCTGTTATAAAGGGTTGCCCATTTTTTCTGCTCGCACAGTACGGGGAATGCGATGTCCTTGCGGTCGGTAAGATTTTGCTTGCCGTCACAGCCTGCGCAGCCGTTTGCGCCCTTCATCGGGCAGGCACGCAGCCGCATCAAAGGCAGTCTGCCGTAAACGAGAATGCCGACGGGGATTTCATTCTCCATATCATACATCTGATTATCGTGGCATTCAAAGGAGATGCAGGCGCTTGCAAGACCGATTGCGGCATATTGCGAAAGGCTTTCGGAATTGAAAATATTCAGCCCCGTACCGCCGTGTGCGGTCAGTCCCAATTCCTCGCACATGCGCACCGCACCGATGTTGTCGCACACCGCATCCGCAATGCCGTTCTGTGCAAGACGGGAAAGTGTTGCAAGGGTTTTTTCCTCATCTTCGGGCCACACAAGAGCAGGAATCTGCACAAACAGCTTTTCACCGAAGCGGTCAATGAGATTCTGGTTTCGGTCAATGACATCCATAGGAAGCACAATGTCTGCTTCATCGGGAATGTGGAAAATCTGCTCCTCATTTACAAAATGAATACGCAGTCTTGCCTTTGCAGGCTTCGGCAGCAGGTCTTTTTCTTCTTTTTCAAACGGTGTGAATGTATGGGGGACGATTTCGGCTCGCTTGTCATAAAGCTGCTGTGCGGCATCTCTGCGCACGGCATTGAGAGAGGATGCAGGCAGCATCAGACCGTCATCGAGTGTGCAATCAAGGTCGGTCATGTAAAACGGTGTGCCGCCGAGCTTGGAAAGGGAACGGTGTGCATTTTCCTTGTCCAAAGGACGGTTCATAGCTGTCTGCGGAATGTCGCCCGTTGCGGTCACGGTGTGTTTGCCGTCCGATAAGGTGAACTGACAGGGTATACCGTTCTGCATGGTGAAATGTCCCGTTACGGCAATATTCTGCCGTTCCGCACGGTATAAGTTTGCAAGCTGCCCGAAAACGGTCGGCATGGCGGTTACGTCATCCCGGGTTCGGTAGCCGAACATGGAAACATCGCGCTTGCCCGTGAGATACCCGTCCGTAAAGCCCGAACGCGAAAAGACATTTTTCAGTGTTTCAAGGTCATAGCTTTCTCCGTTTGCTGCCGCTTTGCAGGCATTCACCGCCGCCGCCACATACTCGGGACGCTTCATTCTGCCTTCAATTTTAAAAGAGGTCACGCCTGCCTTTGCCATATCCGGCAGGTGAGAAAGCAGGCTCATATCCTTTAAGGACAGTGCATAGTGTCTGCCGTGGGGATTGACAAAATCCAAGCGACACGGCTGTGCGCAAAGTCCGCGGTTGCCGCTGCGGCTGCCGAGAAGAGCCGAATAATAGCACATACCCGACACACTCATGCAGTGTGCACCGTGCACAAAGGCTTCGATTTCACAGCTGACACTGCCTGCAATGGTTGCAATTTCTTGCAGTGTCAGTTCGCGTGCTGTCACAATGCGGTCAAAGCCCATTTCCTCAAGCTGCTTTGCACCCGCAACATTGTGAATGCTCATCTGCGTGGATGCATGAAGGGCGAGTGTCGGACAGCATTTTTTCACAAGCGCCGCCACCGCTAAATCCTGTACGATCACCGCATCCGCACCGCTTTCGGCAATGGTCTGCAAGCCTTTTTGCACTTCTTCTAATTCCGTGTCGGCAACCAATGTATTGAGTGTTACATAGACCTTTACGCCGTACGCATGGCAATAGCGCACAGCCTCCAAAAGCTCTTCATCGTTGAAATTTTTGGCATTTCTGCGTGCGTTAAGTGTGCTTGTGCCGAGATAAACCGCATCTGCACCGCTGCGCACCGCCGCCTGTAATTGTTCGGGGCCCCCTGCAGGGGCAAGAATTTCGGGCATTTTGTTGTCCTCCGTCCCATTGATGACACCATTGTACCTTTTTGCGGCGCTTTTTGCAAGTTTTTTATGTTTACCTCTTGCATTTTTCAAAAAAATAATGTAGAATAAGAAACATCAACCGAACATTTGTTTTAGTGAAAGGAAGATTTCCGATGTCTGATAAGAAAAAAGCTCTTGAAACCGCGATTGCGCAGATTGAAAAACAATACGGTAAGGGTGCCGTCATGCGTCTTGGCCAGACCAACGCATTGCAGATTGAAGCCATTTCCACAGGCTCTATCACGCTCGATGCCGCAACGGGCATCGGCGGACTTCCCAAGGGCCGTATTATTGAAATTTTCGGGCCTGAATCTTCCGGTAAGACGACCCTGGCACTGCATGTGGTTGCCGAAGCGCAGAAAGCAGGCGGTGAAGCCGCTTTCATCGATGCCGAGCATGCACTTGACCCCGTTTATGCCGCAAATTTGGGTGTTGATGTGGATTCTCTGCTTGTTGCCCAGCCCGACAACGGCGAGCAGGCACTTGAAATTGCAGAAGCACTGACCCGTTCGGGTGCACTCGATGTCATTGTTGTGGACTCGGTTGCCGCACTCGTTCCCAGAGCCGAAATTGAGGGTGAAATGGGTGACAGCCATGTAGGTCTTCATGCAAGACTCATGTCGCAGGCACTTCGCAAGCTCGCAGGTGCGATTTCTCGTTCCAACTGTATTGTTATTTTCATCAACCAGCTGCGTGAAAAGGTCGGTGTCATGTACGGCAATCCCGAAGTCACCACCGGCGGCCGTGCGCTGAAGTTCTATGCCTCCATGCGTATTGATGTGCGTAAGACCGAGCAGATCAAGGCGGCAGGCAATGATTTTGTCGGCTCTCGTACCCGTTGTAAGATCGTCAAAAACAAGGTCGCACCGCCCTTCAAGCAGGCTGAATTCGACATTCTGTTCGGTACGGGTATCTCCAAAACAAGTGAAATTCTCGAGCTCGGTATCAAGTTTGACATCGTGCAGAAAAGCGGCTCATGGCTGTCCTACGGTGAGGAAAGACTCGGTCAGGGACGCGACAATGTCCGTGCAATGCTCGACAAGAACACCGCGCTTCGTGATGAAATCGAAGCCAAGATCCGCAACCACCCCGAGTTTATCAGCAGCATGCGTGCCGATGTGGCTCCCTCGGCGGCTTCCATTCCCGAAACCGATGAGGATGGCGAGGTTATTGAGCCCGTAGCACCCATTGCCCCCAACAACGGCAGAGTGCCCAAGATCAAAATTGACATTACTGCCGACTGATGATCGTTTCCTCCACCACCGCCAAAAGCGGTAAAATCAACATATATACAGACGGTGAATACCGTTTCTCCGTCCCTGCATCGTTCTGGTTTGAAAGCACGGTGCGTGACGGTGACGAAATAGATGAAGCTCAGTTAGCTGCCTTGCAGGAGGCGGCTGACTTTGTTTTTGCCTGTGACAGTGCGCTGCGGCTTTTGTCACAGCGTGCACACTCCGAAAAGGAGTTGTATGACAAGCTGAAACGAAAATACAAGGCCGCACCTGCAAGGCATGCAGTGGAAAAATGCCGCGACCTCGGACTGCTGAATGACGAAAAATTTGCCGATCTGCTGGCGGATGAATTGGTCAGAAGAAAGCATTATGCCCCGAAAAGGGTCGAAAATGAGCTCATGGCAAGGGGAATTGACCGTCATATTGCCCAAAGTGTCGCAGGAAGTCTTGACATTGATGAAAAATTGAGTATCATGGATATAATAGAAAAATTATGTCCTGCTGACTCAAAGCCCGATGAAAAGAACAAAAAGCGCATCATCAACCGCCTTTTGCGTCTGGGCTGGGCACCGCATGAGGTATTTGATGCGGTGGAAGCCCTGGGCTGGAATGAGCAGGATTTTGAATAAGGATTTTGAATATGCAGAAAAAAATCGGTTTTATTTCTCTCGGCTGTCCGAAAAATCAGGTAGACAGCGAAATGATGCTTGCAAAGCTTTCCGATGCAGGCTATATCCTGACCGACACCCCCATGGGTGCGGATGCGGTCATCATCAACACCTGCGGCTTTATTGAAGAAGCCAAGCAGGAGGCGATTGACAATATTCTCGAAATGGCACAGCTCAAAGAGGACGGCGATCTCGGCAAAATCATTGTGCTCGGCTGCATGGCTGAACGCTACCGTGATGAGATTTTAAAGGAAATGCCCGAGGTGGATGCCGTTGCAGGTCTTGGTGCCAACGGGCAGATTGTTGAATTTGTGAACAATGTTTTCAACGGCACTGAGGAATCGCGCTATCCTGCCAAGGAGGAAATGCCCCTCGGCGATCCGCGCATTCTCTCCACACCGCCGCACTGGGCTTATCTCAAAATTGCCGACGGCTGCTCCAACCGTTGCTCGTATTGCGCCATTCCCGACATCAGAGGGCCGTTCCGTTCCCGTCCGATGGAGGATATCATCAAAGAAGCTGCTTCTCTTGCACTCAACGGCATTAAAGAGCTGATTCTCATAGCGCAGGATACCACCCGTTACGGTGAAGACCTGTATGACGAAAAGAAGCTGCCCGAGCTGCTGAAAGAACTCAACAAGCTTGACGGCATCCGCTGGATCCGACTTCTTTATTGCTATCCCGACCGCATCACGGACGAGCTGCTTGAAACCATGCGTGACTGCGACAAGGTTCTGCCTTATATCGATCTGCCCATTCAGCATGCAGACGGCAAGATTCTGAAAGCCATGAACCGTTCGGGTGATGCGGAAAGCCTGCTTGCACTTGTGGAAAAGATCCGTTCTTATCTGCCCGATTGCGTGTTGCGCACAACGCTCATCACGGGCTTCCCCGGGGAAGATGAGGAAGCGTTTGAAACGCTTGCCGACTTTGTGCAGAAATCGCGTTTTGACCGTTTGGGCTGCTTTGCTTATTCCGCAGAGGAGGGCACACCTGCCGCCGAAATGGAAAATCAGATCGACCGCGAAATTGCACAGAAGCGCGGTGAGAGCATTATGGATCTGCAATACCGCATTTTTACCGAAAAGCAGGAAAGCCTTGTCGATACTGTGCAGACCTGCATTGTGGATGCATACGATTCTTATAATGATGTTTACATCGGCAGAACCTGGCGCGATGCCCCCGAAATTGACTCCACCGTGTATTTTACCTGTGACTATGAGCTGACCGACGGCACTCTGGTTGATGTTGAAATTCAGAAAACCGAGGATGTTGACCTTGTCGGCAGAGTCATTGAATAAAACAAGATTTGAGGAAATGAAATGAACGTACCGAATCGTCTGACCGTGCTGCGCATGGTCATCACACCGATCTTTTTGGCGGTGTTCCTTGCTGAAGCGATCCCGAATCACTATTTTTGGGGCTTGCTGATTTATGCAGTCGGTTGCATTACCGACTTCCTGGACGGCAAAATTGCCCGTAAACAGAACATTGTCACCGTGTTCGGTCAGTTCGCTGACCCCGTGGCAGACAAAATGCTCACCACAGCAGCCCTGCTTGCACTCATGCAGCTTGATCTTTGCAGTATATGGATCATTCTTGTTGTGCTTGTTCGTGAATTTGCAGTTACATCCATGCGTCTGATTGCATCTGCACAGGGCATTGTGATTCCTGCCAACATCTGGGGCAAGCTCAAAACCATCAGCCAGATGGTTTTCACCATCATTTTCCTGCTGTGTGCACACCTGCTGGAGTGCGGCATTATTCCTGCTGACTTCAATATTTCACTTATTTCCAATATCTGCCTTGGCTTCACCGCAGTTATGGCAGTCCTTTCGGGTGTTATTTATATCAAGGATGCCGCCAAAGTCATCGACATCAATGCAAAATAAAGGAGAATGTTTATGCTTCGCCGTGACAAAGTGAATTATTATCTTGACCTTGCGGAAATCGTTTCCAAGCGTACCACCTGCCTGCGCCGTCGTTACGGTGCGGTCATCGTCAACAATGACGAGGTGGTTTCCACCGGCTATGTCGGTGCGCCGAGAGGCCGCAAAAACTGCACGGATATTGGCGTGTGCATCCGTCAGAAGATGCAGATTCCGCGCGGTGAACGCTATGAGCTGTGCCGCAGCGTGCATGCGGAGGCCAATGCCATCATCAGTGCACCGCGTGACAAGATGATCGGCGCCACCTTGTATCTGACCGGTCAGGAGGTATCCACGGGCGAGTATGTTTCCAATTCCTGCTGCTGCTCGATGTGCAAGCGCATGGTCATCAATGCAGGTATCGAAACGGTCATCATCCGTGACGATGCCGAGAATTATCGCATCATTTCCGTCAATGACTGGATCGAAAACGACGAATCCCTTGACGGCACACTCGGATATTAAAAGTCCTTAAAAACAAATCATCACATAAAAAAATCTGCAGACCGATTGACGGTCTGCAGGTTTTTTTTGTATTTTAATCCCATTCCGCGCCGGTGACGGTTTCGAGGTTGATGCCCTTGGTTTCCCTGACCTTGAGCAGAACAACCGCAAGGCAGATCGCAAGGCTGGGCAGTGCCAGGCACAGCGACACCGTCGGAATGGACGAATTGCCGAAATGCGTAATCAGCGGCACACCGACACAGTACGTAACAATATAGCCGAAGCCGAGGGCGAACATCTGCAAGGAAACAATGGACGAGCGCAGATTGGTGGGGGAGGATTCGCTTGCCATCAGGCAGTTGATGTCCGTTCCTGCCCAGAAGCTGCCGACACAGACGCCGCTGAGCAAGCCGACAAGATACGGATTCCATGCCTTTTCGGCACCCACCGAAAACAGAATCAGCGAAATGAGCGTTGCGCCTGCCATGGTGACGAGCGCCGCTTTTCTGCCGAATTTGTCGGAAATAAAGCCGTGGCTCAATTGAATCAGACCGCTGCCGACAGGGAACATGAACAGGGCAGAGGTCACCGCGCCGACCGATACCGCCTCAAGGGCTGCTTCAAGATTTTCAAACAGGCCCTGTGCAAGGTAAGCCTCGGCATAGCCGTAAGACAGAATTGCCTGATATTGCATGGTGATGAGCACACCGACCGTGCCGAATGCAACGGAGAGATACAGCCAACGCAGCTGCTTGTGCTGCAGCACAAAACGGAATGCCGCCACAAGACCGCCCTGCGCAGAGGACGCGTCCTTGCTGTTCTTTTCGGATTCGCGTTCCTCGTCGGTCATGCGAAGATATTTAAGACGCGATTCAATGAATGCATCCGTTTCACGAAGCGAAAACAGTGCCACAAGTGCCGCAACCATACCCAACAGTGCAGGCACGAGATAAACCACGCGCCAATCCGAGGCATTGCTCATCAGCGTGCGGCGAAGCAACGGAATGAGCATGAGTCCGAGTGTGGACACGCATTTGACGAGTGAGAAGATTTTGGCTCTGTGCTTCGGCGGCGAGGATTCCGTGACATACACCACCTGCATGTCGTGCGGCACGAAGAAGGCAACGATGGTGGTGCCGATGACATACAGCACGATGTTATTGGAGAGAAAAACAAAGAAAAGTCCCAACCCCATGCCGAGTGTGTTGATGACAAGGAAGGTCTTTCTGCCGTAGCGGTCAGACAGAGGCTTGTACAAAAGGGAAAGTCCCTGAAACGGGAAGGCGATGATGCCGAGAATGTCGAGTATGCCGATGGAGCTTTCGCCGTATCGTGCAAACAGGTCGGTTGCGATTTCGGTTTTCATCAGTGTGCCGATCTGCGAAGCGACCTCGTCGGTCAGATACACCACGCAGATAATGAGAATCAGAAAATACAGATAGCCGCTTTTTTTCGGCTTCGCTTTTTCTTTTTCAAGCCGCGCAATTTCCTTTTGGTTGCGCGCTTGCTTTTTTCGGAGCTGTTCGGGGGTCAGTGTCTTTTTTGCCATATCCTTTTCTCCTTATTTTAATTCCAGTGTCAACACATCGATTTGTCCGTCACCGATGTATTGCAAATAAATTGCCGTTTTTTCGTTGCAGGAAAACGCAGCTTCAACCGCATACGCTTCTGTTGACTTGTGCAGGTCGATTGAAGAAACTGCTTTTTGCTGTAAATCCTTGAAAATATCGATTCTGCCTGCACTGCCGCGCACGGTCAGAACAAGCTTGTTGCAGTCGCATTCAAAATATTTAAAGCCTGCCACACTGCCGTCACGCAGGTTGTGTATGTACTGACCGGGGCTTTCCTCACGGTCACAGCCATCCTGCAGAATACACGGATGCAGCTGCGTTTTCTTTTTGTTTTTAAAGAACACGCTTTTTTCGGCACCCTGTTTTGCAAACAGATTGCAGGCAATGCCGGCTTCATATTTCCCGAGGCCCAAAGGCTTGCCGTTCAGGCCGCCGCAGGTCATTTCGGAGGTGTCAAACAAGCCGTTCTTGTCCATCGTGAGCTTCTCTGCAACCGCCTGACGGCTGCATTCGCGCCAAAAGGTGTGGCGGTGAGCGAAAATATAATAATTGCCGTTCACGCATTCCACCGAGCCGTGGTTATTGCCCCAGTAATTGCGTGCGGTTGTGTTGCCCTTGAAGCCGATGTCGGCATTGGAATGCAAAGTGCCTGCAAAGCGGAAATCACGGTCGGGATAGTCGCTGACGGCATACGCGAGCTCATGCGAGAGCACCGAGGAATAAATGCAATAATATTTGCTGCCGAATTTGCGCACGGAGCTTGCTTCGTAAAACTCGTGCCCCTCAAAGCCCGTGCTTTGGCTGTTGTGTGTGCCGGGAATGAGCTGCTTTACACTTGTCACCGTCAGCATATCATCCGCAAGGGAAAGCACCTGATTGCCTCTTGCACCCTTGACGGGACTGACGAGGTCAATGCCGAGCCGCAGAAACCACACAGCGGGGCTGAAGCCCGAATACAGCCATATTTTGCCGTCATCATTGAGCACGCCCGGGTCGAACGGGAAGAAATCCCCCTTTTTGCAGCCGTATTTTGTGCCGTCCGGGTGCTTTACATAGCCGTAAAATTCATATTTTCCTGCCGGGGTATCGCAGACGGCAACACTGATAGCAGGGAAGAAGCTCAGTCCGTAATAAAGGTAATATCTCCCGTCCGTACCTTTGCACACATCGGGCGCAAACATGCGCATTTTGCCGTTTTTGTTTTTCGGGTCATCCGTTTTGCGGTAAATCACACCCTCGTATTTCCAGTCGGACAGATCGTCCACGGAGGCAGACCAGCACACATAGTCCTTTTCGCAGAAATTCTTTCCGCCGAAGCAGTCATGCGAGCCGTAAATATAAAGTCTGTCGCCGAATACATGCGGCTCACCGTCGGCAATGTATTCAAATGAGGGAAGATACGGGTTCAGGGCTTGGTTTTTCATTTTTAACCCCCTTGCAATCGGGATTCATAATGCGATTATAGCATAATATAATGATAAAAACAATGATTGCAATTCTATTTTTTTCCGTTGACCGCTTGACAAAATGGAAAATGCATGATATAGTATAGGTGTGCTACCACAGATAGCACACTTCAAGCAATTCAAAAGGAGGGAATCGAATGACACATTCTGTTCATTCCGACCGAAAACAGTTTTTTGTGACGGTTGCAAAGACATTGCGCAAGAATGCTTTTCACATTGTGTTTCTGTTTTTGTTCATGACCGTTGCTCTGAACGGCTATAATTTTGTGATGCAAATGGAATCCCTGTACGGAAGCAGTCTTGCACTTTTTGAGGAATTCATTTACTGCATCGGTATGGATTATGCCGATTCATTTGCGATCGCCTGCACCTGCCTCGTGGTCGGTCTGTCTTCGGTGATGCTCGCGCTTTACAATTTCCGCTTTATGCACACCAAAAAAGCGGTCAATGTGTATTACAGCTTAGGGGTACGCAGACGGACACTCTTTGCAGGCAAGGTGGTCGGCTGCGTTGTGTCGCAGCTCATCGGTGTTGCACTGCCGTTTCTCATCTGTGCGCTTTATAACTGCCGTCTGTTCGGCTCGTCGGAGCTGCTGTGGCAGGCAAGCGGCTATTATGCACTGTGTATGCTCAGCATTGCGCTCTATCCCTTTGCAGCCTGCGTGTTCGCCATGACAAGAACAGGCTCCACCATGGAAGGTCTTGTGTGCGGTGTGGTGCTCACCTTTGCCCCGACCATGCTGTTTTACGGTGCTTATCTGCTGTCGGATATTCTGCTTGCAGGCACCTTTTTTGACGGTTGGTTTTACGGCAGGGATCGCGAGCTGTACATTAAGCTGACCTTCGGCGGCAGCTTCCATTTTCTTGATTTTCTGTATCCTGTTACAAATTACGATTTCGGTGATGCACTTGCAGGCACAACGCTTCGTGTGTATGCGCTGCCGTCCTTCGGTTACCCGATTGTGTATCTTGCCGCCTTTGCAGCATACAGTGTACTGGCTCAAATTGCCTTCAACAGGCAGAAAACCGAAAACGCAGGCTTTCTTGCCGCTTGTCCCCGTATTTTTGCAGCCGCGATTTTTGCACTCGGTGCAATCCTGATTCCGTGGTGCGTGTATTTGTTCTATGATGCCCGTTTTGTGACGGAAAGTGCAATTGTGTTCGCATTCTTCCTGATTGCGGTTGCATTCGGCTTGTTTGTCGGCATTGTGGCAATTCTGCTTCGCTCCAAGGAGAAAATCAAGGCACAGTTGCCCACGGGCGGCATCATGGCAGGTGCACTGGCTGTGTTTGTGCTGATTTTTGTGTGCGGCGGCTTCGGCTTTGAAACACGCATCCCCGACAGCGAAAAAATTGTCAGGGCAGGCATTACCTTTGAGGTCGGTGAAGGCTCTGTCAGCTCCAATGAGGGGTATTCTTACATCGGTGACAGCAAGGATCTGTACGAGTATAATCCGCCCGTGGATCACGCAAAGCTCTTTTTGCAGAGTTTGCTTTATGCCGATAGCTGGTATAATTCAGACTCCTTTGTGTATTTTGAAGAAGCCGAAAATATTGAAAGAGTTTGTCAGATTCACGGTCTTCTGCTGGAGGATGCACGAAACCGTCATTCCACCAACGGTGCGACTGTTGTGATTTCCTATGAGCTTGCCAACGGCAGCAGCCTTACAAGGGCCTATCCGTATATTCCCTTTGATGTGATGGATGAATTCCTGCCCCTGCTCAACACCCGTGAATACCGTGAAGCCACCGCCCGATATCTCGAATCTTTGTCTGCCAACAAGCTGACCCTGTTTTCGCAAAATCTGACCACGCAAAGTGATGTAAGCTTGTGCACAGACGATTGGTCAAAGGCAGAATACGCTCTGCACAAGGCTATTGTGAAGGATGTGCTTGACGGCAATATGCCGATGGATTGTCTGTCGGACTCCGCCCCCGTCGGCTACATCGGAATGTATTCCTATGACCGTGAAAACACATTCCGGAGCCGTGTCGGCTATCTCGCTTTTTATTCAGATTATGTTGTGATTCCCGTTTATTCCGCCATGCAGGAAACCCTTGCTGTCTTGCAGCAATATAATCTGACACCGTATTTTGAAGATATGTTCAAGCCCGTTGCAGCTTATGTGTATGAAAATCCGCTACCCGGTCTGACCCCGATTGAATTGAGCGATTACACCTACCGATTGGGCAGTCTGCAGTTCAGGGGTATGGTTTATGACTGGAACCCCGGTATGAGCAGTGAAACGGAAATGACCGTTCCCGATGCGCAGATCGTGCCGCCGTCGGCAACCTTTACGGACGGTGCCGAGCTGCTCGAAGAACTGGCACAAAACGCACAGTACACTTATTTTATCAACGAACCCGGTTACTTTGTTGAGTTTG
The DNA here is from genome assembly GCA_045587645.1 of Acutalibacteraceae bacterium. GTDB lineage: Bacteria > Bacillota > Clostridia > Oscillospirales > Acutalibacteraceae > RUG806. Next base: position 21,212 of record JAZNCO010000075.1, on the reverse strand, counting down.
TTTACACGGATCAGGCACCCTATGTGATCAACTCCGTGGCATACATTCCTGCAAGTCAGATGCCGGACGCATTAAAATGATTATGAAAAAATTATTCAATTATTATCGTAATTTACCCAAAAATGAATGGCACGAAATGCGCAAAAGCGTTTCGGTTGTGGAATACATCCTGTGGTGGCAGGTTCGTGTGATGATGATTTTTGCCACGCTGATGGTTGCCAAGGAATACAACGAAACGGGCGAGCGGCTTGATATCCTCATTCAGCTCATTGCCAACACCGTTGCCGCATTCAGCGTTACGTTGCTGCGTGTCATCTTCCCGAAGCAGATTTTTCTCGGCCGTGTTCCGTATTCGGCAATGAAATACGGGATGGTCATTATCTTTCTTGGTTCCTACTGCGGCCATTATCTCGGTTACTGCGGTAAGGACGGCTACGATACCTTCCTGCATGTCCTTTCGGGCTTCTTGTGCGTGTTTATCTGCTATGAAATCGTTGTCAACGGCATGCAGATTGCAAAAAAGCCGGTTTCGGGCTTTATTGCATCCGTCATCGGCTTCGGCATGGGCTGCTTTGTGATTATCGTGTGGGAAATCTTTGAGTTTACCTATGACTATTTTGTGGGCACCACCTTGCAGGATTTTCTCTTTAATCCCGATGAAAATTATATCGTCTACCGTGTGTTCGGCAAGCCTGTCAACATGGCGCAAGTGTCCGTGTTTGACACGATGATCGATATGATCACCGCCCTGCTTGCAAGCATGCCTGCCGCAGGCATTCTGTGGGCAAGCGTGGCACACAAACAGAAAAAAGAAGCTTCTGCTTCTGCAATACAAACAGCATCCCCCCAAATTACTTCACAGGAGGCGATGAAAACATGATCCATATTGACCGACACAACCGTGTCCCTGTCTTTGAACAAATCAAAAACGAAATCATGACACTCATTTCTTTGGGGGTTCTCAAGCCCCATGCCAAGCTGCCGAGCATCCGTCAGGTGGCGGCAGAAACGGGAGTGAACATCAACACCGTCAAAAAGGCATTTTCCGAGCTTGAAACGCACGGTGTCATCTATTCCGTGCCCGGCACGGGAAGCTTTGTGAGCCCGGATGCACTTGCCGACGAAAACCTGCGAAAAACCGCTTTTCAGGAGGTTGAAACGGCTGTGCTTGCCGCCAAAGCCAAGGGAATTCTGTTGGAAGAAATTCTCACAACCGTGCAAAACGTCTATAAGGAGGAAACGAGCAATGCTTGAAATTAAAAATGTGACCAAACGCTTCGGCAATTACACGGCGGTGGAGGATCTGTCGCTGACCGTGCAGAACGGCTCGGTTTACGGACTTGTCGGCTACAACGGCGCAGGCAAGACCACGCTGCTGAAAACCGTTGCAGGCATTTACACGGCAGACGGCGGTAAGGTGCTGATGAACGGCGAAGACATTTTTGACAATGCAAAACAGAAGCAGCATCTGTTCTTTGTGCCGGACGAGCTGCACTTTGAACCCTTTACCACCCTCGACAAAACCGCAAAATTCTATCAGTCCTATTATCCCGATTTCAAGTATGATACATTTGTGAAGCTGACCGACCTGTTGGGACTCAAACGCAAGGCAAAGGTGTCCTCGTTCTCCAAGGGTATGCAAAGGCAGGCAGAAATGGCAATTGCACTGTCCACCAATCCGCAGGTGCTTCTGCTTGACGAAAGCTTTGACGGACTTGACCCTGCAAAACGCAATCTGATGAAAAATATCCTGCTCGAATATGCCGCAGAACGCAATGCGAGCATCATCATTTCTTCCCACAACCTGCACGAGCTGGGCGATATGTGCGACCACATCGGTCTTATCAACGGCAAAAAAATCGTGCTCGATGCTTCTGTGGATGACCTTTCGGGCTCTCGCTGCAAGCTGCGTGCGGTGTTCAGCGAAAACATGGTCGAAGCCGATTTTGCACATATCAATTACAAAAAGATTGACATCGACGGCAAAATCGTGGTGTTCACCATCAACAAGGCTCCCGATGTGGCAGAGGATCTGCTTCGCAAGATGAATCCACTCTTGGTGGAACGCTTTGTGATGAGTGTGGAGGAAATATTCCTGGACGAAATGGAGGAAGGCAATTATGACTTCAACGCTATCTTCGGCTAAGCAGTTCCGCACCTCCTTTTTGCAGACACTCAAAAAGAGCTGGTTTTATCCCGTTGCGGTGTTTTTGTTGCTGCTGCCCTCGTTCAATGATTTGTTTTATATGTACAGGGAGCGCTCGTATTTTCTCAGCGGTCTGAGCGATTACGATTATACCGCAAGCTACATTTTTGCCCTGCAACGCCATGCAGGCAACGATGAGGTGGCTTATTGCTGTCTTGTGGTCGGACTTGCGGGTATGTTCACGGCATTGCACATCTGGCGGTTTCTGCACGTCAAAAAGACGGTGAATGTGTTCGCTTCCCTGGGTCTTACAAGAGCGAATCTGTTTTTCTCGCGTTTTCTTGCCGGTGTCGTGCTGCTGTGCATGCCTGTTGTGCTCATTTTTGCAGGCCTTTTCCTCGGCAATCTGATGATATTCGGCTCGTCGCCCGAATTGTGGACGGCAACCGCTATCTACACCTTAACCTTTATTGTCGTTTCGCTGTTTTCTTATTCCGTCACAAGCCTTTGCATGGTCATTTCCGGCGCAAGCATTGAAAGCTTTCTGTGCAGCGGCTGTCTGATTGCCATGCCCGTGACGGTGTTCTACGGCTGCAAATATCTTGCCATGGCCTTCCTCAAGGGCGCCCCCTATGACCACCGTATGTATGATGTTTTCACAAACGACAGAATCAACAGCGTTGATTTCGGCGGCAGGCTGGATGTGCTTGACTTTTTCTATCCTGTGAATGACTACACCTTCAGCGACGGCTTTATGTTTGACCGTGAGCTTGGTTGGAGTCAGCCGAGAGTCAGCTATGCACTTGTGTATCTTGCCCTGACCGCTGTGGTGACGGCCGTTGCCTTTGTGTGCTTCAAAAAACGCAGAAACGAAAATGCAGGCTTCCTCGGCACCCGTCCGTCCATGGTTGCAAGTGCCTGCCTGAGCCTTGCATTCCTGCTTTTGCTGCCGCTTTATATTGCAGATATTGATCTGCGTTCGGTGAAAATTGCGGCTGTGTGTATCGCAGCATTGATTCTGTTTTTCGTGTTTGTCATCATCATGGCAATTCTGCTTCGTAGTCGTCAGAAAATGAACCGTGCCATGCCTGCCATTCTGGTTGCCTGTGCGGTGTTCGGTCTGGTGAGTGCATTTTTCATCACGGGTGCATTCGGCTACGAAACACGCATCCCCGACAAAGAAGATATCGCTTCCGTCAGCATCACAAGCGGTGCGTTTGTACCGAACAAGGACCACAACAGCTTCAACCGCAGCTATTATACCAGCTGGTATGCAGATGATGATAAGTGGCTGAATGATTCGACATGGTTTGCACTCGACCAGCTTCAATATTACTATTCAAGCAGTGATTTCTGCGTTACCGACCTGACGGATGAACAGTCGATTGATACGGTTCTTACTGCCCACCGTCTGCTTTCCGAAGCAAAAGAGGAAGACACCGCCCTGCTTGGATTTTCCGTTTCCCTGCAATATACTCTCAAGGACGGCACAAAACTGACACGTTATTATGAGCACGCAACTCCTCAGGTTGTGGAGCTGCTTTCGGTGTTCGAGGAGCATCAATCGGTGAGGGATTCTGCTGTCAAAATAATTGAGGAGCAATGGATCGACACCGTCAGCCTGTTTGCCCCTGCTGCTTCGCAGATCACCTTACTTCCGCAGCCGATGATAGCGGAAGGCTTTGGCGAAGAGCTGCTGAATGCCCTTATCAGCGACACAAAGGACAAAACCTTACCGCTTACAAGATACGGAACCACGGCACCCTTGGGTTATCTGAGCCTGTCGAGCAGCCTGTTCCTGTATGATGAGGAATATTACTACGGTGAAGGCGATTACTATGCCGAGGATTACTATGTCGATTATGGAGTTTCATACTATTATGAGGATGTAGCTTTGGCAACAACGGCGGTGCCTCATTCTATGGTATCGGCAACCATGTTCGACGAAATCACGACCCTGACCGTAGGACAGCTCGAAAACGAATATTCAGAGTTCAATGCCTATCAGCTCTATCCCGTTTATGCGGACATGAAAGCGACCGTGGCATTGCTTACGGAATATGACCTGCTGCAATATTTTGATGTTGTCAATGTGCCGGTGCGTGCAAAGGTGATGGAATTCCCCCTGGATATGACAAGCACCCGGGCCGAAGCAAACAACAGCGGTTATTACACATATCGCGGCATTTATTTCAACGCTTCTTATACACCTGCTGACGAGCCTTCCTTTGTCAATATCTGTCCCGACGGCGCGATTACGAATGATGCGGCGGTGCTCGCACAGCTTGTAAAGGATTCGTTCTTCATGCACGAGGTGTGCGATGGCAGCTACCTTGTTGCCTTTGAATATGCCGACGGCACCTCGGTGCAGACTTATGTACCTGCCGAAAGCATACCAGAAAATCTGCGATAAAACAAAAAACACCTGCAAAACAGGTGTTGACAGAACGAAAAAAGATTGATATAATATAAGTGAACAAGGCAGACCGATAGACGGTTAGCCTTCCGTTATGGCAGAAATAACCGCACTACTTTGGAAGGTTGAGGGCGGTTATTTCTTTTTTGTTTCAAAAATATGTTTGCATAAAATGAAAACAAACTCTGCAATTGCAACAAGAAGTCCAAAAAATAAAATAAGTTCTTCCCATGTTACCATGCAAATTCCCTCCTTTCCGGAGGGAAAAGACACCCTCCGAAGTTCGGAAGGTAACCGCCTACCGTTATGGTCTGCCTTGCCCGAAATGATTATATCATGCTTCGACAAAAATTGCAATAAAAAATCAGAAAGGAGCTTTCGTAATGTCCGAAAAATCGAAAAAACTTCCCCAAAACCGTCCGGTCGAAAATCTTCCGTTCGGCGGCATTTCCGCCAACACACTGCGGCTTCTTGCCATATTGCTGATGGTATCCGACCATGTGTGGGCAACCTTCATGTCGTTCGGTAATTGGATGACCTACCTTGGCAGACTCGCTTTTCCCATTTTTGCGTTTCAGTTGGCAGAAGGTTTTGTACATACCAAAAATGTAAAAAAATATGCCCTGCGCCTCGGCATTTTTGCGCTTGTATCGGAACTGCCGTTCAACCTGTTTTATTCCAGCCGTTGGTTTAATCCCTATCATCAGAATGTGCTGTGCACTTTTCTGTTGGGGCTTGCCGCCATGGTCATCATCGACAAGATGAAGAAGGAACGAACGGCAAAGACGATCGGCATCGGTGCATTGCTGCTTGCCCTTTTGTGTGCCGCAAGTGTCATTACCTTTCCCGATTACGGTTTTACGGGTTTTGCCACGATCGTGCTGTTTTATATCTGCCGTGATTTTCCCTTTGCGTGGCTTACACAGGCAATCGGTATGGTGCTGCTGCATATTGTCTTTTTTGAGGGACTTGTTGTTCCCGTCGAACTGTTCGGTCACGCCTTTGAATTCCCGACACAGGGCTTTGCCGTGCTCGCGCTCATTCCGATCTGGTTCTACAAGGGTAAAAAAGGAAGATCCAATAAATTCATTCAATACGGCTCTTACGCATTCTACCCCGTGCATATGCTCATTCTTTATCTCATCCGCTACTTTGCATAACACAAAAAAACCTGCATCTTAAGAATCGTACTCTAAAGGACATATGGGTAAACTTTTTCAATTTAACAAAAATAAGCGAAGCAAAATTTGCTCCGCTTATTTTTATTGTTTTTGAGCTGTTACAACAAACTCATATAATTGCTTATTGCAGTTTCGCTTTCGCACGATTCTAAAATCTGCGTTAATAAAGCCAATATCTTTCATCAAATCAACATATATACGTTCAGCCGGAACTGTTACCCCATAGAAATTCGAATTACCAATAATGTAATACACTTTTCCTTTGGATTTCAATCCGTCATATATAGCGGATAAATGGAGTCTCATATCCTCGAAATACTTCAAGACATAGTTTGCCATCAATCCTGCGGACTTGTTATCAGCAGAAGCGATCTTTTTGGCAATATCATATACGTACTGAGGTAATAAGCCATTGCTTTCCCATGTTGATAATAGACTTGTAGCTTTACCCCAAGTGCCTCCAATTGTTTTCCAATCCAATTCACTTGCTTGATCTGAAGTTTCAAGAAAATCTGTCCAATACATGTACGGACGAAGTTCTCTAATATACGAAATTCGATTGGGGTATGGAGGCGATGTAATAACAGTATCGTATGTGCCGTTGTATTCCTTTGGAATGCTTCGTGCATCGTGATGGATAACCTTAGATGAAACAAGCGGCTGAATACTTGCGCCATAAGCTACCATATTACAAATAGATAAAAAGGTGTCTTTCCCAACATCAGTTGAAAAGAAAGAATCGTCTGTTTCTTTGAATGATGTAGAAACGTGATTAAACGCCGCATTTGATAATTCAATTACTACGCGACAAAATGCCACAGTAAGTAATTGCTTAACTTCATCATTTTCAACGCCTTTAATTGCGGCTTTTAGTCTTGCCAAAAAATCCGCTTGTGCCTCTCCCCACCAACGATAAATATTGTATATTGGAGGAAGTTCGGTAGGAGCATACGTCTCAATGTTTTCAGTTATGAAATTAGCAACATTTAAGAATTTTTCGATTGTTTCTGAAGAATACGTTTTCAGCTTTGTGTTTCCAAGCCATACCAAAAACGGGTTGATTTCTAGTGCAAATGAAGCTACTCCGTTGTTTGCACAAACAAGTTCTGTAGTTCCGGTGCCAGAGAATGGCTCTAAGACACATTGAGGTGAGTATTCCAGTTCAGAAAGTATTTCTTCTACTAACCGAACAGAATATGCTGGAGTGAGGCGAAGCCATCCATGCCTTCCCATTGAAGTATTATACTTAAATGTGTATTGTGCATTTTGATTTATTTTTTCGTTACGCATTTATTCTGCCCTCATCAGTTGCTCAAGAACCTGCTGAATCTTTTCCCTAAAATATTCTTGATTGTCATTCATGAATTGCACGAAATCAAATCCTATCACTTGCTTGAAAAATGTAAATGTTGAAGCCATAGCAGACGTGCCAATATATCCTTGCAAAATCGCCCACTTAGCCACATTATATCGAGCGACTATATCATCATCAATTTGTGCTGACATTACCATTAAGCAAGGTATATAACCGTTTGCATAAGCGTTAGCCGCATTGGCTATGTCAGCATTTTGACGCTTTGAATCCTTGCTCTTATAACCTTGACGAACTTCAAAAACAACACCTGTAATAGCTTGACGAATCGGCGTAGCCAATTCTAAAGAATCAGCTATCTGCATCATCCATGCTTCACAACGAGATTTCACTTCTGCATTCGGTATTTTATCAAGAATAATTCTACCATCGAGGGAAAGTGTACGTTCTTTACCATTAGCCCCCGTTACTGTATATGACCAAGTAACATCGTCGGCATCAAGACCAAGGTAATCCATAAAGATTGCCCGTACAAGACGTTCACAACCGATACCGATTTGTCTATAAACGCTTGTAATTCCTCCTGCTGCCTTATGTGCAGAATACATTAACGGATTGTCCAAACCCAACCATTTATAAAATGCGTCTGCACCATATAGGGTTTGGAATTCGCCAAGTGAAAAGCCGCCATTTCTTCCATGACCAAATTTAGGGGTATAGTTGGCGCATTCACTGATTGGAGCTATTAAAATATCTCTGTATCGAAGATTTTGTTCATTAGTCATTTTAGAAACTCCTTAACTATTTAAATGAAAAACATCAAAGTAGTCCACCACTACGAGTATAATATATTATATATCAAACCAATGTTTTTTTCAAGATGTGTTGTTAAAACAACTATAAAAGGGTTTTAGTTTCTCCTAAAGAGTGGAAAATGTGCCACACATTTTCCCTGCTTGTTACGGTATAAGACAAAACAAAAGGAAGCACGAAAATTTCGTGCTTCCTTTTTTACTGTCCTCTAGAATACGCCCCTTACGATGCAGGTTTTCTCTTGACAGGTATCACGATATCGTGATATAATGACAGTGAAAAGAAATATGGAGTGATGAACATGCCTGTTTTATCGAGATTTTACGGAATTGTAATCAGAATGTATTTTTTACAGCATGAGCATAATCCGCCGCATATTCATGCAATATATAATGACGATGTTGCGGCTGTGGATTTTATGACGGGTGAGGTGTTGGACGGTTTTTTGCCGCCCAAAGCCCTTGCACTGGTGCAGGAATGGCTCGCTTTGCACAAGACAGAGCTTTTAGAAATTTGGGAAACGCAGGAGTTCAGAAAACTGCCTCCCTTGGAATGAGGTGATACAATGTTTCATAAAGTGAAAAATGTTTTTCCGTTGCCTGACTACAAGCTTAGTGTGCAGTTTTGTGAAGGAGTTACCAAAATTTATGACATAAAGCCTTTGTTTGAATCATTGCCTGTTTTTGAAGTATTTCTTGAAAATCCCGATTTGTTTTACTGTGTTGAAACCGATGTCGGCGGCTACGGAATTATATGGGGCGATGAGCTGGATTTGTCCTGTGATGAATTGTGGGAAAACGGTATGCAGATTGCAACTCCGTTTGACGGATTGATGGCTTTCAGTGATGCAAGCAGTCTGTGGGGACTGCATGAAAGCACCTTGCGTAAGGCTGTTGCATACGGTAAACTTGTCAACGGTGTGGATGTTTGCAAATTCGGCAAGCAATGGGTCGTTTCCGCACAAGCCATGCAACGCGAATACGGAAATGCACAAAGCAAGTAAAAAAACCTGCATCTTCAACGGATGCAGGTTTTCTCTTGACAAATATCACGATATCGTATTTTTATGAATGAAATATTGGTTGCAAAATTTGTCGGATTATGATAAAATATTTGTCGGGCAAGGTATACCTTAAACGGTAGGCGGTTACCTTCCGAGATTCGGAGGGTGTCTTTTTCCCTCCGGGAAGGAGGGGATGCGCATGACAGCTTTTGAAAAAGTTTTCATTGTTCTGGACTTTATCATAATGCTTGCGACTCTTTTGTTGAACATAGCAGAAGCTGTTTTCAACAGAAAAAAGAAATAGCCGCCCAACCAGCTTCCAACTGAGGCGGCTATTTCGTCTTAACCTGGAAGGCTAACCGTCTATCGGTATGCCTTGTTCATTTATATTATATCAATTCTTCTTTATTCTGTCAACACCTGTTTTCAGGTGTTTTTTTCTTTTATACAAGTTCTGCGATTTCGAAAATGAGCTTTTCGGTTTTGTCCCAGCCGATGCAGGGGTCGGTGATGGATTTGCCGTAGATCTCGTCGGGGCCGATCTTCTGATTGCCGTCCTCAAGATAGCTTTCGATCATGAAGCCCTTGACGAGTTTTGCAATGTCCGCATTGTGGCGGCAGGAATGCAGAACTTCTTTGCAGATGCGGGGTTGTTCAAACCACTTTTTGTCGGAGTTTGCATGGTTGCAGTCGATGATGGCGGCAGGGTTGGCAATGTCGGATTTTGCATACATTTCGCACAGCATTTCAAGGTCTTCATAGTGGTAGTTGGGCATTGACTGTCCGTGTTTGTTGACAAATCCTCTGAGAATGGAGTGTGCAAGGGGATTGCCGCTTGTTTCCACATCCCAGCCTCTGTAAATAAACGAATGGCTTGCCTGTGCGGCTTTGACCGAATTGAGCATAACGGAAAGATCGCCTGCGGTGGGATTTTTCATGCCGACGGGAACGGAAATGCCGCTTGCCACAAGGCGGTGTTCCTGATTTTCGCTTGAACGTGCACCCACGGCAACATAACTCATCAGGTCGCTTAAATAGCGGTGATTGGCAGGGTAAAGCATTTCGTCCGCGGTGGACATACCAAGTTCCGTCAGCACTCTTGTGTGCAGTTCACGAATGGCAAGAATGCCCTGGAACGGATCGGGCTTTTCGTTGGGATCGGGCTGATGCAGCATACCCTTGTAGCCTTCGCCCGTGGTACGGGGCTTGTTGGTGTAAATACGGGGAATGAGCACGAGCTTGTCCTTGACCTGCTCCTGCACTTCTTTAAGCTTTGTGCAGTATTCAAAAACGGCATCCGCACGGTCAGCGGAGCACGGGCCGATGATGAGAATTTTTTTATCGGAATTGCCTTTGAAAATGTCGGCAACCTCTGCGTCGATTGCTTCTTTTTTCTGCGTTGCGGCGAATGAAACAGGGAATTTTTCTTTGACCTCCATCGGGATGGGAAGCTTGCGTTTGAAATCCATAGACATAATATAGTACCTTACTTTCCGTATTTTTCTGTTAAATATTGAATGGCTTTTGCATAACCGTCAAAACCGAGACCTTTGATCTGCTTTTCCGCATACAGGGAAACAAAAGAGTGCTTGCGGAATTCTTCCCGTTCTGCAATGTCCGTCAGGTGCACCTCCACGGTGGGAATACCGACGGCTTTGAGTGCATCTAAAATCGCAACCGAGGTGTGCGTGTAGGCGGCAGGATTGATGACAATGCCGTCAAAGCACTTGTAAGCGGATTGGATTTTATCCACGATATTGCCTTCGTGGTTGTTCTGATACAATTCAAGCTCATTACCGAGACTGTTTGCTTTTATAAAGTCGCACAATGCGTTGTAGTCCTGTTTGCCGTATAAATCAGGCTCACGAAGTCCCAATAAATTGAGATTCGGGCCGTTGATGACAAGAATTTTCATGTCTGTACCTCCTTGAAAGCGGTAAGAATGTTTTTTGCCGTTATGGTTGCATCGGTGTCACATTGCACCGCGGTGTCGCAGAACTGCTCATACAGGGGCTTTCGCTCCTCGTAGAGCTTTAAAACACCGTTTTGCTGTGATAAAGGTCTGCCGTCGGTGGCAAGAAGTGTAATGTCCCGTTGCAGCCAAATCACCCTGCCGTTCTGATGTAAAGCATCGTAATTTTCTTTGGTTTTGATCACACCGCCGCCCGTGGCAAGCACGAGGCCGCTTTTTTTTGCACATTCGCACACCGCTTCGTGTTCGAGCTTGCGAAAATGTGCTTCTCCGAATTTCGCAAAAATATCGGGAATGGGCATGCCTGCCATTTGTTCAATGACAGCATCTGTGTCTGCGAATTGCCTGCCCGTCATTTCGGCAAGTGCCTTGCCTGCGGTGGATTTGCCGCAGCCGGGCATGCCGATGAGAATAATATTTTCGCTGTCTTGTGCAATTTTATTTGTGATGCGGTCGATTTCGCTGTCATCAATCTGCGTGTTCAGAAACAGCTCGCAGGCCTTTTTTGCCTGTGCGGTGAGCATGGCAAGACCGTTCAGACAGGGGATGTTGCGTTGCTGTGCATCAAGCAGCAGCTGTGTTCTTGCAGGGTTGTAAATCAGGTCGAGCACACCCGAAAGATTGTCAAAAACCGAAAGGTCAACGGGGGATACACCTGTGTTCGGATACATTCCCACGGGGGTCGTGTTCACGATGACATCGGCATTTTTGTGCTGTGCAATATTGTCGTAATTGTTTTCGCCCGTTCGGGAAATGACAAGCACCTTTGCACCCATATCCCTGAGTACGGCGCATACCGTGACCGAAGCACCGCCCGAGCCGAGCACAAGGCACTTTTTGTTTTTCACCTCGATGCCGCTTTTTTGCAGCATATAGGAAAATCCGAAGTAGTCCGTGTTGTCACCCTTTAAGCCCTTTTCGGTGCGGGTGATGGTGTTGACCGAGCCGATTTTTTGGGCTTCTTCGGAAATCTCCGCCAAAAACGGCATGACATCCTTTTTGTAGGGAATGGTCACGTTGGTGGCATCAAATTTTCCGTTTTGCAGGAATGTGCCGACCTCGTCGGGCTCCAGTTCAAATAAATCGTATTTGTAATCGGCAAGCTGAGCGTGAATCTGCGGTGAAAAGCTGTGCGACAGCCGGCGACCGATCAGACCTGCCTGAAAGCCTTTTTTTTCTGTTATCATGTTGCTCACCCGATCTGCTCAATGTAGCTGCCCAAATAGCGGAACTGCTCGCTTTGCCGTTCGATTTCGGCAAGCACCATCGGCAGCTTGGGGGAATAAACGGAAACATCCAGATCCAGATAGAACAAAAATTCAAAATCACGGTCGGGCAGCGGGCGGCTTTCAAGCTTTGAAATGTTGATGCCGTGTGCAAAAAAGTGCGACAGCAGCACATACAGCGCACCGGGCTTATGGGGGGCAATCATCATCAGCGTGGTTTTGTCTGCACCGGGATAAATTTCGGGCTTGTTGGAAATGCAGATAAAGCGCGTGTGGTTGTTTGCATTGTCCTGCACATTGGCAACAAGGTTTGCAAGACCGTACAGCTCTGCACAATCCCTTGATGAGAGTGCCGCCACATCGTTGCGATCAGTTTCGGCAGCAAGCCGTGCCGCCATGGCGGTGTTCGGGCAGGCGGTGACCTTAATTTGCGGATTGGCTTTTAAGAAGGTTGCGCATTGGCTGATTGCCTGCTCGTGCGAGAAAACTTCTTTTATATCCTCCAGCCGCAAGCCTTTTTTTGCAAGCAGGTTGTGGTCGATTTTCAGACGGAACGAACGCACGATATAGAAATTCTTTTTCAGCATCAGGTCATATACCTTGCCGACCGAGCCTGCCGTGCTGTTTTCAAGAGGTAATACACCGTAGCGGCATCTGCCCGATTCAATCGCTTCAAACACACCCTCGAAGGACGGAAAGTATTCAATCTGCGGCAGCTCAAACAGCTTTTGTGCCGCGATCTGCGAGTATGCCCCCTCAATGCCCTGGCAAGCAACCTTGGCGGTGGTGGGGAAAAGCTTCGGTGTGTTCTGTTCGGCAATTCTTAGGATTTCCCCCGTCTGTGACTGCGTGCCGAGCAGCTTTTCCTGATACGAGCGCGACAGCGACATGATGGTGGAATACAGCACGCGGCTGTAATCGGCAAAATTCTCGCCTGCCAATTCGGACACGGCGGTCAGTTTTTCGCGTTCACGGGCGGCATCATAAACCTGCTTGCCGTTGGCACGCTTGTATTTTGCGACACCGGCGCTGATCTCCATTCGCTCCTTGAATAAATCCACAAGCTGACGGTCTACTTCGTCAATGCGTTGTCTTAATGCGTCTAAAGATTGCATATTCTGTTCCATTTTTTTTCACCCTCGATCGAGTAACATATCGCACACCGCAACGGCTGCGGCGGCTTCCATGACGGGCACGGCTCTTTGCACAATGCAGGGATCGTGCCGTCCTTTTATAGCAAGTGTTGTATTTTTCATTTCGCGCAACGATACCGTTTGCTGTTCTTTTGCAATGCTCGGTGTCGGCTTGAACGCGGCTCTGAACACAAGGGGCATGCCGTTGGTCATGCCGCCGAGAATACCGCCGCAGTTGTTTGTGGTTGTATATATTTTTTCTCCGTCGGTTTCAAACGGGTCGTTGTTCTGCGAGCCGAAAAGGGAAGCACAGCCGAAGCCGTTGCCGAATTCCACACCCTTGACGGCAGGCACGGAAAACACGGCTGCTGCAATTCTGCCCTCGGCACCTGCAAACAGGTGTTCACCCAAGCCCACGGGCAGTCCCGTGACGGCACATTCAATGACACCGCCCACGGAGTCAAGGTTTGCTTTCGCTTCTAAAATTTTTGCCTGCATTTTTTGTCCTTGCGCTGCATCCAGAACAGGGAAGTCGGCAGCGGCAAGTGCGGCTTGTTCAGCTGCACCGACCTTGCACAGATCAAAGGGAGTGTCTGCAATGCCGCCGATGGAATAAATGTGTGCAAAGACTTCGATGCCTTGTTCGCTGAGATATTGCTTGCACAGCGCACCTGCCACACACAGCATGGCGGTGAGTCTGCCCGAATAGTGTCCGCCGCCGCGCAGGTCAACATCCTGACCGTATTTTTTGATGGCACAAAAATCGGCATGGGACGGACGGGGTGTTTCTTTGACAAATGAATAGTCCGAGGAATGCTGATTGGCGTTGTAAATCACGGCATGAATCCGGCTACCGTCGGTTTTGCCGTCGGTGACACCCGATAAGAACACGGGCTTGTCGGCTTCTTTTCGGGTGGTGGAGAATTTATCTTTTCCGGGGGCACGGCGGTTCATAAAGGCTTGCAGGGCTTCTTTATCAACCTGCATTCCTGCCGGGAAGCCGTCTAAAATCAGCTCGATTTTTTCATCGTGCGAGCCGCCCTCGATATACATTTTCAAATTGTTTCCGTATGGGGTCAGCATTTTCATTCCCCTTTCAGTTTTTCGTAATCTTCCCAGAATGCGGGATAGGACTTAGCAACCGCTTCGGCTGTGCCGAGTGTGACGGGGCTGTCACACAGCGTTGCCGCAACCGCCGCCGACATGGCAATGCGATGGTCGTTTGCACTGTCAACAACGGCACCGTGTAAGGAATTCTGACCGTTGATGATAAGACCGTCTGCGGTGATTTCAACATCCGCACCCAAGGCGCACAACAGGTCTTTGGTGGTCTGCAGGCGGTCGCTTTCCTTGATGCGAAGCCGCCCTGCATTATAAATACGGGTTTCACCCTTTGCCGCACAAGCGGTGACGGCTAAAATCGGAACCAGATCGGGAATCTGTGCGGCATCGATTGCAATGCCGTGCAATTCGGACGGACAGGCGGTCACATTGTTGTTGTCAATTTTTATTTCTGCGCCGAAGGCACGAAGAATGTCAACAACTCTCTTGTCGCCCTGTGCAGAATTGATATCCAATCCCGTGACGGTGATTTCCTTTTTGCCGATGCAGCCTGCACACAGAAAGAATGCCGCATTCGACCAGTCACCGTTGGTGTTTATCTTTTCGGGGCTGTGTAAGATTCCTTTTTGCACCGAGTAGCCGTTTTCTGTTTTTTGTATGCTTGCACCAAACTGTGTGAGTGCCTGCAGGGTCATTTCAATGTAGTCGGCACTTTCCGTTTTTTCGGTCAGGGTCAGAGTGCCGCCCACCTGCGTGAGCATAAACAGCAGACCGCTTATAAACTGCGAGGACACATTTGCCGCAATGGTGAAATCGTGTCCCGTCAGCCTGCCGCTGATTTGCAGCTCATTGCCGTTCTTTTCAAAACGGATGCCATGGCTTTTAAGCTCTTCCTGCAAGGGGGACAGCGGCCGTTCGGGAAGTCTGCCTTCCATTTTAAAGCTTGCCGATACACCCAAGCCGCACACAAGCGGAATCAGAAAACGCAAGGTCGAACCCGATTCACCGCAGGGCAGAACGGCATTTTCAAGGGGAGTGCCGATAGGGGTGACGGCGTAAATGCCGTCCTTGTATTCAATTTCCGCACCCAGGGCACCAAGGCAAGCAGCGGTCGCTTCAATGTCCTTGTTGGTCTGCGGACAGGTAATTTCGGTTTTTTTGTCGCCCAGGGCGGCACAGATGAGCAATCTGTGTGCCTCACTTTTGGACGGTATGGCGGCAACCGCACCGCCCAAGGGGCGATTATCAATTGATTTTGTCATTTTTTGTCCCATGCCTTTGCAAGAAATGCAGGTAATTCGTCGATTGCCAGTTTTTTCAGCTCCGATTTGCCCGTTTGGGTCGGAACAACGAGGGTGATAAAGCCGCCTTTGCGTTTTTTGTCCTCGAGTGCGGCTTCGCAGAGCTGCCGGCAGGTGTAAATCGTTTCGGTGGGGAGTGAGAATTTATTTAAAAGCTGTAACAGAATGTTGAGTGTGTCGGCATTGCAAAGGCCGTTTGCAACGGCGGCTTTGGTGATGAGTACCATGCCGATTGCAACTGCACTGCCGTGGGAAATTGTGTAGTCGGAGTTCAGTTCAATGCCGTGTGCAAGGGTGTGACCGAGGTTCAATAGCTGTCTGCAGCCGTTGTCGCGCTCATCGGCTTCCACAATGTCGCGTTTGTCTTCCACACAAAGGGTGATGATGTCCGCAATGCTGAAATCGCCTTGCAGCTGTGTCAGCAGGTCGGGACGGTTGATAAAACCGTATTTGATAACCTCTGCCATGCCGTCTGCAAAAATGTCATCCGGTAAGGTGTTGAGTGCGGTCGGGTCGCACAGCACCAACGAGGGTTGATAAAATGCACCTGCAAGATTTTTGCCGTGCGCAAGGTCAACCGCTGTCTTTCCGCCGACCGAGGAATCCACCATGGCAAGAAGTGTTGTCGGCAGCTGCACAAAGTCAATGCCGCGCAGGAATGTGGCTGCCGCAAAGCCGGTCAGATCACCGACCACACCGCCGCCGAGGGCAACGAGAAGATCACTGCGTGTGATTCTGCATTCTGCAAGGGCTTCCCACAGCTGCACGAGTGTTGCGGTGCTTTTGGAGGCTTCACCGGGTTTTATGATAAAGGTTTGCACCGCAAAGCCTGCATCCTGCAAGGAAGTTACAACCGTTTCTCCGTAAAGGGCAAACACCGTTTCGTCCGAAACGAGCATGCACGAGCATGCTTTTTTTACTGTCAGAATCTGTTGTCCTGCTTCCTGCAACAATCTGTCTGCAATGCGTATCTCATATTTTTTGGAAGCGTTGACTGTTACCGTTTTCATTTTTTGAACCTTTCTGCACCGTTTCCGTCTATGGTTTCCTTTGCGATTCTGCCGTCACGAAGCAATGCCTTCAGACGGGGTGCATCGTTGTCGGAGATGGCATCACGGTATTGCGTGAGTGCATTTATAATGGTATCGAGTTCAAAGTTGAGTGCTTCGCCGTTTTCAAGAAACAGCTGCGTCCACATTTCCTCGTTCAGCCACGCAACTCTTGTCATGTCCTTGTAGGAGCCTGCCGAAAAGCCGCCGTGACGGGCTGCCGTTGGACTTTTGATGTAGGCATTGGACACCACGTGCGCAAGCTGTGAGGTAAAAGCGATCATGCGGTCATGGTCCTCGGCGGTTGTGACGGAAATCCTGCCGAAGCCGGCCGGACTTAAGATCTGCGTTGCATAGTCGATCAGCTTTTCGTCATCCGTCACGGGGGGAACGAGCACCATCGGTGCACCCTTGAACAGGTTGGAGCGGCTGTATTTGATACCCGAAAACTGCGTGCCTGCCATGGGATGTCCGCCGACAAACAAAAAGCCGTGTTCTTCTGCTTTCCGGAAGCCGACCTCGCAGACACTCTTTTTGATGCCGCAAAGGTCGATTACAAGTGTCTTTTTGTTGATTTTTGCCGCATTTTCGTTCAGCCAGTTGATGGTTGCCTGCGGATACAGTGCCACAAAAAGCAGATCGCAGTTTGCAATGTTTTCATCCGTCAACTCATCTGTGATGATGTTTGCAAGCTTTGCATAGCCGAGTGTTGTTTTGTCACGGTCGGCGCCGAGCACCGTCCAGCCTGCAAGACGGTAGGTGCTTGCCATCGAGCCGCCGATCAGCCCCAATCCGACAACCCCGACCGCGAGCTCGCGTTCGGCAGGATTGAAGGCGGCAGGTGTGTTTTTGGTCGGGTCTGTGACTCTTTGCACCGATTCCACCATTTCGAGGCTTTCAAGAAGCTCAATATCCACACGGCTCGTGTCGCCGATGAGGCCGACAACGGTCTGGTAATTGCCGCGTGAAATATGTGTACCCAGTCCCTGTATGGCAAGCCAGTCGGTCAGGTTTTTCAGTTGTTCATCGGTTGTGTTGTGCTTGAGTACGGCAATCATTTGAAAAGAACCTCCGGAATATTGATAAAAGAAAATCAGCCACAGCTTTTTCACTGCGGCTGATGAAAAGTAAACTTAAAACTTCCATTTGCGGTACAGCGAAAAGACTCTTACTTTTTGTCGTTAAAGTAAAAGTAAAAAAAGTATGCTGTTGCAAAAGAAGTATGCTTCATCACTTTATCTCCTTGTTGTGATAATACGAGTATAGCACTGCAGTTTTTGTTTGTCAAGATGTTTTTGCAGTTTAATGTGTTAAAACTTTTAATATATAGATATTATTAAATAATAATCAGGCAAGCAGCATTCTGTCGTTTGCAAAGGTGCCGTCGCTTGCAAGCTCAAACTTTTTCAGCAGGTCTGCAACGGTGAGCTGCTGCTTTTCTTCACCCGAAACATCGAAGATGATTCTGCCCTCGTGCATCATGATCAGACGGTTGCCCAGACGCAGTGCATCCTTCATGTTGTGGGTGATCATCATTGTGGTCAGCTTGCTTTCGCTGACAATGCTTTCGGTGATTGCAAGCACCTTGGCGGCGGTTTTCGGGTCAAGGGCGGCGGTGTGCTCGTCCAGAAGCAGGAGCTTGGGCTGCATCATGGATGCCATCAGCAGGGTGATTGCCTGCCGCTGACCGCCCGAAAGCAAAGCGACCTTGGTGGATAAGCGGTTTTCAAGTCCGAGGTCGAGGCTTGCGAGCAGTTCCTTGAATTTTTCGCGGTCTTTTTTCGTGATCGACCATGAAAGACCGCGGCGTGTGCCTCTTTGCTGTGCGAGTGCCATGTTTTCTTCGATCCACATATCGGCGGCGGTGCCGATCATCGGATCCTGGAACACACGGCCGATGTATTTTGCACGCCTGTATTCAGACATTTTCGTAACATCCTTGCCGTCAATGAGAATATGTCCCTCGTCAACGGGGTAGGTGCCTGCGGTGACATTGAGCATGGTGGATTTGCCTGCACCGTTGCCGCCGATGACGGTCACAAAATCGCCGTCGTTGAGAGTCAGCGAAATGTTGTTGAGGGCAACCTTTTCGTTGACCGTCCCGGCATTGAAAATTTTGGTTACATTTTTAAGCTCTAACATTTATGCCGCCTCCTTATGCTTTTTCATCGGATGAGAGAAGTGCTTTTTCTTCAGGTACGGCACGGCAAGGAAGACCGCAACCACAACCGCCGACAGCATTTTCAGCAGGTCGGTGTCAAGGCCGAGGAAGATGACAACCTGATAGACGATGTAATAAACCACACCGCCGAGCACAACACCGAGCAGACGGACGATGAAATTGGGCTTCAGACGGGACACGATCGCATCACCGATGATAACGGCGGCAAGACCGATAACAATGGCACCTCTGCCGTCGTTGATGTCTGCCTTGCCCGAATACTGCGCAAGCAGAGCACCCGAAAAGGCGACAATGCCGTTGGACAGAATCAGACCGATGCATTTGTTGAAATTGGTGTCAATGCCCTGTGCACGGGCCATTTTTTCGTTGCAGCCTGTCGCACGGATGCCCGAACCGAATTTAGTGCCGAAGAACCAATACAGAACGGCAATCAGCACAACACAGAAAATTGCAAGAATAATCAGTGCTTCATTTTTGCGAAGCTGTGTAATAAGCACATCGAAGGTTCTTGCAGGCAGAGCCTGGTTTGCCTTGCCCATGATTTTCAGGTTGATCGACCACAGCATCAGCTGTGTCAGAATGCCTGCAAGAATGGCGGGAATGCCCATTGCCGTGTGGAAAATGCCGGTTATAAGACCTGCCGCCATGCCTGCAAGGAAAGCCATGAGCATTGCAGGCCACACATTCCAGCCGTTTGCCATGAGCATTGCGCAGACCGCCATGCCCGTAACCATCGAGCCGTCCACGGTCAGGTCGGCAAGGTCGAGAACCTTATAAGTAATGTAAACACCGATTGCCATAATGCCCCAAATGAGTCCTTGGGCAACGGCACCGGGAATTGCATTCAGTAATGCACCCATAAAATATCCTCCTGTCAAAAAAGTGCCGCATTTTGCAGCGGCACCGTATTTGGTTGTAGCGTTTATGCAAGGGGCTCGTAATCTTCGGGAACGGTGATGCCGAGTTCCGTGCAGTTGGTTGCGTTGTACTTCTTGACAGGGTTGTTGTCGTATTCAATGGGCATTTCGGAAATGTCTGCTTCACCCTTGAGGATCTTGGCAGCCATAGCGCCCGTGGTCTTGCCGAGCTCATAGTAGCTGATGGACAGTGTTGCAATACCGCAGCCGCCGCAGATACCGGCTTCACCTGCAATGATGGGCGTGCCTGTGGGAAGCACAACATTGTTGATGGTTTCGGTGCAGGAAGCTGCCGTGTTGTCGGTCGGGATGTAAAGAGCATCACAAGCAGCGGCAGCAGCTTCTGCAACCTGTGCGACATCGGAGGATGCGGAGAATGCGAAATCTTCAACGGTCAGACCCTTGTCTTCAAGGTATTCTCTGACAACCTTGACCTGATAATCGGAATTGGGTTCCGCCGAGCAATACAGCAGACCGACGGTCTGTGCATCGGGAACAAGGTCAATAATCATCTGTGCCTGCTCGTCAAGGGGAGCCAGGTCGGAGGTACCGGAAATGTTGCCGCCGACGGTACCGTTGAAATCAGCAAGCTCAAGGGCAACACCGTATTCGGTGATGGATGTGCCGAGAATCGGAATGTCAAGCGTTGCATTTGCGGCTGCCTGCAGAGCAGCGGTTGCATTTGCCATAATGAGGTCTACTTCCTTGGAAACGAAGTCATTGACGATGGTGACGCAGGTGTTGGCTTCGCCTGCTGCATTTTGTTCGATGAATGCAACATTTTCTTCACCGAGCTCGGCAATGAGCGCATCCTTGAAGCCCTGTGTTGCGGCATCGAGTGCATCGTGGGTGACAAGCTGGCAGATACCGACAACGAATTTTTCGGTTTCTTCGCTGACATCGCCTGCGGAAAGCACATCACCTGCAGAAGCGGCATCGGTGGCTTCATTGGTTGGGTCTGTGGTGTCGGTGGAGCAGCCTGCAAGAAGGCTCATGCAAAGAAGTGCGCAAAGGAAAAGGGATACGAACTTTTTCATCATAATTACCTCTCTTTATCGCTTTGATGCTTTTAAGCTTTTATGTTTTTGTGTTATACCGCTTTTAAGCATCAATGCTTTTATGTGATGAAGTAATTATAATCCTCCATTTTCCGTTTGTCAAGGGGAATTTTCAAAAAAATGAAACAAATTACGGTTTATCGGGGAGTTGGGGTTACGCACAGACCGCCCTCCTCCACCCTTGTCGCCCCTGAAAGGGGAGATGTCTGCGTTAGCAGACAGAGGGGTTCAATCGGCTACATCAAACTTTATTGACCAAAATTGTGCAAACTTGGTTAACCCCTCTGTCACTTCGTGACATCTCCCCTTTCAGGCAATGTCGTCAACTTAAGGAAATGAAGAAAAAAGATGCACAAAAGAGAGGGAAAATAATCATACAAAATGCGAATTGACAAATATGAAACGCCCCCAAAATCGAGATAGAAGTATTTTGATATTGGG
>JAZNCO010000074.1:0-7120 GCA_045587645.1 Acutalibacteraceae bacterium | reverse complement strand
GGGTTCAGGCGGTTACATCAGACTTTATTGACCAAATTTGTGCAAACTTGGTTAACCCCTCTGTCACTTCGTGACATCTCCCCTTTCAGGGGCGACGAGTGTTTGAGAGGGAAATTCACTTTGCAAAGACCCCGACAAACCGTAATTTATTTTTCTGTCAATATTTATGAGAACAAAAAAAGGATTGTGCTTTTTACAAACACAATCCTTTTAAATTCACCTTTTTCAGCTCGTATTCACCGCTGACTTTGTTCTGCGTTTTGTAGTCGCAGTAAACGGCTTCGTTGGTGCTGTACAAAATATTCACACAGCGGCTTGTGCCTTTTTCGGGCGGATCCGACTGCAGCAAGGCTCTTTTCACCTTTTTCAGGTTCGCATCCGAAATTTTCAGACAATCGGGGAGCCGTCCCGAATTGTTCGTTGCCATGCGGTCACAAACAAGGCAATCGCGAAGAATCATTTTGTCAACCCCGTCAAGAGATGCAAAATAAGAAAACGCAAGCTCCGTGTAGGCATCGAGTGAGCAACCGTTTTCAAGGCGGTTGTTTTTAATGTGCATGCCGAAGCCGAAGAATAAATCAAAGGGTGTACGTCCGCTTGCCGACAGCACATAACCGAGCGTTCTTCTGAATCTGCCCGAATTGTAAAGGCGGTCAAGCTCGTTTTCGGCAATGTGCAGCTTTTGCAATTCCTCTTGCGAAATGAACGGTGTGTCGATGACCTCATACGGCGGCTCACTGCAATGGTTGCAGGGATAAAGCTCTTTGTTTTCCGCCATGTCCGAGCCGTACAGAATTTTCAAAAAACCGAGCTGAAGCATATCGGCTTTGATGGCATACGCACGGTTGAAGCCGTCCGCAAAGCTGTCAAATCCTTCCTCGGGCAGGCCTGCGATCAGGTCAATGTGAATGTGGCAGTTGCCGAACGACAGCAGCCGTTTTACATTGTGTTCGACCTTCTGCAGGTCGGTTTTGCGGTGAATGGCAGACAGGGTTTTTTCGTTAAAGGACTGAATGCCCACCTCAAACTGCACACTGCCCACGGGCAGCTTTTCTATGATTTCAAACAGCGTTTCGTCCAACAGGTCGGCGGCGATTTCAAAGTGAAAGCACACATCCGCAGGGATGTTTTTGCCGTGATTTTCAAGGATAAAGTAAAGAATTTTTGCGGCTCTGTCTTTATTGCAATTGAAGGTGCGGTCCACGAATTTCACCGTTTTTGTGCCGCTGTTTCCGAGCAGCAGAATGTTCTTTTTGACGGTGTCAAGGTCGATGTAACGCACCTTGCCGAGCCGTCCCGAAAGACAGAATGCACAGCAAAACGGGCAGCCGCGGCTGCTTTCCGTGTAGGCGATTCTGCCGTTTAAGCTTTGCAGATATTCCTCACAAAACGGAGAAATGCTTTCATCCGTTCCGGGGGCTCTTTCGTCCGTCACAAAGCCGTCATTCGTGCGGTAAGAAATGCCTGCAATGTCGGGTTTCTGTGCATTCCGAATGCAGCAAAGCAGCTGCACAATGCTTACCTCACCCTCACCCGAAGCCACAAAATCAATGCATTCGTTCTCTTCAAAAAGCTGCTTTACATTGTAAGAAGCCTCGGGGCCGCCGAGCACGATTTTTATGTTTGCAAACTCCTTTTTGATGCGCTCACAAAGCGAAAGCGTTGCCTTGATGTTCCATATATAGCACGAAAAAGAAAGCACATCGGGTTGTTTTTCCATTATGCGCTTTTGAATATTTTCAAGCGGCTCGTTGATGGTGCCCTCGACAACAGAAAGCGTGAAATCCGTGTCACACTTTTGCTTGCAAGCGGAAAACAAACACCATGGCGCAAGGGAAGAATGAATATATTTTGAATTCAGGCAACAAAAAACAACATTCATTTTTCAATTCCTCCCTTTTTCGTGTATCATACCACACAAGAACGCAAAATGCAAACGGGAAGATTCTTTTCTTGAAAAATCGAATCATTTATGGTATGCTTTAACTATCTATGAAAGGGGATGTTCTGAAAATGTCCGTAATCGGAAAAATCATAAAGGCAGGCACCAAGGTTTTTGAGGCTGTCAGCGGCAGTCTTTCGCAGACCTCCACCGAGGCTGCAGCCGACCGCACACCGTTTGAAAATATGCCGGAGCTCACCCGTCAGCTTGCTGCCGAGGGTGCCGTGCTGCTGCGCAACGACAATGTATTGCCGTTCGTAAACCAAGAAAAAATTGCCGTGTTCGGCAGATGCCAGAAGGATTTCTTCTTTGTCGGCTACGGCTCGGGCGGGGACGTCAATCCGCCTTACACGGTCGATCTTCTGCAGGGTATTGACAACTGCGAAACGCTGTCTTATAACCAAAATCTTGCCGATGTGTATGCAAAATGGATCGAAAAAAATCCCGTTGACGAGGGTTATTGGGGACATTGGCCGCGTTTTCATCCTGAAATGCCGCTGACCCGTGACCTTGTTGCTTCTGCTGCAAAAAACAGTGATGTGGCTGTGGTGGTTATCGGCAGATCTTCGGGCGAGGACCGTGAAAATACCGCCGAAAAAGGCTCGTGGTTCCTAACCGATGCCGAAAAAACCATGCTGCAATATGTGACCGATGCTTTCAGCAAAACGGTTGTGTTGCTGAACATCGGCAGTATGATCGACCTGCGCTGGAGCACCTTGGAATACAAAAATTCTCTTGCCGTGCTGTGCGTATGGCAGGGCGGTATGGAAAGCGGCAATGCAATTGCCGACCTGCTTTGCGGCAAGGTGACTCCGAGCGGCAAGCTGCCTGACACTGCCGCCAAATTGGAGGACTATCCGAGCACCAAAAACTTCGGCAACAAGGAATTTAACCACTATGCCGAGGACATTTTTGTCGGCTACCGTTGGTTTGAAAGCTTCGCACCCGAAAAGGCGGTTTATCCCTTCGGCTTCGGTCTTTCCTATACCTCGTTTGCCATGTCGGATTTCAATGTGAACGAAAATAAAAACGAGCTTGCTTTCGCCTGCAAGGTCAAAAACACGGGAGTGCAGTATGCAGGCAAAGAGGTCGTGCAGCTTTATGTGCAGGCGCCGCAGGGAAAACTCGGTAAGCCCAAGCGCAGTCTTTGCGGCTTTGTGAAAACAGAGCTGCTCGCACCCGGTGCGGATTGCACGGTCGAAATCAATATTCCGTTTTCCGCCTTTGCCAGCTTTGACGATTCGGGTGCAACGGGCAATAAGAATGCATGGGTGCTCGAAAAAGGGTTCTATGCGTTCTTTGCAGGCAACGATGTGAGAGCTGCTGTCCCGGTATATCAGTTTGTTCTCGATGAAACAATCGTCATTGAACAATGTGAAGAAGCCGCCGCGCCGCAGTATTCATTCCTGCGCACGGTTTCTTGCGAAGAGGACGAGGAGCTTGTTCCAAAAAAACAACCCGTGCCCTATGCAAGAAACGACCTCAGACAGCGCATTCTTGACAATATTCCCCGTGCGGTTTCGCTGACGGGCGACAAGGGCATCAAACTTGCTGATGTTAAAAACGGAAAAGCGGAAATGTCTGCTTTCATTGCGCAGTTGTCCTTGGATGAGCTTGAAGCCATCAGTCGCGGTGACTACATCATGAACAGTCCCCTGGGGGCAAACGGTAACGCAGGTGTTTTGGGCGGTGTGCTGCCTTCACTTCGTGACAAGGGTGTGCCGGCTCTTACCTGCACCGACGGCCCGTCGGGTATTCGTCTGAATACGGTCAGCACCCTGCTGCCCATCGGCACTCTGCTTGCATCCACATGGAATCCTGCGCTTTGCACCGCCGTTTTTGAGGTTGAGGGCAGAGAAATGCAGGCTAAGGGCTCGGATATTTTCCTCGGGCCCGGCATGAACATACACCGCAATCCGCTTTGCGGCAGAAATTTTGAATATTATTCCGAAGATCCGCTGCTGACCGGCAAGATCGGTGCGGCGGTTGTGAAAGGCTTACAGACCCACGGCTTTGCCGCCTGCCCGAAGCACTTCGCCTGCAACAGCCAGGAAACCAACCGCAATTACAACGATTCCCGTCTGTCGCAGAGAGCCTTGCGTGAGATTTACCTCAAAGGCTTTGAAATCTGCATCAGGGAATCCGCACCCAAGACCATCATGACCTCTTACAACAAGATCAACGGTGTCTGGGGACATTACCATTATGACCTGTGCAACACCATTCTGCGTAAGGAATGGGGCTTTGACGGCATGGTCATGACAGACTGGTGGATGCGCTCGTCGAAGAGTCCCGAATTCCCCAACCTTTGCGACAATGCCTACCGTGTGCGTGCAGGGGTGGACGTGCTCATGCCCGGCGGTAGCCGCATGGGCAAGCGCAAGCCTGACGGCACATTGCTGAAAACCTACGGCAAGCAAGACGGCATCACCCTCGGCGAATTGCAGAAAACAGCCGAGCACGTCCTGCAGCTGTGTATGGAAAAGAATTAACAGAATAAACAAAAAGACGGGATTTGCGAAAATGCAGCTCCCGTCTTTTTTGTTGATAAATTATGGTTTAGTGGTGAGTTGGGGAGGCAATCATGGGGACAGAACCATGATTGACTGTTTCGGAAATATTATAGTGTCAATCACGAACCCGTCCCCGTGATTGGCTAAGATAATTATGTTTCATCGAACAGATTGACGGTTTTATTTGTAGGGAACGGATGTAAATCTGCATTAAAATGAAACAGCTGCCGATGGGGATGGCCTGCGGCGGCTGTAATTTTTTCTCTCTTTTTTGCATACATCAAAAGGGGAGTTGGTTCATTGCGTTTTTCAATCGGCAAAACAAAAATTCACATCACCTTTTTCTTTGCGGCAGGCATGGTCTTGTTTTCCGTGTGGCAGAGCGGTACGGCGGCGCTGTGTGTGCTGAGTGCGGCACTTTTGCACGAATGCACGCATTTGTTTTGCCTGTGTGCCTGCAAAGCCGTCCCCGAGCAACTGACGATCGGCCTGTTCGGTATGCGTTTGTCGGATGAAACCGTTCGTCTTTTGCCTTATAAAAAAGAATTGCTTTGCACCTTATCGGCGCCGATGGTGAATCTGCTTGTGTCTGTTTTGCTGCTGCCGTTTTTGCAACACGGAGAGGTTGTGCAGACTTTGTTTGCGGTGCATTTTTCGCTCGGTATTTTCAATCTGCTCCCATTGCGCTGTCTGGACGGCGGCCGCAGTCTGCTGTGCCTGCTGTATTCCTTTTTTGCACCCCCGAAAGCCGAACGGCTGATGCTTGCAATTGAATGGATATTCTTTCTTTTGTTTTTGCTTTTTATGGCTGTATACTTTTTCACGGTTCGGTTTGAGCCGAGTGCGTTGGTGTTTTTGTTTTATCTCGCTTTTCTTTTGTTTTTCCGTAAATAATGCCTTGCAAAAGGCGGCTTTTATGGTATAATACAATGAGAAAAGGATGTGTTATTTTTGAATAAAAAGCTTGAAAAGATTTTGCCGCTTGTGCAGAAGCCTGCCCGCTACACGGGCGGTGAGCTCAACAGCGTGATGAAGGATAAGGAAAAGGTCGATATCCGCTATGCGTTCTGCTTCCCCGATTCTTACGAAATCGGTATGTCGCATTTAGGCATTAAAATTCTGTATTCGCTTGTCAATGCCCGTGAGGATGCATGGTGCGAGCGTGTGTTTGCACCGTGGCCCGACATGGAAGAAAAAATGCGTGAGCATAACATTCCGCTGTTTGCGGTTGAAAGCGGCGATGCAATCAAGGATTTTGATATGATCGGCTTCACCGTGCAGTATGAGCTGTGCTATACGAATATTGTCAACATGCTTGACCTTGCAGGGCTTCCTTTGTATTCCAAAGACAGAACCGCCCTGACCCCTCTGATTGTTGCAGGTGGTCCGTCCGTCTGCAATGCCGAGCCGATTGCGGATTTTGTGGATCTTTGCATGCCCGGTGAGGGTGAGGAAATCACCAACGAGTTGATCGATCTGCTTAAAATACATAAAAAGAAAGGCTCCACCAAGCAGGAATTCCTGCGTGAAGCCGCAAAATTGGACGGTATTTATGTGCCGAGTCTTTACGATGTGTCTTACAACGAGGACGGCACCGTAAAGGCGATTGAAGCGAAAGACGGTGCGCCCGCAACCGTGAAAAAGCGTGTTATCAGCGACCTTGACAAGGTGTTTTACCCCGACAAGCTCGTGGTTCCGTTCATTGATGTTGTGCATGACCGCGTTACGCATGAAATCTTCCGTGGCTGCATCCGTGGCTGCCGTTTCTGCCAGGCAGGCTTTTTGTACAGACCCATCCGTGAAAAATCCCCCGACACCATTTCCTGTCAGTGTGAGCATCTGATCAAAACAAGCGGTTATGACGAGGTGTCCTTGTCTTCGCTGTCGTCAAGTGACTATACACAGCTTGAACCCCTGCTTGACAAATTGCTCGAATGGACGATTCCGCAGAAGGTCAATATTGCGCTGCCGAGCTTGCGTGTGGATAACTTCCGCAAGGATCTCATTGAAAAGCTCACGAGTGTGCGCAGAAGCGGGCTTACCTTTGCCCCCGAAGCCGGCTCGCAGAGAATGCGTGATGTGATCAACAAGAATGTCACCGAAGAAGAAATCATGTCCACATCGCTCAAAGCCTTTGAAGGTGGCTGGACGGCTGTGAAGCTCTACTTTATGCTCGGTCTGCCCACCGAAACCGATGAAGATATCAAAGAAATTGCCGCCCTTGCAAAACGAGTGGTGGATGTGTTCTATGCCATGCCCGAAAGACCGAAAGGAAAGACCGTTGCGGTCAATTGCAGCGTGTCTACCTTTGTTCCCAAGCCCTTTACGCCGTTCCAGTGGGAGCCGCAGCTGTCAAGAGAGCAGATCGTTGCCCGTCAGGAACTGCTGCGAACCACCAACACCAACCGCAAGGTGCAGATCAGTTTCCACGAAATGCACGTCAGTTTCCTTGAAGCCGTGTTTGCCCGTGGCGACAGACGACTTGCAAAAGTCATTGAAACCGCATGGAAAAACGGCTGTAAGTTCGACGGTTGGGATGAATATTTCAATTTCGAAGCATGGATGAATGCCTTCACGGAATGCGGTCTTGACCCCGAATTCTATGCCAACCGCACCCGTTCTTATGACGAAGTTCTGCCGTGGGATCACATGGACTACGGTATTT
>JAZNCO010000073.1:0-3761 GCA_045587645.1 Acutalibacteraceae bacterium | reverse complement strand
TTCTTAATTCTTCCACAGTTTTGTCCCTCCAAGGCATTTGAATAACCTCCTCTTTAGGTTATTTTCTTGCCTTTAATATATCACAAAACTGTATACAATCATCTTGCATACCTGTATACAATCATACTGCACTGTACATAGCATCCGTTCCAAGCAAATTGGCGGTTTGATACGGCTTTCTGTTGTTTTTCATGTGTTCTCATCGGCAATTTTACAGCGGAACGCATGGTATGCGTTCCCTACAATTAAACCGTCAATCTGTTCGCTAAACCATAATTTACCTCACAAAAATTCAGAAAACAGGAGTGAATGATATGCAAATCAGCCGCATTGATACCAATTTTGCCGTGCAGGAGCAATTCACGCAGGACGGCATCTGCTTTTCCGATGTCTGTCAGGCACCGTTCAGCGTGCACGGTGTGTTTTTTGAAAACGGAAAATTCCGCCGTATGCCCGCATCGGTTGCAAAAACGGTCAGCGAGGGGGTGCATTGGCTGCACACCAACACCGCAGGCGGCAGAGTGCGCTTTGCAACAGACAGCGAAGTCATCTGCATCCGCGTAAAGACCGAAAATGAAGGTAAGATGCCGCATTTTGCGCTGACGGGCAGCATCGGCTTTGACCTGCATACGGGTGCGCGTTATGTCGGCACATTCATTCCGCCCTTTGATGTAAACGGCGGCTTTGAAAGCCGTCTTTGGATTCCCGAGGACCTTCGCGACGGCACCGTGCGCACCTACACACTGCATCTGCCCTTGTATTCGGATGTCTGTCAGGTGCTCGTGGGCATTGCCGAGGATGCCGTTCTGCAGGCGGCGACCGCCTATACACATCCCGTTCCCGTGGTGTATTACGGCTCGTCCATCACACAGGGCGGCTGCGCCTCGCGACCGGGCAATGCATACGAAAATATTGTGTCTTACGAGTTGGACTGCGACCACATCAACCTCGGCTTTTCGGGCAATGCCAAGGGTGAGGACACCATGATCGACTACCTTGCAGGGCTCAATATGAGCGTGTTTGTTTGCGATTATGACCACAATGCGCCCACCGCAGAGCATCTGCAGAACACGCATGAAAAGCTGTTCAAAGCAATCCGTGCAAAGCACCCCGACCTGCCCGTGGTGTTCATGACCCGTCCGCAGCCGTATCTGAGCAAGGACGAAAAAAGCCGCCTGCAGATCGTGCAGACGACTTATGAAAATGCACTTGCAAACGGGGACAGGAATGTGTATTTCATCCCCGGACCGCAGTTATTAAACGATGCGACACGCAACACCGCCCTCGTGGACAACTGCCATCCCAATGACAGCGGCTTTGTGAGCATGGCAGGGGCAGTGGCAGATGTACTGCGAAGGATTTTAAAGTAAGGTCCTTTTATAAGCCTCCCTGAGGCGTGCTGTGTCGATGGCTGCAAGGGTATGCGCATCCGTGCCCATGGTAAAGACACTGCCGACCTCTTTGCCGATATTGAAAAGCCGTTTTGCAAACACGGGATCGCCCTCAACGATCTTCGGCGGCAGCTCCCACATGACGGCATATTCCTTGGCAAGACACAGAATATCGCCCAGCTCATTGTCCGTCCATGCGGCGGTCAGCGGATGGTCGGGTGTGCGGATTGTATCCACCTTTACATAGGAATCCACAAACGGGTGTGCGATGCAGTCGCATTTGCCCGATCGGATGAGAAATTCCATCGCTCTTTTGTTGTGCTCCTTGTAGCCGACGGCGGTGCGCTCCTCGGGCTGTCCCCATGAGGAAAGATGATAGTGATTGACCGCATACAGATTGAATTCTGTGGTCAGGTCGGTATACTGTAAGGTGAATTTATCGGTATCAAAAGCGGACAGCTCAGCACCGATATACACCTTCACATCCGTCTGCATGGCATCGCGTTCGGGAATATAGGTCTGCAGAATGTCGCGCACATGCTCCACATCGTATTCCTGCACATGGTCGGTCAGGGCAATACGCGAGAGTCCTGCCTGTTCGGCTGTACGCACAATATCCGCAAGCACCATTTCAGGCTTTGCACAGCCCGAAAACAGCTTGGTGTGGATATGCAGATTTTCACGCAGAAGTTCATCGATATCATAAATTGCTTCATGAAGATACATAAAAACACCTCCTGAAATCTCTGAAGGTATTTTATCACAATGCTTTTTTCATTGCAACCGCATTTCATCAAAAAACAAT
The DNA here is from genome assembly GCA_045587645.1 of Acutalibacteraceae bacterium. Taxonomy (GTDB): domain Bacteria; phylum Bacillota; class Clostridia; order Oscillospirales; family Acutalibacteraceae; genus RUG806. Next base: position 1,565 of record JAZNCO010000073.1, on the reverse strand, counting down.
ATTGACAATCTTTTGTTATATTTGTATAATATTTACATATCACTATTCAAAAAGGAGTGCCTGTTATGAAACGTTTTGTAAGCATTCTTCTGAGCGTTGTGCTTGTTCTTTCCATGTGCGGACTGACCGCAGGCGCAACAACAACCGAAACCGGTAACACGGTTGAATTTGACGGAAAAGTTTATAATCTTGACAACGAATATCCGTGGATTTTCGTACACGGCATGGGCGGTTGGGGTCCTTACAGCGGTGAAAGCCATGAAACCATGCCCTATTGGGGCGGTTGGGGCACTTCCGAAGGCAACATCATTGAAATGTACAACGAGCTGGGGGTGGAAGCCTATGCGGCAACCGTCGGCCCGTTCAACAGTGCATGGGACAGAGCCTGTGAGCTGTATGCACAGCTGACGGGGACGGTGGTTGACTACGGTGCCGCACATTCGGCAAAGCACAACCATGACCGCTACGGCTATGACTATTCCGACCGTATTCTCATGGGCGAGCCCTGGGACAACGAAACACCGTTAAACCTTGTCGGTCACTCCTTCGGCGGCCCTGCCGTTCGTCTGTTTGCCTCTCTGATGGCTTACGGTGACGAAGCAGAAATTGCCGCAACGGGTGAGGACACATCCCCCTTGTTCACGGGCGGCCACGAAAAGAGCATCCATGCGGTTATCACTTTTGCAGGTGTGCACAACGGTTCCCCCATTGCAAACATGATTCATGACAGCAAACCGCTGATGATCCTCATCAGTTTTGTTGCAAACCTGATCGGTGTTCTGTTCGGCAGAGAAGCCGTGATGTGGGATGTGCAGCTCGGTCACTTCGGACTGACAGCAAAAGAAAACGAAAGACGAGCAAAACTCAGCCTTTCCGCCATCAAAAACTTTGCCACCACGGGCGACAACTGCGGCTATGACATGACATTGCGCGGTGCGGCAGAACTGAATGAACGTATCAAACTTTCACCGTATACATATTACTACTCCTACACCACCATTGCAACCGAAGAAACCTGCATGGATACACAAGTGCCGATTCTGTCCACTTTTGCCATGTTCTTCCCGACGGCAACCCTTCTCGGTGCGCTCGAAGGCAAGACCATTGACGGTATTTACATGGACGAAAACTGGGCACTCAACGACGGTATCGTGCCGTATGCAAGTGCAATTTATCCGTCCAACAATGCCGACACGGCGCTTTCCTATTCCGCTGAAAAGGCGGCAGGCAACGAGATTGAACCCGGCAGATGGTATTACATGGATCCCATGGTTGGCATGGATCACTTTGATTTCTGCGGCACGATCGACTATCCGACCTCGTTTGAGGACTTCTATTACACCCTTGTTGAAACGGTCAACGGAAGATAAGATAAGCTAACAAAAGGGCTGTCCCGGCAAAAAGGACAGCCCCCTTTTTTCTGGGATAAATTATGGTTTATCGAACAGATTGACGGTTTCATTTTGTAGGGGATGACGCCTCGGCATCCCGTATGGGGATAAAAAATCCCTGCAAACCGACCGTTTGCAACGGGTCGTCGTGGGCGCCGACCCCTACAGGATAAT
>JAZNCO010000072.1:0-63240 GCA_045587645.1 Acutalibacteraceae bacterium | reverse complement strand
AATCAAAACCACCGGTGGAACCGGTGGTTTGCTCTGCCCCTATAAGGGGCCGTTACTGGCTTTACCCCTGAAAGGGGTCCTGAAGTTTAGCACCGCATTACTATTTCAAGCAGCCGCTCCCGTGCGGCTGTTTATTTTTGCTTACTTATTCGGGTTACCCGTGAACGGGTCGATGTACTCTTTTATGCTTATTTGATCCTGTGCGTAATCTTCAGCCAATTGATTCTTTATGTACTCTGCTATTACCTTTTTATTTCGACCGACCGTATCCACATAATACCCCCGACACCAAAATGTCCGTGAACCGTATTTGTATTTCAGGTTTGCATCTCGGTCGAAAATCATCAGACTACTTTTTCCCTTGAGATATCCCATAAATTGTGATACACTTATATGTGGTGGTATACACACCACCATGTGGATATGATCGCTGCATGCCTCTGCTTCGATTATTTCCACTCCTTTTTGTTCACACAATTTTCTTAATATCTCTCCGATATCCTTCTTGATTTGTCCGTATATTATTTGTCTTCTGTACTTCGAGGCAAATACTATATGATACTGACATCTGTATCGGGAATGCGCACTACTCTTTATCTCATTATCTTTTTTCATTGTTTGAATCCTCCTTTTATTTTAGTAATGCGGCTGCCAAACCTTTACTATTATATCAGGAGGTTTCTTCTTTCCGTTAGTTCTTTTTCGGGCGGCTTTGAGCTCGCCCGTTTTTGGCTTTACTAAAGTCTTCTTTCACCCCCAGTAGAACTGGGGGTTTATTTCCACACCTAAAGGCACCAAGTAAAAAAAATACCAAGTCTTGCGACTTGGTATTTTTTTGGCGGAGAAGAGGAGACTCGAACTCCTGCGCCGGTTACCCGACCTACGCCCTTAGCAGGGGCGCCTCGTCACCAACTTGAGTACTTCTCCGTATCGGTAACAAATGTTGAATTATTCGGTTGTTTTTAATTGGCGGAGAGAGTGGGATTCGAACCCACGGTACTTTGCAGTACGACGGTTTTCAAGACCGTTCCGTTATGACCGCTTCGGTATCTCTCCGAATGCACAAGTAGTTTACCATAAACAAAGAACAATGTCAAGCAGATTTTTTACTTTTTATAATTTAATTATAAATATCATTAAAAAAGTGTGCCATGTACAAAAACACGGCACACAAAAAACAATTCTTAATATACAACGATTTTGCCGTCCGCTACGCTGATACGGATTTCTTCAAGTCCGTTATCGCCTGCAGCTATGATGAGATTTGCAATGGGATCCTCAATATTACGGCGGATGCAGTAACGGATATCTCTTGCACCTCTGGCACCGCCTGCAGATTCCTTTGCAACAAGCTCGTCTACTCCGTCTTCGACAATCAGACGAATACCCTTGTCTTCGAGAGCCGGAACAAATTCATCAATGAGCAGCTTGGCAATTTTCCTGTAATCCTCCTCGGTCAGTTCATTGAAAACAATGATTTCATCCACTCTGCCGAGAAATTCCGGTCGCAGGAAGTCACGCAATGCTTTCATCGCCTTATCCTTGGAAACATTCTTCTTTTCCTGACCGAAGCCGAGCAGATTCTCCTTGCGTTCACTGCCCGCATTGGAGGTCATAATGATAACGCAGTTTGCGAAGCTGACGGTTCTGCCCTGCGCATCGTTGGTTTTGCCCTCATCGAGAATCTGCAGCAGGATGTTCATGACATCGGGATGTGCTTTCTCGATTTCGTCAAACAAAACAACACTGTAGGGCTTACGGCGCACCTTTTCGGTCAACTGACCGGCATCGTCATAACCGACATAACCGGGAGGAGAGCCGATAAGCCTTGACACCGAATGCTTTTCCATAAACTCGGACATATCCAGGCGGATGAGGGTTTCGGGGGTGTCAAACAGTTCATCCGCAAGGCGCTTGACAAGCTCGGTTTTACCGACACCCGTAGGGCCTACAAAAATGAACGAAGCAGGTCTTTTCTGCGGACTCAGCTGAATACGACTGCGGCGGATGGCGGCGCAAACGGCCTCCACTGCCTCATCCTGACCGATGATTCTCTTTTTGATATTGCCTTCCATACCTGCAAGACGGTTGATATCGGTGTCAATGATCTTGCGCACGGGGATACCCGTCCAGAGGCTGATGACCTTACCGATGTCGTCTTCAATAACGGCATTGTTCTTTGCCTTTTCGGCAAGCTCGGCATTTCTGCCTTCTTCCATGGCAATGTCGGCACGCACCTTAGCGATCTTATCATAGTCCATGTTTTCGCTCGGCTGGCTCAATTCCTCATCGAGCTTGCGCAGCTCAATGAGCTTCTTTTCACTTAAGTCATAAGCACTGATGGCAGGATTTCGCAGGTTTGCGCAGGTGCAGGCTTCGTCCAAAAGGTCGATTGCCTTGTCGGGCAGATAACGGTCGGTAATGTAGCGTTCAGAAAGAACCACCATCTTATAAAGCAGGTTGTCGGAAATACGGACACGGTGGTATTCCTCATATTTATGCTTGATACCCTTGAGCATTTCGTGGGCTTCTTCCACGGAGGGTTCTTCCACCTTGACGGGCTGGAAGCGGCGTTCAAGAGCTGCATCCTTTTCAATATGCTTACGGTATTCGGTAAAGGTGGTCGCACCGATAACCTGCACTTCGCCACGGGACAATGCAGGCTTGAGGATATTGGCGGCATTCATGGATCCTTCAGCATCACCCGTACCGACAAGGGTATGCACCTCGTCAATAAACAGAATGATATTCCCCTCTGCCTTGACCTCTTCGATCAGCCCCTTGATACGGCTTTCAAACTGGCCGCGGAACTGTGTGCCTGCGACCAAGGCGGTCAGATCGAGCAGATGAATCTCTTTATCTGCCAATTTGGCAGGCACCTCGCCCGATGCAATGCGAAGGGCAAGACCCTCTGCAATAGCGGTCTTACCGACACCGGGCTCACCGATCAGGCAGGGATTGTTCTTGGAACGGCGGCAAAGAATCTGAATCGCACGGGCAATTTCGTTATCTCTGCCGACAATAGGATCGAGTTTATCTTCTCTTGCGCGCTTGGTAAGATCGGTGCAATACTGACCGAGGAACTTGCGGCGGTCTTCTTTTTTCTTGGTTTTATCTCGCTTTGCACCGGGACGGGGACGGGATTTTTCACCCTCCTCAACCAGCTCGGCAGGCAGATCAACTTCATCATCCTTATCCTTGGATATAAGTCCTGCTTCTCCGAAGAGATTCTGCAGAAACGGCAAGGTGGATGCACCGCCGTTTTCAAAGGCATCGCCGTCTGCCATATTGCCGAACACATCACCGAACTGATCATTGAGTGCATCAATATCCTCTTCGGTAACGCCCATTTTACTCATCATATCCTTAATGGGGCCGATATTCAGCTCCATTGCACACTTGATGCAAAGACCTTCCTGCGTGGTTTTATCACCCTCAATTTTGGAGATGAACACTGCCGCAGGACGTTGTTTGCAACGGGAACAAAGTTTAAAATTCATACAATTTCCTTTCGCGGGGGTAGTTTTTTATTTTCTCTTATTTTTTCTTGGAAAATCTTTCCTTGAACTGACGGAAGGTTTCAGGCAGATAAAATGCGAATGCAACAAAGGTAAGAATGACGGAAATCACAACAAGCACCTTCATAACCATGTCAGGCAGGGTGAACAGCTCGCGGAATGCACCGACTTCGGGACCGAAGGCAACGATGACGACCATGACCACATAAAAGACCATGGTTGCGACCTTACCGGGCATTTCGGCAGCACCGGGACGGATTTCAAATGCAAGCATGACAGCACCGCCGATGAGCATGATGAGCTCCTTGGCAACGAACAGCAGAAATACCCAGGCAAAGGCATGAATGCTTTCATTTTCGGCCTTCCAGAACACATAGAACAGCACAACGGCAAGCGTGATCTGTGTCAGCTTGTCGGCAATGGGGTCAAGAATCTTACCCAAAGCACTGATCTGATTGAACTTACGGGCAATTTTACCGTCAAAAAAGTCGGAAAGGCCGGAAAGAGCAAGCACGACAACCGCCCATACGGCTTCACCCTTTAAAAACAGTACGGCAATGATGGGCACCATTACGATGCGCAGTGCTGAGAGAAGATTCGGGATCGTCCAGACATTATCAAAAAGATCGCCTGTTTTCTTGTGTTTCTGAGGATTTGTGTTTGCCATTTTTCATACCTTCCTTTCACGCATTGAGTGCTGTGGATTCATTACCGTTTGAAAACTCCTCAAACAATTCCGGAGAAACGTTTTCGACCCAAGCGCAGATTTTTGAATTTTCAACAGCGGCTGTCAGTGTATCATTGATATTGCAGTCAGCCGCAAAATTTAACAAAAGAACAAAGACTGCCAGAGGAATTGCCGAACGAACAACACCGAGTGCCGCACCGAGCAAACGGTTGACGGGCTGTTTTTTGTTTTTGTAGATTGCCTTGTTGAGTCCTTTTGAGAACAAACGAAGCACAACAAAAAGAACATAAAACACAACAACGGTTATCAGCAACGACAAAACCGAAAGACAAAACGGCTTAATATAATTGATCTCCAGATTATCCATGCTGAAAAAGGCGGTTGCATCCCCGGCTGCAGCAACAGCGGAATCGAGAATGCCGTAATTCTCAATCATTGCCGCAACACCGTCAGGCAGCTGCTCGAGAATACCGTTCAGCACAGTTTGCGGATCACTGCTTGTCAGCGCTTCCGGCAGCATGGACTGCACCTTTGCAAGCACGGGATTGCGTACAACATTGTTATACACAAACAATGCAAGCGGATCTGCCAGGATCTTGGCTCCGATGAGCGCGGCAACAGCAGAAACAATACTCATCAGTGTCAGGAAAAATCCCTTGCGTGCCGCAATGAGTGCCGAAATCACGACAACTGCAATCAGAAATATGTCAATAATGTATTTTTCCATTTATAAAAGACCTCCCCGGGATCTTTCTGAATAATGTACAGCATAAATGTTGCAAACTTGTTAAATTCTTATAAATCAATTGGCAACATCTTCTGTTTGTGCAAGACGGCTGTGTACCGACCATACGGAAAATCCGTTTTCGTGCAGGCAGAACATGCGCGTACCGACCACCTGCAGTCGGTCGATATTATATACCGATCGGGCTTCACCCGTAAATTCTCCGTTGCTGTCATAAACGGTGATATTCTTTTCATCTGCTACGGCAAAGTATTTTTTTGTCACACTCAGGTGTGTCGCATTCGGAGAAACGGATGCAGGATCAAGAATGCTCTTTCCGTTTTTATCCCAGGAAAACACACGGTGATTGACTTCATCCACATAGCCGCTTGACAGCAGTACGGCAACATCCGTACCATGCGCCACATCAAAGCTCAGCAGAGAGGATGCGGAATATTCCAATTTTATTTCCTCAACACCGTCTTCAATATAAGCGACAAAGGAATCGGTTACCAGAGCCAACTTATCATCCTTCATAAAATCGATCGCAAGCACGGTGATATCCTTATAAGACAAAGTATAAAGCGGCTGTGCGGTGCCATGCTCAAACACCTGAATCTGACTTACATAGCCGGCATCTTCACTGCCTGCAAGCGCAACGGCATAGCGGTTTTTACTATCGGACAGTGCAATATGAGTAATAAAATGCTTCGCGCTGCCCCATTCATACTGCAGGCTTTCGTCTGCGGAATAGACATACAATTTTGACTGAAAGCCGCCGTCCGCCAGTGTTGCAACGGCATAATTGCCGCTTGCGCCCACCGCTGCTGTCAGAATTGCGGCATTGGCTGTGTATTCATTGAATACGGCAGCATTGATCTCAAGACGGTAATGCGGTGTGCCGCGGTCATAAACCAGAAATTCACGGTCACAGAATGCAAATGCAGGCGTTCTGTAGGTATGCTGTGCACTGCGGGTGATGCTGCCTGCAGCATCAAAATACAGCATATCACTGTCTGTAAGCACGGCAATACCTGATTCATAAGCCGCCATATCTGCAACAGCCGATGACGGGATTGAATACAGGATATCACCCTCGGGATCCACAGTCAGTGTGTCTGACGTGTTGTCCGTTCCCGAGGAGCCGATAATCACCCGTGCGGCTGCAAAAACAAGAATACCGAACAACAAGATCATGCCGATCATCTTCACAACAGCCATGCTCTTTTTTTTGTTATCATCCTGTCGGGTTGCCACAATGCAGACTCCTCTCAATAATATATTCGGTTCAGATACAATCCGTCCCCGGGCACGGTAATGCCTGCCTGCAGACGGTCTTTTGATTCAATAATGGCAGGAATGGAACCGGGTTTGATTTTTCCCGATGCAATATAAAGCAAGGTGCCGGTCATAATGCGTACCATGTTATACAGAAATCCGTCGGCACCGAAGGTAAAAATAACTTTATCACCTTCACGGCGGACATCTGCCCTTGAGATGGTACGGACGGTGGTTTTTGCATCACTGCCTGCCGCCATGAAGCAAGTGAAATCATGCGTTCCGAGCAGATCCTTTGCCTGTTTATCGAGGAAATCCGCATCCAGCGGATATTTGTAGTGATAAGCACGCTTATGCAGAAACGGATCACGCACGGGCGTATTCCACACCACATATTCATATTCCTTGCCCTTGCACGAAAAACGGGCATGGAAATCATCGTCAACCACTTCGCAGGACAACACAACAATGTCAAAAGGCAGGTATGTATTCATTGCCGCAACAACATTTTCACACGGATAACACCGCGGTGCCTTGAAATTGCAGCAAAAGCGGTTGGCATGCACACCTGCATCGGTGCGGCTGCAGCCGTTGACTACGGGCGTTTCTCCGAACATTCTTGCGGCGGCTTCCATGATGCACTGCTGCACGGAAACAGCATTTTCCTGATACTGCCAGCCGTGATAGCCACTGCCGTCATAGCGGATGGTGAGAAGATAATTCGTCATCAGATCACCTTCTCAAACAGGAAAAATGTGCCCATATTCACATAAGATGTGACGATCACCGCAGCGAAGCAGACAAGTGTGACGGCAAGCATGGCAAAATCTCTGCCGGAAAGCTTCATAACACGCAGTCTTGTGCGTTTTTCGTCACCGCCGTAACAGCGTGCTTCCATCGCGAATGCAAGCTCATACGCACGGCGGAAGGAATTGACAAACAGCGGAACAAGAATGGGAACGAGAGCCTTGGCTCTTTGCACGAGCGAGCCTGTTTCAAGATCGGCTCCTCTTGCCTTCTGCGCGGACATGATGATGTCGATTTCTTCAATGAGTGTCGGAATAAAGCGCAACGCAATGGTCATCATCATGGCAAGCGAATGCACCTTGATTTTGAATACCTTCAAGGGAGAAAGCAGGCGCTCAATGGCATCGGTGAGCAGGGTCGGTGATGTGGTATAAGTCAGAAGCGTACTCATGAGAATCAGCGAAACGATTCTTACGGCAATAAACACAGCCGAGAATACACCGCCGGTGGTGATTTTGAAATCCCAGCTTTCCACGGGATGCCACAGCACTTTGCCGTCATCATTGTAGAAAATCTGCAGAAATGCAGTAAAAACAAGAATCACAAGAATCATCTTGAGTCCTTTGAGAATGGTCTTAAACGGAATGCGGGACAAAAGCACCCACGCAACCGACATGACAAACATCAACAGCAGAGAGAAAAAGTTGCGGCACAAAAACAGGGCTGCAATATTCAGCACAAGCAGAATGATCTTCATACGGGGATCAAGCTTGTGAATCAGCGAGGTACCGGGAAAATACTGACCGATGGTAATATCACGGATCATACGGTTCCCTCCTTTTTGCCAAGCAGCTGCAACAGCATCTGTGCGGCATCTGCAACGGAATAAACACCTGTGTTGACAGCATAGCCCATTTCCTTCAGGCGGACGGCAATGCGGGTCACGGCAGGCACATCCAGTCCCATTTCAATAAGCTCCTTTGCACGGCTGAAAACGGCATCGACCGTTCCGTCCATGGCAATGGTGCCCTTGTTGAGCACAAGAATACGGTCTGCAACGGCAGCCACGGTTTCCATGCTGTGTGAAACGAGCAGGACGGTCGCCCCCGTTGCGGCACGGTATTTATCGATCATATCCATGATGACCTTTCTGCCGATCGGGTCAAGACCTGCCGCAGGCTCGTCCAGAATAAGCACCTCGGGCTTCATCGCCATAACACCGGCAATGGCGGCACGGCGCTTTTCACCGCCCGAAAGGTCAAAGGGTGATTTATCGAGCAATTCCGAAGGAAGTCCGACAATCTGTGCCGCCTCGAGCACTCTTGCCTCAACCTCTTCGGGGGGTAATTTCATATTGGTCGGTCCGTAGGCTATATCCTTGCGGACCGTTTCTTCAAACAACTGATATTCGGGATACTGAAACACAAGTCCCACACGGAATCGCGTATCGCGTGCGGTCACTTTGTCGGTGTTGATATCCTTGCCGTCAAGCATCACTGCGCCGCTGTCGGGCTTTTGCAGGGCATTGAGCATCTGCATGAGGGTCGATTTGCCCGAGCCTGTGTGTCCGATGACTCCGATGTATTCCCCTTTTTCGACAGAAAACGAGCAATCACGCAGTGCGTCGATCTCAAACGGAGTGCCTTTGGAGTAGGCATAGTTGATGTTTTTTACTTCTAAAAATGCCATATCAACCCTCCGGTTTCTTTGCAAATGCATTCACAAATGCATCTTCCGTCAGCACATCACCGAGGTCCACACCGTTTTCGCGAAGCGTTGCCGCAAGGCGCGCAACCTCAGGCACATCCAGACCGACCTTTTGCAGCAGTGTGCTTTGTCTGAAAATTTCGGCAGGCGTACCGTCCAGCAGAACCTTGCCGTCATCCACAACCATGACACGGTCGGCCTCCACGGCTTCTTCCATAAAATGCGTAATGAACAGCACCGTGATGCCCTCTTCTTTATTGAGCTTACGAACGGCCTTCATGACCTCTCGGCGACCCTTGGGGTCGAGCATGGCGGTGGGCTCGTCAAGCACAATACACTGCGGCCTCATGGCAAGAATGCCTGCAATGGCAACACGCTGCTTCTGACCGCCCGAAAGCTTGTGTGTCTCGTGGTGACGGTAATCATACATACCGACACTGTGCAGTGCTTCATCCACGCGTTCACGCAGTTCCTTTTGCGGCACACAAAGGTTTTCGGGACCGAAAGCCACATCCTCCTCCACAATGGAAGCCACGATCTGATTGTCGGGATTCTGAAACACAACACCGATGGTCTTGCGGCAGTTCATTTCATTTTTTTCATCCGCCGTATCCATTCCGTTGACAAAAACCTTGCCTTCGGTGGGCAGATAAATGGAATTGGACAGCTTGGCAATGGTGGATTTGCCCGAGCCGTTGTGGCCGAGAATCACCACAAACTGTCCCTTTTCCACGCTGAAGCTGACGCCCTGCAAAGCCGCAGGACCTTCTTCTTCGTAAGAATATGTTACATTCTGAAATTCTAAAAGTTTGTTTTTCACTTCTTTATCTCTTCCAACAAGCGGTGGAGCCGCAGGGCAGAACCATGCCCGTAGCCGTCACCGGCAATCCGATTTCATCGGCGGAAATTTCGCCGCCGTATTTCTTCTGAATGGTAGCACCTAAAATATATTGCATAACAGAGGGTGAAAGTCCTGCTGTGTAGGAATTGAGCAAAAACAGCAGCGAATCCTCATGCAACAGCTCGGCGCAACGCTCAACAAGATTATAAACCTCTTCCTCGAGCTTCCAGACCTCTCCGCCCGGGCCTCTGCCGTAGGACGGCGGATCCATGACGATAATGTCATACTTATTGCCGCGGCGGATCTCGCGTTCAACAAACTTGATGCAGTCATCCACAAGCCATCGCACGCTTTTATCTGCGACACCGCTGACAACGGCATTTTCCTTTGCCCACTGCACCATACCCTTGGAGGCATCCACATGCACAGCCGCTGCACCTGCCGCCATGGCAGAAACCGTAGCTGCACCCGTGTAGCCGAACAGATTCAGCATTTTAACGGGTCTGCCGGCTTCCTTGATGGTCTTTGCAACAAGATCCCAGTTGACAGCCTGCTCGGGGAACACCCCCGTGTGCTTGAAGCCCATGGTCTTGACACGCAGCTGCATGGCACCATAAGAAATCGACCACACATCGGGGATTTTTTTATAGATCTCCCATTTGCCGCCGCCCGAATTGCTTCTCCAATAACGGGCATCGGCTTTTTTCCACATGGGATGATTTTTCGGGGTTTTCCAGATGACCTGCGGATCGGGACGGATAAGAATGACATTCCCCCAACGCTCCAGGCGTTCACCGTCCGAGCAATCCAGCAGCTCATAATCTTTCCAATTCTCTGCAGCACGCATCAGATTAGCCTTTCTTTTACGACCTGCGCAATTTCCTGCGCAAGGGTTTCGGTTAATTTTTTATCTCTGCCTTCAAGCATGACACGCACAAGCGGCTCCGTGCCCGAGGCTCTGACCAGCACTCTGCCTTCATTGCCAAGCTTTTCCTCGGCAAAGGCAATGGCGGTTTTGATTTCTTCATCTTCTTCCAATCGCAGCTTTCCGAGTGCGGACACACGGACATTGATCAGCACCTGCGGATAGAGCTCTATTTCACCTGCAAGCTGACCGAGGGTCTTTCCGCTTGCACGGATGATATTGAGAAGCTGTACGGCGGTCATTTCACCGTCACCGGTGGTGGCATGATCGGAGAAAATGATATGTCCCGACTGCTCGCCGCCTAAATTACAGCCCGTTTCAAGCATTCTTTGCAGCACATAACGGTCACCGACTGCGGTTTTTTCGTAACGGATGCCGTTTTGTTCAAGGTATTTCAGCATGCCCATATTGGTCATCACCGTAACGGCAACGGTGTTTGCTTTGAGGGAACCTTTGTCTTTCAGGTATTTTGCACAGACGGCAATCATTTTGTCACCGTCGACTTCATTGCCGTTTTCGTCTGCACACAGAAGTCTGTCTGCATCGCCGTCAAACGCAAGTCCGAGGTCGAATTTATTCTCGCGGACATATTCGCAAAGCTTCTCAAGGTGCATTGAGCCGCAATCCTTGTTGATGTTCACACCGTTCGGATGGCAATTGATGAGCGTGCATTCCGCACCGAGTCTGCCGAACAGCTCGCCTGCTGTTTTGGAGGCGGCACCGTTTGCACAGTCAACGGCAATGCGCATGCCGAAAAAGTGTGCATCAGCGGCATTTTCAAGATGCTTGATATAGTCATTGACAGCGGTGGGAGAATGGGTCACCGTGCCGACCTGCGCACCGATTTTGGGAGTGATCGCAGACACATCATCAAGAATATAGGCTTCGATCTGCTCTTCCGTTTCATCGGGCAGCTTGTAGCCGTCGGGCCCGAAAATTTTGATTCCGTTGTATTCAAAGGGATTGTGCGATGCGGAAATGACAACACCTGCATCGTAGTTGTATTGTCTAACGAGATATGCAACGGCAGGGGTGGGAACAACACCGATGTGCAGCACATTGCAGCCTGCCGAGCAAAAGCCCGATATGATCGCATTGGAAAGCATATCCGCCGAACGCCTTGTATCGGTTCCGATCAGAACGCGAAGCGGTGTTTCCTTTTCCTTGCCGAGAACGACCGCCGCATATCTGCCGATCTTCATGGCAAGCTCGCAGCTGATTTCAGTATTTGCAACGCCTCTGGCACCGTCTGTGCCAAACAGTCTGCCCATACGAACAACTCCTTAATAAATTCAATTACAGCATGGATTGCTGTCCCGGCATCGGCAGACCGAGATGACGGTATGCCGCCGGTGTGACCATACGGCCACGGGGGGTACGGCTCAGAAAGCCGATCTGCATGAGGTAAGGCTCATAAACATCTTCGATTGTGACTGCTTCCTCACCGATGGCGGCCGCAATGGTTTCAAGGCCGACGGGGCCGCCGTTGTAGTTACGGATCATGGCGGTGAGCATCAGACGGTCAATGTTGTCCAGTCCGAGCTCGTCGATTTCCATTCTTGCAAGTGCAAGCTGTGCATCCTGCATGGTGATGATACCGCTGCCGACCACCTGCGCAAAGTCACGGCATCTGCGAAGAAGCCTGTTTGCAATACGCGGTGTACCGCGCGAGCGCGATGCGATTTCGAGTGCACCATCGGGCTCAATTTCAATACCGAGGATGGCGGCACTGCGGCTGACGATGCTTGCAAGCTCCTCGTGCGTGTACAGCTCAAGGCGAAGAATAACACCGAAGCGGTCACGCAAGGGGGCTGTCAGCTGTCCTGCCCTTGTGGTTGCACCGACAAGCGTGAAGGGCTGCAGATCAAGTCGGATAGAACGGGCGGACGGGCCTTTGCCGATGATGATATCGATGACCTTGTCTTCCATGGCAGGATACAGCACTTCTTCAACCGAGCGCGACAGACGGTGGATTTCGTCAATAAACAAAACATCACCAGCGTTGAGGTTGGTCAGCAATGCCGCAAGGTCGCCCGGCTTTTCGATGGCAGGACCCGAGGTGACACGGATCTGCACATCCATGGTGTTGGCAACGATGCCTGCAAGGGTGGTTTTACCCAAGCCGGGAGGGCCGTAAAGAAGCACATGGTCAAGCGTATCACCGCGCTGTTTTGCGGCTTCCATATAAATTTTCAGGTTTTCTTTTACTTTTTCCTGACCGATGTATTCGTCAAGCGTTTTCGGACGAAGGCTGATTTCGGTGTCCGAATCAAAGGAGTTAAACTCGGGGGACGACAAACGGCCGTCAAACAATTCATTTTCGTCAAACACGGTTTATACTCCTCTCATCATTTCTTTTAACGCAAATTTTATCATTTCTTCCACAGACAGGTTGGCATCAGCTCTTGCAACCGCACGGGCAGCTTCTGTCTGTGCGTAGCCGAGCGCGACCAGCGCACTGACCGCTTCTGCGCTTGCACTTCCCTGCTGTGAGGCAGTTGCCATGCTTTCAAGCTGTGCAGATGAAACACCCGTGGGAACATTTTTTGCAATCTTGTCTTTGAGCTCCAGCACCACGCGCTGTGCGATCTTGGGGCCGACACCGTTGGCACGGGTGATGCTTTTGACATCTCCCGAAGCAATGCTCATGCTCAACTGCGCAGGTGTAAGCTCCGACAAAATGGCAAGTGCCGCCTTGGGGCCGACGCCGGACACACCGATGAGCAGCTTAAAAAAGTCAAGCTCCTCGGTATCGGCAAAGCCGTACAGCTCCATGGCATCCTCACGCACGGCAAGATAGGTATACAGCGTGATCGTGGCACCCGTCTGCGCGGTACGCTTGAGGGTATTCACGGTCGCAAAGCAACGGTAAGCAACCCCGTGGCAATCCACGGCAATGCTTGTTGTATCGACAAAGACGACCTTCCCCGTCAGACTGTAAAACATATCTTCACCTCATCAGTTTATTTTATAATTCGCAAATTTATGTTATTTATTCTGCAACAGCCTGCCCAGTGCCGAGCCGCTTGCATGGCCGTGGCAGATTGCAAGCGCCAACGCATCGGCGGTATCATCAGGCTTGGGAACAGCATTGAGATTGAGAATGATACGGGTCATTTCCTGCACCTGCTTTTTTTCTGCCCTGCCGTAGCCGACCACACTCTGCTTGACCTGCAAGGGGGTGTATTCAAAAATCTCAACACCTGCTTTTTTTGCGGCAAGCAGAATAACACCTCTTGCCTGCGCAACATCGATGGCGGTTTTTTGGTTGGTGTTGAAAAACAGCTTTTCAATGCTCAGCGCATCGGGCTTATAGGTATCCAGCAGATAATCAATACCGTCATAGATTTTTTCAAGACGATCGGAGAAATGCATACCTGCAGGAGTGGTGACGGCACCGAAATCCAATGTTTTAAAACGGTTGGATTCATAGCGCACGATTCCCCATCCTACAATGGCATATCCGGGGTCAATGCCGAGAATGACCATATTCTTCCTCCGTTTACAAAATAAGTCATTTTATTATAACACACGCAAAATATAATCGCAACTACTTTTATATAAATAAACGGCTAAATTATAAAATATTTTCTTTAAAATATAATTAAAGAGATCATACCGAAGCATGATCTCTTGTTGCATTGATTCAATTTCAATCAGAATTCTTCAAAGGTATTATCGGTCGGTGCTTCAATCGGTCTGCCCTGTGTCGGTTCATCATCATTATTATCAGGTGCATCGGTCGGAGCATCGGTCGGTGCTTGCGTGGGAGCCTCAGTAGGAGCCTCGGTGGGACGCGGAACGGTTTCGGGAACGGTGGCCTCATCGTCATTATCCTCGTAGTAATCGTCATCATCGTCCTCATAATAATCGTCGTCGTAATAGTAGTCGTCTTCCTCGGTGGTTGTTTCCGCTTCGGTCGGCGCCTCGGTTGCATCTTCAGAGGTTGCTTCCTCGGTCACGGGTTCAGTGACGGCTTCGGTTGTCGGAGCTTCGGTTGTGAGATCAATATCCACATCATACTGTGCATCACTGCCGGCAACAACAACACCTGCACTGACATCGGAATGATTGCGTGCAAAGGAGATCTTATAAGCAGCAAAGCCTGCAATGACCATGCC
Source organism: Acutalibacteraceae bacterium (assembly GCA_045587645.1). Classification (GTDB taxonomy): domain Bacteria; phylum Bacillota; class Clostridia; order Oscillospirales; family Acutalibacteraceae; genus RUG806. The sequence continues at coordinate 48,691 of JAZNCO010000072.1, read as the reverse complement.
GAGCACAAGGGCAACACAAAGAATCACCCAAAGCAGAAGCTTCTTACGGGGATCCGCCTGCGGCTCTTCATCATATTCGTCCGTTTCGGGCTCATAAACATTTTCTTCTTCATAGTCAGCCGACTCTTCCTGTGCAGCCGCAACAGGCTCTTCATGCACGGGGGCTGCTGCTTCGGCAACAACGGGAGCAACCACGGCAGGTGCACCCTGCTGTTCGACACGGATCACAACAAAGGTATCGGATGCTTCGGGATTGCGCTTTGCAAATTTTCCAGCAAGCATCTGCACTGCCTTTTTCTCATTGCCGTCAGCGGCATTGAGGGCAACAATGATTTCGCCCTCCGTCAGTGCTGACAAGGCAGATGACGGACAAAGCACATACATATCACCGTGATTGACAGAAATTTCTTCGCAGAAATAAGGCTGCTCTGCCTGCTCGGTGCCCATATTGACAAGATCGCCGTCGGTGTAACGAAGGATGCATGCATTGCCCATCTTTGCGGCAACAAGCTTGCTTTCATAACCGACCAGCATGGAAACGGCAAGACCGTCCGCCTCACAATTGCACTGCTCAAGTGCATGCTTGCTGTCAGCAAAATAACCGTCAAGAACAGATGCAAAGCTGTTATCATCCTTTTTGAGCGCGTCCGTACGGTCACAAAGAGCCGTCAGCGCAGCACCTGCAAAGCCGTTATACGGAGAGGATGCAAACGCAACAACAAAGGGAGCGCGCATGCTGCCTGCACCCTTGAAGCCGTTATTAGCATTCTCAATTGACAGAACTCTGCCGTTGAGATTCAGATTATCGCTGTTAAATTCTCCGTTTGCGCCTTTTTGCGTAACGGCAGCGGTTTTAATAATAAAAGACAAAAAATCACATCCCGTGTTGATTCAATATAAATTTTGCGCATAATAATTATATTTTACTGTTTGTTTGACAATTTGTCAATATGGTAAATAAATTTTTCGCGCACATCCGCGGCAAGATAGAGTGAACCGCAGACCACAAGCGCATCAAAATCGCTTATTTTTGCAAAAGCGGTCAGAACAGCCTGCTCAATGCAGTCGGTTGGCTGTGCGGCAATGCCGCAGGCAACAATTCTTTCAGCCAATTCGCAAGCCTGCATGGAACGAGGATTGGACGGTGTCACCGTCAGCACATGCGAAAAACAGGGCAACAGATTGGCAAGTGCTTTATCCACCTCTTTATCCGCCATCATGCCCATGAGAGCAAGGATTTTTTTGCCTGCAAAAATCCTTTGCAGAACACCTGCAAGTGCCTTTGTGGAGCCGTCATTGTGTGAGCCGTCAAGAATAACAAGCGGCTGTTCAGACAGCACCTCCACTCTTGCAGGAATGCGTGCGGCGGCAATGCCTTCACGGATATTTTGTTCGGAAATGTGCCATTTTCCGGCACAAAGCTGTGCAGCCTTGATGACAAGTCCTGCGTTTTCAACCATGTGCATACCGGCAAACGGAACGCAAAGCTCTCCCCCGTTCCATGTGACACATGAGCCGTTTACGGTTTCATGCAAAACAGGCAAAGCACCGTCCGCAAAATGCAAAACGGCATTTTTTTGCTGCGCCTCTGCCAAAAGCACGGCTTTTACGGCATCGGGTTGATTTTCACTCGTCACAACGGGAGCACCGTTTTTGATGATACCTGCTTTTTCGCCTGCGATCTTTTCAAGTGTGTCCCCCAAAACACCGACATGGTCAAAGGACACGCTCGTTATGACACTGCATTCGGGGTTTTCTATGATGTTCGTTGCATCAAATCTGCCGCCAAGACCGACTTCAAGAATGACAATATCGCAGTTTTTCTGCTTGAAAAATGCGAATGCGGCGGCGGTGACGACCTCAAATTCGGTCGGAAAAATATTGTTTTCATTACACTTCAAGACCGCTTTTTTGACGGTTTGTGCAAGCAAAGACAACTCTTCCTCGGAAATCATTTTTCCGTCAACCTGCATGCGTTCACGGAAGCAAAGAACATACGGTGAGGTGTAAAGTCCCACAGTATGTCCTGCGGCACGGAATACCTCACTGAGCATGGTGCTTGTTGAGCCTTTTCCGTTGGTTCCGGCAACATGAACAAAAGAAAGATCATTCTGCGGGTTACCTAAAAATGCCGATAAGGCGCACACCCGGGAAAGTCCGGGTTGTACGCCGAATCTGTCAAATGAATGAAAGAAATTGAGTGCTTCTTCGTAATTCATCAGTTCAATTTTTCAAGCTGTGCACGGATGTTGGCTGCCTTTTCAGCAAGCTTTTCACGGTTCTGCTTCTGCTGTTCGACAACTGCTTCCGGTGCTTTTGCAAGGAAGCCTGCATTGGAAAGCTTTGCATCAATCTGCGCAAGCTGCTTTTCGGTGGCTTCAAGTTCCTTGTTGAGTCTCTTGCGTTCTGCTTCGAAGTCAACAAGTTCACGCATGGGAATGTAAACCGTGCAGGCATCGGTAACGACGCTGACGGCACCTTCAATTGCAAAATCAGCTGCAATCTGAACATCGGATGCAGATGCAAGACGCTTGAAGAATGCGGCACCGATTGCAAAGGTATCGGCATCGGCAGTTGCAATAAACAGTTCAGCCTTCTTGGAGGGAGCAACGTTCATTTCGGCTCTGCGGTTACGGACACCCTTGATGGCTGCCATGATCTTGTTCATCTGTTCTTCTTCAGCAGCGAAGTTGAGTTCTTCACTGTACTTGCACCAATCGGAGAGCATGATGGTTTCACCGTCATGTGGCAGAGTCAGCCAGATTTCTTCGGTGATGAAGGGCATGAAAGGATGAAGCAGCTTCAGGGTATTGCTCATGACATAAACAAGAACCGCACGGACGGTCTTCTTGGCTTCCTCGTCTTCCCCGTTCAGGCGGATCTTGGCAAGCTCAATGTACCAGTCGCAAAGAATATCCCAGATAAAGTCATACAGCTTCTGTACGGCAATACCGAGCTCATAGCGGTCAAGAGCTTCCGTGACATCACGGACGGTCTTGTTGAAGATGCTGAGAATCCACTTATCCTCGAGTGCAAGGTTGGCAGGGATATGCGGTGCGGCTTCGTTTTCGTCAAGGTTCATCAGAACGAAACGGGCAGCATTCCACAGCTTGTTGGCAAAGTTACGGCTCGCTTCAACCTTTTCATTGGAGAAACGCATATCGTTTCCGGGGCTGTTGCCCGTTGCAAGGGTGAAGCGCAGAGCATCGGCACCGTAGGTGTCAATGATTTCAAGCGGATCGATACCGTTGCCGAGGGACTTACTCATCTTTCTGCCCTGTGCATCACGCACAAGACCGTGAATGAGAACGGTATCAAAGGGAGCCTTGCCCATATTTTCGAGAGAGGAGAAAATCATTCTGGAAACCCAGAAGGTGATGATATCATAACCCGTAACGAGGGTGTTGGTCGGGAAATAATGTTTGAGGTCTTCGGTGTTGTCCGGCCAGCCGAGGGTCGAGAACGGCCACAAAGCGGAGGAGAACCAAGTATCGAGGGTGTCGGGATCCTGCTCAATATTCTTGGAGCCGCACTTGCAGCAGACATCGGGTGTACCTTTGGAAACGGTGATTTCGCCGCAATCTGCGCAGTACCATGCAGGAATGCGGTGCCCCCACCAGAGCTGACGGGAAATACACCAGTCACGGATGTTTTCCATCCAATGGAAGTAGTTTTTGGAGAAACGGTCAGGAATGAAGCGGATGGTGCCGTCACGCACAGCATCGATTGCCGGTGCGGCAAGGGGCTTCATATCAACGAACCACTGCAAAGAAACACGGGGTTCGATGGTGGTATGACAACGGTAGCAGGTGCCGACATTGTGGGTATAATCTTCGACCTTGATGAGATAACCGCCCTCTTCAAGATCCTTGACGATTGCCTTTCTTGCGGCAAAGCGATCCATGCCTGCATACTTCGGGTAGTCTTCGGTGATTTTTGCATCATCGGTCATGCAGTTGAGCACGGGCAGGTTATGACGGGTACCGACCTCAAAGTCATTCGGGTCATGGGCAGGTGTGATTTTAACAACACCGGTACCGAAGTCCATTTCAACATATTCGTCGGCAACGACGGGGATTTCTCTGCCGACCAAAGGCAGAACAAGCATCTTGCCGACCTTGTCTGCATAGCGTTCATCCTTGGGGTTGACAGCAACAGCCACGTCACCGAGCATGGTTTCGGGACGGGTGGTTGCAAGCTCAATATAACCGCTGCCATCCTTGAACGGATAGCGAAGATGCCAGAAATGGCCAGCCTGATCTTCATATTCCACTTCCGCGTCGGAAATGGTGGTGCGGCATTCGGGACACCAGTTGATAATGCGGTTACCGCGATAAATGAGTCCTTTTTCATACAGACGGACAAAAACTTCCTTGACAGCCTTGTTGCAGCCCTCGTCCATGGTGAAGCGTTCTCTGCTCCAGTCGCAGGAGGAGCCGAGCTTTTTGAGCTGTTCAACGATTCTGCCGCCGTACTGCTTTTTCCAGTCCCATGCACGCACAAGGAAGCCCTCTCTGCCGAGATCGTCCTTGGTGATGCCCTCTTCACGCATTTTTTCAACGATTTTCACTTCCGTTGCAATGGATGCGTGGTCGGTGCCGGGAAGCCAAAGGGTATCAAAGCCCTGCATTCTCTTATAGCGGATGAGAATGTCCTGCAGGGTGTTGTCAAGTGCATGACCCATGTGAAGCTGACCGGTGATATTGGGAGGGGGAATCACGATTGTATAGGTCTTTTTGTTCGGATCGCAGGGAGCTTTGAAGTAGCCGCCGTCGATCCATGCTTTGTATGTTCTGTCCTCAACATTGCGAGGCTCATACTGCTTGGCAAGTTCTTTATACATTTTTATCTTCCTTTCAGAAAATCAATCATTTTATTATTGCACCAAACAAAACATTTGTCAAGATATTCATCAAAAACGCACGAAAAATATTCAATTTTCTTTGCACAAGAAGTCGCACAAGGCAGAATAACGACGGTGGCTGCGGTCATTTTGGGTGAAATTTGCAATCACCCCACTGCGGCCGACCAAAACCTCGAGTTTTTTGGCTCTTGTAACGGCTGTGTACAAAAGATTACGATAACAAAGCTGCGGCGGTACTTCACAAACGGGAATAACAACGGCATCAAACTCACTGCCCTGACTTTTGTGTACGGTCACAGCATAGGCAAGCTCAAGGTCACTCAGGTGGTCAACGGGATACATGGCAAGGCGGTCATCAAAACGGATCTTGAGAATCCCTGCGGCATAGTTTATAAACTCAAGAATGCCGACGTCACCGTTGAAAATGCCCTGCCCCTCTTCCCCATCCTTTTCCCACGGAATGTCATAATTATTACGAGTCTGCATAACCTTGTCGCCTTCGCGGAAAAACCGTGCGGAAGACACGGTGATTTCATTTTTGATGCGATCCTTGGGGTTGAGCAGCTCCTGTAATATGCGATTGAGATTGAATGTGCCGCAGATTCCCTTTTTGGACGGACACAGTACCTGAATATCATGAATAGGTGAAAAGCCGTACGCCATGGGCAATCTGCGTGCAACGAGATCGGCAATGCAATCCGCAGCAGACACAACCTCATTGCGCTCCATAAAAAAGAAGTCGCTGTCTTTTTTATCGGTGACGGGCTGTTCCCCCTGAATGATGCGGTGGGCATTGGTGACAATCAGGCTTTGCTGTGCCTGACGGAAAATTTCAGTCAGACACACAACGGGCAGCTTTTCGGAGGCAATAAGATCGTTGAGCACATTACCCGGTCCGACACTCGGCAATTGGTCGGCATCGCCCACGAGAATCAGGCGACAGCCGAACGGCAAGGCATCGAGCAGATTTGCAAACAGCTCGCAGTCCACCATGCTCATTTCGTCCACGATGAGTGCCTGTGCATCCAGCGGATATTCCGCATTTCTGCCGAAATTGGGTTTGTCGTTTTCTGTCCATTCCACCTCGAGCAGACGGTGGATGGTTTTGGCTTCTCTGCCCGTGACATCACTCATGCGTTTGGCGGCTCTGCCCGTGGGTGCGGCAAGCAGCACCTGCAAGCCGCGGCATTCGAGCACATCGAGCACCGCCTTGACAGCGGTGGTTTTGCCCGTACCGGGGCCGCCCGTGAGAATCAGCAGACCTTTTTCGCAAGCAAGGCGTACGGCTTCACGCTGTGCAGGTGCATAGAACATGCCGTTGCGCTCCTCGCTGTTGTCGATCTCTTTTTCAAGGTTGGAATATCCTGCCGGAGGAAAGCGCAGAATGGTCTTCATTCGTTCTGCAATTTCGCGCTCGGCTATGTAAATATCGGGCAGAAACAGAAAGTCCTCGCCGCCCAGCATTTCGGAATACAGAAGATTGCCTTCGAGCATAGCATCAATTGCAATTTCCACCTCATCCGCGGTCAGCTCCAAAAGTGCCGCACACGGCTCAATGAGTTTTCTGCGCGGCAGACAGGTGTGACCGTTGTTGTAAAGATTGTGTTTCACAACATGCAATATGCCTGCGGTGTTGCGATAAGACGGATCGGGGGAAAGCTCCATTGTCTGCACAAGGTCTTCCACGCGGGAGAAGGTGAAATTCTTTTCGATATTGCACAGCACATACGGATTCTGTCGGATGGTGTTCATGGCACCTGCGCCGAAATATTTATAAATAGAAGTGCTTTCACTCGGGGTAATGCCGTAGTTTTCAAGCTCAATGAGCACCTTGCGCATGGCAAACTGACGGATAAACTCCTGCGAAATTTCTTTTGCAAGTCTTGGTGAAATACCCCTGATTTCGGCAAGACGGTCGGGCTCGTTTTCGAGGATTTCAAAAGTTCGGTCTTTAAACCGTTCCACGATCTTCATGGCAAGCTTGGGTCCGACCCCCTTGACGGCACCCGACGAAAGATAGGTAAATAATTTTGCCGTTGTATCGGGCAAAGAGCGTGAAAAGCTTTCAATTTTAAACTGTCTGCCGAAGGTGCCGTGGGTTGTCCAGTTGCCGCTGATGGTCAGTTCCTCCCCTGCCGCAACCTCGGGCAGCTCACCGACCGCCGTGAAATAATCACCATCGGTATTCATTTCCACGACACAAAAACCGTTTTGCGCATTACGGAATGTAACACGCTCAACGGTTGCGGTGATCTGTAATTGTTCACGGTTTGTTTGTTCCATCATCATTCACTGTCCCTTGAAAGGGCATCCAGATATACATATTCGCCGCGGAATACCTTGCTGCCGTCACGCAATACATAGGCAAGCCCACGGGCAACAGCCTTTTCGGGATGTTCGGCAACACGAACGGGCATGTCAAGGCGCTCGCTCATCCATCTGTCAATGCCGTGCAGACCGGCACCGCCGCCCGTCAGCAGAACACCGTCACGGTGCACATCGGCAATCAGTTCCGTAGGGGCATTTTCGAGCACATTCTGAATGGTCTGCGCGATATTTTCCAGATCGCCCTGCAGCACAGGATAGAGTTCTGTTGATGTGACCTCAAAATTCTCAGGTACACCCGTTGTAATATTTTTACCGTTGACGATCATTGCAACTTCCGTGTCGCGCTTCACGGCACTGCAAACATTCTTTTTTATTTCTTCCGCTGTTAAAAAGCCGACACTGTAGTTTCTTGCATGTGACAAATAGCGGCGCAAGGATGTGGTCATCACTCTGCCGCCCGTGCGCACAAATGAGGAAGCAACCACATTGCCCATGGACAACATGGCAGCATCCACACTGCCTGCACCGATCTCCACACACAGAATACCGCCCGGCTTAAAGCAATTTTCACCTGCACCGATGGCTGCTGCCAACGGTTTTTCAATAAAGCAGGCTCTTCCGCAACCGCAATCGGTCAGAATCGACAGCAAGGCACGCTTTTCATTGCGTGACACATCGGTGGATACGCTCATCAGAATATTCGGCTTGAACAGACGATTGCCGCAAATATGCGTAATATAAGGGCGAAGCAGCTGCTGTGCGGCTTCAAAATTATCCACAACACCGTCAAACACAGGATGTACCGCACGCATGGAATTGGGAAGCCTGCCGAGCATTTCTTCAGCCGCCGAGCCGATGGCAAGGGGCTTTCCCGTATCGGAATCACAGACCATAACAGACGGTTCGGACACTACAACACCGCGCCCTGCCACACAAATATGCAGTGAAGCAGAACCCAGATCCACACCGATTCGGAGTCCGAGCATAACAAAAAACCGTCCTTTCTGCGACATAATAAAATATTGTACCACATATTTTTCATTTCAACAAGAGTAAAAAAAAGAAAATTTTTCTATACAAATACAATTTTTCATGGTATAATGATGTCAAATCGAAAAGGAGCTGTTTTTATGGATTTTCTGCATAATGAATACAAAATCCCGTCCGCAACCGGTGTTGCCGATATTTATGTGCAATGCATTGCACCCGATGCACAGCCCTCTGCCGTTATTCAGGTGATTCACGGCATGGCAGAGCACACCGACCGCTACATTGAGGTTGCAAATTATTTTGCCGCTGCAGGCTTTGCTGTTTTTATGAGCGACCACGCAGGACACGGCAAATCGATCAATACAGATGATGACCTCGGCTATTTCGGTGAATCTGACGGTGATAAAAAGCTGGCTGAGGATGCCGCCGCCGTCACAAGACTTGCAAAACAGACCTATCCCGGCACAAAGGTCATTCTGTGGGGACACAGCATGGGCTCGTTTGTGACAAGAAATTACCTCGCCCGAAAGCTTGAAGCTGTGGACGGTGCTGTCATCTGCGGCACGGCAGGTGCGAACCCGGCAGCAGGAGCCGGCATTCTCGTTGCAAACCTGATTGCAAAAATCAAGGGCAGCAAATACCGTTCCCCGTTCATCAACTCCCTTGCATTCGGTGCTTACAACAAGAAATTTGCAGGCAGAACCGATTTTGACTGGCTGAGCGTGGATGAACAGAATATTGATGTTTATATTGCTGACCCGAAATGCGGCTATCTGTTCACCGCCACCGCCTACCGTGATCTGTTCAAGCTGCTCGCTGCCGTATCCGACAAAATGAGCTTTGCCGACACACCCAAAGATATTCCGCTGTATCTGATTGCAGGCGACATGGACCCCGTCGGCAATTTCGGCAAAGGTGTTACGGAAGTTTACAATAAATTCAAGGCAGAAGGCTGCAATGTGCAATGCAAGCTGTATGAAGGCCTGCGCCATGAAATCCACAACGAAGCGACAAAAAAGGAAGTCTGGGAAGACATTCTCTCCTTTGCAAGAAGCATTCTTTAATTGAATAACATGAAAATGCGACCTGCACAAAACAGGTCGCATTATTTATTATATAGGAAATTGCTCGCGTTGTGAGCAATTTGCATATAATTCGCCTGCGGCTCATTGAATGACGCAAGCTTATTGAACAAAAACACCTTTTCGCCCCCAAGATTGGGGGACGGGGGGGGGATTCGTCGCAGACGATTTTTTATATTGAGCAACCGACGGTGTAGCCTTCATACACAGCGGTGGGAATAATACCGCCGCCGTTGGAGTCGCCGATATTGTAAAGTTCACTCACTTCACCTTTCAGGGATTCGTAAAGTGTTGTTTCGGGGGTATTGCCGATGGCAACAACCACGGAATCCGCTTTGAGCCTGTACGGATAATCGTTTTTATATCTGCAGATCACTTCGGTTTCGGTGATTTTCTCAACCTTGTTTTCGGTGCACAGTCGCACGCCGTTGCCTTTCAGATGACCGAGCAGAATGGTCTGTGCGGTCTTACCCGTGTTGCCTGCAAGGGTCGGCAGCATTTCGACAATGCTCACCCTCTTGCCCTGACTTGCAAGCAGCTCTGCGGTTTCACAGCCGATGGAACCGCCGCCGATGACAACCACAAATTTACCCGTCTGTGCGCCTGCAAGCACCTCGTTGGCGGATATTGCCCGTTCGGCACCTTCCATATTGAGCTTACGGGGATTGACTCCCGTGGCACAGACAACCGCATCCGGGTTGAGCGCAAGGATTTCTTCCTTTGTGACCCTTTTGCCGAGTTGCACCTTAACACCTGTCAGCGCAAGCTGCCTTTCAAGATACGGCATCATCAGTCCCAAATGCTGTTTATAAGGCGGAATGTGCGCAAGATTCATCTGTCCGCCGATTTTGGTATCGGCTTCAAAAAGCGTGACATCATGGCCTCGCTTGGCTGCAATTCGTGCAGCTTCCACACCTGCAACACCGCCACCGACCACAATGACCTTTTTCTTGATCTCTGCAGGGGTAATTGTGTAATCATTATCCCCTCTTGCAAGCACGGCATTGCCCGAGCAGACCGCACGGCAACCGTGCTGCAGCTGATGGTCGATGCAATGACCGCAGCCGATACAGGGACGAATTTCATCTTCCCTGTTCTGTTCAATGAGATTGACAAGATCGGGCTGTGCAAGCAGTGCATGACCGATGAAAATCATGTCACACTGCCCTGTTGCAAGTGCTTTTTCGGCCTTGACGGGATTCTGCGCCCTGCCGCCGCCGATCAGCGGAATGGTCTTTTTCTTGCCCGTTGTCATCAGAATACCGAGCTTCATAAGCAGGCAAAGCGCTACCGCCATGCAATCGGGGTATGCGGATTCGGGGGCTTCCTTTTTACCGGCTTCGCTCATCCATTTGCCGGCAAGCACTTCAATGGCGTCCACACCTGCCTCCTGCAGCTTTTTGCAGTAGTAAACACCGTCAAGCAAGGAAATACCACCGTCCTTGCCCAATTCAATGACGGACAGTTTGACAATGATTGCAAAATCATCACCGCAGAGTTCACGGATGCGTTTAATGATGTTCAGATGAAAACGAATGCGGTTTTCGCGGCTGCCGCCGTATTCATCGGTACGGATATTTGCCTTGGAAGACAAAAACTGCTGACCGAGATAATAACCGACGGCATGGATTTCAACACCGTCAAAGCCTGCTTTTTTTGCACGAAGCGCTGCCTGTGCATATTTTTCTTCAATAGCCTTTATTTCGTCGATGGTGAGTGCACGGGGCGTTTCATTGGCAAGCCCCATCATAAAGGAATAAGGCATTGCAACGGCACTGGGACCGACAGGCTGATCACCGATGATGGCACGTCTTGCTCCTCTGCCTGTGTGGGAAATCTGCAAAAAGGCTTTGGATCCGCCATCGTGAATGACATCGGCAAGCTGCTTCATACCGGGTATGTATTTATCATCATCAATCACAAGCATCCCCTTTGTATTCAATCCCAAGGGAGCATCCACACAGGTGACCTCAACAATAATGGCACCGACACCGCCTTTGGCACGCTCTGCATAGTGATTGAGCACCGCCCTGTTGACAAAGCCGTTGTCTGCCTGGCTCATTCCCATGGCTGCCATGATGGTCTTGTTGCGCAGCTCCACCTTGCCGATTTTTGCAGGAGACAAAAGATTCGGATATTTATTGTGCATACAAACACCTCTTCCTCAAACATTCCTTTTTCAGTATAATGCATCTGAATCTTTTTTGCAATAGAGAAAATAAGTATATTTTTTGCAGAAAAGTATTGACTTTCACCCTGCGTAAAAGAGTAAAATGAAGGCAAAAGGAGGGAAAAACATGAAAATCAAGACAGTTTGCGAGCAGACAGGACTGACCGACCGTGCTGTTCGTTACTATATTGAAGAAGAAATTCTGCATCCGTCCTTTACGGAAAACTACCTCGGAAGAAAGACATATGACTTTTCGGATGCGGATGTGCAGATGCTCAGGGACATTGCCGTGCTGCGTAAATTCGGCTTTTCCGTGGCGCAGATCAAAGAAATGCAGACCTGCCCCGAACACACATACAGCATTGCGCAGGATTTGAAAAACGAGAAAAAGGAGATCATCAATACACAGCAAGAGCTTCTGACATCCTTGGAGCATCTCAACAGCCATGAAGCATATACCCTTGAAAAATTGGCTTTTGTGTTGGAAAATCCCACAAAAGACAAGGTCATCCCCAAAGAAGACAACCGATTCCGAATACTCAAAGCAACGGTTCGGATGATCGCAAAAACAGCTATTGCAATCATCGCTTGTATGCCTGTTTTTTTATTCTTATTCGCATTAACAGATTCGCTCATTATGTTTCAGTATCCGAAAGTCAGCACAGGCTCATTGTTCACAAATCTTGCCACACTGCTCCCGTCTGTTGCTTGTTTTGTATTGTTGAATAAAAAAACAAAATGCGGCAAAACAGGCAGAAGTATAACATTGATAATCTGCACAGTATTATGCGTGTTGATATTACCGATCACATGGTTTTGTTCGATTGACATGATATGCACATCTCAAACCACTGATTTTTCGGATTACAGGACTTTTGATCAGAAATGCAGTGTTTCACAGGCTGATTATTTTTTGGACATTCTTCCCGAAGAACCGCCTTTTGATATCACCTCCCCCGGAGACATTGATTTGTACCATGCCGAATATTATTATGATTTCACCTATATTTTAGATCCTACCGAATCTGTTTTTATTTCATGGACATTACCGCAAGCAGACTTCGATAAAGAAATCGAGCGTGTAAAATCACTGATAAAAGAGTATGAAACAGAAATGACCGTGCTTTGTTATGATTACAGGGAAATTAAAATGAATGATTTTATTTGTCTTGTGTATTATAGCGGATGCAAGCCTTTTACAAAAAATGAAGCTCCTCACACACACTGGATTTTTGCATACAACGAAAAAACAAATGAAGTGCGATATATTCACGCAGCTAGTATTGAGTCAACAATCCCGTTTTATATGTTGATTGATTGGTAAACTGAATACACAAAATTGAAAGGGACTGCCGGAGCAGCCCCTTTTATAGTGCTTCAATGCTTACAGAATATGACGAACAACAAAAAGGAAGATATTGAGAATGTTGTTCAGAATATAGCGGATTGCCGAGAAGATGTACGGGAACTCAAAATTCCATTCGGAGGGCTTCTGCAAGGCACCGAGCAAGGAGCCGTCATATTCATACGGTTCAAGGAATGCCTTGGTATGCATTTTGGCAATGCAGAGATTCTTGCAGGCCTCACGCAAAGCGATACCGAAGCCGATGGGGTCGTTGTTGTAGGCATTGTTGCAGGCAAGCACATGAGACACAACATTGACCGCCCAGATGCCCGTGAGCATGGTATCATTGCCGTTATAAACGGCAATAACGGGACTCATATAACCCGTGCCCGTGAAGTTCCATGAATAGTCGGAAACGACAAAGCCTTCAAAGCCCCATTCGCTGCGCAGCACATCCTTGAGCAAGGCAGAGCTTGCACCGCACCATGTGGTGCCCAGACGGTTGAATGCAGACATAACACCCTTGCAGTCGGTTTCCTTGATGGGAATTTCAAATGCCTTGAGATAAATCTCACGCATGGTCTGCTCGTCTGCCCATGTGAACAGACCTTCACGGTGGGATTCCTGATCGTTGAGAACAAAATGCTTGATGGTAACAACAAGCCCCTCTTGGTTGCAGCCCTGAATGACAGAAGTTGCCATTCTGCCCGAAAGCACGGGATCCTCGGAATAATATTCAAAGTTTCTGCCGCCTGCGGGGTTGCGGTGGATGTTGACACCCGGTGCATACCAGATGTCCGTACCCATATCTCTCGCTTCCTTACCGGCACCGATGCCCATTGTTTCGGCAAGCTCCACATTCCATGTGCAGGCAAGTGCGGTCGCACAGGGATAAGCCGTGCCGCTTTCGGTAAAGACAAGACCGTTCTGTCCCTTGACACTTGACGGGCCGTCATTGTCCCATGTCTGCGGAATACCGAGACGCTCAACACCTCTTGTGCCGTAACCGCCGTCAATAACCATCATGACCATTTCATCAACAGTAAGCTGATCAAGGAATGCATCCCACAGACTTTCGTCTTCGGCAACATCCTGCAGGGTAATGACTTCGTCATACACAGCCCCTGTGGTGGGTGCCATACCCTCGGTTGTGGGTTCGGGCAGTTGATCTACATTCTTGGTTGCATCCGTTGCAGCAAGCTGACGGAATTCGGGGAAAACGGCAGCCCCTGTTGCCCTTGAAAGCACGGGGAAGCCGTTGTAAACATCATCAAAGCGGTTTTCGATTTCGGTGCCTGTTACATCATCGTATTTAATGATTTTATCTTCCGCTACGGTATAAACAAAACTGTCGATGTGTTCACGGACATTTTCTCCGACAATGATGGAGTAATCGCCGTGTTCAAGCACCCATGCTTGTGCATTCTTATGGTCATACGAAGCCATGTCATCGGCTTCAAAGGTAACGGTCAGATCCTGACTTTCACCGGGGTTGAGAAGTTCGGTCTTGGCAAAGCCTGCAAGGCAGATGGCACTCTTTTCAATGCCGCCGTCATAATAAGGAGCACTGTAATAGACCTGCACGGTATCTTTACCGGCTGTGTCGCCTGTGTTGGTGACACGAACGGTCACGGAAATATTGCCGTCTGTGATATCGTAAGTCAGCATTTCTTTTGCAAAGGTGGTATAAGAAAGTCCATAGCCGAACGGGAACTGCACTTTGTCCTTGGCAAAGGTTTCAAAATAGCGGTAGCCGACATAAATGCCTTCGAGATATTCCACATAATTGCCGCCGCCGTCATATTCGTGCGAGCCGAAGCAGACACTTGACGGATGGTCAGCAACGCTGTAAGCCACAGTATCGGCAAGTCTGCCCGAGGGGTTGATTTCACCCTTGAGCATTTTTGCTACGGCCGTCATGCCGAATTCACCGGGAATCCAGATGATTGCCGCGGCTTTGATGTGTTCATATTCTTCGAGCCATCCCATTTCCATGACATTTGCAATATTGAAAAGCACAATGATGTTTTCAAAGGTTGCATCGGCTTTTTCGAGCAACTTCTTTTCTTCTTCTTTCAGTTGCAATGTTGCATGGTCAAGGTCTTCCCCTTCGGCACTTGTGCGGCTGATCACAACAACAGCCGTGTCGGAAAATGCCTTGGCTTCGTCCATGATATCCTGTGTCAGCATGGCAGCAGGCATTTCATTGAGAGAGCTTTTTGCAAACATCAGACCGAACAAATTGTTGATAACGGTATTGTCGGTTTTCGGAATTTCATTGGAGCCGCAAAACAGTTCATAAACATCACGAAGACAAGTGTTATATTCGATGCCTTCGGCTTCCAACGCATCATAAAAACCGACGGGGTTCTCCGATACGATACAGCCCGATCCAGCACCGCCGAAAAACGGACAAACAGAACCTGCACCGAAAACATTGAGCTTTTTGTCTGCCAGGGGCAGGACATTGTCTTCATTTTTCAGAAGCACAATGCCTTCGCCTTCAATGTCAACAGCGGTTTGTGAGGTTTCGGCAATGATTGCTTCATCAAGATTGCCGCTGAGTGCAACGACAGGCAGTGCCGCAGCTCCCGTCAGCACAAGCACAAGGAACAAGGACAGCATTTTTTTGAACATTTTTTTCATAACAAACCCTCCGATTCAAAATAAGAGTCATTGCAGATGATTGCAGTGCAATCATATTATGATACTATTCTATTATACCGAAAAAGAATTTTGAGGGTCAATTGGCATAGTAAACAAAAATCCGCCTTGCTTTTTGACAAGGCGGGAAAGGAATATTATATTTTTTCGCAAAGATATTTTGTCAGGTCTACCCTGCCGTCAGCGACAACGATGCCCTCGGCTTCGAGCCTGCGTTGTTGTTCGGCAAGACCACCGAAAGCAAAAGCACTGCTTAACTCCCCTTTGCTGTTGACGACCTTGTAACAGGGGTATTTGTCACCGTCGGGGTTATTGTGCAGGGCATTGCCGACCGCCCGTGCCCATGCTTTGTTACCTAAGCTTTCGGCAAGACTGCCGTAGGTTGCAACCTTTCCGTACGGAATCTGCGTCAGCAGGGTATATAATTTTTGTTTATCAAAGTTACTCATTGCTGTTATTTCTTTTTTCTGCGTTTTTTGTGTTTTATTGTCCATTTTTCCGCTTGTATGTATTCGGAAATATTCAATTCCTGCGCCTTTCCCCTTTTCAATCGGATGCATGCAATCAGATATGAAATTTTGTCAAACAAAAAGAAGAAGCCGCCTTGTACCAAAAAACTGATAACAAAAAAGAGAATCACCAACTCAATACGACCCAGACGCCGTTCCTTGTTAAAATCCTGCATGGTCAGAAAAACATCTTTCTCACTGCGAAGATCCACAATTATTTTCTTATTGATAATGCTGTAAGGCTTCGGCAAAGCGGATACCGTAAGCCTTTGCGTACGCAGGTCTTCAAACAAGGATTCGCCCTCATATGACAGGTGATTGCGTCGTACCGTGAACTTATAAACGGTGTCATCATGCGTGATGTAGTCTATTGAACCTCTTCGGCTGTAATAAGTCTCTACAGTATCGGCATAAAAGGTTTCGGTTTCAAGATCTTCGGCGGTTACAGGACGGTATCGCCACAATGCCAAAGACAACAGAACAAGCAAAATCAATTCAACGACAACGGCTTTGCGTATTTTTTCTTTGCAAAGCCTGCTGCGGACTTTTTCGGGAAGTTTTTTCATTTTTTATTTCGCAGTCCTTTCCCATGTAACCGAAAAAACCAGATTGTCATACGAATCCGTTGTCGGGGATTTACAACGGTACCGATATTTGTTTTCTGCCACGATTTCTCTTTTCATTATAAGCGTCGGACCGCTGTCTGAATTTTCAGTAATCTGCACTTTTGGACTGTGCAGGCACGGATATTTACAAGAAAAACTAACCTGCAACAAGCCTGTTTGGGAAACACAACGGAACGCTGAAGTCGTTTTTTGGCTGCTTATTTGCAAACACAGCATGGTGATCGGTTTGCCGATGCTTGTTTTTCCTCTTAAATTTGTTACGGGAAAATCCGGCAGCAAAAAGCCTTTGCGCACCGGAATGGTAAAAAGAGGGTAAATATCATCATCATAATCCGATTTTTCAAAAGTGACACTAATTTCGTATTCGGTATTTTTTTCAAGTTCAATCATATCCGCATTCAGAAACGGATATCCCAATACCGGATGGTACTTCCGGTGTGTAGCCAACCATTCCTTGTCCTCTTCCGAAAGTTTTCCGTTTATGCTTCTGTTTTTCCATATTGCGTTTCTTTGCCGAATCTCTTGTTCAGCAATTGCACTTTCCTGCTCCATCATAAACCGCCCTTGTAATTTACTTTTTGATTTATTTTTTCATTCGGACAGCAAATCGAAAACGGCACACAAACAGGTGTCAATACTGTCCCACTGCTCGGATACAACACATGTTTCAATGCCATGCTCAACAGCATATACGGCAGATGTGTCGGTGTCGGCAAACAAATCAAACCTTGTGCTGAAATCAACATGCGGCTTATAGAAAGAGCCGAATTTCAGCCAGCTTTGCGGCGTACCCTGCGGCCTGTTCAGGTCTTCAACACTGATATTGAACGGCTCGACTCGTTCACGAAAAGTCAGCGGGATACCGTATACGGAAAACCGATTCATCGGCAGGGCAATATTGTATTTTTCAGACAAATATGATTCCCAGAACAAGTTGCATCCGTTCATACTGCGGTACAGCGTGAGCAATTCCGCAGGTACGGTTCGATTATAAGAATCAATCAGATGCTGAATCAGTTCCTCGGACATTGCCGCAAAAACAATATGTTTTGCAAGCGGCGGTGTTTTCTCAAAAACACCGTACAGGGTGCAGTTTTCCTGCTGTTTGATTTTTTCCGCCGAGAATTGTGCATCCAATGCTTTTATTTTTTCAAGAAAAAGAAGTTGCACGGCATCCTGTTTGCATTTTTTTGTTGCAAATTTTGATTGCATGGATTTTATTTTATCAAGAAAGCCCATTATGATTTGCCTCCTTTGCCGTCAGAACCAAAATCAGCAGGCTGACGACATGATAAATAAATATCAAAACCGATAAGACAATAACAACGATCAGTTCCGGCACATACGGCACAAGACAACAAAAGCCGATGAGCAGCAACAAAAACACCATGCACATTTTTACATAATGCGCAACATACACTTGTTTGCGGAATTGAAGGGCTGCATAAAAGGATGCATCCGTTTTTGCCGGATCCGCTTCAAAAATCCGTAAAGAAGTATCATTTTTATTGAAATCCGATTTCGATTTTGAAAGTGCGTATTTGTTTTTCAAATCAAAAAATTCTTTTCTGTTGCGGTCATTTTTTTGCACCGCCATGTACATATAATATTGCGTTTGTTTCGGCTCGGCTTTTTCAAAATAAAAGCTCCACCGCTTGTGTTTTGTAAGCCTGTAGCCTGCAGCAGCCTGATCTGCAAGCCACTGCTCAACCCTGTGCACCGTCGCCGGATTATGGGGGTAAATTACTTTTTGTTCTTTCATTTTTCTTCCACCTTGAAGCCTTTTTTGATCAGGAAGAACAAGGGGATGAGGACAAACACGGAAATCACGGCAGAATAGGCAAACATACTGCTCGACGGCACAATTGTTTCCACACCGAATTCGTTGAGATAAGTCACGGCGGAATTGCGGCAGGCAAGGTCACCAAGTGCAGGTCCGAGCACCATGGGAATGAGCACCGTAAAAATCATGCGGATGCCCTGAAACAGACCTGCCTTGCCGTCGGGGATAAAGTCCTTGATGGCGGCATTGAGCTGAATGCCCATAACGAGATTGCCGACTAAAGTAGGCACAACACCGATGAGAACAACATGAATATTGGTTGTGGTGGACAAAAGCACAAGTCCTGCCGTCATCAGAATGGCGGACGGAATGAGCCCTGCCGCCTTGTTTTTGGCAGATACTTTCAAGAGTGTGACCATACTTACAACCAGGGCGATGATGACAATAACAGCAGTCACAATTACACTTGTTGTAATGAAGCTTTCACCGCCGTTGTCGGGAATGACAACATACTGCAAAAAAACAAGAAGATAAGGAAAAAAGACCTGATATGCCACACTCGAAAAGCCGACGGCAAGCAGGGTGAGATACAGGCGGGAATTATCTCTGATCACAGACGGACGGAAGCCGTAGAACAAATCTGCCCAATAGCTCGATTTCGGCTCGTTGGTTTCCTGCGGCTTTTCGGGATTTTTAATGAGGAACAGCCCTGCAGCACCGCAGACGGCAACAATAAGACCGAGCACAAGGAAGAAATTCTGATAAGACACCGTGCCCGACTGTGCAAGCGAGCCGACACCCATAACCGTAACAACCGACAGGAAGCCGACAAAGGTCAGTGCCGTTTCCATGGTGGGTCTGATTTTGGGGGTGGTGATGTCCGTCAGCCATGCGTTGAATGCGGCATCGTTGCTCGTGGAGCCCATAAAGGTCATCACAATATCCATCACAATGACGACCCAGACGGTGGTGGTCAGGATCTTTGCTTCATCGGTAAGTCCAAACAAAACAGCGATGTTGTCACGGGTCAGAAAACCGAAAACGGCAGTCACAATACCCCACAGCAGATAACCGACCGAAATGAACAGCTTGCGGTTTTTCATTTTATCGCTGAGCGTGCCCATTAAGAAGGTGGTCAGCACGGCTGCGATTGCCGACAGAGCCACCATGCGGCTGATTGCCGTTGTGGGCGCCATAGTGCCTGCCATTGCCGCTTCCGAGGCATTGGCATAAACGGAATTGTAAAGGAAGGTATTGAAATACATGTTTTCAATATTCCATGCAATACCGCCCATGAAGCTGAACAGACAGATGGTAAACCAATTTTTCTTGGTGAGCTTTTCCTTGATCATGTTCTTATCCTCATTCAAAACAAAATTTTGCAATTTTATTATACAAAAACGCTCTTTTATTTTCAATTGACATAGTACACAAAGAAACAAACCAGTTTTGCACTAAAAAAAACAGCACAGGGGCTTTTTACCTCTGTGCCGTTGATTGTATTTAAATTTGCTTATTCAGCCTTTTCAAGGTATGCCATGCAGACATAAGCATCATGACCTTCCCATTCAATATTGCCCCAGTAGAGCAGTTCATCGTCATCTGCTTCTTCCCATGTAACGATTGCAAGAACTTCAACCTCTTCATCGTCATAAATCATGGTGAGCGCATCGCCGTAGCCGGGCTCTTCCTTAACCTTCAGGCCGTAGCCGCCGGTACCTGCAACAACATATTTGCCGACGGTGTAGTTACCGGGTGCAGCAGCTGCTTCTTCACCGAATTCAGCAATATAATCAGCTTCGGTCATCAGGAACTGCATTGCAACATAACCGTCGGTTCCCTTGTAGGAAACAGCACCCCAATAGGGATATGCAGCAACATCGGAAGCAATGATCTGCTTGACTTCGAGCTTGGTGCCGGAGGGAATTTCCACACCGGTTTCCCCATTAACGCTTGCGTCCGCGCGAAGCTTGAGGCTCTTGCCTTCTGCATTGTAGAAGTAGAAGGTACCGGTGGTATAAGGACCGACCTTGACACCTGCGGTGGGCTGCGTTGCTTCTTCACCTGCGGTGGGATCCACAACAGGAGCAGAAGGATCAACAGCAGGAGCAGAGGGATCAACAACGGGGGTGGTCGGTGTCACAACATTACCGGGGGTCAATGCATTATTGTCTTGCGAAGCCTGATCTTCCTGATTGATGTTGGTGGTGTCATCCTTGTCGTTGACAGCGTTGGCAATGCCTGCGCCGATGAGCGCACCGATAAGCATCGAAATTGCAATCACAACAGCAAAGACGAGATACATTCTTTTCTTTTCCATGTTAAAAAACTCCTTTTCGGGATTTGACCCGATTTTATATTTCTCTTGTTATTTGCACGGCGATGCCGTAAAACAAAGCAGATTGGGTGCCGACCTCCTCCATGGGCACGAACACCGCAGGATAAGTCGGATTCAGCGGTTGCAGGACGATACCGCCGTCCTGATAAAGCAGCTTGCGCAGCATGCAGACACCTGCACTGGAAACGAGCGCGATCTGTCCGTTCAGACAGGAATCCTGCCTGCGGATGAGCACAACATCCCCCACACTGAACAAAGTGGTCATGTCATCATTTTCAGGGATGATATAGAAATACGAAAATCCGTCCGAACAAAACGGAGACGGCAAAGCTCGCAAGCGAGGATACTCCCCTGCCGTATTGAATTCGGACACGGAAAAAACCGGCGCATTCATCCTGCCCGGCAAATCGGCAGGTGCATTCAGTTCCCTGCACAACAAATAGTCCAGGCTGCAATCAAATAAATTTGCAAGACGGATGAGCGAGGTCATATCCGGTTCATTGCTTCCCAGCTCCCACATACGCACCGCACTCGGACTCTTTCCTAAGAATTCCGCAAGCTGTGCCTGGGTCAGGGATCGCTCCTTTCGCAAGGAACGCAATCGGGTGCCGAAATCATTTTTCATATCAACCACCACACTACATTATAGCAAATAAAAAAAATTTTTCAAGTATTATCTTCATTAAATTCAAAAATCATGCAAAAATGGAATATTCCGAAGCTGTTAACTCCGAAATATCCCATTTTTTGTTAATTTTCAATATGCTCCATGGTCAGGTCCACAGCTTCGGTGATATTGACTGTGGGGATGCCGAAAATGGAGGTATGGATTTTGCCGTTGACGGGGGCTTTCCAGTAATCGCTGATACCGTCGATGGTGTTGCGCATGCCGAGAATCGAGCCGACGGTAGCACCGTTGCAGTCGGTGTCAAATGCCATGCCGACGGCAGCACAGACGGATTTTCCGAAATCACCCTCACCGTACAGCAAGGCGGCGGTGACGATCATGGCATTGGAAATAACATGGCACCAGCCGTGGTCGGTGTGTTCGTCCCAAAGCTCATGAATCATGGTGAACACTTCATCGTAGGTCTTGCCTGCCTTGTATGTATCCATGACATTGACAACGGCTTCATACAGACGGGAGGTATACGGAATCTGTGCCAGACCGCCGAGGATGATATCCTCAATATTGTCCGTCACGGCGGCGCAGGCAATCATAGCGGAAACAAACATTTCACCGTAGATACCGTTTTTGACATGAGAAATGCAGGCATCCGTATATGCCATTTTTGCTGCATCCTCGGGCTTTCCGGGACAGATGTAGCCGAAATAGTCACCGCGGATCTGCGCACCGATCCACTCACGGCAGACGTTTTTATACATAGCGGATGCCGGCGGCTCAATACAGTTCATGAAATTGACAAACGCAATGCGCTCAGCGGTGAAATAGGCATAAACCGACTGACACTGCATCCATTGTCTTGCAACATCGTCGGATTCAAAATCCCTGCCGCATTCGTTAACAAGCTTCTGTGCAAGCACAAGATAGTTGGTGTCGTCATCCACGGGCATGCCGTCCGCCGTGTCGGCATACACCTTGCCGCGGAACATGAATTTGTAATGCGAAGCGATTTCCTTTGTAATTTCGGATGCAAGCGGATAGCGGTGCAACGGGTAGTTGTCGGTTTCCTTGAGAAACGGAATGAGCTCATCACTGCGGATACCTTCCAGAGGCTTGCCAAGCAGACAGCCGACCGCACGACCCATCCACGCACCGTGGATCTTCCTGCGCAGCGTTTCCGTATCGGGCATTGTCTGTGCAAAATCGTGTGCAGAGCGCAGAGCCTTGATTTCTTCGAGAGAGGACGGTTCATCGTATTTATATCCCGGCTGTGTGCCTGCGTTGATAACAAGCTCAAACAGCAGGTCGCTCATTCTGGTTTTGATATCTCCTGCTTCCAGGGCTGCAACCTCTTCAAACAGCCCTTTATAGCGTTCCACATCCAGTCCTTCTTCCATGGACTGATTGTATTCGGCAAGCAGATCCTGCGGATAACGGTTAAGCCCGTCGGCATTGTTGTAGTCGGTTTTTATTTCCGTGTTATAGATTTTTGCAAACATATATTCCCTCTCCGTTATTCCTTTGTAAGAATTTCGCCTACATTGTTGAGAATATATTTGGGCCTGTAGGGGAAGTTATCGATATTATCAAGGGATGTCACACCGCTGAGCACCAGCACGGTGTCCACATTTGATTCAATACCGGCAATAATATCGGTATCCATTCTGTCACCCACAAAAGCGATGTCACCGCTGTGACAACCCAATTTGCGCAGACCGTGGCGCAGCATAAGCGGATTGGGCTTGCCGATGAAATATGCCTTTTTGCCGGTTGCAATTTCAATGGGGGCAACAAGCGATCCGGTGGCAGGCATGAGACCTTTTTCGGTGGGACCTGTAATATCGGGATTAGTACCGATGAGTTTTGCTCCTTTCAGGACAAGCTCAATGGCTTTTTCGATTTTTTCAAAATTATAGCTTCTTGTTTCCCCTACCACAACATAGTCGGGGTTGACATCATTCATATATATTCCCTGGTCATACAATGCCTTTGACAAGGCGGCCTCACCGATGACATAGGCCGTGCAACCCGGCTTTTGGGAAGACAGAAATGCTGCCGTTGCCATGGCGCTTGTATAAAAATGATCCGCATGCACATCAAGTCCCATTCTTGCGAGCTTCATACTCAGCTCATGCGGTGTTTTTTCGGGGCTGTTGGTCAGAAAAACAAATTTCTTATCATTCTCAATCAGCCATGTCACAAATTCCCTGACACCGTCAAGAATTTTATTGCCGTGGTATATAACACCGTCCATATCACAGATAAAGCCGTGCTTTTCTCGGATCTGCTGTATCATAATCATCGCCTCCAAGGTCTATAATAATAGATTCAACAAGCAATGTCAACAAATATAAAAAGTATTCTGCATCAACCCCCGCCCCCCAATCCCAATGTCGTCAACTTAAGGTTTTGCACAGATTTGGATTTGTTGTCAATCTGTAGGGGATGACGCCTCGGCATCCCGCATGAGGGTAAAAAGCACCTGAAAACCGACCATTTTCTACGGGTCGTCGTGGGCGCCGACCCCTACAAAATAAATCGTTAATCTGTTCGATAAAACTCAATTTTTATATGCAACCCGTAGCGAACGGATAGTATCCGTTCCAAGCAAATCGGCAGTCTGATGCGGTTTTCTGTTATTTGCAGTGCATTCTCATCACAACTTTACATCGGAACGCATACTATGCGTTCCCTACGAAAGAAACCGTCAATCTCTCCGCTAAACCATAATTTGTCTTAAGTTGACGACATTGCCCCCAATCCTGGGGGCGAAAAGGTGTTTTTTGATATATGCAAACTGCTCACAACAGCAAGCAGTTTCCTGTATAATAAAAAGCAAGTCTTGCGACCTGCTTTCTTTTTGTCTGCACTTTCAAATCCGAACCAACGAAGGCTTTAAAGCTTTCATCAGAGCTCCCACTCTGCGAGCCATTCTGCAAACTCGTTGTAAACAGCCTGCATTTCGACCTTATATGCATCACTGTCATTCATAATGAACTGACTTCTGCCATCTCCGAACGCAGCGGAATATTCGGCAGTGGTTGAATATTCCCCATTTTTCAGGGCTGTGAGTGCTTTGTCTGCAAGAGCCTGTGCCTTGGTGATATTTTCAACAAGGTCGCTGAATTCAGTTGCATTGACTTCCTTAATGGTTGAAATCATACCCTCAAAATATCCGTCCGCATAACCGTAGTTATACTGTGCTCCCTCTGTTTCTATAAAATGCAGGGCATCGGTAGGATAAAGATAATCCTTACCTCCTTCAAATTCGGCTGTGTAAGTCGGCCAGAAGCAAAGGAAGTTCACATACTCATACATATTGTAAACATCGGAAATCACATCCGTTGATGCAAGCTGCTGCCAGAGCTGAAGCTTTTCACCCATCTCGCTTGTATCCACCTCGGTGTAGGTCGCATCCTTGATACGGTATGCATATTCATAGCCGTATTCATCGGTGTAGTCGCCGAACTCAAGGGTTCCAACAACCTTGATAGCTCTGTCGGTAAACTCGAAGCTGTCGCCGTCTTTCGCATAAACTGCCATTGTGTTTGAAAGCTGGGTTGTGTTGGGTACGCAGAACGGACAGCTCTGATACGGCAGATTCATAAGATACATAAAATTACCCGTAATCGGTGAAAGCGTTGACATATAGCCGATGATGTTCACCGTCTGCCCGTCAAGCTTCTGCATTTCTTCAACACTGTTTGCCTGAGAAAAGCTGAGGGTATTGTTTACAATTTCACCACCGCTGTTACTGTCACCGCAGGCAGTGAAAATGCAAAGCATGAGCATTACAGAAAGAAGAATCGCAAAAAACCTTTTCATTCGTTTATACCGTCCTTTTTTGACATATTGAGTGTGCATACCACCGTGGGAAGCACGCTGATTACAAATACAACTGCCATAATTGCAATTTCAAGAGGATAGATTTTTGCAGTATCGAGAACTATACCCATCGAAGCCACATAGCCGCCCATCAGCATCAGGCAAAGCCTTGAGCAGACAAAGGCAAGTATGGTTGAGATAAAGCCGATAATGCCGTTCTGAATTATGTAAACGAAGTTGATTCTATTCATACCGATACCGATGAGCCGCATCAATGCGATCTCTTTTTTGGAATCGTACATATTCAGAAGTGTAATGACCGAAATGATAAAAATGTTCATTATAAGGATGATAATGCAAAGGATATACACAATCTGTGTGCTCATATCCACATTTTCGAGCACTTCACGCAAAACCTCCGATGGATTGATCACAAGCAGCTTTGCGTTTTCGCCGTACTCTGCCGAAAGCTGACTGTAAGCATTGAAGCTCTTGCTTTTTACAAGAACGGCACACACCTCGCCGTGTTCTTCGTGGCCTTCTTCTGATTCTTCGTGAATGTGCGCATCTTCACTTGTGTGGCTGTGCTCGTCATCTGTTTCCGCATGTACATCTTCATGAACTTCTTCAGTTTCGTGCGCTTCTTCACTTTCCTCATCGCTGTGTTCGTGCGTTGCCCAAACGGTTTCAAAGGGAGTAAAAATCACATTATCATAAGCGGTTTTGGTTTGGGCAAGTATACCTACAACCGTCAACGGGTTGCCCTCGTGAGCATGACCGCCTTCGGTAAGACCGTGCGAGGTCACAAGCGTTGAACCGAGTGTAAGGCCGTATTTTTCTGCCACAGCCGAACCGACAACACATTGGAACGCCTCCGCATACATCTCACCCTCGTCCAGTTCTTTCCCCTCAAGGAAATCGGCAGTGGTGCCGACAATTTTGGCACCGTTATACGAGTCGCCCATTGTGAACGGCACCACCTTGTTGACTCTTGTGTCTTGCTGCAGCTGTTCAACATATTCATAGGATATGGTGCCGAGGGGCTTGTCCGTGAAAAACATGGTGTTCATTGCAAGCTGAGTCGATGAGCCCGAGGGACCGATAATCATATCATAATAAGCAGCCGTTGTTTTAAATCCGCTGTCAACCTGCTCGGAGATATTGTATGCAAGGATACCGACACAGGCAGAAATGACAATTGAAATGACAATGAGTACAATTTTGGCCTTTTTGATAGCCATATTTTTAAACGCAAACTTAAACATCTCTTCTGCCTCCCGTCACCTGATTCATATCGATGATATGGTCGAAGTATTTGCCGAGTCTTTCATCGTGCGTGACGGCAATAAGGGTCTTTCCCTCAGATACTTCGATAAGTTGCTTTATGACGGCTTCACCGATCGCGAAGTTCAGGTTACCCGTCGGCTCGTCTGCAAGTATGATTTCAGGCTTTTTGACAATGGCTCTTGCAATGGCAACTCTCTGCTTTTCGCCACCCGAAAGATGCTTGACCTTCTTGTTCTTTTTGTCAAGTATGCCTAAAGCATCCAGAATTCTATCCGCATCTGAAATATCAACCTTTTCGAGTCGCAGAATTGCAATATTATCCATAACGGTCATTTCGGGAATGAGCTTAAAGTCCTGGAAAATATAGCCGATTTTCTGAATCCTGAATTTATCCTTTTCCTTCTGACTTTTCTTTGTCATGTCCTCTCCTGCAATTTCAATGCTGCCTGTTTCGGGAGAAAGGATTCCTGCAATCATATTGAGGAGGGTTGATTTGCCGCAGCCGGATGCGCCTAAAAGCATATAGCTTTTGCCTTTTTCAAATGTTATATCACAGTAATCGATCGCTGTTTCATTTGCAAAATGCTTTGAAACATTTTTAACTTTTATCATCAATATATTCCGCCTTTGTTTTGATTTTTGGTGCAAAAAAACCAAGCCCTGTTAAAAGCAGAACCAAGGCGTATTAAAAAATACGCCGAATGAGACACAGAAAACTGTGTCTTTGCTTTTTAAGGCTTGTTAAAAGCGGATTATTTAAGCTGTGAGTTTTACTTTGTCTGCAACAAGGCTGATGTTTTGCGTTTGCTTATTGTCAAGTGCGTTCACATTTACAAGCAATTGCACAAAGATAAGCGCGAAAGAAGCACTGAAACAGCCTAAGAGAACAAGTCGCATAAGCTCCTGCTGCAAGGATACAGCCTGACAGCATTGACATTCATCACCTATGCAATTATGCTCGTGACCGTGCACAGCCAATCCGGCGGAAAGAAGAACACTTGCAAAAAACAGAACACAGAGTACTGCACATAAGAGTTTGGCAAACTTTTTCATGCTTCTTTCCCCCTTTGAATTACTGACATAATTATATCTTTACCGATTGATTTTGTCAAGTTTTTCAATCTTGTATGAAATCCGCAGGCCTGTTGCTCTGTACCGATCGTCCTTCGAATCCCTTCTTTCTGACAATGGTAAAAAACAATAACGGCATCCGCGGATGCCGTTATTATCTTCTATGGTGGACCTGAAGGGATTCGACTCTCGCACTGCGGTGCTCGGTCAGGCGCGGCTCTTCAGGCTGACGGCCCCGTCCCCCTTTGTCTGCTTCGCAGGCATTTCCCCCACACTGTGGGGGAATCTTCCACCGGACTGTCATTCACTACCGCGCCGCTTCGAATCCCCACATCAGTACAAAGTAAAAAAAGACAACGGCACCTTTGGCACCGTTTCCTTTTTCTATGGTGGACCTGAAGGGATTCGAACCCTCGACCTCTCGGATGCGAACCGAACGCTCTCCCAACTGAGCTACAGGCCCGGATATTTTGTGGATTTATTATAGCATGGAGATTTTTAAATTGCAAGCGTTTTTTCGGTGCATCGAGTGTTGCATGGTTGCCGTCGTGGTTCTTGACAAATCGGATCTTGCCGAAGGATGCACGCTGAAAATACTTGTACCCGTCGAAATTGCTTTCCACCGTCTGCACCTGAATCTCACTCAGATACACGGGATTCGTGCGCAGATCGTTGAGTACTTCCTTCTGGCTGTCATGAAGCTCCGTCCACAGCATTGCGCTGCGGCTTGTCTGCATGGCATCCAGGTACAGATCCGTCATCGTGCCGAGCACCACATTCAGATTCCAACCGTCAGCAGCATAATTGAAATACCCACGCAAGGTCCTGAACAGCTCATCCCTCGTCATATAACAGTATCTTGCATACTTTCCTGTTTGATGATATAATATAACTGTTTTAATTTTTTACTGCAGGAGCAACTTATGATTCTTTATTTTTCAGGCACGGGCAACAGCCGCTATGTTGCACAAGCCTTTGCAAATGCGTTGGAGGATGCATTATTTGATTCCTTTGACAGCATCCGCAATAATAACAACAAAAATCTGCACAGCGACAAGCCGTGGGTATTCTGCGCACCGACCTATGCATGGCAGCTGCCCCGATTGTTTGCGGAATGGATTGAAAACTGCTCGTTTTCGGGCAGCAGGGATGCATATTTCGTAATGACCTGCGGTGATGACATCGGGCAGGCAGGTGTGAAAATTGCAGCATTGTGCAAACGAAAAGGATTGCAATACAAGGGTGTGCTTGAGGTGGTCATGCCCGAAAACTACATTGCCATGTTCAATGTGCCCAAGCCTGCAACACAACAGAAAATCATTGCCAATGCAGAGCCGTCCGTACAAAACGGCATTGCCTGTGTGAAAAAGGGTGATAACTTCCCTGTTTACAAGGCAACCTTTGTACAGAAGCTGAAAACGCATATTGTGAATCCCGTTTTTTATGCCACTTGCGTCAATGCCAAGGACTTTTATGTGACCGATGCTTGTGTCGGCTGCGGCAAATGTGAAAAAATATGCGTTTGCAACAACATAAAAATGCAGGACGGCAAGCCCGTATGGGGTAAGAACTGCACGCACTGCATGGCATGCATCTGCCGTTGCCCGAAGGAAGCGATTGAATATGCCGACAAGAGTCAGGGCAAGCCGCGTTATGTCTGCCCCGACAGAAACGGTGATTGACATTTTTACAAAAATGAAATAAAATAAAAATATCCTGATTACGGAGGTTTGTTTTATGTTGCAGAAAAAAATTATGTCTGTTCTGACCGCACTTCTCACACTGCTCGGTCTTTGGTTTTTCCCCACAGCAAGCGAAGAGGGCATTTTTGCAGACAGTGAAACCGAAACACAGAAAATTGCGTTTGACGAAGGAGAATTTATCATGGGTGAATATGACCTGATTGTATCCCCTGACGGCAATGACAGCAATGCAGGCACACTTGAACAACCGCTGAAAACGCTTGCCGGTGCCAAGAATGCATTGAAAAACAAAGCCGACAGCAATGAAGCTGTTACAGTATGGTTCAAAGCCGGCAGCTATCTGATTGACGAAAACATTGTCTTTGACAAAAATGAACGTATGAATGTGACCTACCGCAGCATGCCCGGTGAGGATGTTGTGTTCACGGGCTCGGTTGCAATCAACGAATGGACAGACGGCGAAATCAACGGGGTAAAAGCCCTTGTTGCGGATATGGACACCGATTCGGTTTATTTCCGTTCCCTGTTCAAGGGTGAAACAAGACTTCCCGTCAGCACATGGCCGAAGGAAGGCTCTTTTCAGGCGGTCAACGCACTCGACAGCGATGCCCTGCAGGCAGACAATGAATATTTCAAGCTGCATTGTGCATTCTATGTCAACACCGATGAAATCATGAATTTTGCCAATTACAAGGATGTCAATGTACGCATTATGCACAAATGGTGTGACGATATTCTCCCCTTGCGCACCATCGACACCGCAACGGGCAGAATCGAGCTCGGTAAGGCTGCCGCCATGACCATCAATACGGGTGACAATTATGTGTATGAAAATATCCGTGAAGCTGTCAGCCTGCCCGGTGAATGGTATCTCGACCGCAGCGAAAAGAAGCTGTATTACATCCCCTGCGAGGGTGAAACGGCTGAAAATCTTGTGTTGCAGGCACCTGTAACCGATACCTTCATCACCATGGACGGTGTTTCTGATATTGCATTCAAGGGCATCCGCTTTGTCAACACCGACTGGGATTTTGTGGACGGTGTGCTTCGCGTGTGGCCGATGGATGAAACCAATCCGCATTACAGTCAGCTTTCTTATCTTCCCACCCATCCGCAGGCTTCTTATGAGGTTCCTGCCGCCGTTACGGTGAAAAATGCAGAAAACATCACCTTTGAAAACTGCACCTTCCGCAGCATTTCCAACACGGCTGTTATGTTTAAAGAAAATGTGAATATCGCCACCGTCAATGCCTGTTATTTTGATGAAATCGGCGGCAATGCGGTGTTCATCAACGGCAGTTATTCAATTCCTGCCACCACCAAGGGGATTCATGTGACCAACTGCGAAATCAACGAATACGGCAGGATTTACAACCATTCCATCGGCGTTCTGCTTTGCCATGCAAGCGATTGCGTGATTGAAAGCAATGAAATCCATGACGGCTGGTACACGGCTGTTTCCATCGGCTGGGTATGGGGCTACGGCAAAAATCCCACCGACAATATTCAGGTTAAAAACAACCTCATTTACAACATCGGTAACGGTTGGTTGTCTGACATGGGCGGCATTTACACCCTCGGTATTCAGCCGAACACCGTGCTCAGCGGCAATGTGATCTACAATGTCGGCTGCTATGACGGTGCGGAAGGCTACGGCGGCTGGGGAATTTACCTCGACGAGGGCTCGACACAGATTAAGGTTGAAAACAACCTTGTTTATGATTGCTCTTCGCAGACCTTCCACCAGCACTACGGCAGAAACAACATCATCCGCAACAATATTTTTGCATTCGGCAAGGACGGCGCCATGCGCATTTCAAGAAACGAGGAGCACAATTCCCTGTTCTTCAAAAACAACATTCTTGTGACCGAGGATGCCGTGATGTACAAGGATACGGTTGATGAGGATTGGTTCACGGACGGCAACAATCTGTATTGGGATTATGCAAGAAAATCACCGTATTCAGGCTCTGCAACCACTGTGGCAGGCGGTCGAGTGAACATTGCAACCATGGTTGCAAGAGGCTATTATAACGATGCCGTTTTTGCAGATCCGTTGTTTAAGGATGCACAGAACCGTGACTTCACGCTTGCTGAAAACAGCCCTGCACTTGCAACCGGCTTTGTGCCGTTTGATTACAATGCAGGCACTCCGTATACATTTGAATAAACGCAAACACACAGCAAACCGCTTCTCCATACGGAGAAGCGATTTTTTTTTTGCAAAAAACAGAACGGTAAATTATGGTTTATCGGGGAGTTGAGGAGTCAATCACGGGGACGGCTACTGTGATTGTCGAACAATTTTTCAAGGGCAATCGCAGTACTGTCCCCTGATTTACGACCTGCACAAACTTAATTTCATAAAAATCTCCGCAAATCAGGGGACAGTTCTGTGATTGACTGTTTTGGATACATTATATAGTCAATCACAGAAGCCGTCCCCGTGATTGGCTACTTTGTGCGACAAACCATAATTCAACATCTCATTCCTGCAAAAGCATACCCCCGATTCCGAGGAATCGGGGGTTGTTTTGGGTGAGTTTACCGTAAGGGTAAATTCTGTTTACCAGTGGGCATCGCCGCAGGCGCAGTAGTGATATGATTCAATGCCAAACAGCTTGCAGAAGATCATAAGGATCTTCCACAGGAAGCGCAACAATCTGTTGGAAGAATGGCACCAGCAGGAGTGTGCTGTGGTGTTGGAACCGTTGTTTCCATTGTTGCCGTCATTATCACCGTTGGTGGAGCCGCCGGGAGCATGAATGACCATAATCATAAGATTATCAGTCATGCAAGGAATAGTGAAGTAGTTATCTTCACCCAGAGACAGTTCCTGACCGTTGACAAGGATGACCATGTCTTCTGCATTGTACTGGCTGTTGAGTGCAAACTGGAACTTGAATTCCTGACCTGCATTCACATTGATAAATGCAGTGTCATAAAAACTGTAACCATTGACTACAAAGTAACCGTAGCTGCTCTTTGTCAGTTGCACAGTGTGCGAGGTATTGGAATTGTAGACATATACGCTAACGTTTTCCTTGATTTCACCGTTGAAGGCAGTAACGGTAACAGTGGTGATACCAACCTTGACACCGGTCACAACACCGTTTTCGTCAACTGTTGCGATGGAAGGATCGGCAGATGTCCAGGTCAGGTCAACCTGTGCATCTTCAGGAAGAATGCTGACTGCAATCTGCTTGGTTTCGCCGATTGCAAGCTTGACATCAGCCTTATTGACATCCACAACCACATCGCCTTCGCGGTAGGTTGCTGTTACGGTTGTTTCAGCCTGGATGTTGGTGTACTTGCTGTCCCAACCGGTGAATACGAAGCCGTCCTGTGCGGGTGCTTCGGGAGCGGTTGCGGCACAACCGTAATAAACGGTTTCACTTGCAAGCACTTCGCCATCCATATCAATAAACTTGACGGTGTAGGTTGTCAGGTAAATTGCACCGTCTGTTTCGAGAGTTTCGGCAGCAGCCGTTACATCTGCCTGTTCGGATTCGATCAGGTTCAGAGCAACCGTGTTTTCTGCAAGCAGATTTTCGATTTCTGCACGGACACCTGCATCGAGGGTCTTTGCATTCTTTCTTTCGGTCAGAGCAGAAGTAATTGCATCATAATCTGCATAATTTGCTCTTTCGACAACTTCATTCTTGACATGCTTTGCATCGTTGGTGCAGACATAAGTGATCTGACCCTTGCCCCATGTGCCGTCAGCCTGCTTTGTGGGACGGACAAGATTGTCTTTCACATAGTTATGGCCGATTGCAGAGCCTTCATCAGCAAGACTGTCGGTTGCATCACAACGATCACATTTTGCGGTCTTGGTGCCGTCTGCAGTACAGGTTGCATTGCCGTCTGCTGCATAATTTGTGAAGCTGTGACCAAGGGCAGTATCAGCATCAGCAATCGTTTCGGTTTCATCGCAAAGATCACATTTTGCGGTCTTTGTGCCGTCAGCAGTGCAGGTTGCATTGTTGTTGCTTACATAGGTGGTGAAGCTGTGGCCAAGCGCTGTATCAGCATCAGCAATCGTTTCGGTTTCATCGCAACGATCACACTTTGCGGTTTTGGTGCCGTCAGCGGTGCAGGTTGCATCGTTGTTGCTTACATAATTTGTGAAGCTGTGACCAAGTGCAGAGTCTGCATCAGCAAGGGTATCGGTTGCATCACAACGATCACACTTTGCAGTCTTGGTACCGTCTGCGGTACAGGTTGCATCATCGTTGGATTCATAATTGGTGAAGCTGTGACCGAGTGCTTTCACAATTTCCTGTGCAGTTGTTGCATCATTGCAACGAGAGCAATGGCTGCCTTCGGTCAGACCGGTTTCGGTACAGGTCGCAGCGACTGCAGCATCGGTTACCATATCGTGGCCGAGAGCAGAGTCTTCGTCTGCAATGGTTTCGGTTTCATCGCAACGATCACACTTTGCGGTCTTGGTACCGTCAGCGGTGCAGGTTGCATCGTTGTTGCTTACATAATTTGTGAAGCTGTGGCCAAGTGCGGAGTCTGTATCAGCAAGGGTATCGGTTGCATCACAACGATCACACTTTGCGGTCTTGGTACCGTCTGCGGTACAGGTTGCATCATCGTTGGATTCATAATTTGTGAAGCTGTGACCAAGTGCGGAGTCTGCATCAACAAGGGTATCGGTTGCATCACAACGATCACACTTTGCGGTTTTGGTGCCGTCAGCGGTGCAGGTTGCATCATCGTTGGATTCATAATTTGTGAAGCTGTGGCCAAGAACAGAACCTGCATCAGTAATGGTGTCGGTTTCTTCGCAACGATCACACTTTGCAGTCTTTGTGCCGTCAGCGGAGCAGGTTGCATTACCGTTTGCCACATAATCGGTAAAGCTGTGACCAAGGGCAGAACCCTCATCCGCAACATTATCGGTTGCATCGCAACGGTCGCACTTTGCAGTCTTGGTGCCGTCAGCAGTGCAGGTTGCGTTGCCATCGCTTACATAATTGGTGAAGCTGTGGCCGAGTGCATCACCGGTTTCGTCGCCGCAGCGAGCGCAGGTTGCAGGTGCATTGCAATCAGCATCTTTGTACAGATGACCGAGTGCAGAACCTTCATCAGTGATGGTGTCGGTGACTTCGCAACGGTCGCACTTGGCGGTCTTGGTGCCGTCTGCGGTGCAGGTTGCATTACCATTGCTTGTATAATTGGTGAAACTGTGGCCGAGTTCTTCTACAACTTCCTGTGCGGTTGTTGCGTCATTGCAACGAGAGCAATGGCTGCCTTCGGTCAGACCGGTTGCGGTACAGGTCGGTGCAACTGCGGCATCGGTTACCATATCGTGACCGAGTGCTTCTTTTTCAACCTTGGTTGTGTAGCTGCAACGAGAGCAGGTTACATATGCATCCCAACCGTTTTCGGTACAGGTTGCAGCCTTTGCTTCGTGTGCAACTTCAGCATGACCGAGAGCGGAATTGACATCCGCTACGGTATTCTTTTCTTCACAACGATCGCACTTTGCGGTTTTGGTGCCGTCTGCGGTGCAGGTTGCATCGTTGTTGCTTACATAGTTGGTGAAGCTGTGACCACGTACGGAGCCTTCATCAGCAACGGTATCGGTTGCATCGCAACGATCGCACTTTGCGGTCTTGGTGCCATCAGCGGTGCAGGTTGCATCATCGTTGGATGTATAATTTGTGAAGCTGTGACCGAGTGCTTTTACAACTTCCTGTGCGGTTGTTGCATCATCGCAACGAGAGCAATGTGCTCCTTCGGTCAGACCGGTTTCGGTACAGGTCGGTGCAACTGCTTCATCGGTTACCATGTCGTGACCGAGCGCAGCAACTTCTGCTGTTACGGTGTTCTTACATACCGAGCAGGTGTGTGCTTTTTCACCCTTAGTTTCACAAGCGGGAGCCTTTGTTTCGGTCCATTCACCGTAGGAGCAATCATCGGTTTCGACTCTGCCTTCTTCATCGGTACATACGGTGCAGGTTCTGGAGTGCTTGTCATTGCCGATTGCAGTCCAATCGCCGAATGTATGACCGGAAGCCGTTGTTGCTGCATCGGTATAGGAGTAACCGCAAGCGGTACAGGTGTGGGTTGTGTAACCGTCCTTGGTGCAGGTGGGTTCAGTTACAACGCCGTCCGCATAGGTACAAGCAACAACCGTTGTATGACCTTCTGTGTTTTCATCACAGTTCGGGCAGGTGACGGTGTGCTTGCCGGCTTCTGCAGGCGTGCCTGTTGTAAGGACATAAGCATGGCCGTTGGCTGCCTTTTCTACCTTTGTTGTGTAAGAACAACGGGAGCAGGTGTCGTATGCATCCCAACCGATTTCGGTACAGGTCGGAGCCTTTGCAGCATTCTTGACGATATCATGATTATCGGGATTGATTGCAGTTGTCAGTTCGGTAACAACTGTTGTGCAGGCTTCATCGGAGAAGTTCTTGGAGCAATCCGGGCAGGACCAGTATTCGATGGTGCCTTCTGCAACACAGGTTGCTGCAACTGCTGCGTGGCGAACCTTGTTCTTGTGATTGATTGCATCAATCTTTTCATGACCGGAGATCCAGTTGCCGCAATCATTACAGAATGTGCCTGCTGTGTAACCGATATCGGTACAGGTTTCCCTGACTGCAGTGTGGTTTTCAGTATTGACATGCTTATCAGCATTCATGCCGATATCTTCTTTGTAAGTATGACTTGCATCATTCTTACAGGTGTAGGTCATTTCACCCTTTGCGGAGCAGGTGGGTTCTTTTGTGACCTTGCCCTCGTAATCGTGACCGGTTGCAGAAACTTTATCAGCAACATAGCTGTCGTTGCAAACCGAGCAGGTATAGGTGGTGAAGCCTTCTGCTTCGCACTTGGGAGCTGTTACAACGCCGACATAGTTATGACCGTTGGCTTCGCCTTCGGTAGCGCCGCATTCCTTACAGGTCTTTGCAAGTGTGCAGGTTGCATCTGCAAAATCATGTTCGGTAACATCTGCCTTGCCGCAGATATCACAATCGTGGTCTTTGTCGCCGGCAGCATCAGTGCATTCTTCAAGGACTTCACCGCAGCCATAGTCACAAACGTGGTCTTTGTCGGTTGCGGAATCTGCATGAGTGCCGAAATCGGACTTGCCGCAGCCGTAGTCGCACTTGTGATCTTTGTTGGTATCTTCACAGTTGCCGATTGCTTCGTTACAGCCGTAATCACAGGCATGATCCTTGTTATCATCCTTGTGTTCACCCTGGTAAACAGCACAACCGTTGTCGCACTTGTGGTCTTTGTTTTCGTCCTTGTGGCCGAGCTTGGTGAGGGTTTCGCCCTTTGTAATAATGACATTACACTTTGCGCAGCGGATATCACCGGAGAAGCCGTCTGCGGTACAGGTAGCATCCTTTTTATCTGTAACCTTTGTATCGTAACCTTCGTGGTTACAGATCAGTTCTTTACAGCTTTCACGATCGCAGTAGCCGTTGTTGTCTTCGTCAATGTGTCCGAGTGCATCAACGGGTTTGGTGTAGGTGTGGCTGTTGTCATTCTGACAGGTGAAGGTCTTTTCACCCTTTTCGGTGCAGGTGGGTTCAGTTGTTACAACACCTTCGTCATAGTCGTGACCGATGGCATCAATCTCTTTGTAGGTGGTGTAGTCACAACGCGAACAGGTGACATAAGCATCCCAGCCGAAGTCTTCGCAGGTTGCAGCCTGTGCATCGTGTTCGATTTCGTCGTGACCGAGCTTGGGTTCAACCACTGTATAAGTATGGTTTGTATTGTTCTGACAGGTGAAAGTCTTCACACCGTCTGCGGTACAGGTGGGATTGGTGGTAATCACACCGGCGTCATAATTGTGACCGGTTGTACCAAGAACAAATGCATCAGCGGAATCCTTTGCAGCTGCGGAGAATACATCTGCATCAGCAGCAAAATACTTGTTGCAAACGGTACAAGGCTTGTATGCATCGTTACCTGCGGTTTCACAGCCGGGCTCAACAGCAGCAACGGTTTCGCCGAAGATATGACCGGTTGCGGTGATGACTCTTGTTGTGGTATATTCACAGGCTTCGTATTCATCAGATGCGGTGTTGTCGCACTTCTGATTCATAACACCGTTGTCGATACAGGTTGCAGCTGTTTTTACGGTAGTGTCAACGATTTTGTGCCCTCTTGCTGTGATTTCGGTGACTTCCGTTATTTCGGAGCAACGGGAGCAATGTCTGGACTTGGAACCGTTTGTATCGCAGGTCGCTTTGGTATCAACCGTAAAGGTTGTTGCAAAGTCATGGTCGAGAGCAGCAATCACAAAGGAAGAAGCATCAGCTTTGCCGTCTTCGGAATACTGTTCGGCATCGGTTGCAAAGAACAATCCGCAATTGTTACATACTTTAAATCCTTGTGTACCTGCGGCAGTACAGGTTGCTGCATTTGCCTGCGTATGTGCACCAAATACATGGCCGGCAGCAGGAAGTGCAAAGGATGCAGTATCATCTTTGCCGTCTGCAGCATCGGTGGCGGCATCGGCCGCAAAGTACTTCGAGCAAGCGGTACACTGCTTGTAGGCTTCGTTACCGTCTGCAAGACAGGTAGCATTGTTCGCCTGTGTTACAGGACCGAATTTGTGTGCTGCATCGGTGTAATTCTGCTTATCGGTTGCATCGCAACGGGAGCACTCGTAAATGTCATAGCCCTGTTCGGTACAGGTGTAAGGAACGGTTTCGACAAATACAGTGTAATCATGACCGAGAGCATCGCCGGTGGTTGCACCGCAAAGCGTACAGGTTGCAGGGGCATCACAGGTTGCTTCTGCATAATTGTGTTCAAGTGCTTCTACTTCTTCGGTGTAGGAATGATCACAAACCGTACAGGTGAAGGTATTGACACCGGGAACTTCGCACTTGGGGGCGGTGGTGACAACGCCGTCATCGTAGTTGTGCAAACCGGTTGCAGGGATGACTTCTTCTACAGTATTAAGATCAGCCTTACATACTGTACAATAGGTAATAATATTTTTAGAACCGTCTTTACCGCAGGTAGCAGCGGTAACAACTTCTTCACGGGTGGCTTCGGTGTGGTCTGCAAGAGGAAGTGCAACTGTATCTCTGCTGAGTTCTTTGTCACATACCGAGCAGTAAACGACGGATTCATAAGAACCGGCAACGGTACAGGTGGATGCGTTTCTGTTTTCTTCAACAGCTGCGGATTCGGTGTGGCCGGTCTTGGGAACAACAACAGTGTTTCTGCTTGTTTCTTCGCCGCAGATTGTACAATAGGTTACATTGTCATAAGAACCGTCTGTTTCACACTTGGGAGCAACATTGTTTTCAATAACGACTTCTCCGTCGGTGTGACCGGTTGCATCAACTGTGACGGTATCTCTGCTGAGCTCTTCGCCGCATTCGGTACAATAAACGACATTGTCATAAGTGCCGTTTTCTGTACAGGTTTCAGGTGTTGCATTTTCAACAACCGTTTCGCCCTCAATGTGTTCTGCGAGGGGAAGAGCAACCGTCTCTCTGTCGAGTTCTTTGTTACAAACCGAGCAGTAAACAACGGAATCATAAGAACCGGCTTCGGTACAGGTGGATTCTTTTCTGTTTTCTTCAACGGCTGCCGCTTCGGTGTGACCGAGGGCATCAACCGGAACGGTAACTCTGCTGAGCTCTTCACCGCATTCGGTACAATATACTACATTGTCATAAGAACCGTCTGTTTCACACGTGGGAGCAACATTGTTTTCAA
This sequence comes from Acutalibacteraceae bacterium, assembly GCA_045587645.1. Classification (GTDB taxonomy): domain Bacteria; phylum Bacillota; class Clostridia; order Oscillospirales; family Acutalibacteraceae; genus RUG806. The sequence goes on along the minus strand of JAZNCO010000072.1, from coordinate 9,770 downwards.
CAACCGTTTCACCCTCGGTGTGGGCAGCAAGAGGAAGTGCAACTGTATTTCTGCTGATTTCAGCATTACATACCGAGCAGTAAACGACGGATTCATAAGAACCGGCAACCGTACAGGTGGATTCTTTTCTGTTTTCTTCAACAGCTTCGGCTGCGGTGTGTGCGATCACGGGATCGACAACCGTGGTTCTGCTGATTTCATATCCGCATTCGGTGCAGTAAACAACCTCGTCATGGGAGCCTGTTGTTGTGCAGGTTGCATCAACTTCATTTTCATTGACTTTTTCTGCAGGGGTGTGTGCCTTGATGGGATCAATGATATCCTCTTCGGTAAGTGCGGTGTTACCGGCTGCATCAGCAAACAAGCCGTTGCAACGAGAGCACTTGTAGTGGTCAATTGTGCCGGCAGCAGTACAGGTAGCTGCTGTGCCCTCAATGCTTCTCAAGGAATGACCGAGGGGATCAATTTCTTCGGTGGTGATTTTATCACATCTGGAGCACTGCAGATACTTTGTACCGGGAGTGGTACAGGTAGCAGCCGGGTCATCCTTTACAAAAATAGTAAAGTCGTGATCGAGAGCGGCGCCGGTTTCTTCGCTGTAAGTGTCACCGCATACGGAACAGGTATAAACATTCTTGGCGGCAAGAATACAGGTTGCAGCGTGCTCGGTCTTTATATAGCTGTGGGGGATCATATCGGTTGTGACCGTTTCTCTGCTTGCTTCTTCACCGCAGACGGTACAATAGGTTACATTGTCGTAAGAACCGTTTGCGGTACAGGTTGCATCTTTTACATTTTCAACAACGACTTCACCGGGGGTATGAGGAATTTTGTCGGTGTAATTATCATCGTAACTACCCTTACATACGTCACAATAATAGGTGGTAAAGCCCTGTTTGGAGCAGGTGGGCGGTGTGACGGTGGTGGTTACGGTATGGGCTTCGTCGGATTTATCTTCATAATACGTTGCATCACCGGTTACGTTTTGAACGGTCTGCCAATTATAGACATAATGGTTTTCCGTGCTTTCGTAAGCGGTGGGAGCCGTGTTTGCAGGAACAACAATATCTGCGGCAGGCGTACCGTAGGCATAGGTTGCGGAAGAAACTTCATTGCCGGCATCATTGACGAATTTTACGGTATGATAATTGACCTTCCACTGTGCATACAGAGTGATTGTGTCACCCTGTGCAGAACGAAGATTCGAGACACTTGCACTGTCTGCATAAGCTGTGCCCGAGCCGTTGGCTGCGGTGTTCCAGCCGTCAAATGTATAGCCGGTTCTGGTGTAGCTGTTTGCATTCAGGGCAGCGGAGGTGTCGTAGGTCATGGTCTGACCGGACATATTACCGTCGGTCTGTCCGTTGCCGTCAAAGTAAACGGTGTAGGTGTTCGGCTTCCAGACGGCATAGACGGTTTTCATGTGACCGACTGCAAGCGGATCAGGAGCTTCCGTAAGACCTTTTTCAAGTGCCCAGCCCTGATGGGTGTAGCCGGTTCTGGTTGCAGTGTATGCACCGAGCAACAGATCTCTGCCGAAAGAAACGCTGTCAGCACCGCCAATCACAAAATTAACGGAAGTGAAATCAAATCCGAGTGTACCGCCGTTGGCATCAAAATAGGCAGTGGTTTCCAGGGCAGATTCTTTTGTTGTGAGGTCATCTGTTGACATTACAGTGACCGTGGGATCACCGAGGTTGGTGGCTGCAGTTTCGAGAGCAGATTTGTAAGCAGCCCATGTGTCGCTTGTATAATTTTCTTTTGCGTAGGTTGCACCTGCCTGCACAAGAGTACGAAGAGCACCCTTGTTTGTGCCGGTAACGCTGATGTTGACGAAGTTGTTGTTCCAACCGGTTGAGGTAATGGTTGCCTTATACATCGTTCTGACTGCCGATTTGATACGATAAGCAGCTGTGCCGGTGATGGACTTATTCCAGCTTTCGTTAAATCTGACACCTTTAGTTCTATCGTTGCCTTCTGAAAGCTTGGTGCCGCTATCATTCCAGTCATCAGTATACTGCTTGCTGCCTCTGTCTGTACCGTTGTAATAACTACTTCCTTTGCTTGTGCCGTAATCCGAAACATACCAACCATTCGTTCCGCCTTCCGTGGAGCCTTCTGTTTTAGTAAGCATAAAACCTATTTTAAAGTTGGGAATTTGATTAAAGTTGTTATAACGGCTGGTATCAACAGTAAGAATCGCAGTAGGGCTGATTACATTTGCACGAGCATGATATTTTACTCCGGATTCATTAATTTCCTGATAGGACATAGTGGAAGCAAGGCCATTGTCTCCTGATTGAACCCATTTATCTGTTGGATTTATATGGGAATCGCTTGAATAAAGGTTACCACGCAGCGGCAGGAAATTATCGGCATTGGCATAATAGTAGTTAGCTCTGTCACCATCAGAATAACTATGAACGCCAGACACCCAAAGAATAGAGCATGCATAAGTATTATGCCATGAGCCTACAGCTCTTGCTGCCGCACCGACGGGCATATACCACGGGGAGTACGCTACAGAATAGGCATAGTGAGTCTGTGTTTTGCCGTTGACATCAAACACAAATACCCATTCGATAAGAGCGACACCGCCTGCGGACGGAGCCTTGCCGAGCGAAACAGTACCCGAAAGAGTGCTTGCCGTGGATGAAAATGTGGTGCCGATATAATCATTGTTTAAACCGCTGCTTAATGTTACAGTTGTCGTTTCTGTACCAATCGTTGCAGTTGCAGTGACACTTGTAAGTTTTGCATCGGGATATGTAATATAAACCTTTGCAGACGTTTCATTGCTGACAGCGGTTGTTGCACCGGTTGCAGTGTTGTTGACATAATACTGTCCGTTTGTTGTGTTTTTTGGATCCAGATAAATCGTTTCGGGAACAACGATCCTGATTCCCGCAATTGCAGCCTCAGCTTCGGTCACAACGCCGTCAAACAAGGACAGCAGACCGGGTGCGCCCGTTGCAAAGAGGGTGGGCACGATCATGAGGATCGCAAGAAATACGGAAAGCGATTTTTTGAGAATACCGTTTTTCATAACAAATTATCATCTCCTGTTAAAATCTGTTGTGCTGAATGACAATTCAACACGCAAGGGGTTTTCCTTGCACTTTGTATTGCTCTGCGTAGCCTTTGTGCTGCAAAATGCACATTTTCCGACACAGCTGACCTCCCTGTGTTTGGCTCGGAAAAAACGCATTTTTTGCCGATTTTCGGGCAACGCAAAACAAGCGGAACGCAATTACGCTGATTATACAGAATAAATGTAGCATTTTTGTGTTTTTTTGTCAACATAATTATTGATAAAAGAAAGGTTACAGGAAAAAAATATTTTATAGATTAAAAAGGCATTCAACAAAAGAAAGTACAAACAATCATTTTTCATCATATTTGCAACAATATGTGCACCAACTCCGGCAGAAATAAAAAACACACCCGAAGATGTGTTTCCACAACCCGGGTGCACCAAAGCGCATTTATTTCATGCCGTTTTCATAAGCCTGGATCATCTTCTTGACCATCTGGCCGCCGACAGAGCCTGCCTGCTTGGAGGTCAGGTCGCCGTTGTAACCCTGCTTGAGGTTGACACCGACTTCGGAAGCAGCTTCCATCTTGAATCTGTTGAGAGCTTCACGAGCTTCGGGAACAAGGCTGTTCTTATTGTTAGACATTGCGTTTCACTCCTTCAAGTGTTTTTCTTGCGTTTGCAAAAGTAGTTTGAGCAAAACGGCAATGAATATAAATGAAAAAAATTGGAAGCAAAAAAAAGATAAAAACCGTCCCCGTGATTGGCATTTTACTTTGTTCAGACTTTTTGGATTATGTAATAACTAATTTCCGTCAATCGGCTGATCTGTCGGATTGACAACCTTTTTTCTTTGTGTTTTATATAAGTATTTATTTTTTGATTGCGCTCCCCTCAATCAGCCCCTGCCTTGCGCCGAGGGTGGTGGGAGAATCCACTGCAGGGATGTTCGGCGCGCAAAAGGAATGCAGGGAAAGAACAGCTGAAAAACTTGATGATTTAAGCTACGGTTGCATTTTTAATAACCGCCGAAGATGAACGCGGTGGATTCTGAAATCATCCTCAGCGGGGCGCAGAAACTCGGAGTAGGGCGGAACAAAAATCGGTTAATTTGTGCCGTCGGACAGCTGTTTTTCGTCAGGACACAGAACCGTCCCCTGTCCTATCTGCTCTTTTTTAGAAGTCGAACTATATACAAGAATATTCAAATTAAAATACAATCAATATAAATTATGATATTTATTTTATCAAATCAACAACAGTTTGACATTATGTGCAATTATCAACAATTGGCAAGTTGCATAATCAAAACCAAAATTGTCAGCAAAAAACAAAAACTTTAATATATTTTTCTTTTTTTTGCAATGAATTAGGCTTTAATGTTGAATTTTCATAAATTTTTACTCTTCAAAATCAACACAACATTGCAACAATGTTCTATTTCGTTAACAAATTGATAAAATCTACGCAAACAAATTGCAATTTTTTCAAAAATATTGTATAATATGTACCAATGTTGTTAACGCAAAATATATTTATACAGTCATTTCTTAATAATTATTCAAAAGGGTGAATGAATATGAAATTAGATAATGTTCCGACCATCCGCGATCTGTTGGATGTTGCTCCCTCAAAACACAATGACAGAACCTTTATTAAGTACATACGGAATGGCGAAATTATTGAAAAGAAGTTCAGTGAAGTAAGAAGCGACGGTCTTGCCGTTTGCCGTAAGTTGCGCCATGAAATTCCGGAGCGCACACATATTGCAATCATCAGCAAGAGTACTTACGAATACATTGCCTGCATGACAGGGGTATTGACCGCAGGTCATGTTGCAGTTCCGATCGACCCTGATTCAAAAGCGGATGATGTTGCAGCAATTATCAACGATTCTGATTCCACGGCACTTTTATATGGCGAAGAATTTTCAGAATACATTGAAACGATCCGTAGCCTTTGCCCCAAAGTAAAGTTTGAAATGGTTATCAATCCAACTAATTTCAGCAATATTTATGAAGAATTCAGTGAGAAATCTGAATATGCTGCTTTATCGGATGTAAAAATGGATCCCGAAGCATGTGCCCTCATTATTTACACTTCGGGAACAACCGGTGATAAAAAAGGGGTTATGCTCTCTTGTGAGGCACTTGTCAGCAATCTCATTTTCGAACCCTACAGCGACATTGTTGTACGCGTAGACACCGTCCTGTCCGTTCTGCCGTTGCATCATATTTTCTGCTTTATTACCGGTTACATTGGCCCGTTACATGTCGGCAATTGCGTTTGTCTGAACGGTGAAATGCGCGATCTGTTCAAAAACATGCTCATTTTCAAGCCCAACCAGATCCGTATTGTTCCCCTGATCGCACAAGGGATGCTCGCCAGAATTAAAGCTGTACAAGCAAAGAATCCAAACCTTTCTCCCAAGGAAGCTGCTGCACAAGTTACGGGCGGCAATCTTGATATGCTGCTTTCGGGTGGTGCTCACCTTGACAGCTCACTTGCAAAGGCGTTCGAACCCTACGGCATTTTCCTTCGTCAGGGCTACGGCATGAGCGAAGCCAGCGGTAAGGTTACAATTCCTGACCTTGATTGCCCTGCAGATTGCTCCGGCAGACTGATGAGCACCGTTAATGCGCGAATTGTTGGCGGTGAAATTCAGCTTGACACACCCGGCATGATGCTAGGGTACTATAATCGTCCCGAGGAAACCGCTGAAGTCATTACCGAAGACGGTTGGCTTCGCACCGGAGACATCGGTCACATTGACGAAAACAGAATTCTTTATATTACCGGCAGACTCAAAAATCTGATCATTCTGTCCAACGGAGAAAATGTTTCTCCCGAAGGAATTGAAAACAAGTACAAAGAGAATAAATTGGTTTCGGAAGTTCTGGTATATGCCGAAAAGGATGTCATATGCGCAGAAATCTTCCCAAATACGGAATATGCACAGGCTGCAGGCATTACGGATATCCGAACTGCTCTCGAAGAATACACTGACATGCTGAACGAAACCGCACTCCCCTCTCATGTGGTTGCCAGAATGATCGTTCGCGATACCCCGCTTGAAAAAACTGCCCTCGGAAAGATCAAACGAAACAAAAGCACCAACGGAGGTGAAGCCTGATGAAACCGAAAAACGGTGAACAGGTTTACAATCTCATTCATTCGCAGGAAATGGTACAATATATGTGGAAATATTCTGTCCACATGCAGTCCACACAGGTGCCCGTTGCCATTGCTTTTGACGAAAAAATGGATTTTCTGACCCTTGCACGTGCGGTAAATATTGAAATCGAACGCAACGACTGTATGCGTCTTCGCATCTTCCGAGATGGTCTTCGTGTAAAGCAGTTTTTCCTCAATGAATATAAACTGAATAGAATCCTGGTAAAAGAATTCAGCTCCAAGGAAGAACAAGTGAAATATTTCGATTCCGTTGCATCAACAAAATTAGATGTGTTCGGCGGTGAGATGTATAAAATCATCTTCTTCCGTACCCATGAAAAGAAATCGGGCGTTTTCATCGTAGCTTCTCATATGATTATGGACTTTGTTGCTGCGTTTATGTTCTTCAAAGACCTGATTGCGGTTTATGACAGTCTGCGGAACAACGAATCGCTTCCAAAGGCTCTTTCAAAATACGAAGACATCATTAAAAACGAACAGGATAATCCCGCACTCGAAGAACGCATTGCAAAAGAGGCGAAGGAACTCGACGAGTTTGTTTTTGTCGAAAAGAATAGCCGTCCGTTTTATAATGCAATTAACGGCACAAAGGTTTTGGATTGGCAAAGCAGGCTGTTCAGGCAACCTGATATGAATATGCCACATATCTACCTGCCCGTACTTGACAAAACGCAGCTTATCAAAAAGCATCTTACAAAGGAAGACAGTGATGAAATCTCCGCATTCATCAAAGAAAACCAATTGAGTGCAGAATGGGTCATACAGGCAGCTTTCAGAATTTACTTATCAAAGCTCAACCGCCATACAAATGACACATTGTTCTGGGTGCTTTGTCCGAGAAGACGTACCGTCAAAGAAAAACGTTGCGGCGGCACACTTGCATCTCCTATGCCCTGGAGAGAAATTCTCGACGACAACAAGAGCTTTCTCGATACTGCACAACAGTTGGGTCAGACACAGCTGTTCCTGTTCAGGCACAGCGATGTTCCGTTCACAACCGTCAGACAGATGGAGCGTGACAGATTCGGTTTGTCCCTGATGCAGACATCCAACAGCATGATGTTTTCCTATCTGCCCTCGGGTGAAAACTCATTCGGCGGCAGACAGTATGACTTTTCCGCTTACAACTTCGGACATTATGTTATGCCTATCTACACACTTACTATGCAGGAGGCTTCCACCGGAAGATACGTATTTTCCTACATACACCGTTTGTTCTTAACAAAGGAACAGGAAGTACTTGATTTCCACAATGGAGTGGTAAAGACGCTTTTGCTCGGTGTCAGAAATCCTGGAATGACAATCGGAGAAATATTGGAGGAACTGTAAAAATGAACGAAATTTTTGAAACACTTAAAGAGATCATCTGCGACTATGTTGAAGTGGATGAAGCCGATATCAATCCTGACGCGTCCTTGCGTTATGACCTCGGCGCATCTTCGTTTGATCTGATGAACATTGCAGATGCAATCGAAGAAAGATTCAACCTCAAGATAACCAACACCGCGGTCGTAAAAATCAAAACCGTCGGCGACATCGCACAACTTCTTGCTGAAAAAATCACACAATAAGATAAATTTTTGGAAGATTTTTGGGAGGAAAATAAAAATGATTCAATTGCCCCAGCACACAATGGACGAAGTCCTGCCTGCATACGACAATATGAACATGTATGAGTATCTGATTGCATGTTTGTATCCGTATAAGGAAGACTATCCGATGTTCCAGTTCAAAATGACTGATCACATGAAGAGTGAATTCTTTGAAGACCTCGAAGCCATGGCTGTCTATTTTAAAGAAGAACTCGGCATGAAGCCCGGCGATGCTTATTCATTATTCATTCCTAACAGCATTGAAGAAGTTGTAGCTCTGTTTGCTCTAAATAAAATCGGCTGTATCGCAAACCTGATTCACCCGCTGTTCCCTTCAGAAGCCTTGAAGCGCAGTGTTGAATACACCAAGTCCAAGGGTATTTTGATGTATGACATGTTCATTCATCAGCATTCTGCTATTCTTGCAACGCTGAAGGACATTGACATCGTCATCACCACCCCCGTGCTGTATGCAGCACCCGTTGTCAAGAAAGATTATGTGCGTCCCGATGAAAAAGCACTGTCAGTTGCACAAGCAAACAACATCAGCGTAAAATATTTCGGCGATATCATTAAAAAGTACCGCGGTCAGAAGACCGAAGGATTGTTCAGAAGCGGTGACAATGTAGCCGTTTACATGAACGGAGGAGGCACAACCGGTGTCAGCAGATTCATCATGCTCTCCGGTACAGCACTCAATGCTGTTACCAAGAATGCACTCAATGCAGCAACGATTGACACCGAACACAAGGCCGGTGAACTGTCTAAGGTGATCCCCCTGCCCTTCTTCCATTGCTACGGCCTGATTGCAGGCTTGCTGACCACCATGTATTCCGGCTGGAAATCCATTCCAATGGCACGTTTTGATGCTGATGAATACATTTCCTACTTCAAAGCCAACAAATGCTATGAGGTTGTCGGTGTTCCCAATATGTTCCGCAAATTGCTTGACCATCCCGGTTTTGCAGGCGAACATCTTAAGACAGTCAAATATGCATTTGCAGGCGGTGACTATGTTCCGCTTGATTTCCACAAGAGATTCAACGACATTATGGCTGCAAACGGCTCCGAATGCATTCTCATGCCCGGTTACGGTCTGACCGAATGCGGTGCAGTCAACTGTATCAACATGCCTTGGCTGACAAAGCCCGGCACTGTTGGCAAATACCTCAAGACCACCAAAGCCGCTATTTTTGACGAAGAACAGAATGAACTGCCGCTTGGTACGATCGGGGAAATCGTATTCACAGGAAACACCCTGATGAAAGGTTATCTGCAACCCGACGGAAGACTCGGAGAAGGACTTTATACCGATAAGAACGGCAAACAATGGGTTCTTACAGGAGACCTCGGCAAGATGGACGAAGACGGTTACATCACCTTCGTTGCAAGAAAGAAGAGAGTTATCATTATTTCGGGCTACAACGTATATCCTGCAGATATTGAAAACTTGCTCGAACCCCTGCCCTTCCTGCAGGAATGCTGTGCAGTACAGGGTTACGATGATGACAAAAAGCCAATCGTCAGACTTTACATTGTTCTTTCTTCCTCTGCTGATGCAGAAAAGCTGGAAGAATACAAAAAGACCATTTGTGACATGTGTGCTGCATCTCTTGACGTATTCTCCGTGCCTCGTGACATCCGTGTAATTGATGCTCTTCCCAGAACCAGACTTGAAAAGGTAGACTTTATAAAACTTACAGAAGTCAGAACCGAAGAACATAAAACCTGATAATAGCATCTACGGTTACAAAAAATCAAAGCAGGACTGTATCTTTACAGCCCTGCTTTTTCGTAAAATATATAATTATATGTTGCACAGGACAGGGGACGGTTCTATGTCCTGCCGGTAATTCTTTCAACAATTCCTTTTGATGTCCCCGTCAATCGGCTGATCTGTCGGATTGACAACCTTTTTTCTTTGTGTTTTATATAAGTATTTATTTTTT
>JAZNCO010000071.1:0-140603 GCA_045587645.1 Acutalibacteraceae bacterium | reverse complement strand
CGTCTCCCTTACCCTCATCTTCCTCACCGCCCTGCTCACCGGCCTTGGCGTCTTTGACGATCTGGCCAAGCATGCCGGAGCGGGGACGCTGGTGCCCATCACCGGGTTTGCCAATGCCATTGCGGCCCCTGCGGTGGAGTTTAAGACTGAGGGACGGATTTTGGGCACGGCGGCGAAGATGTTTACCATCGCCGGGCCTGTGATTGTATACGGCATCGCCGCGGGGGTGGTGTATGGGGTGATTTATTGGATTACGACCTTGTTTTAACAAGAAAGGCTTGCCGGGTGGCAAGCCTTTTCTTATAGCAAATCATAAGTTTTGAGTTTGATATTTTTGCTTTTTAGGTAGTCTATAAATAGAGTTTTCTTTTGGCGTTGTTCTTTAATAAAGCAATGCATTGAATATTTATTATTTGCGGTTTTAACGAGGATATCAAATGATCCGTCCGCATTATGAACATCAATTCTTTGAATATCTTTAACAGGAATTGAAATAATCTCTTTTTTATGAAGAATTAAAATATCGTCAATAATCTCAACAGCAATACCGCTTTCTCTTTTTGTTTTTACGAACATAAGAAAGAAAACAATTGAACAGATTGAGGACACGATAATAAAAGTCAGCGAAATCGTTTCCAACCACCAGACAGAAAAAACAGCAATATTAATACAAAAAACAATAGATAGAAAGAGCCAAAACCAAGCCCAGTATTCTGAATAATAAGCTTCAAACTGTTTTTTCATATATGACACCTCATTTTATTTTATTATACCACACCGTGGTATTAATGTAAATATTTTTGCGAATCGGTGTGTCCTATATTGACAGCAGCAGAAGGGCATATTCTCGGCACCGCCGTCAATATGTTCTCCATTGCAGGACCCGTTATTGTCTTCGGCACCGCTGCAAGTGCGCTGTATGGAGTTGTCTATTATTTTTGTCAGTTCGTCCTTTGACGGACTGATTTTTTTCAGATTATGCTTGACATTTACCTTAGGTAAATTGGTATAATTGTTTTGCAAAGGGGTGATTTTTTTGAAAATCAAAGAAGTGATTGATAAAACCGGTCTGACAGACCGTGCGATTCGCCTGTATATTGAACACGGTTTGGTTGCACCTGAAAACCAAAGATCTTACACCGGTCGCAATAATTATGAATTTACACAAGAAGACATTGATTGTCTTGAGCAAATTGCAATGCTGCGCAAAGCGGATTTTTCGTTGGAACAGATTAAAATACTTATGGCAGGCGGAGAGGATGCACGCACGGTTTTGTGTGAGTATCTGACGGCTAAGAAGGAATCTGTCGCTATCGGGCAAAAAATTGTTGAAGCATTAACAGATTTTCCCGAACAGGAGCCTGTGACGGCGGAAAGTGTTTGCAGAAAAATCAAAGAAAGAATTGAGCAGACCCCACTGCCGGAGGCGGATATGAAACCGACAAAAGCAGAGAAAGCGGAAAAGTGGATCATCCGATCCGTCGCTAGCATCTTGCTTGCAGTCTGGAGCTTAATCGCGATTTGTGTTTTTGCGGTATATCGTAAAGAGTTTGTGTGCCCGCGATTTTATACGGATCCCAGGCATTATATCGGAATTGCCTATATTATAATTCCTGTCATGGCGGCGATTACAGTTTTGGTGCAGTATCGCAAAAATGCATTTCTTCCGAAGAAGCGTAAAAAAAGAAGATGGATTACCGGAATTTCCTTGACGATAGCACTTTTCGTATGCATACAACCGATGGGAAGCGCTTTTTTAGCATTTATTCCGCCGATTTATTCGGAAACAGATGATCCCGGAAACTATTTATTATTGGGCACCTATGCAAAAATGTACGGTGATGACATTTACAAGCTGTTTCCGGCCAATATTCCGAGATGTACTGTAGCGGAAGACTCAATGTTCTATCCGCCGGATAGGTTTTTAGATACAACCAAGTACTATTATTATTTTCAGGAGATTCTTGACCCCAGCTTTCACATCTATGCGGAATGGGTATTGCCGGAGGATGAATTTGCGGAAGAATTGAAACGAATCCGCAATTATTATCCGGAAGATGCAAGACAGCAAGTGCAATGGGGGGATTGGGTTTGTCTGAGCTTTACGGATGATACGCTTGATTTTGAAAAAGCAAAAGAGGCGACACATTTTTATTATCTGTTATTTGCTTACAATGAGAACACTTACGCAGTCAGATATATTGCAAGCAAGTCTGTTGATACCGGCCGGGAAGGCGATCCGTATTTTTTGATGTTACAGTGGGAATAACCTCAAAACAAATATGACACAAATTTTAAGGCTTGACCAAACGGTCAAGCCTTTTGCTCTTGCTTGTCAAATGTGTGAATCCAGTCTGCTTTGAGGAAATAAATGAGGAAGATAATGCTGCTTAACAGTAGATGCCTGCTGTCACCGACGGCAGGCAGAATCCCCACAAAAATGTTGTACATCACAACAAATATCGCACCGAGGAAGTAATAGCGGAAATATGCGACGGATTCGGGGAAGACCTCATCGGGTGTGCCCATCCAACGAAGAATGACAGGTGTCAGCCCAACCCCTGCAACCGTCAGCACAACGCCGACAACAAGTCCGAATGCAATGGCAGTGTAAATGGACTTTCGCATGGTATCGTATTCTTTTGCGCCGAACCAACGGGCAATTACGATGCCGGCCCCCATGGCAACACCGTTGAAAAAGCTGCCATCATAAAAATCAGACTGCCTGACGAGCTGACCGCCGTCAGTGCATTGTCGCCTATGTAATTGCCGACACACCAAGCATCGAATGTATTGTATAACTGCTGAAATACGTTGCCTCAAAACACCGGCATGGCAAACAGCAGCATCGACTTCCATACAGACCCTTCGGTCAGGGAAGTGCTGTCAGAGTGCAAGGAGCAACCCTCCCTTTATGTTCTTTCTGTTTCTGCAAATTCAAATTCTATAACAAATTGAATTTGTTTTCTTGCTTTGTATTCAACTTCAATTTCCAACAGATAATGCCCGTTGTCTAATTGTTGAATGGTATCGTGTATCCACCAACGATGATCAAATTGCATAAGATCAACATCGTATGTTTTTAGTTTGTAATTATAAAAACAAATTTTTTTGATATTTCTTTCATACAAAGCCTGTTGACAGTCGAGATACAATTCAAGGCAGTTTCTTTTCGGTCTTTTTTCTTTGTAGTCAGGTGTGAGTTGCAATTCGTTGACTGAAAGAATTTTTGCATCGTGCAAACCGTGTTTCCAGTACCAATCAGCCAGTTGATAGGGACCTTCCGCTGTATTCGGGTATTTCATTGCATGCTCCTTTCTGAGTTGTTGTTCACTTTTTTCAAAGAGAAATAATGAAAGTGTTGCATCCTTGAAATCGCCGAAAAGCCGAATTGTCACCGTATGCGTACCGTAAACAGGGGAATGTTCAACATCGAAAATTTCATCCGTTTCATTTTTCTCTATGTGCAAGGATGTAAGATACTTGTCATCGATATAAACTTCCGCCCTGCAATCGCTGTCGGCAGACATCATAATTGCAAACGTGTCTTCGCCGTCAAATGCAAGATAACGGTAGGCAACACTGTCACCCGATCGGGATGCACGGATTGCAAGCCCGTCAATGGATTCAGCATCCGTTGCAATGTAAGCCGTACCGCCCATTTCGCAAGCCCTGTGTGCCGCTAACGGCTGGTTTGCACGAATAGCATCTTTGCCGACAGATGTGGTCATTTTCACTTCATCAATACTGCCGTCTTCGTTGATTGTAATCGGTTCCATGCAGACATGGCGTGAAAACGGCGAACAGTGCGTGGAACGGTGATAGAAAACATACCACTGTCCGTTGAAGCTTTCGAGCGAGCCGTGGTTGTTCCATGTTTCGGGGTCACTACCGAAGTTGTCAATAATAACGCCTTTGTATTCAAAGCCCGTCATCGGGTTGTCCGAAACGGCATAGCCGAGTGAGGTGGCTCGGCCGCCGTGCCGATGGGTATCGGTGAACAGATAATAGTATTTTCCGTTGATTTTTCTGACCGAGCTGCCCTCATGGAATTCGTGTTCGGCAACACTTAACGGCTGTGTGATGGTTGCAGGGTCAATTTCGGTCATGTTGTCCTTGAGCTTGGCAACTCGCACACCGTCAAACTGCCCCCAATAAAGGTAGCTTTGTCCGTCATCATCCGTAAAAACGGCAGGGTCGATTTTGTTCACGTGCTCGATCGGCCCTATGTCCTCAAACGGACCGTAGGGGCTTTTTGATTTCGCAACACCGCACCGTCCGTCGGGAACACAGTAGTACAAAAAATACTCTCCGTTTTTGTATGCACAGTCGGGAGCATACAAAGCTGTGTTGCCTTCTGCCCATTTTGCCTGACTCAATCGGAACGAAACACCGTGATCTACCCAATTGCACAGATCGTCAGACGAAAACACATGATATTCACCGCAGCAATAATCCCTTTTGCCTGCAATATCCAAAGAACCGTACAGGTAAATTCTGCCGTCATCCCACACATGTGCTTCCGCATCGGGGACAAAAACGGACGGATGAAGGATCGGATTCATAGGGTGATTCATAGCAATCGCTCCTTTTATTTCTGATATTTATAAGCAATCCGACATGCCCGCTTGTAGGCTTCGGTGAAATACAGTTCGATCGGCATATTGGCGTACACATCATTTTCATGGCGGTTTGGCTTGGAATGAATGTTCAGCTCAAAATTGAGAAACTCAATATGCCTTGCGTTCTGCAAGCGTTTTACATTGTAATCCCAGTCGCCGATGCCGTCAAAGGGAAGCAGATGCAGGTCGTCCGTCCAAAATGTCTTGCCGTCAAAACGGCTGACCCCTAAATTGTCATTCAGATGGGTCATCAATAAGCGGTCACCGAACATGGCAAGCAGGTCTTCACCGCGGTTATAGCACATTTCGTGTCCCGCATCCCAACAAAAACCGACCGTCGGATTGTCCTTGTATCGGTCAAGCAGTGCGAACAGATATTCTTCACCCTCGGTGTTTTCAAATGCAATCTGAATGCCGTTTTGCTGTGCACGGCGCACAAGGGTATCGTAATTGTCAAAATGCAGATTTTGGGCGTCAAATTCGTAATCAAAGCCGATCCATGCATGCACGACCATCACGGGAATCTGCAATTCTTTGCACACATCGGCGGCAAGAAGAAGCTCGTCCAATGCAGGCTTGCAGATCTCCTGATTATTGCTCCACATGGCGGCGGCCTTGCCGAACGGCGCATGCAGAGATTGCACAGCCATGCCGTTTTCTTTTGCGCATTCAACAATATCTTTCAGCTGTTCGCGGTCGTTCCATTCGGGAGAAATTGCATCAAATCCGATCTTTGCCAGCAGTTTAACAGCCTGCAGGGTTGGTATGCAATAACGGTTGCCGACCGAAATGCCGATTTTTTGTTTCCACATAATCTTTTATCGTCCTTTAATAAGTTACTTCATACCAATCGGGAGTGGCGGGGAAGTGCTTGTCCAACGCTTTGAATGCATCCGTTTCTTCCGCTTCGCACAAAATGCGGAACAGTGCCTCCAGATGCTGTTCTGCTGTTTTATTGTTATATATATAACAGTGTGCATTAAATAAGCGCAATTTAAAACCCAACCCTTTTAAATCAATCATCCCACCGTTGATACTGCCTTCATGGATGTTTGTATCAAAACAAACGGAGATGATTTGTCCGTTTTTGGTTCTTTTTTGCACAAAGTAGCAATAATACAAATATTTTATATATGTGTAACCGTACTTTTTTGCAATTTTTTTGAGCATCGGTGCGAAAGAAAAATTATCTCTTTCTTGCGGTGTATTGAAGTCCGGTAAACGTGCAAGTGCAAAATCTTTGATTTCTTGTACCAACGGTTTTGCGGTTTGTTCCGAGCATTTATACATTTCCTTTTCTTCCGGACTTAAATAATAAGTTATAAAAGAATCGGGCTTGATTTTGGGAATTATTTTTTTTGCTTCTTCAAGATACGGTGCGGGATCATAATACTGTCCGTCATGCAGCACCTCAATCCTGAAGATGATGCCGCTCCAATGCGGAAAAATACTGTCCCTGCACAGCATGATGGAAGAGCCGTAATTCATATATTTGTCATGCTTTCCTTTTTCTGTAATGCAGGGCACACATTTGCCGAAAAAGTTAATATCCTGAAAAATAATATGCGCTTCGCTGAATCCGTAGCAGCGGTGAATTTTCGGCATCAGGGCTATAACTTCTTCCTCGCTTGCGCCTCCGTCAGTCAAAAGGTTTGTCAGGTGAATACAATCAAATGTAGCATTTTCTATTTTTGATCTGTAAACCGGGCCGAGTGACGGACAGTCTGCCAACGCCTTTTCAAAACTCAATTTTTTGCGCAGATATCGCTTGGCTTCTTCTAAACGGTTCGCATTAACCTCCACCCCTCCGTCTTCGCAGCGTTTCAGATAATTGCGTTGCGATTCAGTGTCGTCAATGTCTTGAAAATAGTATTGGAATTTGTTGTTTTTTACACCGCAATTTTTCATGAATACATAAGCAAGCTCATGCCATTGCGAAAACGGGATTTTGGTTTTTATCAAAAACTGATAATTCTGAAAAACACGCATAAAAGGCCTCTTTCATTTTCACTGTATAGTATAATACTACTTCATTTGCTGATAAAAGTAAATAATTTACAAATAAATTTTCATTGTAATTGTAGGCTAATCGGAAAAACTGAAACTGTATTTTTTATATTTGTGTGAGGGTATTATGATCGAAAAACAGGGAAGTGTCATGTTTTTTGCATCCCGACCGTCGGTGCTGTTCGGTTCTGCGGTCGGGGGCAAGGCGGAAAAGGAAGGTCCGTGTGCAAAAGAGTTTGATTTTTGTTACGAAAATGATGATATAAACTGCAAAACATGGGAGCAGGCAGAAGCGGCTTTGCAAAAGGAAGCCATGCAAAGGGTTTTGCAAAAAGCAAATCTGCCGCCTCAGAGCGTGGATGTTTTGTTTTCGGGAGATCTGCTCGATCAGTGCGTTGCAAGCTCGGTTGCCGCAAAGGAGCTGAAAATCCCCATGGCAGGGCTTTACGGAGCGTGCTCCACATTTGCTTCGGGTCTTTGCATGGCAGGTGTGTTCGTGGAAAGTCAGGCGGCAAAAACAGCGCTTGTGTGCGCTTCATCCCATTTTTGTTCTGCTGAAAAGCAGTTTCGCTTTCCGCTTGAATACGGCAGTCAACGCCCACCAACCACACAGCGCACAGCCACCGCCGCAGGTGCGGTGCTTGTCGGTCACGGCAATGCAGGATGCTGCATCGAAGCCGCCATGATCGGCACCATTCAGGATTTGGGCATCACCGATGCCGCCAATATGGGCGCCGCCATGGCACCTGTAGATGTTAAAATAGAACCATAAATTAAGCGAAAAGCAACACAAAATCTTACACAAATTTCGACACGAAAGGTGGTGAAAACGCCCTATTTTACTGGGGTTACGGGTGTTTTAGAACTCGCAGACTTGAAGATGAAGCAATCGTCTTAAAATGCTCGTTTACAAATTCTTTACAATTGGTTTTTGAAGCAAAAATCAGTATTATTATGACAAATAAGAAAAATGAAAGGATGAATCAAATGAAAATTACATACCGTGAAGTAAATGGCTATCTTATCCCAAATCTCAAACTGCCACCTGAAGAGGCAAATGTAAGACTCGGAAAATGGGGAATGTTGTATAAAGATTATCTTCAAAAGAATAAGAAGGTATTTTTCAATACGCTGCTTATACAAGGCAAACTGTATCAGCACTGTGCTGAGGTTGAAAAGCAAGCAAAAGAAATATTTGAGTTTTTAATTGAGCAGATGAAAATGGTTGAAGGTGTAACAGATCAACTGAAAGAAGAAAATCAGTTGGAATGGGTACAGAGAATGGGGAACAATCAGCAACGAGCAAATGAGATCGTATACAAAGAGTTTATTTGTACATAATAAAGCTGAGTGCAGTAGTATAGGCTACTGCACTCAGCTTTATATTTTAATCTCTTCTGTATTTAATCAAATCTTCAGCCAGAATTTTGATTTGTTTAGAAAACTCTTTTTCTGATATATTGTAATACAAAGGTAAAGATTTAATATTACTTAAATCTTTTGGCAGTTTTGCTAAATCATCGAAAGAATCTAGTACTATCGGAATAATTTTTGTCCTATTATTTTTTTGAATTATTCTTTCAAATTCTTTTATACAACTTGATTTGTCTAAATATGATTTTGATACAACAATAATGAAAATTTCAGATTTGTTAATATTAGACTCTATTGATTCAAAAAAATCCTCTCCTAATGGAACATCTTGATGAGTGAGAATATCAAAACGGAATTTAGATAGTTTTGTAAGGGCAGCATCTAACTCATTGATTATTTTTACAACGGTTTCATTATCTATACTTGCGTAGGATATATAGATGTTTTTTTTAGGTTTTATCCTTTTTAGTACAGATAAAGAATAAAACATTAATGTAAGAATCAATAAAAATATAAATAATAACATTATTATAGATTCATAATTATCATAATTATCAAAAATGCTATCGGGCTCTAAAAACATAGTAAAAACCATTGTAACCATAAGTGCCATAGCTGATATTAAAAGCATTGCAACGGAAAGATTATTTTTATTAGAATTCATTTTATTACGCCTCCAAGATAAAGACTTGTCAATACTAATTGAAAAATTCCTACAAAATCGGGTATTAACACCCCTATTATCTTCTGTTGTTGAGTATTCTTATCCCAACCTATTCTGTTAACGAGGGTTGATGTAATATATATTAGAAAAAAAGCAAGAAGCAAAAGCCAACTGCCAGTATTATTTTTTATTCCCGTAACTAAACATATAACTGATGATATTGATAAGTCAAATCCAAAATCTAAATAATCAATATGATTTAATGTTAAAAAATCCGGTTTCGCACTAATTTTAATAACTATAGTCAATATAATGCTTATAATAGGAGTAAGCCATAGACTATTGTTTTGAATAAACTCACCCATACAACTTAACATTCCTTTTCAATATAATAATTATGTGTAATATAATATTTTCTGATTAAAAATATTTTGATGTTATATAACCACCAATAATACCGACAATACAAAAAACAACATTCCATATAAATGATTTGTAACTAGATTTTTTATTCTCTTTTTCTAACTGGCCACCAAATAATTTTGAAATTGCTTCTATTTCCTCCTGTTTCATAGATGCGACAATTTGTGAGGTTTTAGCTTCTTCCTCCCACTTTTGCGCTAATTCTTTTTGCATTGCAAATTCTTTTTCAATTTCCATCATTAATTCAGATGAATTATGTAAATTTTCTGTAAGCTTTTCAATTTTCATTGATAAAATTTCTTGGTGCTTTTTATCATGAGATAATAAATTAATTTTTTTATAGATATCTTTTAAAGCTGAATGATTAACTCCTAATAGACTTGATAGGAAAGCTGAGGCAATCGATATTAATAATTCAATCATTTTTATCAACCCTTATAATTTATAAGATTTATATTAAAATTTACAGTAAATACATTGTTGCAGTTGTACTTATTCACAATAATTATATTTTATATGATATCAAAAACAAGCCAACATACAAAAACGCTTGATTTTTCGACAAAAACGCTTAGTATTCGACTTAAAACAGTGTTTTTAACCCTCAATACGTTAAGCCCTCAACTTTGTTTTCACCTAACAACACTGTAAAATATTGACTTTTCACACTGTCGGTGCTATACTGATAAAAACTAATGAAAGGCAGGTGGACAAAATGATGAAAAGAATTTACCTAGTGAAGTCAGTTACCGTTTTGTCCGTTTGCAAATAATACTTCTTTTATGCGGATTATGCGTTTCTGATTTCACAGTCAGAGACGCATTTTTAATTTTAAGAAAGAGGTATAATAATGATCGAATTAAAATTTGTAACGCTTAAAAACACGGGAAAACATCACAAACTCCTTGAAAGTATAATGCTGCCCTATTGTCGGGAACTTGACAGTAATGTGGGCAGAGAAACGCTTGAAGAACATCTGAAAAGATTTATTGCAAGTATAGTCTGTATGTCCAAGGAAAAGGACAGATTTGTGGAGCTTTGTTATCTAGGCAAAGCTTTAATCGGTTTTGCTTACGGCAAGATTGACCATGAGGATCACCGAGGCTATGTAAGACCCGGTTGGGGTTATGTTATGGAGTTTTATGTCAAACTAGAATATAGACGAAATGACTACGGTGGAGAGATATACAAACATCTTGAAAATATTTTCAAATCAAATGGTGTCAGTAATATTTGGCTGACTGACGACCCTATTACGGATGTGCCGTTTTGGAGTGCGGTTGGTTTTACAAATACAGGAGAAAAATCACCTGAAAATAATCTATACATATATGAGAAAAATATTTAAGAGGAATAAACTATGAACTACCCCAAAATGATAATATTTGACTACGGTCATACTCTTTTATATGAGCCTGATTGGAATACTGACCGAGGTAACGAAGCCCTTTTAAAATATGCTGTAAAGAACCCGAACAACTGTACAGTTGAAGATATAACTAAGGGTGCAGAGCTTATTTTTGGTGAGCATGTTGCAAAGGTGCGTAAGCAAGGTTATGACATCAGCGGACAAATTGCAAACCGAACGCTTTATGACTATCTTGGCATAGGATTTTCGCTATCGCCTGTTGAAATGGAAACTGTATTTTGGGATAATGCATCATCAGGTGCAATTATGCCCGGTGCTGATAAGATGCTTGATTATCTTAATGAAAACGGTATCAGAACGGCGGTTATCAGTAATCTGTTATGGTCGGGTGATGCACTTGCAAAGAGACTTAACAGACTTATTCCAAACAACAAGTTTGAGTTCGTGATGACATCAAGTGATTATTTTATCTGCAAGCCAAATCACATACTTTTTGATATTGCACTTCTAAAAGCAGGGCTTTCTGCAAAAGATGTGTGGTATTGCGGGGATAATCCTCAGAATGATGTTGAGGGTGCAGCGCAAGTTGGTATTTACCCCATTTGGTATGATAACTCTATTGATAAGGATTACATAGACAGAGCAAACGAAAAACAACCTAAATGTGATCATTTGTATATTCACGAATGGTATGAAATGATTGAGGTGTTAGAGAACTTAAAAACCAAAGGTGAAGAATGATGAATATTACATACAAACAATTTGAAGATTGCTACGCAAAAGCTGTTGCCAATCTACAAAAGCAATGGCAAACTGAAGCTATAACTTATGGTTTTATTGCCGATTTTGAAGATGAAATTCTAGCTTATGACAAAGAGTATTTTTATATTGCTCTTGACGGTGAAACGGTTGTAGGTTATGTGACAGGAGAAGTCAAAATAAACGACAAAGATAACTATATGAATGTGTTTCCTATGAATGAAAAATATCTTCAGGTTAATGATTTGTATATTGCCTCTGCATACAGAAGCAGGAGTATTGGAGCAGAGCTTTTAACAATCGTTGAAGAAAAAGCAAAGAGAAATAGCATTGAACATATTTTTCTTTCATCTGCCACAATAGATGCAGAAGCGGTTCGCAGATTCTATGAAAAGAATGGATTTAAAATATGGACTACAACATTTTTTAAGTAAGAAAACTGAGAGGTAAAGGAAATGAAAATCGCAGTTTTAGGCTATGCCGGAAGCGGCAAAACATATCTGTCTGACTACATAGCCCAAAAGAAAAACATTCCCGTCCTTCACCTTGATGATATCAAGTGGGACAAGGAATGGAAGCCTATAGATGATTCAGTTGTACTGCCTAAGGTTGTAGACTTTATGACGAAAGAAGATTGGATTATTGATGGCTACTATACATACCTGATGATGAATGAGCGATTGCAAAAAGCAGATAAAATAGTTTTGCTTCAGCTTCCGCGAATAACTTGCTTTTTCCGTGCAGTTAAACGAACAAAGAGCCGCAGACAAGACGGGTACGCCAACGATATGAATTGGTGGTTTGTAAAGTTTACTCTTTTCGGTTGCAGAAACAAGGAAAGACGAAGCTATTATGCTGAAATTGCGGAGAAGTACAGCGATAAAACCGTTGTTTTGAAAACAAAACGGCAGGTTGAAGAATTTATGAGGAGTATATAATATGCCACAACATCCATTTCCACCCTTATATGACAAAAATTCTAAAGTGCTCATCCTCGGCAGTTTTCCGTCGGTAAAATCCCGTGAACAGATGTTTTTCTACGGTCATCCGCAGAACAGATTCTGGAGGGTTGTTTCTGCCGTTATGGGTACCGATACACCTGTAACTATTGAGGAGAAAAGCGACTTTTTACACGCAAATCACATTGCACTATGGGATGTGATTGCCTCTTGTGATATAACCGGAAGCTCTGACAGTTCAATTAAAAATGTGGTTGCAAACAACCTCACGGAGATACTTGAAAATGCTGACATCAAGCAGATTTTCGTTAACGGTAAAACTGCCGAAAAATATTACAACAAGTATATCCGTGACACTATCGGCAGAGAAGCATTTTGCCTACCTTCAACCTCACCTGCAAATGCGGGATGGAGTGTGGATAGACTTATTGAGGCGTGGGGAGTTATTAAGAACTTGACAACAGAAGATTGATGTGATATATTTACAAAAAAACAGTAGAGAGGTAACTGATTTGAACGCATATCTTTCAAACAGAACAGAAATGTATATGCTTTGGCTTGCACCATATTATGGTTGCAGGTCTATACCTCTATATTCATTTTCGGATACGTAACTGTATTTTTATAACGATATGATTATAACGGTGTAGGCTTATTGTATGAGCTTACACCGTTAATTTTTTTGTTCAGGAGGAGTTTTTATGAAACTATCAGAAGAATTCAAGGAAAAAGCAACAACAGAAAACAGTGTTATTGGTTTTTACAATAACTACGACGAAGAAGGCAGACTAATGCGTAAAAGCCGAATGCCCGAATTTCTTACTACAATGAAATATATTGAAAAGTATCTTACACCAGGTGCAAAAATAATTGAAATAGGTGCAGGTACAGGCAGATATTCTCTTGCACTTGCGGAAATGGGTTATGATGTTACTGCGGTTGAGCTTGTTCCGCACAATATTGAAATAATGAAGAAAAAGGTAACAGCTAATCACAATATCAAAATTTTTAAAGGCAATGCCTGCGATATGTCTGCTTTTGAAAGTGAAAGCTATGATATTGTGTTACTGTTAGGACCTATGTATCATCTTTTTACTGATGAGGACAAGCATAAGGCTCTTGGTGAAGCAATAAGATTAGCAAAAACAGATGGTGTAATCTATGCTTCTTACTGTAATAATGATACCTCAATTTATAAGTTCTTTTATAAAAATATTGTGCTTGATTATTTAGAAAAAGGTCTTATCAAAGAAGATTATCATACAGTTTCGGCACCAGAGGAAATATTTGAGCTGTACCGTAAAGCGGATATTGATAGACTTATGGAAAGACATAATGTTACAAGGATTCATTTTGTCGGTGTCGATATGCTGTCTTATATATTTGATGACAAGTTTGATGATTTAAGTGGCCGCGAATTTGAGGAGTATATGAAATTTCTTTCAACTCTTTGCGAGCGTGAAGAGTGTGTGGGTATGTCTATTCATATGCTTGATGTGTTCAGAAAGAATTGAAAGGGGATTACTATGTATAACACAAAATATTGCGAAGTTCATTATGAGGAAGCTTACAATGTTGTTTTCGTTAAATGGAAAGAATACTGCTGCTTTAATGATTACCGCAAGCCTTTGGAATATGCTTTGGATATTATCAAAAAACACAGTGGTTGTAATTATGTAGCAGATACCCGAACAGGCTTTGAAAATCACCCTGATGATACAAAATGGGTTGCTGATGTTTTTATCCCGACTGCTGTGAAATATGGTTGCAGAATTATATACTTTATCATTGATGAAAACAACTCATTAAAAGAAGAGCTTGAAGGTCAGGAAAGTGATTCTTCTGATAAAATTGAGTTTAGGTATATTTACAGTTTAGATGAAATTGAAAAGCGAATATAAAAGACCGCCTTACTTGTGTTTTGCAGGTAAGGCGATTGTTTTGTTGGAAAAGTTGTACAAATTGAGAGAATGTGAATTGTTAATTTCGACAAAGTTCGATATTTTTTGAGAAAATGGTGTTACTTTTTCCTTTATACAGCACTTTATAAGTATAAGACAGATTATATTTTAAGGAAAATGCTTATGAAAACAAAAGAAATTGGACAACCAAAAACTCAAGAAGAAATAACGGAGCTTCTGTCAAATAACGATTTGGCATGCATCCCGATTACCTACTATGGCTGTGAAGGCTTGTTTGTACCCGTAAATGACAGCGGAAACTGCGACCTTTCTCCCGGCATCCCCGTGACCACCTGCAGTAAAGATGTTTGCATTGTCTATCCCCACGAGATTGTGTACATTGCCATTGAGGGCAGAAAGTCCGTGATGTACCTGACAGACAGAAAACTCGAAACCTATCACTCCATAGAGCATTGGAAAACAGTCCTCGACGGAAATTTCTTTGCTCAACCCCACTACAGCTACATCGTCAACCTGAATTATGTATCGGAAGTGACAAAAGATTTCGTTAGGGTAAAATACGGGGATAAAGAAGAGCTGGTTTATACATCGTCAAGGAAGATAGGGGCGTTTAAGAAGGCTGTGTTGGGGTTTTGTGGAGATACATAACAAGGCAAAAAAACAAGCGTTTTTGTTAAAAAATACTGCATTTTTGCAAAAGAGATTGATAATAAAAACTGATTAAAATATTATACAAGTATACGATATAAGTTTTCACACAACAATGTGTTTCAATATGAATAATATCAAGTTATAATGATAGAAATAAAAAATATACAGTTGTTTAAAAGGAGAAAAAATGCACACTACTAAAGATACTGAAGTAATTATTGATTTGCAAGATTATTTAATACAGCATATTTTACCGGTGAAATATGCATACACCTTATCTGCCGCATCTTTTCATGCAAAATATGCCAATTCTCAGGGATATCAAGCAACAGTTGAAATAAATAAAGAAGAATATGGTATTTTGATCAAACATTTAAAAAGTGGTTCATTTGATTATTGCGAGATCGGTGCTGATGATGGAGCTATTTCTTTGCAAATATTAGACTATTTAAATAAAAACGACATCCATTTTGGTAATCATAATTTTATAGATTTTAGTAAAGAACTTTTAGAGAAGTGCCAAAAGAATATAAATAAAGAACAGCCTCATTTAAAATGTAGTTTTCTTCAGTGTGATATTGAACAACCTAATTTGAAAATTCCAATAGATAATACCAATAATAAAATCATTTTTTTCATTGGTAATACATTAGGTAATGTAGAATCAGAGAACATTGTTTTACAAAACATATATAATATAATGAATGAAAATGATTTCTTTCTTGTTGGCCTAACTTTTTGGAACGATAGTTTTGATGAATTAAGTAGTTATAATACAGCTTTATTTAGGGAATCTGTTCTTGAATATCTAAGAATATTAGGAATTAATACTGTGCCTCAAAATTACACATTAAAATACGACCATGAAAATCATACTGTTTTTTGTAATTATAAATTATCATCTGATTTTAATTATGGTAAAGCAAGATTTTTGACCGGGGATTGTATTCGTTGTTTTCAATCAAGGAGATATAGCTTGGAATACTGTGAGAATATGTTTAAATCTAATAAATTTAATATTGTTTCAAAAAAACTAGATAAAGAATCTCGACACGCTATTTTTTTATTAAATAAAATTTGATGGGAGTGTATATTGTGAATAAAAAAAAGGTTTATTCTTATGTTGGGTTTAAAGATTATATTCTTAAAAATTTAAATTCTGCAACACACTCCATAGAGCAAGTTATACAATTCAATTCTAAGTATTATGTTTCGGATCCGAATTTATTTAAATATGATGTAAACAAATTGGCAAAAAATATCAATTCTGAAAAAATAACAAAAAAACTCTACATCATTTTAAGAAGTAGAGATGAAGTAGATAAAATTGAGTATAAAAAATTTATTTCGCCTTATGTTGATAATGGGTTTAACATTAAACAAATTTTCTTATTCAATATTTCGAAATGCGATAATATTAATTTAGACGATTTAATTCTTTTCGATAATCATATATGTGTTACTGCTGAAACCATAATCCTAGATGAGAGTGTAAACACTAATCGAGAGAAAACGTTGTATCATATTTATAGTCTTGCTAATAACGAGGAAAAAATTAAAAAAGTTCGCAAATTGTTGAAACGATTGAGAAATGAAGCGTTTAAACAACAAAATCAATCAAAACTATTTGAACCTATTTTTGAAAGTGCAGATATAAATTTGAAATTTTCTCTTAATTTATGCCAAAATGGTATTATGAGTGACGGTGATTGTAGATGGTATCATTCTGTGTGGCAATATTTGCGCGTAATTGACAAAGTTTCTTCACCAGAATGGCATTCTACATTTTATGAAAAATGTTTTGACAAAATAATAAGCAATGTTGAAATCCCCAATATACTCATTTCTGGAACAGCTGATTACTCTTTATTGGCATATGTTTTTAATAGTTTAAATAAGGCCGATAAGGTCGGTAATATTTATGTTTTAGACACTTGTCAAACTCCTCTAGAAATATGCAATTGGTACTCTCAAAAAAAGAAATTTAAAATTAACACATTAAATATGAATATATTCGATTTACATTTTGTTGAACAAAAATTTGATCTAATTTGTTCCGATGCTTTTTTAACCCGTTTTTCAAAATCAGATGCAGCGAAAGTTTTAGAAGAATGGTATAATGCATTAAATGTTGGTGGTATAGTTGTTACAACTGTAAGATGTAGAAACTGTGTAGAAAAAGAAGATAAACATCAGAAAAACAATTATATAGAAGAGTGTATCAACAGATTTCAAAAATGGGAAGGCTATTTTAATATATCTATTAATGCTTTTGAAGAAATGGTACGTCAATATGTTGAAAATATGACAAGTCACAATTTAGGTGATCAAAATGATATATTTAACATGTTTAAAAAACAAAATTTCTTAATAAATAATTTGACAACTATAAGTGATACACCAGGTGAATTTGGAGAAACAACTTATTGTGAAATTTGTTGTAGAAAAGGAGAGTAATAATGGATTTCGTAAACAAAAAAAGTTTTAAATTAGCTGAAGGAATTATCGGTTTAGTAATAGCCGTTATAACAGCATATGTTGCAAATAAGTTGGGAAGTAATAATTATTTATCAGATGCACTTGTTGGATTCTTGTTGCCTTACATCATATTCATGCCTTTTCAAATAAATGGTAATTCCAATCAGAAGACACATACATTGGAAAAAGCTTTACAAAAACTCGAAAGTAAAAGTCCGAGAACATACAATTTATACAACATTGAAGTTAATGAGTTAATTAAGAGTATAGATGAAAGTTGCGAATCAATGCTATATAAATGTTCCTACAAGCCTAATATGTCGCTATACAAAGCTGTATGTGCTCAATTAATGTCTATGTTCTCCGGTGAGACAGAGCAAGACTATTTTTATGCAACAGCATGGTGTTCAAAAGGTAGTATTAATTGGTTTTTTGATCAATATAATTTAGCTGGTGAATTTTTACCTCTATTGAACGAGAAATGTCAAGCTAAAAAGATTACGGATTTTAGAAGACTTTTTATCTATAATGATAAGGATGAATTGAAAAATCCTGTTTTATATTTGTTAGCAAGACTACATAATAATACTAAGGACTTAAAATCTGACTACTGCCCATTTGATTTTAAATTTGTGGATGCAAGCACTTTTGTTAACTTAACAAAGAAAAACCATATTTCTGACGAAATGGGCGTTTGGGGTTCTCATTGTGTTTTTATACAAAAAAACGACAGAAGTCCTAAAGGTTACTGTTTTGAAAAAAATTCTATCTCAACTCATAAAAGTCTTTTTGAACTTTTATGGTCAAACACCAGCAGCGTTCATTTTGAAGAATTAGGAATTACAGTAAAAGATCTCAAAGTCAACGATGAATTTGAAAAAGAAGTATTACAAATTTTAAATAATATTGAAAATAACAAAGTAACACACATAATTTCTACCGCCAAGTCAGATGATAAACTTAGCTTGTTAGATATTGTTCAAATTCAAAGTTGGGTACAAGGAAAATATCCCATTTCTACAAGTGAAGATCTTTGATGTATAATTCAATATAAGTAAAAATTATTAACTAATTGATATATTCACTTGCTTTATATTATGCTAAAATATTTCCCCCGTTGTAGCACTCACCCCTGCCACAACGGGATTTTTCTTATTCCAGCATCAGTTTAACCCTGCAAACACCAAGGGCACTTTCACGCTTGATTATTGTCTCGGGAATTCTCGACAGCCACTTTTTGCTGAAAATAGTGCTGTTGTAATAGCAGTCAAAGTTTGCAACAGGCAACACCACCCAGTCACTGTCTTCGGATTTGTTGGCAAGGCAGTAACAGACCACATCCCGCACAGCTTCAAAGGGTAAGCCCTTTCCTTCACACATAACAACCTTTGAATAGAATTCAGTTGGTAAAGAAACTGCTTCCATTCTTAAAGGACCGAGTTCAAGTGCATCTGCAATAATATAGTCAAATTTCAGCACCCAGGTACCCTTTGTGTTTATGGAAAAAGCAGGGATCTGCATTTGTTTAACCTTGTTTTTCCAGGGCGTTTCAAAGTTCTTGGCTATTAAAGATATTCTTTCAAGGTTGTCGGCACTTATTACACCTGAATTGCACAAGGCAAATATGTGTATATTTTTAACATGACTGTAAAACCAACCTTTACCGTCTTCGGTTACAAGCTCAGGGAAATCTTTATGTAAATGCTTGAAGTTTACATCTGAACTGTCCTTTTCTTCGGGTACGCTGCACCAAGCACAAAGAGCATTTCTTGCATATTCAATTCTGTCATAAGGATTTCCGTCTTTTAAGCTTCCGTCAGTATTATGAAAGATATAACCTCTTGCAATTACGGTTAGTATTCTGCCGAGACCTTCAAATTCGGTTAAGGTTTTAAAACTGAATCTTCCGAGAAATGAAAGGTCTTTTTTGTTTATACAAAAGTATGAGGGCTTTTTTACATAGCTCTGAAACTCTTTCCATTCATTTGTCATTACCATAACCTCCACTTCTTCTTTTTTGTTTCCTCGGTCGGAATATTACTGTCAAGGGTTAGTCGTAACACGGTGTCCGGTAAAACCTCAAGAGCAAACTTCTTTTTGCCGAGAGCAACAGCACATTTTACCACATCCTCGGGATTAAGGGACGGTGCGGCATTTCTTGTCCTTATGGGAAACATAATATGCTTGCAGTTGGAGATAATCTGATTTTTAGCGTCGTAGGTATGCTTTATACCTGAAACCATAGCCTTCATCTGAGGTGTGTCTCCCTTTTGTGAAAGATAGTTTTTCTTGAGACTTCTGTTGCGGTGCATATCATCAAAATCGCTGATAACATCACCAAGCATACGGTAGCCGCCACATCTGAAATCACAGAAAAGACGGACAATATTCATATCCCATGTGCAGTCTGTAATTTCATAAAACCTCCTCACTCTTTCTTCGGGTGGTGTGAACTGCCAATCTCCTGCAATGAGCTGTTGTCTTGCCAAACGCACCTGATAACTGCTCATTTTATCAAAGGCGGAATAAATCTCATCAACAGAAAACTCCTTTTCCTGACCCCGTGCCATAAGAATTCGGTACACATCATTTTGTCGCTTCATATCCTTTTCAGTGTGAGTCAAAAAGCGTATTCTTTTAAGTGCAGTTTCATAATCGGATATCAGAGTTTTAACCTTTTGTAGAGTGGTACTGTCAAGCCCTTCT
This sequence comes from Acutalibacteraceae bacterium, assembly GCA_045587645.1. Lineage (GTDB taxonomy): Bacteria > Bacillota > Clostridia > Oscillospirales > Acutalibacteraceae > RUG806. Next base: position 120,669 of record JAZNCO010000071.1, on the reverse strand, counting down.
TTCCAATCGGGCTCTGAGGCAAAGGTAAAAAGCTCACTGTCTTTTGCAGGCTTATCGGTTGCCTTTTCTGTTTGCATAGCCATACTGTAAGCATAATAGGGCAGCTTTTCAAGGTTTGATGTAATATTTTCCCAATTAATACAACCAAAGTATTTTGCCAATTTCTGTGTTTTTGTAGGCTCATACCATTCCGCAGTGTCACCCTGGTCATAAATATCCTTGTATTTCAAGAAACGGCTTCTTTTTATGTTCCTTGCTTCAAGGTACGATGATAAATCAGGCTTGATACCGCTTTTGGCAGAATCTATTTCAAGACCCGTAAGAATTGCAAGCGTTTCAACATCTTCAAGAAAGGCTTTTCTTTCTTCGTCAGTAATGCTTTCGTCATAAGCAATAACACCTCTGCTGAGAGCCGCATTACTTATCTGACCTACACGGGAAGAGAATGTGGCTTTAACCGTAACAAATCTTGCTTCCCAGTCATTCGCATCAGAAATCAAAGGCTCGGCAGTAGGAATTTTAAGTACGGGAAGAACTGTACTGCTTCTCTTTACACAAGCGTTTACAAGCGGGTCTGCGACGGTTTTAATCATATCGCCGTCATAATCGGCTCCGCCAAGACGTTCAGGGATAAGAGAACGTGAATCAACCATAATTACATAGTGAAGATGTGAAAGATACTTTTTGCGTAGCTCTCCTACATTTTTTAAGGGTATTGCAATAACCTCTTCATTTCTTGCTATATGGGGACTGCGAAGAAGAGTATAGCTATCATTCTCTTTGTATGTAGGCATAGGAGCATACATTAAGTTACCGTAAAGCTGTTCTTTTTGGAGTTTTTGATATGCAGATGTTCCACCCTCGGAAGAGTTAACTATATATGCAAGAAGCTTCATAAGGTCATCGGAAAGATAACGGTTATCACCGGAAACTAAAAGCTTACCCATAGAGTATTTATCGGCTATGCTTTCAGCCTTATCCGAAAGCTCTGACTGAAACATAGGCTCACCCATAAAGAGAGGATTTTTGCGGATTATATCCGAATAAATATCACCTTTTCCGAGAAGATAATCTTTTCTTGTTTTTCTGTTACCGATAAAGCTGAAATATGTACTTTCTGTTGTTTTGGTAATCCAATTTTGCTTTTCGGATTCGGGAGCTTCTTTCCATCCCAAAGGTAAATCAGAAGGGCGGAATTCATCATTCATTATGGCAAGGGTATTGAGAAACTGATAGTTAAGTTCAATAGTGTCGGGTGTATATTCTCTGTCTTTACCGGAAACATAAAGGGCGTGCTTATACTTCTTGCAGCGATACAGATACTCTGCCCAGGAAAGACCGTTTTCCGTCATCCAGCCGAAGCCCTTGAACATGCTTTTAGTTAGGATAATATCGACCTCTGCAGGGTTAAGCTTAACACCGAAAATATCCGTGATAAACGGTACGCCGAGTTCGCTGAAAAGAGAAGCAAAATCTACCTCGTGAACTACGCCCTTAATATACGGAAGACGAATCTGAAAGGAATGGTGTCCTTCTTCAAGCTTTCCTGCGAGCCTTGGTGAAATCAGACCTTCACCGTCAAACTCAGTTATCTTGACATCTGTTTTCTTCTGTACCCTTGTGTACACACGTACAGGGTTATCTGTACCGTCATCAGCTACGGTGATAACATCAACATCTTTTACAACTGATTCGGGATTATCAATAACAATAATTCTCTTCTCGGAAAGGATATCTTCATCGTTATATCTTTTGCCGCTTGTGAAAAGCAGAGCGTTATATGCATAAAGCTTACTGAGCTGGCATTTGCCGATAGTCATACCCAGCATCATTCTTTCCTTAAGTGCATCATAAATATCCGAGCGTACAAATGAAAGTCTGTTGTCACGGCTCATAGATGCAGAGCGTTCAAAAGCGATATATGTCATATCCTCTTTGCCGAAATTAATCTTTATACCCTTCGGCTTGAACATTTCTTTAGCAAGCTCCTGCAATTCAAGTATTCTGCCCACAGGCATACGGTTAAATATACCCGAGAAATCTACATACACAAAAACATCACGAAGAGCCTCGCACAGAAGCTCACTGTTACGAAAATCCTCACCATAAAGGATACACATAGCCTGATGAAAAATCGGGCAGTCATCCTGCAGAGTATTTTCCGTGAGGTATTCATTCGGGATAGATGTTGAATCAAAACAGAAATCATATCCGTTATCGGTTTTGCGGGCGGTTGAAATTATACTGAGTGCAGAAATTTTAGGTATCAGATACTTTTTGTTTTTCATACCGTTCTCCCTGATAATTATTGATTATTTTCAGTATATCACAGGAAAATATATATTGCAATCGTTATTATATTAACTGCCCCCACCAAATAGTTTTCAGATGTAAGGAAAGTATAGCAGAGGTAGGCAAAACGGCAAAGAAAAACTGCCCTCACGGGGAGAGCAGTTGAAAATATAGGTCAGATTAATTTGGAAGTCTACCATTAAATCTTTTTTTATCAGACATTTTGGTTTTATCTCTTCTATCCATAGAATTATCACGCCAAGTCGAAAGATTAGAAATACACATTTTTAGAAAACAATTAATATAAACATCAAAGCATTCCGTTGTACCATTAAAATTGTATCCGTTAACAACAGGCTCATCACCTTGCAAAAACATTTCTCTCATTTCAAAAATGTCAATAGGATTTCCAGCTTTATCAGAAAACCAACAACCAAATGAAGGGTCAAAAACACACCATTTGTCAAGTTCACTTATATATGCTTGGCAAGTAAAGTGACTGTTTTTCAATACAGACGAACACATACAAACCGGATATGATTTTATTCCTACTGCTACAAGGCAATCTGCAAAAGAAATTGCTTTCAACCTACAACAAAGAGCTTTTTTAAAAGATTTACCGTAAGCATATTTTAAAATATCAAGAGTGCTATCTGTCAGCAAGTGAATCTGTGCACCATTATAAAAGGTGTTTTGTGTAAGCCAATTTAAGACCTGAAGAACCTTTTCGAAGTCAGTATCGGCAGTAGCAACTTCAGAAAGTTTGTACTTTTCATTAAGTTTATTGTGAAGTTCATGGGTGGCAGAAGTATGTGCTAAATCAGTTTCAACTAAATCCTCATTATCAACATAATATTTATCTCTAATTTCCACTGGGTCTTCTGCTAGTAATTTTTTATAGTCAAGCTCTTTAACAAACTGTTCGTACTTTTTCGGATTAGTCTGCAATGGAAGACTTTTAAACAAAGCTTTTATATTCATTCTCTTTCACCTGCCAAATAAGTTTAAAGTATTATACCACAATCAAACCAACAAAAACAATCACTAAAGCCAAGAAATGTAATATTAACTCAGTTTGGAAAGGGAAACTGCTCTCACGGGCAATGTCGTCAACTTAAGGTAAATCAGAGAGATTTTCTGTTGTTAGGGAATTTGAGGGAAAGATGTTTTCTATTATGAGGGTAAGTCCTATCGTCACGGATCGGCACAACACAATCCATGAGTCGGGAATATAATTGATTGAGTAATTTAGCTCGCTTTCTGTCCGATTCAACAGAGAGCAACGCAATGAGATCCACTTTAAGCAAAGAAATAGTCATGCTTACATTGGCTTTGTATTTGTATTTCAGGTCACGCGTGTTGTACTTTTTATCTATTTCGTCAGCACAATCAAACATCAGAACAGATGCCAGATTGCTCAAAAACATGGTGGCATAAAAATCCTGAAGAATTGCGATTGGAGATGTGCCTGAAAAATTCTCAATTTGTAGTTTGTTTTTCAGGTCATCATACTTTTCCTCGATTCCCCAACGCAAATGATAGATTTCCTTGAAATCTTCAATTGTGTAACTTTCATCGAAAATATTTGTAACAAGTATTTCTTCGGTTGCATTTTTCAACTTGAATTTTATCACTCGCAGTTTGCAGCTGATGCCGTTTTGAAATTTATGTTCCAAAGTACAGTCATTATCCGTTAAAGACATTGATTTTATGAAACTGAAATCACATCTTGCAACAAAATGGAAACCGTTTTCATCTATCTTTTTTAATAACGCAGCTGACGGATAACCTCTGTCCATAAGCAGAAGTTCTTGATTGTGTTCAATATTCTTTAATGCATCAATATGTAATTCTGCCAATGCTCTTTCGCTTGCATTATACGCAAACAGCTGCACATCAAGCAGAATGCCGTTTAATACATCGTAAAGACAAGAACCCAATGCTTGTACTTGGTTGGTAGATTTCTGTATTCCGTATTTCTCCGTCAGTTCCGGTGTGTTCGGAAGGTTATACTTTGTTCCGTCTATTGCCGATACACGGAATCCACGATACTTTTTTACTTCTGCATTTTCATAGAATTCGGCTGTGACTGTATCAAACAATTCACGGAATGCTTCCGGCTTTATTCTCTGTCTGCCTTTGGAAAATGCTTGCTTACTGTAGCTTTCTTCTTGTATTTTCATTTCTTTGAAAAATGTATACACTGCAGACTGTAAGCTTTTCTTTGTTCCCGAAAGAATGAACAAAACTGTTTCCGGAAAATTTACTTTTCTGTTTCTGGTAAAATCCTCTTCTCGCATTCTGGCACCTTCTTTAAATTCTTCACTCAGGATTTTATCATACACTTTTCTTGTTATTTTTCCAACCCATTTTTTGTTCTTCATTTTTCTCTCCCCAATATCAAAATACTTCTATCTCGATTTTGGGGGCGTTTCCTATTTGTCAATTCGCATTTTGTATGATTATTTTCCCTCTCTTTTGTGCATCTTTTTTCTTCATTTCCTTAAGTTGACGACATTGCTCTCACGGGGAGAGCAGTTACATTATTCAATTCAACAAATTAAATTCTTATAGTATATTTTAGTTTTCAACCTGCATACCATGTGCAAAGAGCATCGTTTATTATTTCTGCTACTTCTATTCTGCGATAGTCCGTGTTTCCATATGAAATATAAACTTCCCCGAAAGCTATACCTTTATCCTGAATTGTAAGTTGCCCATTAAAAATGTATTGTGCATCACTTTTTTTATCAGTAACATTTAATATATATGTTCCCAAAGGAAAATGATCTTCAAGAACAATCTCTGAAACAACGAAAGATTCTATTTTAATTTGATCACCTAACAGATCCATATTCTTTGTAAAATTCACTTTACCACTCTGTTTGTTTTGACCTTCAAATCCTACATATTCAGCTGCCTTTTCATATAGCTCTTTTTCGATCAAGTTAGCCACATTTTCCGCTTTCTGAGTATAAAACGATGTATAAAAGCTTTGACCATCTCCGCTTATAGAAGAATAAATCATACTAACTGATTTTGTTCCTACAAAGCAGCATAAAACTATTGCAACAAATATCATTGCGGCACAAAGTTTTTTTAAAAAAAACTGTTTTTTAATTTCGAGTTCACGTTGAAGAAGCAAATCTATAATATTTTTTTCTTTTGCACTAATGTGTTTCTCTTCTGGTATATGTTCACCGCTTAAAAGCTCATCAACGGATATTTTCAAAATTTCGCAAAGCTTTTTCATGTATGACACATCAGGCAGCCCTTTACCCGTTTCCCAACGGGATATTGCTTTATCTGTACAACCTATTTTTTCAGCAAGGTCTTTCTGTGTCATATTTAATTCTGTTCGTTGAGTTTTAATAAATGTACCTATTTTTACAATATCCATATTTATCACCTCAACAAAATTGTACCTACAACAGCAAAAAGAATCAACCTATGAATCGTAGAATACGGTATATTTATAACATAAAAGAATGATTAAACATATCATATCACACTTACACCACAAAATTCAATCTGTTTACATACACTTGTTGCTTTAACAGTAGCAGGTGTTTTTTTATACCCAAAAATCTAATAATCCGGTATATGAATACTGCGTTAGATTTTTTGATTATTATTATAACTGCCCCACTAATTTATTATGAAAGGAGTGTTTATCTTCAACATTCGCGACAGCCCCATTTTCCACCGCACCCGTAGAGGGTGCTTTTTTTATGCCCAAATTTATTATCAAACAAAATTCTAATTTATGGAGGAAATCTAAATGAAAACTTTTAACGAAATCAAAATCATCGGTGTTGACCACGGATACGGCAACATCAAAACTGCAAACCACTGTTTCAGAACTGGCATTACGGCTTATGACTCAGAGCCGCTTTTCACAAAAGATATGCTTGTTTACGGTGGCAAGTTCTATCTTATCGGCGAAGGACACAAGGAGTTCCTTCCCGACAAAATCAAAGACGAGGATTATTATGCCCTCACCCTTGTGGCTATTGCAAAAGAGTTAAGTGCAGAAGACTTAACGGAAGCCATGGTTCACATTGCGGCAGGCCTGCCTCTCACTTGGACTGCAGGTCAGAAAGAGAGCTTTAAAGCATATCTCACCAAGAATGAGGAAGTAGCTTTCACTTGGCAGCATACCGAGTACAAAATCAAAATTGCAGGTGCAAGTATCTATCCTCAGGGGTATGCGGCGGTTTCACAGTTTGCAACAAAAATGGATGGTGTAAACCTTGTCGCTGACATTGGTAACGGTACAATGAATGTTCTTTATGTCATTAACGGCAGACCGCAGTCAGAAAGGATGTACACGGAAAAGTTCGGCACTCATTTCTGTACTGTTGATATCCGTGAAGCCTTTCTCAGAAAAACACAGAGAGAAATCAACGAGCATATTATTGACGAGGTACTGTGCAAGGGTACGGCAAACATTGTTCAGGCTGATATGAAGATTATCAAGGCAGAGGTACAGAAATATGTAGCTGAAATCTTCCACAGGCTTCGTGACCACGGGTACGATGAAAATACAATGATGCTGTATATCACCGGCGGTGGCGGATGCCTTATAAAGAATTTCTACAAGTACAATGCAGACCGTATTCAGTTTGTTGATGACATCTGTGCTGCGGCAAAGGGTTATGAGTACCTTGCCGAAACTATGATGAAAAATGGCAGGATATGAGTGAGTACCGCTTAAATGTCCGCTTTAATTTAAGCGACACAGAGCACACGGCAATCATTGATTATATGAACAGCCTTGATAAAGAAAAATACAAGTCAAGAAATCAGTTTATCATTGATGCAATTAAATCCGCTATTGCTTATGAAGAGAAGCAGACATCAGATGATGAACTGCTTAACAAGTTTAGAGAAATTCTGAAAGAGGAGCTGAGTGGTATTTCAGTTGCTTCAGCAATTTCTTCTTCGGCGGGTATTGATATGGAATTGACTGAGGAGCAGAAGTTGAAAAATGATGCTGAGGCATTGGCATTTCTTGATATGTTTTAACGGTGCCAAAACATTCAGATTTTGGAGCCACAGACGAAAACACAATAAAAAACGGCACCGCTTATGGTGCCAACAGATTGGAGGTGATATTTATGACCGAGGACGAGAAAAAGCTCATACAAGCCAAGCACAGACTTGAGCAGGCTGAAAACCGCAACCGTAAAAAGGAACGCACAGAGCGAAACCACAGGCTTATTGTAGAGGGTGCGATTTTGGAGAAGCTTTTGCCTGAAATCAAGACAATGAACTTTACTGATATTGAGGGGTATTTACTCGAAAAGCTGAACTAAAGGCTGATGTATTTCCCTTAAGGGCGCACTTACTCACCACCGTAAAGGCGGTGCAGTGCGCTCTCCGAGGGGTTAGATCTATTAATATTATTTTTTTGTCAAATATAATGATAATTCTTTTTCAAGAGCTGGATGAAATCTGAATTTGCTTTTTGATAAAAATGCATCTGCTGGAATTGTGTAGTTATAGTCTGAAACAGAAATCTCTTTATAGTGCCATCTGTAAATGCCTTCCGACTCTATGTAACAAATTAAATTATTATCAAACATTAAAGTTAATAATTCTTCAGCACTGTTAAATGTTGCTCGCAATATGTCTTTTTCATTTACAGCTTCAAATGAATTTTTAAACTCATTATAAGTGAACTTTATTTTTCTTAAAGTCTTTAAAAAAGAAAAAATAGCATTAACTTCATCTTCAGAATAGAAAAAGTGCAAACCGGTTTTTAAAGAATCAACATAATATGTTGAATATGCTCTTTTAAACGCGTCAGATTGAACTATTTGAGAAGAAGGTTGACTTACGTTGTCTTTTTTACACTGTTCATTTATTGTTTTTAACACCTTGACATAATCACGTGGTCTGCAAGTAGTATGACGCAACAAATAAACAAAAGAATCGTTTCCTTGAATCTTAAAATTGAAGAAGGTCTCCCATTTTATTTCAGTGCTATCAGTAGCAGCTTTTAAAATATTATTTACTAGATTATATAATTGTGATTTTTTGTATTCAATTTCGTTTTCATTACACCAATTAAGAAATGCTGCATTGTCAGAAATTTTACTTCCCGGGTTGGATAAACCAGACTTTATAAAAATATCTAACCTTGTAAGTAAAACTATTTGTAGGCGGCCTTTTTTTCTATCTTTTATTCTTGCAAATAAACTGCTATTTAATTCGTATACAGCTCTAACTAACGGATAAACACATTCCTTGTATTCTGAATATGGAATATCTTCTGGACGTGTATCTATTCCATCAACAAACAAATAGTGATGATTCTTAAGTTTTAACGAGCTAATTTCATTTTCCATTTCATTGATAAATTTAACCCAACTATCAACATATATCTGCTTTTCTATTGACTTTTTTGCTTCGCTTGTTGCTTTCATAGAACCTTTAACTGTTGATGCAGTTCCATTTATTCCGGAATCAACCGAAGCAACAAAGGTCTCATTATCGATAAAAGAAACAGGCGAAAAAGTATCTGCTGAAATTTCAGTAAATTTATAATCTTTTAGAAGGCTTTTTATTTTTTTAAAAGCTCTTGAACCAAAGGCTGATATTTCTGTGTCTGATATAGTTGAAAATAGTTTTATTAACAATATAGCTTTCCACAAAGTAACATAGTGGGTATAGTTAAGCTTACCCTCGTTCTTCATTTGAATAATTTTGCAGTAATCATCTACTGATATTTCAAATCTTTTGGATTTTATATTATTAAAGTTATTGTTACAAAAATAAGCTGAATAAGCTGTTTTTCCACTTCCCTTATCTCCAATCAAGTAATAAGTTGTGGGTTGCAACAGTTTGTCATAATTGTTGTCTTTATAAAACATTTTATTAAAATGCTGTTTATTATCTGGTAATAAATAGTTTTCAGCTTCATCAAAAGGAAAAACAAGTTCCCTAAAATCCATCAAACCACATCCTTAGAAAAGTTTTTACGGTCATATTATATAACAAATTTTCACATATTTCAACAGAAAGGACGTGATACCCGCAATTTATCACCTTGAAGCAAAAGTTATAACCCGTGGTGTTGGTCGCTCAGCCGTAGCCGCAAGCGCATATATGAGCTGTAGCGAAATCACTAACGAGTATGACGGCGTAAAACACGATTACACCAAGAAAGGCGGTCTTGTCTATGAGAAAATCTATCTCCCGTCACACGCTCCGCCTGAATGGTACAACAGAAGCAAGCTATGGAACGCAGTTGAAGAAGCAGAGAAAACAAGGGACAGCCGTTTGGCAAGAGAGTTTATTGTTGCTCTGCCTATTGAAGTCAGCCGTGAAAGGCAGATTGCAGAGGCAGAAGAATTTGCAAAGGCTCTTGCCAGTGACGGAATGTGTGTTGATGTCTGTATTCACGATACGGGCGAAGGCAATCCTCACGCTCACATTATGGCAACTGTCAGACCGTTAAACCCTGACGGTACTTGGCAAAGAAAAACCGAAAAAGAATATCTATGTATCAGAGACGGTAAGGAGCAAGGCTTTACCGCCTCTGAATTTTTATGTGCCAAAAACGAGGGTTGGGAAAAGCAGTACCAATATTATGTTGACGGTAAGAAGGACTATCTTCCACCGTCAAAGGCTGACGGCTATGAGAGAGTGAACAAATACCCGAAAAGCACAAAGTACGGCAGACAAAATCCAATAAGCGAGCGTTGGAACAGCGATGAGCAGTTGTGCGAATGGAGAAAGCTGTGGGCAGATATTGTAAACCGAGATTTAAAAGAAAAGAACATTGAGCCTATTGACCACCGCAGTTTTGCGGCAAGAGGAATACTTCTGCAACCGACAATTCACGAGGGTGTTTCAAGCAAGAAAATGAAGAAGAAAGGCAAGGTCACGGAGAGAATGAGAATCAACATTCTTATCCGCAAAGACAACAGCCTGATTATCAGTCTTCGCAAAACTGTTCAGGCACTTACAGAGCTTGTTATCACTGCGGCAAAGCTGCTCATACCCGCACTTGCAGATGCTCTTGAGGGTATCCGTGTCGGTATGATTATTCTTGAATGTGAAAGAAAGAGCATTAACAAAATGAAGCATCAGGCTATGAATGAAGTCCGTGATGCAGATGAGTTTTATGTGTATTTCCATAAGCTGCAGGAAGATATTAAGACAACGGAAGAAAAGCTCAAAGAAGCAAAGAAGAAGCTGAAGCTCACACCCAAGGTTATGAAGCAAAAGTATAACTCGGCAAAATGTGAGGTTGGTCACTATGAATTTGAGCTTAAAGAGCTGAAATTTAAAATGCAGAATATCCTCTCACAAAACGAGTGTGAAACCGAACAGGATATTGTTAATGCAAAGTCTTACTTTGAGAAGATACGTAGGTTTGAAATTCCGAAGCTTGAAGCCGAGGAAAAGAGAATGGAAGCAGAAATCCAAAAGACACTTACTCAGTACCAAGAAACCGAAAAGCAGGCTGATGAAGCAGATGCAGAAGAACTGAAAGCCAAGAGAATGAAAATCCGCCCCGAAAAAGAGAACGAGGCAAGGCAAAAGGCAGAAGCAGATTACAACATCAGTGAATACGATTTTAACCGAAGCGTTGATACGGTTTCAAAGCTCATAGGTGAACCGCCACCTAATTATCTTACCAAGGCTGAAATAGCAAGGCAGGAAGAATATGTCCGCTATGTAAAACAGCAGGAAGAAAGACAGCGGCAAATCGAAGAACGGCGTAAGAACCGTAATAACCAAAATATTAAAAATAAAAATGAAAGGGGCCGATAAATATACTAATTAACTAAGTACCAATTGTTATGAAGTCAAATTATCAAATGACATTGCAGATGTATTAATACTATAGTTTTCAAAAAGACAAAAACAACTCCAAGGAAAATCTTGGATTAAATTCAATAAATATGACAATAATTATTAACGAGAGGAAGTGATAACTTAATGCTCACAAAATCCCAGCTTGACCTCTGCAAGGCTGCAGAGATAGCTCTTTGCGATATAAACACACTCACTGATTTAAGAGATATTACTGTAGATAAAAGTAAAAGTGTTATGGAGAGAATAGAGAACTTTACCGGTCAGGTAAAAAATCCTTATCTCTTTAAAGTCGGAGATGTTGTCGTAAAAGTAGCATATAGCGGCGGTAAAGATTTTTCAGGTGCCCTTAGCAGTGCTCTTTGCTCCTGCTGAAATATTTACCAAAAGCTAAATTAAAATTTTTATTGAAATACGAGCGGAAGTATGCTACAATTCAGTTGTAAGATTTGTGGTGCTTCCGCTTGATCTATATATAGACAAGTGGAGGTTATACTAATGTATTCAAAATATAAGGATTACTTAGAGCAGCCTCATAGGGAACTTAAAACCTGGAAGGCTGCTCTTTATATTCGTCTGTCCCGTGAGGACGGAGATAAATCAGAAAGCTATTCCATCACCTCACAGCGTGAAATTTTAAAGGAATATCTTAAGCTTCATCCCGATATTGAGGCTCACGATTTTTATGTGGATGACGGTTGGAGCGGTACTAACTTTGACCGTCCGGGCTTTGTCCGTATGATGGAAGATATTTATGCGGGTACGGTTAACTGTGTTATCGTTAAGGATTTGTCCCGATTTGGGCGAAATTACACCGATGCAGGCAATTATCTTGATAATGTTTTCGTAAGATTAAAGGTGCGTTTCATTGCTCTTAACAACGGAATTGATACCGCTTCAAACAGTATGAATGCGGCAACGCAGTGTATTTCCGTAGGTGTTACCAATGTTATAAACGAAAGCCTTGCGGCAACTACTTCTGTCAATGTGCGTGGCACTCTCAATGTAAACAGAGCTCAGGGTAAGTTTATCGGATCTTTTCCGACCTACGGATATTTAAAGGACCCTAATGACCATCATCAGCTTATTATTGATGAAGAAACTGCACCTGTTATCCGTATGATTTTTGAAAGATTTATAGCAGGACAAAGCATTATCGGTATTGCAAAAGCCTTGAATGATAAAGGCATACCTAATCCGTCAATGCATAAAAAGCTGAAAGGACTTAACTACCGTCATCCTATGGGCAAGAGTAATGACGGCTTGTGGCACGACAGCTCTGTACGAAGAATCCTGCAGAATGAAATGTATATCGGAAATATGGTGCAGGGCAAGAACACGACAATCAGCTATAAAATCAAACAGTGCAGAGCCATACCGAAGGACGAGTGGATTGTAGTTGAAAACACCCACGAAGCTATTATTGACAAAGATACCTTCAATAAGGCACAGTCGCTTTTCAGGAAGAATATTCGTTCTTCACCCGTCAAAAAAGAGGTTGATTTGTTTTCTGGACTTGTTCGCTGTGCTGACTGCCACCGTATTATGAACAAGAAAACCAACAAACATTCATACGGTATCTACCGCTATTACAGATGTATGACATCAAGAAAGATGAGCAAGGATGCCTGCACCAATCACACTATCCGTATTGATAAGCTTGAAACTGCGGTGCTTGTTACTTTGCAGAAAATGATTGATACGGCTATTGAATTTGATGAAATTCTTGAAATAATCAATCAGAGCAGTAAACGAAAAAAGGAATCGACTCATTTGCAGAAGATGATAAAAACTCAATCTGCTGAGCGTGAGAAGTGCATAAAAATGTCCCTCGATTTGTACCCTGACTGGAAGCAAGGCGTAATTACAAGGGAAGAATATATGCAGTTAAAAGCTAATCTAACGGAGAAAATTGAGTCAATAGACAGCACAATCAAAAGTCTGACTAAGACAGCTGAAGAATATGCTCAAGGTCTGAATAGCGAAAATGAGTTTATCTCGCATTTTAAACAGTACGGGAATATAGAGTCACTTAACAGACCAATGGTGGTTGAACTGATTGACGAAATACTCGTTCACGAAGGCGGTAATATCACTATTAAATTCAAGTTCAACGATGCTTATGAAAATGTGGTTAACTATATTGAAATGAATAAGGAAATCGTTGAAGAGGCAGATAAGAAGTCTGCATAATATTATCAATAGGGTATATAGTCGTATTTTGAGAAAAATATTTTTTGTGCATTTATAAAAGAAAATAACAAGTCAAACTTGACTTATTAGAATGGATTTGATATTATAATAGTACAAATTTGACTTGTTATTGCGGAGGCTCTATGAAGATTTCAAATTATAATGATGAAAAATCAATATTAGCGGAATTGGGAAACCGTATTCAGCAGTATAGAATTTCCTTGAATATTACACAATCGGAGCTTGCAAAAAGATGCGGACTCTCTCTTAAGACTATTGCCCGTACAGAAATGGGATATGATACCAAGCTTTCAAATCTGATTAAGATTTTGAATGAAATCGGACTTTCAGAAAACTTAGATATTTTAATACCTGAACCTCAACCAAATTATAAGGCTTTGTTCGAGAAACAGAAAATAAGAAAACGTGCGCGACCGAACAAGAAAAAAGCTGATGACACTTGGATTTGGGGAGAAGATAAGGTAAACAATAACATTATCTAAACTCGAAAAAATATATAACATTACAAAGTTTTATCGGTATAGAAGTAAAAACTATTGACTTAAGCATAGTTTTTCGATATACTTTGAGTAACGGAGGTGGTCAGAATGATTTTAAGACCGGATTATATTAATGCAATTACTCCTTTTATAGATGCACCGCTTGTAAAAATTCTTGCCGGTGTCCGTCGATGCGGTAAATCAACAATTTTTGAAATGTTAGTACAGGAAATCAAAAATAAAGGTGTTTCTCCCGATAACATTATTGAAAGAAAATATAACAATCCTGATTATGACGACTTTACGGCAAAAAAGATGTATACCGATTTAAAAGATGCCATAAAAGAAAAAGGAAGATGCTATCTTTTTCTTGACGAGCTTCAGGAAATTGGTGGTTGGGAAAAGACCGTAAACTCTCTTATGGAAGACTTTGATGTTGATATATATGTTACAGGCTCAAACTCAAAGCTTATGTCAAGTGAAATATCAACATATTTAACAGGCAGATATGTTCTGATTCCTGTTTACACTCTTTCTTTTAAGGAATATCTGACTTTTAAAGACAAGGATATTAAAAATGCTCGAGAAGCTTTTGATGAATATGTGCAGTATGGCGGTTTTCCTATTGTGGGCATAAGCGATTTTGATACAAAATCAGCATATCAGGTTGTTGAGGGGATTTATGCTTCTGTAATAACGAGAGATATTTCAAAAAGACACAAGATAAGAAACAAAGATCTGTTTGACAGAGTTGTAAGATATATTATTGAAAATGTAGGTCTGACGTTCTCTGCTTCTTCAATAGTAAAATTTCTTAAAAGTGAAAACAGAAGTCTTTCTGTTGAAACAATATATAATTATCTCAAATGGCTCAGTGAAGCATTTATCATCTATCCCTGCAAAAGATATGATTTGCAAGGCAAAGCAATCCTGAAAACCCAGGAAAAGTATTATCTTTCCGATATTTCAATAAAGTATAGCTTACAAGGCTTTGACAGAAAAATGTTATCGGCTGTTTTTGAGAACATTGTTTTTCTTGAAATGAAACGCAGAGGCTATGATGTCTATATCGGTAAAAACGGTACTAAAGAAATAGATTTCATCGGTGTTCGCAGGGATGAAAAGATTTATGTTCAGGTTTGCGTTGAACTGCCTACTGAATCAACAAGAGAAACAGATAACCTTATGGAAATCAAAGACCACTATCACAAATATGTCGTTTGCAGAGATACACTTGCAATCGGTAACGATAACGGAATTGAAATTACACATATTGCAGATTTTCTGTTAAGAGAAAAATGGTGATAAAATTACAGCGTGCGGAGTAAAATCTGCACGCTGATTTTTTGCGTTAAATGGCAGTTAAGGGGGTGTATTTTATAAAAATTGCAAATTTATCCCCGTTAACTCGATTTTATAAAAATCGACATTTTTAATAAAAATGTCTATAAACCACCCCTTATAGTCTTCTCTTCATTGCAACCACCCCATAGCCGCACCCATAATTGAAGTGCCGAAACCCCAGTAAAATCAAGGGTTTCAGGGTTTTAAAAAATTTTATGGTTTTCTCTTGACATTTACCCCTGCAGCAGCGGATACCATAGCGCGTTTTATGAAGCAAACAAACACGGTGCCTTCCGATTACGACTGCATTCTGACGGGCGATCTCGGTTCTGTCGGCTCACAGCTTTTGTGTCAGATTCTGTTTCACAAGGGGCTTGATATCAGTGCCGTGCATGAGGATTGCGGCAATCTTTTGTTTGATACGAAGGCGCAGGATGTGCATGCCGGGGCATCGGGCTGCGGATGCTCGGCGGCATTGGTCAGCACGCTGTTTCGCAGAAAAATCGAAAAAGGTGAATTGCAAAGAGTGCTCTTTGTAGGCACGGGTGCGCTGATGTCCCCGTTGAGTGTGCGGCAAGGGGAGTCCATTCCCGGTATTGCACACGCGGTTCTGTTGTCACGAAAATAAAAAGCACCGCCGAAACGGTGCTTTATTATATAAGCAGATTAGTGGTGTAAATCAGAATGCATATTCGTAGTGCAGTTCTTCAAGCCATTCACCCTTGATGAAATCTCTGCCTCTTACAACGAATTTATCCTCATAAACCTCAACCACAATGCCGTCACCGGCTTCGTAATTGGTAAGCTCGGTAATACGGGGAAGATTGATGCATCTGATACCGTAGGAATTGTAGAAATTATCGGTACCGAGATCATCATGAATATGACCGTGCACATAGAGGGCTACATTGTAAGCTGACATCAGTGCGCCGAGCTCGGCTTTGTCCACTTCGCTGTTGTTGTCGAGATAATAAAGCGGATAGTGGTTGAATACAAAGATTCGTGCATCAGCCTGCTGTGCTTCCTTGAGCACACCTTCCAGCCAATCGTACTGTGCTCTTGTCATCTGGAAATCCTGCGTTGTGGGGTCATCCGAAACAAGGCAGATCATATAGCAACCGTTGATAACTCTGTAATAATAGTCATTGCCGATATCGTTGCCAAGATACAGCTTGTTGTTTTTGATGTAGTTTTCTCTGAACTGCTGATAGTCACCTTCGCCGTTGCCGAGATCATGGTTGCCGGCAAGCACCAGATTGTTTTCAGCGGGCATAACGGCACGGACAGCAGCATAGAAGAAGAAATTTTCAAGCAGCTGACCGTTCATTACATTGTCACCGGTATACACGACCGAGTCAATATTTTCACCGGCCTTGATGCCTTCAAGCACACTTTTCAGATGCTCATAAGCAGCCGGTTGGTTTGTTTCAACATGAATATCGGAAACTGCGGCAAAGCTTGTGATCAGTGCATCGGGATCCTCTGCTGTGTAAGGCTCTGCGGCGGTGCCGAAGGAGGGCAGAAGCATCATAATGAGCGTGAGGAAGGTTGCAAATAATTCTTTCAGATAGGTCATAACGGTTGAAATGTCCATTTTTGTTCCTGCTTTCCTTTTATTTGAGTACATATTAACACATCTTTTCATTTTTGTAAATCGATTTTTGTTATTTTCTTCTCATGCGTTCCTCTTGATTCCGACTTGTTTCTTTGCTATTATACAATGAGATTAAATCAAAGGAAATATATTGCATGAAAGAAAACCTGCTTTTTCGCTTGCGCAACGGTGAAAAACTGAATACCCGACAGCAGATTTTTATGATCCTGCAGCTGAGTCTGCCTGCCATACTTGCACAGCTTTCAAGCATTGTCATGCAGTATATCGATGCATCCATGGTCGGACAGCTCGGCGCTGAACAATCTGCTTCCATCGGATTGATGTCATCCACCACATGGCTGTTCAACGGTATCTGTAATGCCGCCATCACAGGCTTTTCCGTGCAGGTGGCACAGCGCATCGGAGCAGGGAAGCCAAAGGATGCCCGTGCCGTTATGAAGCAGGGCTTTGTGGTGGCTCTCGGTGTGTCGGTTCTGCTATGTATGCTTGGCTCTGTAATCAGCGGTCATCTGCCTGTGTGGCTCGGCGGCAATGCAGACATCTGTGCAGATGCAACACGGTATTTTCTCATTTATGCATTGGCATTGCCTTTTTCACAGCTCAACAACATTTCAGCCGCCATGCTGCAGGCAAGCGGTAATATGAAAACTCCGAGCATTCTGTTTGTTGTGATGTGTGTGCTTGATGTTGTTTTCAATTTCTTCCTGATTTTTCCGACAAGACAAATTGCCGGCATCAGCGTTTTCGGTGCCGATCTCGGGGTGACGGGTGCCGCACTCGGTACGGCATTATCACATGTTTTTGTTGCCGTGCTTATGACCCTGTTGCTGCTTGTGCGGTCAGACAATCTGCACCTCCGTAAAAAGGAAAGGCTCTGTCTGCGTAAAGACGACCTTGCGGCGGCGGCAAAAATCGGCATTCCCGTCGGTATTGAGCAGACCATTATGTGCGGTGCTTACATCTGCGGTACACGCATTGTAGCCCCACTCGGCACGGTTGCCATTGCTGCCAATTCCTTTGCCATTACAGCCGAAAGTCTTTGCTATATGCCCGGTTACGGCATCGGTAATGCCGCAACAACACTCATTGGACAGAGCATCGGTGCAAAACGCCATGACCTGACCCGCCGTCTTGCATGGCTGACAACGGGACTTGGTATGTGCATAATGGGCTTTGCGGCAATCCTGATGTTCATTTTTGCCCCCTTTATGATCGGCATTATGACACCCGACCGATCCGTTGTGGAGCTGGGAACGCAGGTGCTGCGCATTGCCGCCTTTGTCGAACCGTTTTATGCAGCCTCCATTGTCGCAAACGGTGTGTTCAGAGGGGCAGGGAACACCCTTGTGCCGAGCTGCCTGAACTTTGTCAGTATGTGGGCGGTGCGCCTGCCGTTGGCGGCCATTTTGTCACAATATTACGGACTCAAAGGCTATTGGCTTGCCATGTGCATCGAATTGTTTGTCCGCGGTGTGCTGTTCCTTTGTCGCTTGAAAAGCAAAAAATGGCTGTCTGAAAAATAAAAAATCAACAGAATGGGACATATGTTTCTGTTCTGTTTTTTTGTGCGTTTTGTATAAAAAAATAATGTGTTTTTTTATCAATAATGATAAAAAAATTATACAGTTATCCGCCTTTTTGACTTGCTTTTTTGTTAACTTTATGTTAAAATACATGAGAATGGATTATTATAGCCCAAGACTATTTAAATATAATCTATTTTTAAAAAAGTTTGCACTTTTTTGCTTAATTTTGGTTAATTATTTATTCCGACCGGGCGCAAAATCAGCCACAACTTTTGCATCCGTAGCGGAATATAATGGTTAAAATAAAAAACATAAAAAAGGAAGGGTTTTTTATGGAACAGAAAGCATCTTTCACCAAGAAGCTGCTCAGTACGCTGTTGGCAATGCTGATGATCTTCTCTGCGTGTTATGCAGGTGTTGACGGCCTTGGCGGTCTTTATACCGCTTATGCTGCCGAAGGCGACTCTGACTACACAAAAGAAGAAGTTGCAGCATTGATCAATGCTGCAACAGCCTCCGGCTTCACCCTGACCAGCTCCAACAACGCATGGAGCTACACAGCGGACGACGGCACGGCACTGGCTGCTGCAAGAGCCATCTTTGACTACGCGGTAAACACCTACCGTGAAGGCAAGGATGCAACATCCGCCGGTAACTCGACAAAGGCGTTGTATGACAAGTTTGATGCTGACTTCAGCGGCCTGTATACCAATGCAGCATCCGCAAGACAGCTCGTCAAAAACGTCCTGAATCCCGACGGCACAACCGTGTACTCGTATGAGAGCAAAGGCACCAAGAGTGACATTACATGTGCAGAAACCACAGACTCCATGTCTAAAGGTGCTGATGTTTCCGGCACATATCCGGTTGCCTCTTATCCCACTTACTATGCATCTTCCGAGACCGGTACGATCACAAAGACCGTTGAAATTCAGATTGATATGGAAAAATATCTTCTGACATTTGCAACAATTGAAGCAATTCCTTCAACTATTTACACCAATGTAAAGTACTCCTATGCACACACCTATTCCAGCACTGCAACGGTAACGGATGTTTCTTCCAGATCCACAACGAGTACGAGTGGTTGTAGCACCACAACAACCTGGTATTACACACCCACCATCACTACCAGCTACTGGAACTACATGACCGCAAAGCCCACCAAGACGGAAACCAAGGATAAGACCGTCCGCAAGACCCTGCTTACCCTTGAAAAGTACTTCGATGAAGATCTGCTTGCGATCACGAAGGACGATATGCTTGCCATGCCGCTTGCTGACATCACCTCCCTGTACAAGACCACGGATCTGATGTACAAGAACATCAAAAATGCAGACGGCACAACAAAGTTCAGCGATAACGTCCTGAATCACTTCGGTCTGAATTCCGCCAAGATTCATCAGTTCATGAAAGATGTCTATTTTGCATACAGAGTCACTGCTGCAAAGTACAACATTGATAACCTGAACAACCTTATCGGTTCCGAATACAATGTAAACAGCTATTCGCAGATGTCTGCTCTTTATTCCAAGACCAGCACCGCTTACAATGCTGTTTTCAGTCTTGATGCTGAAATCAAAAACTACCTCATCAACGAAGGCGGCTACGGCGATCAGTACAATGCAGCCATTGCACTCAAGGCAACTGCAGAAAGCTACAATGCTACGCTGAAGGAAATCATGACCGAGCAGAAGCTCGAAGAAACCGTGGCTTCCATGGTTGCAACCTACAATCAGTATTATTCCAAGCTTAATAAAGAGGATATCGAAACTCCCACTGATGCAGAAGTCATCGCTCTGGATCAGAAGGTTAAGTCCTTCGATAAAATTGTTGCTACTTACACTGGCTACAGCTACTACAGAACCTACTGGACAACCGAATACGAGGAAGCATGGAACGATTTCAGTGCAAAGCTTGCCGAGGTTTATGAAGTACGCGGTCTGAAGGCAACTTTCCAGACTCAATACGACTACTTCCTGCCCATCATCTACACCACTATGATCGATGATCTTAATAATGAAGATCTGATCGCGCTGTACTCCGAGCTTGATACCAAACTCAGTGAATTGAGAACCACTTACACTGATGTTGCAAACGAATGGGGCTACACCATTGCAGACAAGATTTTCACCGTCAAATATGAAGGTTCCGATTATCTCCTGCAGACCCTCATTGATAATGTCAAGTCCACCGGTAAGGAAGCAGCAAAGACTGTTCTCATTGCAAGAAACGATGCACAGCTGGATACCATCTGGGCATACCACGGTGTCACCACCGTTGACTTCTCAAACTTTGCTTCCATCAAGTCCACGCTGACTTACTTCGACTATGATCTTTATGATTATGTCAGCAGCCAGGGCTGGCTTACCACCGATGCAACAACCAAGTATGCGGATGTGCAGACCCTGCTTGACAGATACCATGCATTCTCCACTTCTGATGGTAAGTCCTTCTTCAACGAAAGCTTTACCTACAAACTGGCAGACGGCACCTACGGCACCCGTTATGCAGGCAGTCAGTTTGATGCTGACGGCAATCAGATCGGCTATCCTGCTGACCTTGTCAGAGACGGTGCAGAAGATAACTATGTTGTAACCGAAGCAGAACTTCTTGATACGGTTGACCGTATTGATAACTTCATCGTTTCCCGTGACTTCGGTGCTCTCATCGGTCTTACGGATGCAGAAGATGAAGAAACCTATGTTGATCTTGCTACTTATCTTGAGCAGATGCTCAATAAAATGCTCTACACCAACGATATGATGAACACCCTCGTCGGTGCGATCTATCCGATGATTGTTGATCTTCTCAATACGGAACTGATCGGTATGCTCGCAGATATGGGTACCAATGATAACCCGGCAGCATCCGCTTGTATTGATATCGGTGAAATGACCGGTGGCGATGGTTCCGGCCATCTGTATGTTTACATGGATGACGACCTGTTCAACGGTAATCAAAAGCAGCGCAATCTGGATGTTGTTCTTGCTGATGCAGGTCTTTATGTCTATCCGCAGACCCTTGCGGACTCTCTGTTGATGTCTGACCCTGTATCTTTCGGTGTCGGCACTCCCATCTACACTGCCCTCAAGGCTGCCGGCAGAGACTGGACACAGCTTGTCAAGGCAGATGACCCCGAAACCGAAATGGTTGATGAAACCAAGGTTCTTGAATTCGATTGGGGCGTTTATGACGAAGATTCCTTCGTAGAAAAGCTTGCCTGCGTATTTGATTCACTGCTTCCGCTTCTCAACGCTGTGCTTACAGGTAAAACCTTTGAAGAGGTTCTTGCAAACGCTGCTTACGGTTATTCAACAGATACAAAATATATAGTTAGTGTTGGTAAGCTTGCAGTTTTCGGTGACCTCAGACTTACGATCCCCGGACTTACCGTTTATAACGATGTTCTTGTTCCTCTCTTCAATGTGCTCGGCGTTGATAAGATCCCCACGCTCAAACAGAATGCTTCGGGTGAAGAACTCGTAAAGGCAATCGTTGAGCCGTTGCTGGGCGTTATTGACGAAGTGCTTGAAAACCCGATTTCCACAGTGCTTGAAATTTTCCCGAATCTTGTATACTTCCTTTCCATGGATACAATTCAGGAAATGCTCAATTCTCTGAATATCAATCTTACCCTCAAGATTGAAGCTGAAGTCGATAAGGACAATTCCGGTACACTTGTTGACTTGCTTGGTAATACATTGCTTGACCTTCTTGGTGACAAACTTACCTTTGATGTTGAACTCAAAATTGCCGATCTGCTCGATTTGTACGAACTTCTCGGCTTTGAAATTTCCGACTTCAACGAGGTCATCAAGGGCATCGGTCCCATGCTCGGCGATCTGACTGGCGGCGAAGGTGAAGGCGGTCTTGATCTTGCCTCCATTCTCGGAAATCTGCCTCCCATTCAGCAGCAGGAAATCATCTTCTGTTCCGACTGGAGCACCTTCCCGAACGGCAAGCCCAATCTTGTTGCCAACAAGGGCGACCTGATGTATTGGTTCATCAACTATGCAGTTCAGCTGCTTCAGCCCGATGAAAACGGCAACAGCCTGTTGACCGGTCTGCTCGGTGAAATGGATCCTTCCATTACAAATATTATTGATAATGTTGTATATCAGTTCAGCAGCAATCCCAGAGGCGCTCTGGCTGCCATCGTTGAACTTCTCAACCCCGTAACCTATGATCTGCAGTCTATGGATTGGGTTGAAGGCACATGGAATTATAACGGCATTGCAGGTACAAATGCTGCCGATATGGTTTATCTGAGCTACTCCAATGACTGGACTGAAGGCAAGGCAAACGCTCTTGTTGAAGAAATCGATCCTCTCGTTGCATCCGTTCTCGAAATGGTCGAAATGGATCTCGGCGATGCAGCAAACCTCGGTGAATTCCTGCAGGGCAAGATTAACGCTCTCTTCACCAACGAAACCATCACCTCTCTTGTTGCAATGCTCGGCGGCCTCGGCGATTCTCCCAGTGCCGTTATCAACGACATCATCAAGAATCAGGTCGGTATCGACCTCGGCTCCTGGTTTGTTGCTTTTGGTTATCTCTTCCCGGCAGAAACCTGGGCAGAGGATGCTGAAATCATTCCTTACGGCCACAGAAACTATGTCAATAACTTCGGTGTTGAAGGTGTTGCAAACGAAGACGGCACCATTACCTGGCACTTCAACAGAACACCTCTCAATGACGGTGATGCTTACACCTTCGTCAACATCCTTACCAGACTTCTCGGTCCTGCCGAAATTCTTATCAAGTTCCTGTTTGCAGGCGAAAACATCTCTGCATTTGCTGATCTTGTAAGACTCCACGGTTATGAAACCTACTCCACAACCCTCGGCCTTCTCTTTGAAGTCCTCGGTGTTGAAAACCTTCCTTCTCAGGCTGATTTCGATGCAGACACCATGGGCAGCTTCAGCAACATGCTGTTCGCACTGCTTGACTGGTTCTATGCACTCACAGGCTCCGACGACATGATCGCTCAGCTTCTCGAAATCGTTCCCGATCTGTTCTACTACATTGAAAGCAACGGTCTGTCCGTACTGCTTCACAACCTTCTCATGCCCGTTCTTGTTCTTGTTGATACCGTCAGACCTCTTATCAACCTCGACGTCAACGGTGTTCTGTCCCTCATCGTTTCCGAACTTGTCAACTACGGCACAATGGATATCAATGTCATTCTGCAGTACATCGTCAACGGTGTATGGCTCAATGATGACCTTGACTACAAGTTCATTTCCGTCGATATCAAGAACCTCAGAGTTTCTGACATTCTTGTCATTGTTGACAACATCTTCGGTACAAATCTTGCTCAGAGCAACCTTGTTACTTACGGTGTAACCGGTCTTTGCTCCGGTGTTGAAACTGTCAACACCAACGGTGCAGGCACCATCAACAAGACCACCGTTACCGCTGCCGATGCAATCACCATCATCCTCACCGGTCTGCTTGAGGCTCTTGAACAGCCCGCACAGGATGAAACCATGACCAACGGCGAAGTCATCTTTGCTATGCTCAGCGAAATGCTGGAAAGCGAAACCATCGCTGAACTGTATCCCACCATCAAGGCTCTGTTTGCAGGTATTGAAGTAACCTACACCGAACCGAACTGGGGCTACATGCTTCCTGCAGGCGGTGACATCTTTACCGTCGGCAATGCAAGAGAAACCATCAGCTATCTTGCTTACACCACTGACTGGACTCCGGAAACTGCTGATACTCTTTATGCACAGCTGGATGAACTGATTGCTATGATCGCTGCTGACTTTGACGGCAACGTTGCAGCCATCATTAACAGCATGCTTGAAGACAATGTTTATTCCGATGCAAACCTCAACATGATCGTTGAACTGATTGTAAACCTCTTTGCAGATTTCAATACTTCTCTGTTTGACCTTGTTGATGTTCTTATTGATACCGATATCGCTGCCTGGTTCGCTATGTGCGTAGAAGGCACTGATGCTGAAACCGGTGAACCCAAGCTTGTTTGCACCAAGGATTGGGGCGTTGACGAAGCTACCGACAAGAGAGCAACCTTTGTTGCAGCTCTTAAGGAAGTTCTCACTCCTGCCAATGCACTCCTTGAATGGCTGTTCCTTGGTGACGATTATGCATTCTTCACCGGTGCCGATAAGGATGCTGATGATAACTACATTTATAATGATGTTATCACCCTTGCAGGTGGTGCAGGTTATGACCGAGCAATCGTGCCGATCTTTAAGGCTCTCGGTATTGATCTCGCTCCCGCTGCCTCGTTTGCAACAGGTGTGGATGCTGTTGAAGCAATCCTGAACAGCCTGTTCGATCTCATTGATTCTCTTACCACTGCTGAAAGCACCATTGAAGGTGTTGTGCAGCTTCTGCCGAATCTCATTTACTTCCTGAATGCTGACGGTGTCAAATCTGCTGTCAACAACCTGCTTGCACCTGTCAATGCACTGCTTGATATGGTTGGTCCGCTTCTCGGTGACGGCAAAGAAATCAGCATCACGGCTCTTCTCGGCGATGCACTGCCCATTGATATTACCGACATCACCACTGAAGCAGTTCTTGATCTTCTTACTGAACTCAAAGTCGGTGAAAATGAAGAACCGCTTAACATTCAGTTTGTCGCTTATGACGAAGACGGTAATGAACTGTATGATCTCGGTGAAATCCTCAGCACCCTGTATGTCGGTGAACTTTCCGCATACACCTATGCAGAAAATCTTACCGGCTATACTCTTGATATTACTGACCACGAAGGCGATGTGCTGACTCTTGTTATCAGCTTCGCACTTGAAATGTTCCTTCTCAATGAAGAGCTGTTTACCGGGTTGCTCGGTGAAGAAGCTGCCGCAATCATTGAATCCATCAGCGGACTGCTCAAAGGATACGCCGTAACATACACCGATCCCGATTGGGCTTATATGTATGAAGGCGATGATGCACTTGCAAAACTCGCCGCTGACGGATTCCCGACCGTTGAATTCACCTATCTTGCTTATGCAAATGATTGGGATGAGGACGTTGCTGTTGCCGCTTATGATGCACTGGACGAAATCCTTGTCATGATTATGGACAGTGTTGCAAAGGGAAGCACCATCGGCCAGCTTCTGCATGATGTCATCACTGACAAGCTGTATACCGATGCAAACCTCAACTCTGTCGTTGAACTGATTGTCAATGCAATCGCAGGCTTCGATGCAAATCTTCTTGATCTCATCGGGGCAGTTCTGGATGCAGACATTGCAACCTGGTTCACATTCTGTGAAGTCAATGCAGACAGTAAATATGAATGCATCAAGGATTGGGGTGTTGATGCTGCCTCTGATGCAGGTGCAAAGAAAGCCGCATTTGTTGCCGGCCTCAAGGAAGTCCTTGCTCCTGCAAATGAACTGCTTGCATGGTTGTTCTTCGGCGATTCTTACACCTTCTTTAACGGTTCCGACGGTGAAGCTATTATCACTCTTATTGGCGGCGAAGGTTACAAACAGGGTCTTGTACCCATCTTCGAAGCTCTCGGTTGTACCATGAAGAGTGCAGATGCTTACTATGATGCAACCACCAATACTTACAATGTCGGCAATGCTGTAGCAGATATTCTCGATTCTGCACTTGTTCTTGTGGATGAAATTTCCGCAAACCCGATTGAAGAAGTATTTGCACTCATTCCGAATCTGCTTTACTTCATCAATGCAGACGGTCTGACCGCTTCTGTCGAAAATCTGCTTGCTCCTCTCAATGGTGTCATTGCTAATCTCAGTGACGTTGTCGGGGCTGACAATGTGCAGGCACTGCTGTTTGATCTTATTGATTTCAATCTGAACGATCTTGGTATTGAAGCAATTCTTGATTTGCTTGTAAACGAAACAGGTATTGTTCTCAATGATGAAATGTTGAATGTGATCTGCAACATTTACGGTCTCGGCACAGCTGCTGATTTTGTATCTGTAAACGGCGAAACAGCTTATGCTGTTGATGTATCCGGCAGAGAACAGGATGTACTCACCGTTATTCTTACCTTTGCACTCGAACTGTTCACTCTCAATGAAGAACTGTTTGCAGGTCTCTTCGGTGAAAACGGTGCCGCCATTGTTGATGGCATTATCAGCTTGCTTGAAGGCTATACCGTAGCATACACCGATCCCGATTGGGCTTACATGTATGAAGGCGAAGATGCACTTGCAAAACTCGCCGCAGTCGGTTTCCCGGCAGTTGAATTTACCTATCTTGCTTATGCAAATGAATGGGATGAACCCACTGCACAGGCTATCTATGATGCACTGGACGAAATTCTCGTTATTGTTATGGATAGTGTTGCAAAGGGAAGCACCATCGGCCAACTTCTGCATGGTGTCATTTCTGATAACCTGTATACCGATGCTAATCTTACCGCGATCGTTGAACTGATTGTCAACGCTATTGCAGGCTTCGATGCCAATCTTCTTGATCTCATCGGCGTAGTGCTGGATGCTGATATCGCAACCTGGTTCACCTTCTGTGAAGTCAATGCAGATGGCAAATATGAATGCACCAAGGATTGGGGTGTTGACACTTCTGCCGATAAGAAGGCTGCATTTGTTGCAGGTATCAAAGAAGTTCTTGCTCCCGCAAATCAGTTGTTGTCATGGCTGTTCTTTGCTGATGACTATGCATTCCTTAACGGCACCAATGGTGATATGATCACTATTAAGGGCGGCGAAGGTTACAAACAGGGTCTTGTACCCATCTTCGAAGCTCTCGGTTGTACCATGAAGAGTGCAGATGCTTACTATGATGCAACTACCAAGACTTACAATGTCGGCAATGCTGTAGCAGATATTCTCGATTCTGCACTTGCTCTTGTGGATGAAATTTCCGCAAATCCGATTGAAGAAGTATTTGCACTCATTCCGAATCTGCTTTACTTCATCAATGCAGACGGTCTGACCGCTTCTGTTGAAAATCTGCTTGCTCCCGTCAATGCGGTTCTTGCAGAGCTGAATGATGTTGTCGGGGCTGACAATCTCCAGGCACTGCTGGTAGATCTCATCAACTTTGACCTCAGCAACCTTGGTACTGATGCAGTCTTTGCTCTTCTTGCAACAAAAGCCGGCTTCATTACAAATGCCGAAATGGTTGCAACCGTAAAGAATATTTACGGTCTTGGCGAAGCCGCTTCCTTCACTTCTGTAAACGACGAAACCGCTTACAGAGTTGACATTACCGGCAGAGAATATGATGTTCTTACCGTCATCCTTTCCTTTGCTCTTGATGCATTCAAGCTCAACGGTACAATCTTCTCTGAACTTCTCGGTGCTGAACAGTACCAGGCAGTTCTCAACCTGCTTGCAGGTGCAACCGAAGAATTTGAATATGCCGACATCAATTGGGCATATATGTACGACGGAGACCTTGCACAGCTTGTAGATGCTGACGGAGAATTCCCCGTAAGAACCGGCTCCGCATACACCATTTACACCCAGTACCAGAATAACTGGAACGAAGCAACGGCTGATTATCTCAACGACGTACTTGATACTCTTGTTCAGGAAATCGTCAAGATCGCAAAGGATGAAAACACCAGCATCGGCAAGATGCTTGATAATGCCATCACCAGAGGTTTGTATACCAACAGTCTGCTCAATTCTTTGATTGAAGCTGTTGTCGGTGCTTTGATTGATTATGAAGATATCATCGTCAAGGCAGGCGTTCTTCTTGATGCACAGGGGCTTGCAACCTGGTTCGATGACTACTGCACGGTTGATGCGGAAGGCAACGTAACCTGCACCAAGGATTGGGGCATTGACTCTGCTACTACAAATGAAGCCAAGAGAGATGCGTTTGTTGAAGGCTTCGTTGAAGCACTTCAGCCCGCTTACCGACTGCTTGCATGGCTCCTCTTCGAAAAAGATTTCGAATTCCTTACTGATTACGCAGGTGCTGACCACATCACAATCACGGGTGGTGCAGGCTATGATGAAGCATTTGTTCCGCTTCTCGAAGCACTCGGTGCAACCATGAAGCCCGCAAGTGCTTACACAGGTGCCGATGGTAACATCGACATGGAAAACGTCGTCAGAGATGTATTTACGGCACTCACTGATATTCTTTATGCAATCTGCGGTGATCTGCAGAATCCCGGTGAAAAGGGTGCAATCGGCACTATGCTCGATCTGCTTCCCAATGTCATTTACTTCATCAATGCAGACGGTGTAAAGGCAGTTGTCAACAACCTGCTGGCTCCCGTAAACTTCATTCTCAAGGAACTCAATGCATTCGGCGTTGAAGTTGACTTTGCAACCCTCATTGAGGGCATTGATATCACCAACCTTGATTGGTATGCGGTATTTGATATTGTTGAAGATCTTGTGCCGCTGTACTTCCCGGATTTCACACAGGAATTCCTTGCAACCCTTTACATGGGCAAAGCAGAATCTTACACTTCTGCAAACGGTGAAACCGCATATCGCATGGTTTACACCGAAGAAGAATCCAGAAGAGATATGATCACGGTTGTTATTTCCTTCGTCGGCGATGCATTCGTTGATGCAAGAAATAAGGATCAGCTCGTTGATTGGATGGGCGAGGATATTTATAAGGTTCTCCTTACTTACCTGTCCGGCAATGCAGTTTCTGTTGAAGTTCAGGAATTCGATTGGCTCTTCACTGAATATGCAGGTACCGGCACGGTTCTTTCTCCCATGCTTGTAGGCAGCCTCAACGGCCTTGTTTACGGTAAATACTTCACACCTGAAATGGGTCGCTACATGGAAGAAAATCTTCCCAGTTTTGTGGATACAGTCATTGAACTGCTCGGCATTGAAGCAGAAGACGGTGAAACCACTTATGCAGATCTTGAAGATGTTCTTGATACGTTGATTGGTGACACAATCTACACAAAGGCAAATCTGGATGCAATTGTAACTGCACTTCCCGAACTGATTGCAAGTCTGAAGGAATCCCTCGGTGAAGAACTCTTCACTATGATTGCCGAAGTTCTCAACAGAGCACTTGGCATTGATCTGACTTATTGGAATGATTACAGAGTTGCCGATATTGAAGATGGTAACAGAGAACAGTTTGTCAACGAACTGATCAGAGTTCTCAAACCGACATACCCGATTCTTGCATGGCTGTTGACCGGTGATGATCTGATTGCTCTGTTCCACAGTGCAGACGGAACCGGCAGAGATATGATCGTTGTCGAAGGTGCCGAAGGTTACGCATACGGTATTATCCCGCTGATGGAAGCTCTTGCTTGTGAAAACATTCGCACACCGGATGAATTCAAGATTGCTGCTGACAGCCAGCCCGAAAATATGTTGCGTTTGATCATTGATCCGATTCTTGATAAGGTAGACCTTATTCTCGCAGATCCCGTCAATGAAATCTTCGAAGTCCTTCCCGCAGTTATCTACTTCCTCAACTCCAACGGTCTTGATACGGTTATCAAGAATACGGCAAATGCAATTTTTGCAGTTCTTGAAAATCTTGAACCCGCAATCGGCGAGCTTGATGTTTATAAACTTATCGGTTTCGATCCGACTGAACTGAACATCAACACTATGATTGAACAGCTTCTTACCGATTTGGAAGAAAGCACCGGTCTTACCTTCAAGGATATGGCTATGGATGCGATTGTTGAGCTGACTGTCGGTGAGGTTGTTGAATTTACCTCCAAGAACGGCGAAACCGCATACACCATGAAGTATGTATCTGCAGAAGACAGAGCAGATATGACTTCCGTCATTCTTCGTTTTGTGATGTCATTTGTTGCAGTCGAAGAAAATGCAAGAGCACTGAAGGTCATGCTGAAGGATGAACTCAGTGAGGACGGATACAAGTTCGTATGTGCATTGCTTGACAACTTCGTTGATATGGCAAAGACAACAGATGGTATGGATAAGATTCTCTACACCATTTACTACATCTTCATCGGTGCTGAAGGCGTTGTTGAAGGCGTGGATGGATCCCTTGACGAAGCCAACGATAACTATAAATTCATGCAGGATCTGTTTGCAAAGAGTGACGTTGAATTCCTGAATAATATTGCCGGTACCCTCGGCGATTTCCTGGATTCCAACTTCAAGGATATTGTGGATTCTGACGGCATTATTCCCAATGGATTTATCAAATTCTTCCAGAGCCTGACGGCACTCTTCGAAAAAATCATCAACTGGTTCAAAGGCTTCTTCAATTAACCCTCAAAAACCCCGTCTGCGGTGATCCGCAGACGGGGTTCGTCTGTCAGTATGAATTTATAAAAAACTTTTCGTGAAGAACCAAAAAATAACGCTTTAAACATGTCAATTAAAGGCATGTTTACAGCGTTATTGTAATTTCAGAAAATTGTTGCTATTTCAATGCAATTGCGGCTTTATAAGCCGATTTTGTGGCATTTGCGAGATTGCCGAGCTTGTCAGCATCACCGATTCTGAATATGCGCCAATTGGTTTTCTGTAAGCCTTCCCACAGAGCCGAACGAGGCTTGGATCCGAGAGCAAGTACCACCGCATCTACGGGCATTTCGGTTTTTTTGCCGGTATTAGTGTTTTGGGAAACAACTTTATCTTTGTATATTTCGCAAAGCGCTTCGTTTGTACGGATGACCGTGCCTGCGGCTTCAAGACGGGGCATCATATCATCAATATGCTGCATCCATGCACCGGGCGCAACGGAAGAAGCCATTTCAATGATGGTGGTACGGTTGCCGGCTTCATTGAGAAATTCTGCCGTTTCAAGTCCGGTAAAGCCGGAGCCGATTACGGCAACATTTTTATCTGTCAGCTTGACCTTGCCCGATAAAATATCTTCAAAGGTCAAAAGATCCTCGTATGTGTATTTTCCGCCGAAGAAGGGCTTGAACGCTGCGCTGCCGACTGCACAGAATACGGCATAGGGGTGAATGTCTGCAATTTTTTCAACCGTTGCCTCGGTGTTGAAAATAAACTTTGCACCGTGGTCAAGCGCCATTTTATAAAGGTCCTGCGTGAACCAATCAATTTTATCTTTTTTCGGTGGCATTTTTGCGAGATTGATCTGTCCGCCGGGCTGCGCATCCTTTTCAAAAACCGTAACATCAAAGCCTCTTTGTGCTAAAATGTCAGCGGTCATCAGACCGGCAGGTCCGGCACCGCAAATAACAACGCGTCTGCCTGCGCCGTCCTTTTTCAGCTCCGTGCCTTCATGTCCGACAAACGGATTGACTGCACATTCTCCGTGAGAACCGATATAAGCATTGTTCTGCATGGTTTCAATGCAGTTCAGGCAGCAGATGCAACGGCGGATGGTTTCGCCGTTTTCAGCTTTTTTTGCCCAAAGCGGATCTGCAATATGCGGTCTGCCGAGGGAAATAAAGTCCTGCGTACCCTCCTGCAGTTGTGCCTCGGCCTGTTCGGGGGAGCGGATCAGGTTGGCTGCAATAACAGGAATGCTGACTGCATCCTTGACGGCCTTTGCCATGTATTTTCTCCAACCGGGGTCAAACGAGGACGGCTCAAGCCAGTAGTTGAAGGTGTCATAGCCTGCACTGGAAACATCAATGGCATCAATTCCGAGTTCCTCAAGTGCTTTGGCAATTCTCACACCTTCTTCAAGGTTGTAGCCTTTGTCGGGTTGACCGATCATAGCATAGCATTCATCCACAGTCAGGCGGACAATAAGAGGGAAGTCTCTGCCGCATTTTTCACGGATGCCGTTGATGATGTTTGTGATAAAACGCATTCTGTTTTCAAAGCTGCCGCCGTATTCGTCGGTGCGCTGATTGGTGACGGGGCTGAAAAACTGCTGCAACAGATAGCCGTGTGAAGCATGCAGTTCCACACCGTCAATGCCTGCTTTTTGCACACGCACTGCACCGTCAATGAATTCCTGCTCCAGCTCCTTGATTTCCTCAATGGTCAGTGCTCTGACCTTGCCACCTGCAAAATAAGCAGGTTCGCAGGCAGAGGGGGCAACCGAGGCGGGGGCTATGTTTTTTTCAATGAGCGTCGGGCCGAGTGCGGGAGTCAGCTTGTAAAGCAGCTTACCGTAAAGCCCCTTAGTCAGCTTTTCCATCTGAATGCTCAGCGGAACCGTACCCACAAGCAGACCTATATTCTGTCTGCCGGGGTGGTGCAATTGCACAAAAATCTTTGCATTGTGCTTGTGAATGCGCTGTGCAAGCTCGGACAGAGATGCAATATTGTCATCCGTGCTCGCCGATAACTGTGCAAAAGCAGCCGAGCCTGTTTTATCATCAATACGGGTGATTTCCGTGATGATAAGCCCCGTACCGCCCTTGGCGCGTTCTTCATAATAGTTGAGCATTTTTTCGGTTGTTTTACCGTCAAACTGACCGAAGCCCATGAGCATGGGGGCCATCACGATCCGGTTTTTGATTTCACACGAGCCGATGTGCATCGGTGTAAAGAGCATTTTATTACTCATCCCACTTTACCGCCTTTCCGTCCTTAACCTGCGCTTTGTAGTTTTCAAAGGCCTTTTGCTCCATGCCCCAATATACTTTGCGTACAACGGGGAAGAAGCTCATCAGCACCTTGGAAATTCCGAACAGCGTACAGGGGCTGACGGTTTCTTTGCCCTGCTCAATGCCTTCCACCATTTTCTTTGCAACCACATCGGGCTGCTGAACGGGGAAGGGCTTCTTGAATTTGTATTCATTGGCGGTACGGAAGAAGTTGGTTTCCGTTGCAACCGGATACAGACATGTCAGCTGCACATTGTCGGGTTTTTCAAGGCGGATACCCTGCTGAAAACCGTGCATCGCAAATTTGGAAGAGCTGTAAACGGTAAAGCCGGGCATAGCCATTTCACCGATTGCGGAAACGGTGATTGCAAAAATGCCTTTTCTGCCGTCAAGATATTTCACATATTTCTGATACGAGTAAATAGGGGAGTAGACATTGGTTTCAAACATGGCAGCCACGCGGTCCCAGTCCGTATAATTCATTTCTTCATAGTACGGATAGCCCGCATTGGCATAGAAAATGTCAATGAAATCAAACAATTCCTCTGCTTTTGCAAAAATTGCATCCACTGCTTCCTGCGAGGAAACATCGATTTGCATAATTTCTACTTTTTCGGGGTCAAATTTTACAAGATTATCCGTATCCTTATCCACGCAAAGAACACGGTTGTTAGCCCTAGTGAGAATTTTTAAAACCTCAAGTCCGATACCGCTGTTGCAACCTGTCAGAACAATGTTTTTGCCTGTCAGCATCACTGCGCCTCCTTTTGTTTGATAAACATATTATACCACACAAAAAACAGAGTTTCAATTATAAAAAAGATTTAAGTCATATCTTTCAAAAGAAAGTTAAATACAATTCACTGCATTGGTATTTTGATTATTCTTTTATTTTTGCTTTGACAAAGAGTATGATGAATGCGCCAAGCATGCCGACAATACCGCAAGCAAATGCAAGAGCCGTCAGAATGAATTCGGCAGTGTCGAATACGAGCAGCGGAAGTACGGTGTTGATTGCTGCAAAGCAAAAAGGCGCAAGCCATCGGATTATGCGTGTTTTTCCTGTCAGAATTCCGCATACAATGCAGCTTGTCAGAGGAATCAGCAGATAGAATACAAGCAGGGAATATGCCATTTCATCGCCGGGCTGCATCAGTACGAGTCCCCATAATATGCTGACGGCAGTCATAAGCAGAACGGCGATCAGCAGAAGCTTTATCTGAATTTTTTTCAACGGCTTAATGCTTTGTGCAAACGCAGGGGAGGCTGTTGCTTCATCTTTCAGTTCATGCAGATATTGCCGACATGCAGTGCAGGCAGCAAGATGCTCCTTTACTGCATGGTTGCTTTTTTCACTTGTCATGTTTTCTGCATACAAGGGCAGCAGATCTCTGATAATATCACAGTCCATGTTCAATCCTCCGTTTTCTGTTTGATTTTTTCTTTTGCGCGGTGATATGTCACGCATGCCCAGTGGGCATTTTTGCCGAAGGCAGAGCCGATTTGCTCAAAGGAAAGCTCGGCAAAGACACGCATTTCAAATACCGTTTTATAAGGTTCGCAGAGGGTGTGCAATGCTTGCAGAATGCGCTGTACGGTGTCCTTGTCTTCTACATCCTCTGCCACACTTGAGCTTTGCTGTATTGCTTGCTCGGGGAACGATACAAAGCGGGCTGTATTTTTTTTATGCGAGTAAAAAGTATTTTTGGCAATACGAAGAAGCCAGATTCTGACATCGCAGTCACCTCGGAATCTATGCAAAGAGCGCATGGCTTTGAAAAATGTCTGCTGTGTGATTTCATCTGCCAATGCCGCATCGCCGCTGATTTTATGCAGATACCGGTAAATATCATCAAAATATTCTTTGTACAGGGTTTCGATTTTCAAGCTTTGCACCCCCTTTCATTCAATAGACTCCTCAGAATAAAAAATATCACAAACTTTTTTTGTGTGTCAATAAATTTTTTCGGTATGCAAGTTGCAAAATATAAAAAAGAATGTTATACTGTAAAATACAGAAAATATAGACTGGAGGAGTGTTGCATGATTCTTTCAACCCAGACGCATGAAGCGGCTGCTCGTTTCGGTGATATTGAAGCTGTCAGACACATTGCTGCCGCAGGCTTTGATGCTGTTGACTTTACCATGTTTGAAGACTACAACGAGCATGATTTGTTTTACAGCAGCAACTATGAGGAATATGCTTATAAATTAAAGCAGACTGCAATTGAAAACGGGGTATTTTTCAATCAGGCACATGCTCCGTTCCCGTCGTATAGAGTCGGCGATGAGGAGTATAATAAAAAGACATACCCCAAGCTGCACCGCAGCATTGAAATCTGCGGTATTTTGGGTGTGAAGAATATCATCATCCATCCCGTTGATTTTAAGGGCGATAATAAAAAGAAAAACATTGCCATGTATCAGTCCTTGCTGCCCACGGCAAAGACGGCAGGTGTGAAGATTGCACTCGAGAATATGTGGGGTGTTGATCCGCGCAGAGGCTGTATCACCTATAAGGTCTGCTCCGAGCCGAATGAATTTGTTGATTTTCTGCATGCGCTGGATCCGGAATGGTTCACTGCCTGCCTTGATTTAGGCCATATCGGTCTTGTCGGTGAGGACGAAACCAACTTTATTCATGCACTCGGCAGAGAAAAGCTTACTGCATTGCATGTACATGATACCACATTCGTACAGGATTCCCATACGCTGCCGTTCTGCGGTAAAATGGACTGGACTGCCATTACAAAGGCACTGAAAGACATCGGTTATAAGGGTGATTTCACCTTCGAGGCGGATAATTTCCTTACCCGTGTTCCGAACGGCTTTTTCGATACCGCACTCAGATATATGCACGATTGCGGCAGATATTTAATTTCCATGATCGAGGAGTAAACAATGAAAACCGTTGCACTCATTATTCCGTGCTACAACGAAGCGGATGTGCTCGAAATGCTTCGCACGGAGCTTTACAGAGTCTGCGATCCTTTGCAGCAATTTAATTTTGAATTTGTCTTTGTCAATGACGGCAGTAAGGACGAAACGCTCAATATCATCAAACGCTTTGCCGAATCGGACAAGCGCTGCAAATTTATTTCATTTTCGCGTAATTTCGGCAAGGAAGCGGCTATGCTTGCAGGCATGCAGTATGCCGTGCATGCGGATTATATCGGCATTATCGATGCAGATCTGCAGCATTCGCCCGATCTGATCCCCGAAATGATCGATGCCTGCGAAAACGAAGGCTTCGATGTAGCCGCCGCAAGACGCTCCGACCGTGAGGGTGAAGAAGCCCTTAAAAGTGCCTTGTCAGGTGCTTTCTATAAGGTCATCAACAAGGTCAGTGAGATCAATATCAATGACAGCGCACAGGACTTCCGCATCATGAAACAGAAGGTTGTGCTGTCCATCCTGTCCATGCCCGAACGCATCCGTTTTTCCAAGGGTATTTTTACATGGGTCGGCTTCAATACAAAATGGTTCAGCCACGAAAACCGTGAGCGTGCGGCAGGCGAAACAAAATGGTCGATCCGCAAACTTGCTAAATATGCACTGGACGGCATTTTAGGCTACACCACTTCACCGCTGCGTATTGCACTGTGGCTCGGTATTCTGCTGTGTGTGATCGGTGTCGGTGTCGGCATTTATGCTGTTGTGCGCCGCTTTGTCTGTGATGAGCTGCTCATGCAATCTTTTGTTACTCTTTATAGTGTTCTGTTCCTGCTTGTCGGCATCATTCTCGGTGTCATCGGCATTCTCGGTGAGTACCTTGCCCGTGTTTATACCGAAATCAAGGGCAGACCCGTTTATATTATCTCTGAAACCAATACCAAATAAATAATCTGAAAGGAATTTAATAAAATGACTGTTACCAAAACCACAAAAATCGGCGATATTCTTGATTTTGACAGAGGTGTTGCACCCTTCTTCCTGAACATGGGTATGCATTGCCTCGGCTGTCCTTCCGCAAGGAGCGAAACACTGGAGCAGGCTTGTGCCGTTCACGGTGTCAATGCCGATGAGCTTGTTGCTCAGATCAACGCTTATTTGGCAAGCAAATAAGTGAATCCCGGTAAACGATTAACTGCTGCCGCCCAAAAAGTGCGCCCGGGTAAACGGGTCGTCGATGTCGGTACGGACCATGCGTATCTTCCGGCATATCTGATTCTCGGCGGCAAAACACCGCAATGCCTTGCTGTCGATATCGGCGCAGGCCCACTTGAAAATGCAAGAAAAACGGTCGAAAAGTATGCACTTTCCGACCGTATTGTCCTGCGCATTTCCGACGGACTGCAGGCAGTATTGCCCGAAGAAGCGGAGGACATCACCATCTGCGGCATGGGCGGTACGCTGATGACAAAAATTCTGTCCGAATGCGCATGGCTGCAAAAGGAGGATCTGCATCTTGTTTTGCAGCCGCAATCCCATGTGTGGGAGGTGCGCTTACTTCTTTTGCAGAACGGCTTTTTTATTGATGATGAAGCTATTCTGGAGGATGCAGGAAAGTTATATATTACGATCAGCGCATTCTATGACGGACAAAACCGTGTGCCCGATGACGGCTTTTGTTATTTCGGCACCCTGTTGCAAAAAAGCGATGCGCTGACGGTTGCTTATACAGACAATTTGTATCGTCAGCTGTGTATCCGATTGCAGGCTTTGCAGAATGCAGGTGTCTGCAACGATGAAACCGCATGGCTGCAACGCTGTCTTGCATTTTTTGATCAGAATAAAAAATAAATCTACGGTGGTAATCCAAGTGAAAATTTCTACTGTTTATAATTACATAGATGCTATTGCTCCCTTTGAAACGCAGATGTCCTTTGACAATGCGGGGCTTCTTGTCGGTGACCGCAACGGTGAATTTCAGAATGCCTTGCTGTGTCTTGACATCACACCTGCCGTGGCAGAGGAGGCCGTGCAGAAAAACTGTACGCTCATCATTTCCCATCATCCCGTTATTTTTCAGGCGGTCAAGACCTGCCTTGCCGACAGCGTGCCGTATCTGCTTGCCAAAAACGGACTGACTGCCATCTGCGCCCATACAAACTGGGATCAGGCAGTCGGCGGTGTCAATGATGCCCTGTGCAAGGCGCTCGGTATTGATTGCTCTGCTGTTGCACAGCCGAACACGGAATTCAGAATCGGCACATTGGAAAAGACAATGTCAGCAAAGGACTTTGCCCGCTTTGCGGCTGAAAAACTCAATACGGCAGTGCGCCTGACTTGCCCTGAGCACCAAGTGAAAACCGTTGCCGTCTGCGGCGGTGCAGGCAGTGATTACTATGAAGAGGCCGCTCTGAACGGTGCCGACATGCTTTTGACGGGAGAGGTCAAGCATCACGAATTTCTTGCCGCACAGGCGATGGGATTTTCTCTTGCCGCAGCAGGACATTATGAAACGGAAGTGCCTGCCATGACCGCCTTGGCAGAAAAACTGCGCACTGTGTTCCCGATGAATATGTTTTTTGTCAGTGAACTGAAAAATCCGGTTGAAACGGTGATGTAAATGGGAACAGACGGACTTTTTCTGCATTTTCTGAAAAATGAGATCGCCGACTTTGCTGTCGGTGCAAGAGTTGAAAAAATTTATCAGCCTGCCAAGCACGAGGCGGTTTTGCTTCTTCGCACAAGAACCGAGCAGAGAAAGCTTTTTTTCTCAGCTTCGGGCAATTATCCCCGTGTGCATTTTACCACCATGGCGGTCGAAAACCCCATGAAGCCGCCTATGCTGTGTATGCTGTTGCGAAAGCATCTGTCCGGGGCAATTGTGAAAAGTGTTTCGCAGGTCGGACAGGACCGTATTCTGCGTTTTGATTTTGATGCTACGAACGAAATCGGTGACCGTGTCAACCGCGCACTGATCATTGAAATCATGGCGCAGTACAGTAATATTATTCTTCTGGATGAAAACGAGGTTATCATCGATGCGGTCAAGCGTGTCGATGAAACCAAATCGAGTGTGCGTGAAATTCTGCCCCATGTGCATTATGCTTTGCCGCCACAGCAGAATAAATTGTCATTCACACGCAATACCCCCGAAGAGCTTTGCGCAGGTGTGCTTGCAAAAGAAAACAAGCAGCTTTCGGGTGCTGTTCTCGGCAGCATTGAGGGAATTTCACCCTTGCTTGCGAATGAAATAGCCTATCGTGTCACATTGGGCGATTGCGCTGTCAAGGATATGTCTTCTGCCATGCAGGCAAGACTTGCGCAGGAGCTGTCCGAGCTGCAGCAAAGGGTGCTTTCCGATACTGCGACACCGTGGTTCTGCACCGATGAAAACGGTCAGATTGCGGAATATTCCTATATGCCGCTTACGCACCATCCCATGTGTGCCAATGCAAAAACGGCGGACAGCTTTTCTGCCTTGCTTGACTCCTACAGCTTCGGCAAGGAGCGTTATTTCCGTTCCAAAGCAAAAGCCGCCGACCTTTATAAATTGGTTGAAAATCTCATTGAGCGAACGGCGAGAAAATTGATGCTGCAGCAGGAAGAGCTCAAGGCCTGTGCCGACAAGGAAAACAAGCGCATTTATGCAGAACTTATCAATGCCAACCTTTATCAGCTTGAAAAAGGCGCATTTTATTACGATATACAAAATTACTATGATAATTACAATGTTGTGCGTATTCCTGCCCTGCCGCATCTGAATCCGACGGCAAACGCACAACGCTATTATAAAGAATACCGCAAAGCGCAGACCGCGGAAAAGATGCTGACCGATCTCATTGAAAAAGGTGAAGCAGAGCTTGCTTATTTTAAAACGGTCGAGGATGCACTCAGTCGTGCACAGACCGAACGCGAATTGGGTGAAATCCGTTCCGAGCTCAAGGAGGCAGGCTATATCAAAAAGACTGCGCAGGATAAAAAGAACACAAAGCCCTTGCCGCCTTTGGAATTTATAAGTCCGAACGGTTTTGCGGTGTATGTCGGCAGAAACAATCTGCAAAACGACCGATTGTCGCTGAAAACCGCATCCAAGAACGATTGGTGGTTCCATGTGCAGAAGGCACCCGGCTCGCATGTGGTGCTTGCATCCAACGGGGCAGAGGTGCCTGCCGCGGATATGGAATATGCCGCAGGAATTGCCGCATTTTACAGTAGCCTTGCTTCGGGCGGTTTGGTTGAGGTGGATTTTACGCAGGTTCGCAATCTGAAAAAACCGCCTGCATCCGCACCGGGCTTTGTTATTTATCATGTTTACAAAACCATGCGCATACAGCCGCTTGACCCCGAAAAATCATGAATCTGAACAAGGATTTTTATTTATGTGACGGGATTGAATTAAGCCGTAAGCTGCTCGGTAAGGTTCTGTGCAGAAGAACCGAAAACGGTATTCTCAAAGCCCGTATCGTTGAAACCGAGGCTTATATGGGGCAGGGTGATAAAGCCGCCCATGCCGCCAAGGGTAAAACAGACCGTACAGCCGTGCTGTTTGAAGACGGCGGCAGGACTTATATTTACCTGATTTACGGCATGTATTGCTGCCTGAACATTTCCGCCAATGTCAAAGATGTTCCCGACTGTGTGCTCATCCGTGCGCTTGAACCGATTGACGGCATTTCGCAGATGTGCAAAAACCGTAATACGGATAAGGTTTTTAATCTTTGCTCCGGCCCGGGCAAGCTGTGTCAGGCCTTGCAATTGTCAAAGCAGGACAATGCAACGGATTTGACCGGTGACCGGATCTGGATCGAGGATGACGGCTTTGAAGTCGGAGAAATCGCGACTTCAAAGCGTATCAATATTGATTATGCCGAAGAAGCCATCGACTTTTTGTGGCGGTTTTATATTCCCGACAGTCCGTATTTGTCTGTCAAAGAGAGGAAAAGGAAATGAAAAAGATCATCTGCTTGTTGCTGTCCGTATTGTTGCTGTTGTGTGTCGGTTGTGCACAGCAATCGGATGAACAGCCTACAGAACCACCTACCGAGAAACCGACTACCGAACCCGTTACGGTATCCCCCGAGCTGCTGCCGTCCGTATTTGAGGACGCTTCCGAATTTGTTGCATCGGGCAATATTGAAATCAGTGCTCCGCAGGGGGCAACGGAGGTTTCACAGATCATCCTGTATGATGAAGTCAGTCAGGTGCAGTTTATGTACAATGAAGTGCTTTATACATACCGGGCTGCTTTTGCATCCACGGGCAGAGAGGGCTACGAACTGACAGGTATTTTCGGTGAAATCGAATACCTTGAAGATAAGGTCTCTTATTCCAACGAAGCTGTTGAGGGGGATATCAAAGCCCATCTGTTGTCCGATGGCGGCATTCTGCTCTGGACAGAAAATGATATCAACTACAGCCTTTCTTCCAACGGCGGAAGGTTTGAAGATCTTGTGGCTGTTGCAGATTTAATTTTGAAATAAAACTGAAATAAAGAATGTGAGGAATGAATTATGGCAAAATACGCAATCGGTGTTGACTACGGTACACTTTCGGGCAGAGCGCTGCTTGTCGATGTGCAAAGCGGTGAAGAGCTCTGCTCTGCAGTTCTCGATTATCCCCATGCCGTTATGGATGAAGCCTTACCTTGCGGCAAAAAATTAGGTGTGGACTGGGCTTTGCAGCATCCGCAGGATTATCTGGATGTGCTTTATACAACCATTCCTGCCATTCTCAAAGAATCAAAAATCGATCCTGCCGATGTTATCGGTATCGGACTTGATTTTACCGCCTGCACACTGTTGCCCGTCAAAAAGGACGGCACACCGCTGTGCTTCATGGATGAATACAAGAGTGAACCCCATGCCTATGTAAAGCTGTGGAAGCATCATGCCGCACAGGCACAGGCAAACAAGCTCAACGAAATTGCAGAAGCACGCGGTGAAGAATGGCTGAAAAACTACGGCGGCAAGATTTCCTCCGAATGGGCAATTCCGAAAATCTGGCAGGTGCTTGACGAAGCTCCCGAAATCTATGCAGCCGCCGATACCTTTATTGAAGCCGCTGACTGGGTCACATGGCAGCTTTGCGGCAAAGAAAACAGAAGTGCCTGCTGTGCAGGTTATAAAGAAATGTGGAATAAGCGCACAGGTTATCCGACCAAGGATTTCTTTAAAGCACTTGACGAAAGACTTGAAAATGTTGTTGAAGATAAGCTCGGAAAAGAAATCAGCCCCATGGGCGGCAAGGCAGGTACTCTGACTGCTGCAATGGCTGAAAAAACCGGTCTTTGCGAAGGCACAGCCGTTGCGGTCGGTATCATCGATGCACATGTTTTCGTCCCTGCTGTCGGTATTGCGGAAGAAGGAAAAATGCTTGCCATTATGGGTACATCCACCTGCCACATGCTGCTCGGTAAGGAAGAAAAGCAGGTACAGGGTATGTGCGGTGTGGTTGAAGACGGCATTCTGCCCGGCTTCTTCGGCTATGAAGCAGGTCAGTCCTGCGTGGGCGACCACTTTGCATGGTTCATTGATAACTGCGTTCCCGAATCCTATAAAAAGGCTGCCGCAGAAGAAGGCATGAATATTCATAAATATCTGCGCTCCAAGGCTGAAAAACTGAAAGCCGGTGAATCGGGTCTTGTTGCCCTCGACTGGTGGAACGGCAACCGTTCCTGCCTTGTTGACGTTGACCTGACGGGTATGATGCTCGGCATGACCCTGCAGACCAAGCCCGAAGAAATTTACAGAG
Source organism: Acutalibacteraceae bacterium (assembly GCA_045587645.1). Lineage (GTDB taxonomy): Bacteria > Bacillota > Clostridia > Oscillospirales > Acutalibacteraceae > RUG806. Next base: position 78,288 of record JAZNCO010000071.1, on the reverse strand, counting down.
CACTCATTGAAGCCACCGCATACGGCACAAGAATGATCATCGAAACCTTCCGTGAATACGGTGTGCCCGTACATGAATTCTATGCAGCAGGCGGTATTGCCAAGAAAGACCCCATGACCATGCAGATCTATGCCGATATCATCCGCATGCCTATCCGCATTGCAGGCAGTGACCAGGGCGGTGCACTCGGCTCGGCTATTTTCGGTGCTTGTGCCGCAGGAAAAGAAAACGGCGGTTATGATGATGTGTTTGAAGCCGCCAAGAAGCTCGGTAAGGTTATGGATACCGTTTACTATCCCAACGAGGAATCCGCAGCCGTTTATAATGAGCTGTTTGCCGAATACAGAATTCTGCACGATTATTTCGGCAGAGGTGCCAATGATGTCATGAAGCGCCTGAAAAACATCAAAAAGAAAGTTGCAGGTGTATAAGTTATGAAAAATAATAAATTCTACTTTATCGTCGGCTCACAGCACCTTTACGGTCCCGAAACCCTCGAAATGGTTGATGCTGATGCAAAAGCCATGGTGGACGGCTTCAACGCCGATGAAAGCATTCCTTGTGAAGTTGTTTTTCTTCCTTGTGTGAAGACATCTTCCGAAATTGCAGAGGCGATGACCAAAGCCAATAACGACCCTGCCTGTGCAGGTGTCATTTGCTGGATGCATACCTTCTCTCCGTCCAAAATGTGGATTAAGGGACTGTCGATGTTACAGAAACCCTACCTGCATCTGAATACACAGTTCAACCGCGACATTCCGTGGGGCACGATCGATATGGATTTCATGAATCTGAATCAGTCTGCACACGGCGACCGTGAACACGGCTACATCACCGCCCGTCTGAACAAGGCACGCAAGGTCATTGCAGGTCATTGGGAAAACGAAGAATTCCGTAAGGAAATCGGTGTCTGGATGCGTGCTGCCGTCGGTTACAAGGAAAGTATGTCGCTGCGTTGCCTGCGCATTTCCGACAATATGCGCTCTGTTGCCGTTACCGATGGTGACAAGGTAGAAGCACAGCATAAACTCGGTTGGGAGATCGAGCACTACGGTGTCGGTGATATCATCGCTTATGTTGAACAGGTGACGGAAGCCGAAATCGATGCACAGATCGAAGAATATAAGAAGTATTATACCTTTGCGACCGATAATATGGATGCTGTCCGTTATCAGGCCCGTGAAGAAATCGCAATCAAGCGTTTTATGGATGAACGCGGCTTTACCGCCTTCCATACCAACTTTGAAGACCTGCAGGGGCTTCGTCAGCTGCCCGGTCTTGCTTCGCAGGATCTCATGCGCCTCGGCTACGGCTTCGGTGCGGAGGGTGACTGGAAGGTAGCTGCCATGACAAGAGTACTCAAGGCAATGGCTGCCGATATGACCGGCGGTACTGCTTTCATGGAAGACTATACATACCACTTTGAACCCGGCAATGAAATGATTATGGGGGCACACATGCTTGAGGTCTGCCCGACCATCGCACAGACCAGACCCGAAATTCAGGTGCATCCGCTCGGTATCGGCGGCAGGGAAGACCCTGCAAGACTTGTTTTCAAGGCAAAGCCCGGTGCAGCGATCGTGGTTTCTCTTGTTGACATGGGCACACATCTTCGCATGATTGTCAATGATATTGAATGCGTTGAGCAGGTTAACGAAATGCCCAAGCTGCCCGTTTCGGGTGTGCTGTGGAAGCCGATGCCCAATCTCAAGACATCTGCCGAAGCATGGATTTATGCAGGCGGTGCACATCATTCCGTGCTGTCTTACGATGTCACGGCTGACATGATGCGTGACTTTGCCGAAATGGCAGGCATCGAATTTGTTCACATCAATAAAGATACAAAGATTGCAGATTTCAGACGCGAGCTGCAATATAATGCCGTCATTTTCGGCAGAGGTTAAAATATGTTTGAAAGCTTAAAACAAAGAGTTTACGAAGCGAATATGCTTCTTCCCGAATACGGTATTGCTCCTTTTACATGGGGCAATGCTTCGGAAATTGATCGTGCGGCCGGTGTGTTTGCCATCAAGCCGTCGGGTGTTGCTTACTGTGATTTAAAGCCCGATGATATTGTGGTTCTGAATATGAACGGCGAAGTGGTGGACGGTAATCTCAATCCGTCCTCCGACACCGCAACCCATCTTGAACTATATAAGGCATTTCCGACCCTTGGCGGGGTTGTGCACAGTCATTCCGAATTTGCTGTGGCCTTTGCGCAGGCAGGCAGGGATATTCCTGCCTACGGCACCACCCATGCCGATTTTGCCTACGGTGATATTCCGTGCTGCCGTGCCCTGACAAAGGAAGAAATCGAAGGCGAATATGAAAAAAATACAGGCCTTGTCATTGCCGAACATTTTGCAAAGAACAATCTTGATCCCAAAGCAATTGTAGCGGTCAATGTCAAGTCACACGGGCCCTTTGCATGGGGCAAAAATGCAAAAGAAGCCGCCAAAAATGCCGCAACACTCGAAATCGTTGCCCGTATGGCACTCAAAACGGAGCTGCTCGGCGGCAGAGAAAGAGTAGACAATAATCTTTTGGATAAGCATTATTTCCGCAAACACGGTGAAAATGCTTATTACGGTCAGAAATTAAACTAAGGAGCAATTATGACACCCTTTACCCATTTGCATTTGCATACCGAATACAGTCTTTTGGACGGTGCATGTCGCATCAAACCTCTGATGAAGCACATCAAGGAGTTGGGACAGACACATGTTGCCATGACAGACCACGGTGTTATGTACGGCACCATAGACTTTTATCTTGCTGCAAAAGCGGAAGGTTTGCATCCGATTGTCGGATGTGAGGTTTATGTTGCGCCCCGAAGCCGCCATGATAAGGTGCATGCATACGATTCTGACCGTTTCCACCTTGTTCTCCTTTGTGAAAATCAGACGGGATATCAGAATCTGATTAAAATGGTGTCTGCCGCATGGACAGAAGGGTTTTATACAAAGCCGCGAATCGACCGCGAATTGCTCGAAAAGTATCACGAAGGCTTAATCTGCCTTTCTGCCTGTCTTGGTGGTGAGGTGCTGCAGAATCTTTTACGTGATGACTACGAAAAGGCAAAGGAAACCTGCATTTGGTATAATAATCTGTTCGGGCAGGGTAATTATTATATTGAGCTGCAGGATCACGGTCTGGAAGAGCAAAAGCAGACCAACCCGCTGCTGATTCGACTTTCCCGCGAAACAGGCATTCCGCTTGTTGTTACCAACGACTGCCATTACATTCGCAAACAGGATGCTGAAATTCAAAAAATCCTTGTCTGTGTTTCAACAAAGCACACCATTGACGAGGATACAGGCATGGGATTTTCTACCGAAGAATTCTATGTCAAATCGGGCGATGAAATGGCCGCACTGTTTCCGGAGTTTCCGGAAGCTATTGAAAACACAAACAAAATTGCCGAACGCTGTCATGTTGACTTTAAGTTCGGTGACACAAAGCTGCCGATCTTCAAAGTCCCCAATGATCAGGATCATTTTGAATATTTCAAGGGTCTTTGCTATGACGGTATGATCCGTTGCTACGGTGAAAATTATCCGCAGGAATACATGGACCGCCTGAATTATGAGCTCGGCATTATCAATCAGATGGGCTTCATTGACTACTTCCTGATTGTGTGGGACTACATCAACTATGCAAAATCCGTCGGCATTCCCGTCGGCCCCGGGCGTGGCTCGGGTGCAGGCAGTATCGCTGCATTCACCTGCGGTATTACCGATATTGACCCCATGCGTTACAGCCTGCTGTTTGAACGTTTTCTGAATCCCGAACGAGTCAGCATGCCCGACTTTGATATTGACTTCTGTTATGAGCGCAGACAGGAGGTTATTGACTACGTTGTCCGTCAGTACGGTGCCGACCATGTCGCGCAGATTGCAACATTCGGTACTATGGCAGCCAAGGGTGCCGTGCAGGACGTCGGACGCGTGCTCGGTATGTCCTTCGGCGATGTCAATGCTGTCAAAAAGGAAATTCCGGCAGAACTCGATATGACCATTGAAAAGGCTCTGCAATCATCGCAGGATCTTAAAAATATGTATGATACCAATTCTGAGGTTAAAAAGCTCATTGACGTATCCATTCAGGTTGAAGGCATGATCCGCAATACAGGCATGCATGCTGCAGGTGTTGTTATCTGCGACCGTCCTGTTGACGAATATGTTCCGCTGTTCAAATCCGGTGATTCCGTTGTTACGCAATATTATAAAGGATGGGTTGAAAAACTTGGCCTGTTGAAGATGGACTTCCTCGGGCTTCGTACCCTTACTGTTATTGCTGATGCCGAAAAGATGATTCACAAGCGTGAGCCCGATTTTGACATCCGCAAAATTGATATTGATGATCCCGAAACCTATAAAATGCTCGGCGAAGGCGGCACCTTTGCCGTGTTCCAGTGCGAATCGGGCGGCATCCGATCACTGATGATTAACATGCAGCCACGAAATCTTGAAGATATCATTGCTGTTATTGCTCTGTACCGTCCCGGTCCCATGGACTTCATTCCCGCATATCTTGAAAACCGCGCACATCCCGAAAAAATCACCTACCACTGTCCCGAGCTGCAGCCCATTCTCGATGTTACCTGCGGTGTTATTGTTTATCAGGAGCAGGTTATGCAGATTTTCCGAGAGCTTGCCGGCTATTCGCTCGGTGCTGCAGATATGGTTCGTCGTGCAGTTGCCAAAAAGCAGGCGGATGTGCTTGCTGAACAAAGAAAATATTTCCTGTACGGCTCTGACGGAACCGACGGCGGTTCAAAGTGTGATGGCTGCCTGAAGCGCGGTATTTCCGAGGATGCTGCCAATAAAATCTTTGATGATATGGCATCGTTTGCATTGTATGCTTTCAACAAGTCCCACTCCGCAGCGTATGCCCTTGTAACCTTTCAGACAGCCTATCTGCGTTGTCATTATCCTGCCGAATTCATGGCATCGATGCTGACCAGCGTGCTAACCAAAACCGATAAGGTTGTTGCTTATATTGACGAATGCGCAAACCTCGGTATCGATGTATTGCCTCCCAGTGTCAATGAATCCGGCGAAAAATTCACCGTTGTGGATGGCAACATCCGTTTTGGTCTGCTTGCCATTAAAAACCTCGGTGCAGGCTTTATCAGCTTCCTGATTCAGGAGCGTGAAGAAAACGGCCCGTTTTACAGTTACTATTCGTTTTGCAAGCGTGTTTATTGCAAGGAATTTAACCGCCGTTCTTTGGAAAATCTCATCAAAAGCGGTGCGTGTGATTGCTTTGGCCATAACCGCCGACAGATGCTTCTGATGATCGATGATATTTTGGCATCCCTTGAAAGCGACAAGAAGTCCAAGATTGAAGGGCAAATCGGATTCTTCGACCTGAGTGCAGACCTTGCGCAGGCAAGTGAGCCGCCCGTGCCCGATGTCAAGGAGCTTCCCGAGCGTGAACGATTGCAGCTTGAAAAAGAAACCACGGGTATGTATATGTCCGGCCATCCCATGACCGAATATGCCACCCTTTCCAAAAAGCTCGGCAGTGCAAAAACATCCTCCCTGATGGCCTCCGACCTCAATGACCCCGAAAGTCCTTATCATGACGGTGACAAAATCCGTATTCTGTGTCTGCTGTCCACTGTCCGTAAGAAAATCACCAAAAACGATACCACCATGGCATTCCTGTCTATTGAAGATACGGCAGGCTCCATAGAAGTGCTTGTATTTCCGAAAAAATATGAGCAGTTTGCAGATCTTCTTGTGGAAGACACCGTTGTTCTGCTGACAGGTAAGCTGTCCTTGCGTGATGACGAAGTGCCGAAGCTGCTTCTTGAAGAGGTTGCATCCGTGGACGGTATGAAGGATGACGATGATCTGATTAAAAATTATCGCCTGCCGCCCATGGAATTCAAGCCCTTGCAGAGAAGCGGGGGAGATGCAGAGCTTCCGCCACCGCCGCCTGCTGCAGCAAGCAGTGCACCTGCAGGCTCGTATGATGCAGACTACGGCTATGTCCCTCCTGAAGAAGATGATCATCTTCCGCCCCCCGATTATAACGAATTGCCGCCTGCACCGCCTCCCGCAAAACCGAAGCCCGTTATGCGTGCGCTGCCCAAAAAGCCGCTGCCTGCACCGCAGGTTTCCGTTACGCATGACAATGCAAAGAAGGGACTGTTCCTTCGTGTCGCAAGCCGTAACGGGGAAGTGCTTGATAAAGTAAAAAGCCTTTGCGGTATTTTTGCCGAGGAGGGCACATTGCCCGTCATTTTCTATTATGCAGATGAAAAGCAATATGACTTTGCAAGCGGACTTCGTACCGTATGGAATGAGCCTTTGGCATATTGTCTTGCAGCGCTGTTGGGCGAAAAAAATGTTGCAGCAAGGCTGTAAATGCCGAAATAATGCCAAATTATGAAAATATAAGACCGCTATGTCTTGACAAAGCGGTCTTTTTTTATTATTATATATAGAAATTAAAGTATATTTTTCCTTCAGGAGGATTTACCCATGAAAACAATTGCCGTACTTACCAGCGGCGGAGATGCCCCCGGCATGAATGCCGCGATCCGTGCTGCTGTTCGCACAGGCTGTGAAAACAATGTCAAAATGCTCGGCATCCGCCGCGGATTCAAAGGCCTTATGGAAGGCGATATGTATGAAATGAATCTGCGCAGCGTTTCCGATATCATTCATCGCGGCGGTACCATGCTGTATTCCGCACGCAGCACTGAATTTGCCACCGAAGAAGGCATGGCAAAGGCTATTGAAGTATGTAAGGCAAATAATATTGAAGGTATCGTTGTCATCGGCGGTGACGGCTCCTTCAGAGGTGCCCGTGACCTTTCCGTTCGCGGCATCAACTGTGTCGGTGTTCCCGGAACCATCGACAATGATATTGCATGCTCTGACTACACCATCGGTTATGACACCTGCCTGAACACCATCATGGATATGGTTGACCGCATCCGTGATACCACCGAATCCCACGACCGCTGCTCCGTAGTTGAAGTTATGGGCAGACGCGCAGGCTTCCTGGCACTCAATGCAGGTATTGCCGTTGGTGCAACCTCTATTCTGATTCCTGAAATTGAATTCAATATTGAACGCGATATTATTGAACGCATGCGCAGAACCATGAAGACCGACAAGAAGCACTTTGTTATTGTTGTTGCGGAAGGCATCACAGAAAAGCTCGAAGCACAGGGCATTAACGGTGTCAATGCACTTGCAAAGTACATTCAACATACGCTCGGTGTCGAAAGCCGTGCAACCGTGCTCGGTCATGTGCAGCGCGGTGGTTCTCCCTCTGTCAAGGACCGTGTTGTCGGCAGCCAGATGGGCTCTTATGCTACCCACCTTCTTCTCAACGGCATCGGCAACCGCGTTGTTGCGATGAAGAAGGAAGACATCATCGATTATGATATCGTGGAAGCACTCAACATGAAGAAGGTCATTGACCGTGAGCTTTACAACACGGCAATGGAAATCTCCATCTGATTTCATTTTATTCATAATGAAACCGGGACTCACAGTGAAGTGAATCCCGGTTTTTTTTGATTTTTTCAATTGATATGCTTAACTGTTTTTTGCGTAAATTTTCATAAGTCCCTTTAACAGCAGGTCTTCATCAATGATGATATCATGCTTGCAAAGCGGTGCAATCACGGTGGAGAGTCCGCCCGTGGCAACCACGGTGCATTTTTCTTTGAGTTCATCATTGATTCTTTCAATCAAGCCGTCAAGCATGCCTGCATTTCCGTAAAGCAAACCGCTTTTGATGCAGTCAACTGTGTTGCTGCCGATCACCTTTTTCGGTGTTTCAAAGGCGATTTTTGAAAGCTGTGAGGTTCTGCTGATGAGTGCATCATGGGAAACGGCAAGCCCGGGAATGATCATACCGCCGATGTATTGCTTGTTTTTGTCGATTACCGAAACGGTTGTGGCTGTACCCATGTCGATAATGATAAGCGGTGTGGGATATTCACTGATGCCTGCCACTGCATCAACCACAAGGTCGGATCCGAGCTGACTGGGATTGTCGATCATAATGCTCAGACCTGTTTTGATGCCGGGGCCGATAATCAGCGAGTTTATGTTGAGATATTTTTCGACTGCGGTTTTCACGGTATTGGTCACGGCAGGAACAACCGAAGAAATAATCGAGCCTGTAATATCTTCCTTTTGGATATCGTTCATTTCAAATGCGGTCTTTATTGTCACCACATATTCAAGAACCGTTGCTGTATGGTTTGTCGAAAGTCTTTCACGGAAAATGATTTTATTATCATCGAAGCAGCCGATTACGATATTTGTATTGCCGATATCGATAGCAAGAATCATACGATCACCTTATTTTATTATTTTTGATTTGTACAGAATGGAGCCGATTGAACCGGTGATTACCGTGCTTGCGAGCATTTCAAACACGGCATTGATGCCGACGAATGCGCAGATAAATACAAGAATGTTTCTTCCGTCAATCAATTCCTGCATGTAGTCTGTTTTGCCGAACAGCAGCACAAGCGAAGCCATGAACAGGACCGTGTTGAGAAATGCGGCAAGAAAGCCCGTAATGAAGCAAGAAATTTTTGCGCCGAGTTTTTTTACCATTGCCTTGTGAAGCAGGCCGATGACAAGCCCGTCAATCACGCGCGGAACAAAGCGTTGCACAAAGGCAAGAATGGGATTGATCTGAAACAGGGCAGCTCCCATTGCGCTGACACCGCCGATGCCGATACACTGCAAAAAACTCGTGATTCCGAAAACGGCTCCCATGGCCAAACCGCCTGTGGGGCCCAATGCAACGGCTGCCATGCCGAGGGGGATCACATTGAGTGTGATTGCAAGAGGACCGATGTTGAGATACCCGAGCGGTGTTGTCGACATAATAATCATGATTGCCGTAAACAACGCAAGTAATACAAGTCTTCTTACCTTTTCGTTGGACTTAACCATAATAAGACCTCCTGAATTTGTTATTATTCTCAAAAGAGATACAATACAAGGTAAGTATAACATATTTTTTTTGCAGTGTATATATCTTTTTTTGCAAATATGTGCTATAATTAAAAAGAAAGTTGAATTTTTTTAACAAAGGAATGATTTTATGCTGAACGGAAAAACAGTTGTTCTTGCCGTCACAGGCAGCATTGCCGCATACAAAATTGCAAATCTTGCCAGAATGCTGAAAAAACTGCATGCCGATGTGCAGGTGCTGATGACACAGAATGCAACCAATTTTATAAATCCCATCACCTTTGAATCACTGACCGGACAAAAGTGCCTGATCGATACCTTTGACCGGAATTTTGAATTCAGTGTTGAGCATGTGGCACTTGCAAAAAGAGCAGATGTGGTGCTGATTGCACCCGCTTCCGCCAATGTGATCGGAAAAATTGCATACGGCATTGCGGATGATATGCTGACCACCACCGTCATGGCTTGTCCGTGCAAAAAAATCGTTTCACCTGCCATGAATCATAATATGTTCCACAATCCCATTGTGCAGGACAATATTGAAAAGCTTAAAAAGTACGGCTATGAAATCATCGAGCCTGACCACGGCATGCTTGCAAACGGCGACACGGGGGACGGCAGAATGCCCGATGAAGGTGAGCTTCTTGAATATATCCTCAAAGAAATTGCCTTTGAAAAAGACCTTGCCGGTAAAAAAATCCTCGTAACGGCAGGCGCAACCCGTGAAAGCATTGATCCCGTGCGCTTCATTACAAACCATTCAAGCGGAAAAATGGGAATTGCCCTTGCAAAGGCGGCGGCATTGCGCGGTGCAGATGTCACACTTGTTGCGGCGCATACGGATGTTGCATTACCGATGTTTGTAAATTGTGTGCGTGTGCAATCGGCAGAGGATATGTTCAATGCCGTAACCGAAAACATGCATGAATATGATTGTATTATCAAGGCAGCTGCAGTTGCCGATTATACACCCGTTACGGTTGCCGACGGCAAAATCAAAAAAACAGACGGCGATATGTCGATTGAACTCAAGCGCACCAAGGATATTCTTGCATATCTTGGTGAGAATAAAAAAGCAGGGCAGTTTATCTGCGGTTTTTCTATGGAAACGGACAATGTTCTTGAAAATTCAAGAAAAAAACTCGCAAAGAAAAACTGCGATATGATCTGTGCCAATTCGTTGCGCACGCAGGGCGCAGGCTTCGGAACCGATACAAACATAATCACATTGATTACCAAAAACGGCGAAACCGAGCTTCCCATGCTCTCGAAATCGGAAGTTGCACACAGAATACTGACCGAAATTTTCAATACGAAAAAATGAATAATAAAGCTCCGCTTTTTTCGGCGGAGCTCATTTTTTATATTTTCAATTACACTTTGCGGCAAGAGCGTTCATGAATGCCCAGCTTTCCTCGGTTGCCTTGAACGGATCATTATCAACCCAGTCAATGTCCTGCTCGTAAACAATATAGGGGATACCGAGCTTCTGGCAAGCCTTGTAGCAATCCTCAAGATTGACAAGTCCCTGACCGAGTGAACAGAATTTGCGCGCACCATCGGGCAGAATGTAATCCTTGAAATGCAGAACCTTGACTCTGCCCTGCATTTTTTCAAGATATTCGGCAGGATTCACACCTGCAAAATGCATCCATGCCACATCGGGGATGAACCAGAACAGCTCAGGATCGGTTTCTTCGATCAGAATATCCATAATGGTCTTGTCACCGTCCACCTTTTGGAACTCAAAATCATGATTATGGTAGCAGAAGCGTTCACCGCGCTCACGCATTTTTTTGCCGATCTCAGTAGCCTTTGCAATGAATGCACGCACGGCTTCTGCTGTTTCCCTTGCATCACCCGGCATACCGCCGATGCCCATGCAATCGCAGTCGATGAGCTTGTGCTCGTCAATCATGGCATCCAGATCCTCCTGCATGCGCTTGAAATCCTTGTGTGTCACGCAGACATCCATATCATATTTTTTGACAATGTCTGCCGTTGTCTGCGGATCGATCGGGCCGATGCCCGAAATCTGAATGACTTTTACACCCATTTTCTGCAATCTTGCAAGGGTGCTGTCAAAATCTTCAGCAGTCTGAATATGATCTCTGAGTGTATATAACTGTATTCCCAATTTGATATCTGCCATAACAGAACCTCCGTAATAATTTATTATTTTCAGTATAACACACTCAAAAAATATCGCAAGTGTTTTTCTCTGCTCGTTTCGCACAAATATTAAGTCGATTATTTGTGTAATATTATTTAAATAAGCTTTGACAAAAATAAAATTAAATGGTAAAATACTTCTATTAAAAAATAAAGGAGTAAAGAAAATGAAAAAAATTCTTTCCGTTATCCTTGCACTTTGCATGGTTCTTCCGTTTGCATTCGCAGCAAGTGCAGAAGAAGCCGCAACCCCTTTGCAGTTTGATGAAAACGGCGAGTTTGTCATCATGCACCTTTGTGACTGCCAGGATGTGTATCCTGCAAGTGAAACCATGCTTGCATTCATACGCAATGTTATTGCTACATACGATCCCGATATCGTTGTTCTCGGCGGTGACAACACTGTGGCTCCCAAGGAAACCAAGGCACAGGCGATCGAAGAACTGGTGGCTCCCTTCGTTGAAAGCGAAACCTATTTTGCAGTTACCTTCGGTAATCACGACAATGAACAGGGGGTAGAAAAAGAGCAGCTGCTTGCTTATTATCAGCAGTACGGCGGCAAATATTGCCTGACTGAAGATATCGTTCCCGAATTGACCGGTGTCGGTACGCACAATCTGCCCGTTCTCAGCTCTGACGGCAGCAAATATGCTTTCAACATCTGGACATTTGACTCTAATACCTATCATCCCGACGGCGGTTATGATGCTGTTCATACCGATCAGATCGAATGGTACAAGCAGACCGCAGCCGAGCTCGCAGCAGCCAACGGCGGTGAAGTGGTTCCTGCCATGGCATTCCAGCATATCATTGTGGGCGAAGTTTTCCCGGCAATGTTCAAGCCCTATCCCGATGCACTTGCTGTGCCGGATATCACCAAAACCGTTGACGGCGTAACCTATTCCTTCACCCCGCAGTATGACCGCATTACAAGCGGTGTTGTTATGGAATTCCCGTGCCCCGGTGCTGTCAACTACGGTCAGTTCGATGCATTCCTCGAAGTTGGCGATGTGATCGCTACCTTCTCCGGTCATGACCACATCAACACCTTTACCATTCCTTACAAGGGCATTGACATTGTCAATACGCCCGGCTGTACCTTCCATTCTTACGGTGATGATTTCAGCCGCGGTTGCCGCATTCTGACCATCAACGAGAATGATGCCGAAAATTATAAGAGTGAGCTTGTGACCATTACGGATGTTATTCTCGGCGGCGAAGATGAAGTTCTCAATGCAACGGGTGATGCATCCATGATCAAAGCCATTTTCGGAAAGTTCGTCGGCATTGTGATTGATGTTTTCTGCAAGGTTGTCGGCTTCATACAGGGAATTGCTTAATTCCTGCATAGCATAAAATAATAAAGTGAATCATATGCTCTTGTATGTAGAATTATGTACAAGAGCATTTATTTTTATACATAATTTGACAGCTTTTTAATGTTAATTATTTAACGTTAAAGCCTTAACAAAAACTTGATTCATGTTGCACAAATTGAAAATATTCACTTTGTGCAGAACCTTTAAACTTTTCTGATCATTGCGAAAATTGCTTGCAACGGGTCTTTTTTCATGTTACTATTTCATAGTATGTTAATATTTGATTAGGAGAAAAAAATGATTCCTGCCATTATTCTTTTTGCATTGACCTATGTGTTGATTCTTGTGTTCAGTAAATACCGTCCGTATATTGCACTCGCATCGGGTGTGATTTTTATTGTAAGCGGCATGCTGCCGTTGTCGGATGTGTTGGGATCCATCGATTTCAATGTTTTGCTGATGATTGCAGGCACAATGGGCATCGTTGCTTTGTTTATAGAAAGCAAAATGCCGTCTCTGCTTGCTGATCTCGTGATGGAAAAGGTTCCCACGGTGCAAATGGCAGCTGTTGCAATGGCATTGTTTGCAGGCATCATTTCTGCTTTTGTTGATAATGTTGCAACCGTGTTGATGGTAGCTCCCGTTGCATTGGAAATCTGCAAAAAACTCAAAACCAATCCCGTACCATTCATTATTGGCATTGCCGTTTCCTCCAACCTGCAGGGTGCAGCTACTCTTGTCGGCGATACGACTGCCATTATGCTCGGCTCCGCTTTGGATATGAGCTTCCTTGATTTCATTGTCTACAACGGCAAGCCCGGTATCTTCTTTGCGGTCGAGCTTGGTGCATTGCTTTCGGCATTGATTCTCGCCGTTTTGTTCCGCAAGGAAAAGAAGCCTATTCCGAATTCGGGAGAAAGAACGAAAGTTACGGACTATGTGCCCACGGTTCTTCTTGTCGGTGTCATTGTTGCCCTCATCGGTGCATCATTTATTCCCAACAAGCCTGACATCACCAACGGGCTTATCTGCTGTGTATTGATGGTAATCGGACTGATTTATAATTTCATCAGAAAGAAAAATGTGTCAGCAATCATTGAACCCGTCAAGCAGATTGACTTTGAAACCATCGGACTGCTTCTCGGCTTGTTCCTGATGATCGGCGGTATCTCTGCACAGGGCGTCATTGATGCGGCAGCAAACTTGCTTGCTAAGGCAGGCGGCGGAAATGTATTTTTCCTTTACACTGTTGTGACCTGGGCTTCGGTGCTGATTTCTGCTTTTATTGACAACATCCCGTATGTTGCAACCATGATTCCCGTGATCGGCGGCCTTGCTGCAGCTCTTGATATTGATCCCACCGTCTTGTATTTCGGCCTGCTTTCAGGTGCAACACTCGGCGGCAATTGCACTCCCATCGGTGCTTCTGCCAACATCACGGGCATCGGCATTCTCCGTAAGGAAGGCTATGAGGTCAAAAACAGCGACTTCTTCAAGATCGGCATTCCGTTCACCCTCGCCGCGATCATTCCTGCATATATCTTCCTGTGGATTTTCTACGGTGTAAAATAAACAAATAACAAGCGCTTGATGATCAATCACCAAGCGCTTTCTTCATGTTTATTTTTTTATTCTGTGCACGATGGCGGCTGTTGTACCGATCAGGGCTGCGGCTGTAACTCCCAATAGGGAATACTTGTATTTTTGCAAGCCGTCTGCATCGAGCAGATAACGAAGCTGTGCCCAAAAGCCCGTTCCCATGATGTCATCATATGACAGATGACAGGTTTTGAAGTTCTCGGGATCCTTTTCGTCAAGTTCAAAAATTCGGACACCACGGTTTTTGACACCGTAGCAACGCAAGGATGCGCAGGCGGTCTGAATGAAGCGCACACCATTCCATGTGCCGTCAAAGCAGTTGGTGTGGTCATGTCCTGCCACAACCGCTTTCACTGTTCCGTCTTCCTTGATGGCATCAAAAAGCCCCGTGTTTTTTTCGAGCATGCAGGGATATTCACCAAGATCACCACTTGCAAGATTCGGATTCAGGCGGTAAAATTTTTTCTCCTTTGTTTTACCGTATAAATGGTGATCAAGAACTCCGCCCACATGCGGTGGGCATTCTTCGAGCAGATTCGCCTGCTCCGGCAGGGGAATGTGAATAAAGAACAAGCCGGGAATAATGCCGACGGTTTCTTTTGTTTTTTTGCTTGTTTGCTTAAACCAAGCAACCGCTTCTTCTGTTACATAAGAATATGTTCGTTTTTCCTGCTTGTCGAACCAAGCCGAATCAAACAGCCACAAACGGAAAATCTCTTTTGCCTCGTGGGATGAAAACAGCGGAACGAAGCAGGTGCCGACAGCATGAATGAATTGATCTTCAGTCGGCATAACGCAGTTGGGGTATGAATTGAAAATATCGGCCTGTTCAGCCTTTGTGATACTGTTTACATCATCGTGGTTGCCGAATATATAAACAAACGGAATACCCCTTTTTTCAAGCGGAGAGAGAATATTGTCAATGGCCTTGATCATTCTTCTCTTTTCACCTGCATCCGTTTTTACGGTATGTCTTGAACCGAAGCGTGCATCACGCAGATGATTGCCGAGAATATTATCCCCTGTAAACACAACAAGGTCGGGTCTGACCTGATCGTATACCTTGTCAAGCATTGCGATCATGGTATGATTTGCAAAAGAAAGATCCTGCGGATCGCTGACCTGCATAACGGTCAGCTTGCCGTTTTTAAAATGTATCATAACATCAAATCGGGCGGTCAGAAGACCGCCCTTTTCCTTTACAGAGATTGAATGTCGCTTTCGTTGATTTCACGAATGCCTTTATCGGAAAACAAAGCTTCAGCCTTTGCGATATCATGTTCGTTGATGCGAAGAACAACATATGCGTCCTTTTTGGAGTTGGAAATGAATGCATAGGTGTATTCAACAACGATGTCGGCATCGGCAAGAATACGAAGCACACCGGCAAGACCGCCGGGGGCATCGGGCACAGCAACAGCACAGATTTCCGTGATGTTGACAACGCAATTCTTGTCGCGCAGAGCCTGTGCAGCTTTTTCGGTATCATTGACGATCAGACGAAGAATGCCGAAATCCTGTGTTTCTGCAATGGAAAGTGCACGCAGGTCAATGCTGTTGGCAGCAAGAATATCGGTGATATCAGCAAGTGCGCCGGATTTGTTTTCTACAAAGATGGAAAGTTGCTTGATTGCCATAATAATTTCCTCCTTAGCTTAATCGTGCAGTTTTCTGTTGTCGATGACACGCTTTGCTTTGCCTTCAAAGCGCTGGATGGTGTTGGGTGCAACCAGCTTGACAGCAGCCTGAATGCCGAGCAGCTCGCGGATTGCGACCTGCAGCTTCTTTTCATAGGAAGTGAGGGCAGCAGCCTTATCGCTGAATATTTCAGGAGTAACCTCAACCTGTACTTCAAGTGTATCTGCATTGTTCACGCGATCGACAATGAGCATATAGTTGGGAGCATAACCCTGTTCAAGAAGAACGGTTTCGATCTGTGACGGGAATACGTTGACACCGCGGATGATGAGCATATCGTCTGTTCTGCCGAGAATCTTGCTCATGCGCACAAAGGTTCTGCCGCATTCGCATTTTTCATGGGTGACATAACCGAGGTCCTTGGTTCTGTAACGGATAACAGGGAAGGCTTCTTTGGTAATGCAGGTGAAAACGATTTCACCGATGGTGCCGTCTTCAACAGGCTCAAAGGTTTCGGGATTGAGCACTTCAATGATGAAATGGTCTTCGTTGACATGCATACCGCACTGCTTGTCGCAGGTGAAGGAAACACCGGGGCCCATAACTTCCGTCAGACCGTAAATATCATAAGCCTTGATTTTCAGTTTATCTTCGATATACTGACGCATTTCTTCGGTCCAGGGTTCTGCACCGAAAATACCTGCTTTCAGCGGCAGTTTTGCAGCATCAATGCCTGCCTGTTCAACCGCTTCCGCAATGGTCATTGCATAAGAGGGCGTGCAGCAAAGAACGGTGGATCCGAAGTCTTCGAGAATGGTGACCTGTCTTTTGGTCTGACCTGAGGAAACGGGGATTGCGGTTGCGCCGATCTGCTGTGCGCCGTAGTGCAGACCGAAGCCACCCGTAAACAAACCGTAACCGTAGGAAACGTGAACAAAGTCATTTTCATCGGAGCCTGCTGCAACCAATGCTCTTGCGCAGATTTCACCCCATGTGTGCAGATCCTTCTTGGTATAGCCGACAACAATCTGCTTGCCGGTTGTGCCGCTGGATGCATGCAGCTCTTCTACCTCGTTCATTGGTACTGCAAACATACCGTAGGGGTAGGTATCACGAAGATCCTGCTTTGTTGTAAAGGGGAGCTTTGTGATGTCCTTAATGCTCTTGATGTCTTCGGGCTTTACGCCTGCTTCATCCATGCGCTGACGGTACATCGGTACTTTTTCGTACACTCTTTTGACCGTTGCTGCAAGGCATTCGCTTTGAATCGCATCAAGCTGTTCGCGTGAAGCGGTTTCAATTTCTTCCTGCCAATATTTTTTTTTCATAGTAACCATTCCTTTTATATCAAAATTACTTGTGCAGCAAAATTACTTATGCGTTATATCCGAGCGCAAAAGCCTTCTTGTTCAATTCAATAAACTTAGGAGCGACCAACTGTTCAATCTGTGCGATCCACTTGTCATACTCAATGTGGAAATACTTTGCAAGTCTGCCCATCAGCACAATGTTGACAGCCTTGGACGAGCCTGCTTTGTTTGCAAGGGACAGTGCATCCAATCCGTCCACAAAAGCACCCTGTGCGGTGATTTCATCGAGGATATCGTGCGGATAAACGGCCGCACCCGTAATAACGGGCATGGGATCAATTTCCTGTGTATTCACAATGATCTTGCCGTCTTTTTTCAGGCATTTTGCCCAACGGGCTGCTTCGAGCTTTTCAAAAGAAATAATGAAATCTGCTTCACCTTCTTCAATGATGGGAGAAGCAACCTTGTCACCGAAACGGACATATGTAACAACGGAACCGCCGCGCTGACTCATGCCGTGTACCTCGGAAACCTTGACATCATAACCTTCATTCACAAGGAGATTGCCGAGCACACGGCTTGCAAGAAGCGAGCCCTGCCCGCCGACACCGACGATCATAATACTGGTTGTATTCATCTTTGTAACCTCCTTATTCTTCAATAGCGCCGAATGTGCAAAGCTGTTCGCAGACACCGCAGCCCACACAAAGGGTTGCATCGATGTGTGCCTTGCCGTCCACCATGCTGATTGCAGGACAGCCGATCTTCATGCACATTTTGCAGGAACGGCATTTGTCTTTATCAATTTTAACAGGCGGTTTAGCCTTGACGGATTTCAGCAGCACACAGGGGCGTCTGGAAATAATGACGGACGGTTCATCTGCGGCAAGCTCTTCCTTAATGGCGGTATCGCAGGCCTTCAGGTCATAAGGATCAACCACACGGACACGCTTGATGCCTACAGCACGGCAGAGTGCTTCAAGGTCAATTTTTGCGGCAGGATCGCCTTTGATATTGTAACCGGTGGTCGGGTTCTGCTGATGCCCCGTCATACCGGTGATGGAGTTGTCAAGAATAATAACAAGGGAATGCGAATCGTTGTAAGCAATGTTTACAAGACCCGTAATGCCCGAATGCATGAATGTGGAGTCACCGATGACGGCGCAGGTTTTCATTTCATCGTTGCCGAGTGCTTTGTTGAAACCGTGCAGCCCCGATACGGATGCGCCCATGCAAAGAACGGCATCCAGAGCATCCAGCGGCTTCTGTGCACCGAGGGTGTAGCAGCCGATGTCGCCCATAACAGTGACCTTATTCTTGGAAAGGGTGTAGAACAGACCTCTGTGCGGACAGCCGGCGCACATAACGGGAGGACGCACGGGAATAGCGGTTTCGGGAGCAAAGCCTGCTTTTTCTTCAAGTCCGAACACCTTTGCAATGCTCTTCTGTGAATATTCACCGAGGGGGGTGAACAGCTCCTTGCCTTCACAGACGAGGCCGAGATTCTTGCAGTGGGTTTCAATGATGCCGTCAAGCTCTTCGATCACAACAAGGCGGTCAACCTTGGCGGCAAAGTCCTTGATGAGATTGACGGGCAGGGGATTGACAAGACCGAGCTTCAGCACACTGACACTGTCACCGAAAATTTCCTTGACATACTGATAGCAGGTACCCGAAGTAATGATACCCATTCCGGTGCCGCCCATTTCCACCTTGTTGAACGGACAATCCTCTGCAAATGCAATCAGCTTCTTTGTGCGTTCTTCCACAATCGGATGGCGATGCTTTGCATTGGCAGGCATCATAATGTTTTTAGCTGCCTTCTTTTCGTAAGCAATGCGTACTTTTTCTTCTCGTACTCCAAGCTCGACAATGCTCTGTGAGTGTGCTATTCTTGTGCACATACGCAGAATAACGGGGGTATCGAATTCTTCGGAAAGGTCAAAGGCAGCCTTTGCGAAGAAAAGGCTTTCTGCGGAATCGGCAGGCTCAAGCATGGGAACCTTTGCGGCGATTGCATAGTGACGGGAGTCCTGCTCATTCTGCGAGGAATGCATGCCGGGGTCATCTGCAACACAAATGAGCAAACCGCCGTTGACACCCGTGTAAGAAAGGGTGAAAAGCGGGTCGGCTGCAACATTCAGACCGACATGCTTCATTGCGCAAGCAGAACGCACACCTGCAAGAGATGCGCCGAATGCTGTTTCCATGGCAACCTTTTCATTGGGTGCCCATTCGCAGTGCATTTCGTCATATTTTGCGGAAAACTCGGTGATTTCTGTGGACGGAGTGCCGGGATAGCTTGAAACGACCTGTACGCCCGCTTCATAAATACCTCTGGCAACGGCTTCGTTGCCGATCATCAATTTTTTCATACCATATCCTCATTTTAATTAAAAATAATTAAAAAAATTATAAAACTTTTTTCTCAGCTTGTCAACTGAATAATAAGCCGAAAACCGGCAGATGCACTGCCGGCGGCATATTTATTTTTGTTCAGCCATTGCTTTGAGTCTTTCAACGGCCTGTTCGCGCATTTTGTATTTCAGAATCTTGCCGGCGACATTCATCGGGAAGTCATTCATGAAATGTACATAACGCGGCACCTTGTGCTTTGCCATGTGTGCATCCACGAACTTTTTCATTTCGTCCTCGGTGCAGGTTTCGCCCTTTTTCAGAATGACACAAGCCATGATTTCTTCGCCGAAGCGCACATCGGGAATGCCGATGACCTGCACATCATGTACCTTGGGATTTGTCAGAATCAGTTCTTCGATTTCTCTCGGATAAATATTCTCACCGCCGCGGATGATCATGTCCTTCAGACGACCCGTGACCTTGAAATAACCTCTTTCATCTCTGCAGCAAAGGTCACCCGAATGCAGCCAGCCATCCTTGTCAATGGCTTCTGCGGTAGCCTTGGGCATTTTATAATACCCTTTCATGACATTGTAGCCTCTGACCACAAATTCACCGTTGACACCGTCCGGAACATCCTCACCGGTAGCCGGGTCAATGTTCTTGCATTCGATGTACGGAAAAGCCTTGCCGACGGTTTCCACACGGTCATCCAAGGACTCATTGATTTCACCCATTGTGCATCCGGGAGAAGCTTCCGTCAAGCCGTAAACACTCAGAATGCCGGTCATGTTCATTTCTGCAGCGGCCTTTCTCATCAGGTCCGCAGGACAGTTAGCACCGGCCATAATGCCCGTGCGCATATAAGAGAAATCTGTCTTTGCAAAGTCGGGATGCGTGAACATCAGGTTGAACATGGTCGGAACACCGTTGAAAACGGTGATGCGCTCGTTGTGGATGCAGGCAAGCGATGATTTCGGTGAGAAATAGGGAATGGGCATCATTGTGCTGCCGTGGGTGACGGATGCGGTCATGGAAAGCACCATGCCGAAGCAGTGTACCATAGGAACCTGAATCATCATACGGTCAGCCGTGGACAGATCCATGCGGTCACCGATGCACTTACCGTCATTGATGACATTGTAATGCGTCAGCATAACACCCTTGGGGAAGCCTGTTGTGCCAGATGTGTACTGCATGTTGCAGACATCGTGAATATCAATAGCGGCTGCCATGCGGTTGACCTCATCCTGACTGACAAGGTCTGCACGCGACAGTGCTTCATTCCATTCAAGACAGCCCTTCATGCGGAAGCCGATGGTGATGACATTGCGCAGGAACGGAAGTCTTGCCGAGTGCATTTTTTCACCGGGCTTGAGATTTTCGAGCTCGGGACACAGTTCCTGAATGATTTCTTTGTAGTTGGAATCCTTGAAGCCGTCAATCATAATCAGGGTATGTGTATCGGACTGACGAAGAATGTATTCCGCCTCATGGATTTTGTAAGCGGTGTTCATGGGAATCAGAACCGCACCGATCTTAGTGACTGCCCAGAATGCAATGTACCACTGCGGCAGGTTGGTTGCCCAGGCCGTAACATGCGTGCCGGGTTTGACACCCATGGAAATCAGCACACGGCAGAATTCATCCACATCGTCGCGGAACTGTGCATAGGTTCTTGTATAGTCAAGGGTCGTGAATTTAAACATATACTGGTCGGGGAATTCTTCGACCATCTTGTCAAGCAGCTGCGGAAATGTGATATTGACAAGCGATTCCTTTTTCCATACGAACTTACCGGTATGTGCCTGATTGTCATACAAATGGCTTTTTGTCTTTCTTTCCTGCTCAAACAGACTCATGTAGCTGACAAAATGCGAGAAGATAACCGACGGATCCTGCAGATCGGGCATCCATTCGGGATCCCATTCAAGGGAAATGAAGCCTGCATAGTTGAGGGTGCGCAATGCATTATGAATTTCATCAACAGGCAGTGTGCCTTCGCCGATGAGGCAATACTGCAGACCGTCAGCCGTTTCTTCTGAATCTTTGAAATGGACATGCTTGATATATGCGCCGAGATTGGTAACCGTCTGATCGGGCGCTTCCTTTGCATCACGGTAGGTGTGGTGAACATCCCACAAAACGGCAAGATTGTCGCATGCAAAACGGTTGAGAAGCGAACATAATTTTTTTGTATCGGAGTAAATACCTGCGGTTTCCATCAGCAGGGTGATGTTTGCGGCCTCTGCCATCGGAACCGCCTTTTCGAGATATATAAAAACGGCAGTGTCCACATTTTCATCGTTGTCAACAACGGGAGCGTGGATGCGGATAAAAGGTACCTTCAATGCCTTTGCATAGGCAATGCAGGAGGCGGTTTCATCAATATTTGCCTGCAATTTTTCACTATTGCCGATGTCGCAAAGTGCATCAAGGCAGGGAATGCTCAGCTTGTTTTCAATCAGATTGCGAACGGTAGCCGCAGCCATTTCCATGTTGGCAGGGCCTGTCTTTTCGCTGAACTCGGGAGCGTTTATATCATGAATCTCAATACCGGAAAAACCTGCTTCCACGGCTTCGGATACAAATTCCTGCCATGTTGTGTTCTTCCAACCCTTGGTTGAAAAAGAAAGCTTCATCAGTTTTTCTCCTCCTCATAAACGATTTTGTTGAGTGCATTGAGGTAAGCACGGATGGATGCACCGACAATATCGGTGGAAATGCCGTTGCCGGAATAAAGCTTGCCGTTTGCGCGCAGACGGATGATTGCATTACCGACGGAATCTCGGCCTTCGGTGATGGAACGGATACGAAAATCATCCAGCTCATAGTGCACGCCGATAATCTGCTCAATTGCCATGAATGCGGCATCGATCGGACCGTCGCCCATGCTGATGCCCTGTAAAAGATTGCCGTTCTTTTCAATGGCAATGGTCGCAGTGGAAACAATATCACTGCCCGAGTTGCTGACAAAGCTCTTCATGCGATATACGGGCGGCACCTGCATGGCGGCAGAAGCCACAATGGCATCGAGTTCTTTCAGAGAAACGTTTTTCTTTGCGGCAACGGTCTTGAATGCTTCAAAAACCTTTGCATTATCATCGTCGGAAAGGTCATAGCCGAGCTTTTTGACTGCCTTTGCAACGGTTGCGGCATCATCGGAATTTGTAAGCAGAACACCGTTTGCAAAAACATCGCTTTCTTCCGTTTTTGCCATCTGATCCTGTCTGTGACGGATGAAATCAATAATCTGCTTTTCGGTTCTCTGCAGACCTGTGTGATCAAGACCGCTTGTAACTGCGCAGGAATCACCGCGCAGTCTGAACAGCTGTGCAACAGCGGAAAGGGCAGGGGCATCAAAGCCTGCAACGGCGGTTTTGATTTCATCTGCACCGGCACGAACGCTGGCGGCAGTGCAGGCACAAGCCATATCCATTGCGTTGGAGCAGCGAATTCCGAGTGCAACGCCTTCGGGAATGGAAATATTTGCAATAAAGCCTGCAAATTCATCGGGCAGCATGGTGCCTGCGGTATCGCAAAGGGTGATTGTTTTTGCACCGGCAGCAACAGCTTTTTCGATGGCTGCAGCAAGGAAATCTGCTTCACTGCGGGTTGCATCTTCCGCAACGAATTCAACATCCTTGCAAAGAGAAGCACACTTTGCAACCAACTCACCGATCATTTCAAGCACGGCACTGCTCTTTTTGTGACAGAAGTATTCCATCTGCACGGGGGAAACGGGAATGCAGACCTGCAATCTTGCATTGGCTGCGTTCTTGAGCGCACTCCATGCAAGGTCGATTTCTTCCGTCGAATGACCGACGGGAAGAACCACACAAGCCTTGCGGATAACAGCACTGACGGTTTTTACGAGAAGTGTATCTGTTTTTATATCATAAATTTCAGGCAGTTCAATATAGTCAACACCCGCTTTTTCGAGTAGCTTCGCCACTTCCGTTTTTTCACGGAAGGTAAGGTTGATGTCCCTTTTACGGGAAGCAGCCTTGAGTGTTTCATCTGCGATTCTGATTCTTTTCATTTGCTTGAACTCCTTTGTTTGAATAAAAATAAAAAAGCATTCTACATCAACCCCCCGTCCCCCAATCTTGGGGGCGAAAAGGTGTTTTTTGTTATACGCAAATTGCTCACAATTGCGAGCAATTTCCCGTATAATAGAAAATCCCCGAGGTCTTTAAACCTCAGGGACGAATAACAATCCGCGGTACCACCCTAATTACCGTTTTATTCAACGGTCACTCAACAGGCTCAGACAAGCCTTCCGCCATGGTAACGGGGCGATCCGCAACTCCTTATGCACTCTTTTCGGAGGATTAGGGAGTTGAGCTCCGGAACGAGACCGAAAACAATACTTCAATGTTGACTCGCAGCATCCGTCAACTCTCTGAAAAATCCGTACTGTTCGTAATTCCTTCACAGCCTTTATTTGATGTGTCGCATTATAGCACATTAACTTCATAAAGTCAAGTATTTTTTCTTGACTTTTTTTTACATATATGTTATCATCCATGATATTATGGAATGCGTATGCGCACAAATATTATTAAATATTGCGCGCATTTTATTTGGAGGTAAATATGTACGACAAAGTGTCTACCGAGCTCAACTTTGTTGAGCGTGAAAAGCAAACGGAAAAATTCTGGCGCGAAAATGACATTTTCCGCAAGAGTACAAAAATGCGTGAGGGATGCGGCTCTTATGTTTTCTATGACGGTCCTCCGACCGCAAACGGCAAGCCGCACATCGGTCATGTCCTGACCCGTGTTATCAAGGATATGATTCCGCGTTACCACACCATGAAGGGTGCCATGGTTCCGCGTAAGGCAGGTTGGGATACCCACGGTCTGCCCGTTGAGCTTGAAGTCGAAAAGCTGCTCGGTATCGACGGCAAGGAACAGATTGAAAACTACGGTATCGCTCCTTTTATTGAAAAATGTAAGGAAAGTGTTTGGAAATACAAGGGCATGTGGGAGGATTTCTCCGGTACGGTCGGCTTCTGGGCAGACATGGACAATCCTTATGTAACCTATCATGATTCCTATATTGAATCCGAATGGTGGGCACTCCGTCAGATCTGGGACAAGGGTCTGCTTTACAAGGGCTTCAAGGTTGTTCCTTATTGTCCGCGTTGCGGCACCCCGCTGTCCTCTCACGAGGTTGCACAGGGCTACAAGGATGTCAAGGAACGCTCTGCAATCGTCCGTTTTAAGGTGATGGATGAGGATGCATACATCCTTGCATGGACAACCACGCCCTGGACGCTGCCCTCCAATGTTGCACTTTGCGTACATCCCGAATATGATTATGTCAAGATCCGCAACGGAGAATTTGTTTATTACCTCGCAGAAGGTCTGCTGAGTGTCATCGACGGCGACTATGAAATTCTTGAACGCATGAAGGGTAAGGACCTTGAATACAAGAAGTATATGCCGCTGTTTGACTTCATTGATCGCCGTGACGATGCTTATTTTGTCTGCTGTGACGAATATGTCACCCTTACAGACGGTACGGGTGTTGTTCACCTTGCACCTGCATTCGGTGAAGACGATAACCGTGTCGGCAGACGCTACAAGCTTCCCTTTGTTCAGCTTGTGGATGCCAAGGGCTGCATGACCAGGGAAACCCCGTGGGAGGGTATGTTCTGCAAGGATGCCGACAAGCAGGTTCTTATTTATCTTGAAACCGTCGGCAGACTGTTCTCCGCACCTGTCTTTGAACACAGCTATCCGCATTGCTGGCGCTGTGACACACCTCTCATTTACTATGCCCGTGAAAGCTGGTATATTGAAATGTCTGCTGTCAGAGATCGTCTGATTGCAAACAATAAGACCATCAACTGGATTCCCGAAAGCATCGGTACCGGCCGTTTCGGTGACTGGCTTGAAAATGTGCAGGACTGGGCACTTTCCAGAAACCGTTATTGGGGTACGCCTCTGAACATCTGGGAATGCTCCTGCGGTCACAGACATTGCATCGGCAGCATTGAAGAGCTTAAATCCATGTCCGATAACTGCCCTGACAACATTGAACTGCACCGTCCTTACATTGATGCCGTTACCATCCGTTGCCCAGCATGCGGCGGCGGAATGAAGCGTGTTCCCGAGGTTATTGACTGTTGGTTTGACTCGGGTGCCATGCCCTTTGCACAGCATCACTATCCGTTTGAAAACAAAGACCTGTTTGAACAGCAGTTCCCGGCAGACTTCATTTCCGAAGCAGTTGACCAGACCCGTGGTTGGTTCTATTCTCTGCTTGCTATTTCCACCCTGCTGTTTGACAAAGCACCTTATAAGAATGTTATCGTTCTCGGCCTTGTGCAGGATGAAAACGGTCAGAAGATGTCCAAATCCAAGGGCAATGCCGTTGACCCGTTTGATGCCCTCGAGAAATTCGGTGCAGATGCTATCCGTTGGTATTTCTACACCAACTCTGCTCCGTGGCTTCCGAACCGCTTCTATGACAAGGCGGTTCTCGAAGGACAGAGAAAGTTCATGGGCACGCTCTGGAATACCTATGCTTTTTATGTGCTTTATGCCAATATCGACAATTTTGATCCGTCCAGGTATGAGCTTGACCTTTCCAAGCTCAGTGTAATTGACAAGTGGCTTCTGTCAAAGCTGAATTCCACGGTTGCCGAGGTTGACAAGCAGCTTGGCAATTATGCAATTCCCGAAGCTGCCCGTGCGCTTGACGGCTTTGTTGATGAAATGAGCAACTGGTATGTCCGCCGTTGCCGTGAACGCTTCTGGGCAAAGGAAATGACACAGGACAAGATCAATGCCTACATGACCCTTTACACCGCACTTGTCACCATCAGCAAGGCAGCAGCACCGATGATTCCGTTCATGACGGAAGAAATCTATCGCAACCTTGTATGTAACATCTATAAAGATGCGCCCGAAAGCATTCATCTTTGCGATTTCCCGACCGTTGATGAAAAGTTCATCGACAAGGATCTCGAAAAAGCAATGGAGCTTGTTCTGCAGATCGTTGTGCTCGGCAGAAGTGCAAGAAACGGTGCAAACCGCAAGAACAGACAGCCTCTGGCTCTGCTTTCCGTTGCCTGCAACGAAACACTCGATGAAACCTATCTTGAAATCATCCGTGATGAGCTCAATGTCAAGACCGTTGAATTTATCGACGATGCAGACGGATTGCTGACATATGTATTCAAACCGCAGCTCAAGACCGTCGGTCCGAAATACGGCAGACAGCTCAACGACATCCGCAATGCGCTCGCTACCATCGACGGCAATGCCGCAAAGCGTGAACTCGATGCAAACGGAATGATCGTGCTGGAACTTGCAAGCGGTAAGGTCGAATTGACTGTGGATGATCTTCTCATTTCCTGCTCGCAGAAGGAAGGCACCTTCTCGTTGTCCGACAACGGTGTTACCGTTTCTCTTGATACCAACCTCACCGATGCACTCATCGAAGAAGGCCATGTCAACGAAATCATCAGCAAGCTGCAGACCATGCGTAAGGAAGCAGGCTTTGAAGTAACCGATCACATCCGTGTTACCTTTGAAGCAAGCGCATCCATGACCGCATTGCTTCTTGATAACACCGACCGCATTGCAAAGGTTGCTCTTGCCGATTCCGTAGCCAATGCACAGCCTGCAGGCTATGTCAAGGCATGGGACATCAACGGTGAAGAAATCAACTTCGGTGTCGAAAAAATCTAAATACAAAACAGGGGGTGTCTTGTGCATCCCCTTGCTTTTTAGGAGGTAACTATGGCTGACTTTAATCCGATTTTCAGAATGATCGTTACAAGTGATATTCATATTCAGAAGGATGATTATCAGATTGAACGTTACAGAAAAGGCATGAAATTTGCTTATGAATACGCAAGATCACAGTCTTATGATAAAATCGATGCTTTTTTTGCAGTCGGTGACTTTGCAAACAGCGGCTCCGAATGGGAGATGCTGACCTTCCGTGATTTAATGGATGAATGTCTTTCTCCCGAAACCGAACGCACGCTCATGCTTGCAAGCCACGAATTCAAGACTGACGGTCAGCAGGGTGCTTATGACAGACTCCATACTATTTATAATATGGAACCCGACACACACAAGATTTTCAAAGGATTTCATTGTATTTCCGTTTCCACCGAGGACGGCTGCCGTTTCAAGGAAGGTAAACAGAACTGGCTGCGTGAGGAACTGAAAAAAGCCGCCGCTGATGCCCCGAAAAAGCCTATTTTTGTATTTCAGCATCCGCATATCACCGACACCGTGGCAGGTTCCATCAACTGGGGTGAGGATGACCTGACCGCTATTATGATGGACTATCCGCAGATCATCGACTTTTCCGGACATTCCCATGCTCCGGTCAATGACCCGAGAAGCATTCATCAGCGCCATTTTACCTGCCTCGGTACCGGTTCGTTCAGTTATTTTGAACTCGATGAGTTTGACAAAATTTACGGCACCGTACCGCCCGATTGCGACGAGCAGGCACAGTTTCTCATTGTGGAAGTCAATGCAGAAGGTGCCGTGCTGATCAAGGCAATGGATGTGCTGACCGGCAATTTCTTCCCGTGTGACCGCCTGATTGAAACACCTTGGGAACCGACTTCATTTGTTTATACGGATGACCGTTATAAAACAACCGTAAAACCGTATTTTGCAGATGATGCAAAGGTGGAATACGAAAAAACGGAAGACGGTCTTTGCATCCGCTTCACGCAGGCAAAGATCGACGAAGATATGGTGGATGATTATATCATCCGTCTGCGAAATAAAAAAGACGGCGCTGTCGTAAAACAGGCCGCCGTTTGGTCACATTATTATTTGTATACGATGCCCGAAACCTGCTCGGTCACATTCAAAGATGTGCAGGCAGGCGAGTATGTGGCTGAAATCTTCGCACAGGGCTTCTGGAAAAACCGCAGCGAAAAGCCCTTGACAGCAGAAATTACGGTTGATTGAAAAATGAAATAATTTCTTCTTGGGTGGCTTTGAATGAGCCTTGAATCATGGTCGGCTGTCCGCCGCCTCTGCCGTTGAGTGCTGCATTGATTTCTTTGGATTTTTCACGCAGATTGATGATTGCAGAGCCGATGATATAGGAATACCCCGTTTCATCATTGCCGCTGCAAACGCACATCATTTTGCCGCATTTCGGCAGGCAGAGATTGCAAAGCGAACGCATATCATCCGCTTTGGCATCCTGCATAAACAAAACAACCGAACCGTCCGTTTGTTTGACTCCGTCTGCAAGCTGACGGTTTATTTTTGTCTGCAAGGCGGTGATTTCTCTTTTGAGCGACACAATATCCTCCTGCAATTTTTCCACACCCTGCGGTGTTTCCAACGCTCTTGCAGACAGCAGGGCAGACACCTTTCTGTTGCAGATGTAGTGCTCTCTTAATAGCTCAAAAGCATCCAGACCGCATACAAGGGTTATTCTTGTACCGCCTCTGTGCGGAGCACAATCAAGAATTTTCAAAATACCGACTTCGCCTGTTGTTTCTACATGCGGTGCACAGCAGGCGCAAAGGTCAACCCCCTCAATTTCCACCAAACGGACATTTTCCGTCAGCTCCAATTTTGAACGATAATCAAGCGTTGCAATTTCTTCTGCTGTCGGGAAAATACAGTTCACATTCACATTTTTTGCAATGATGCGGTTGCATTCGTCCTCAATATCTTTGAGCTGTTCCGATGTGACAACACCGTCAAAATCGACCGTCATGCAATCATCTGCCATGTGAAAGCCGATATTTGTATAGCCGTATGCAGCGTGCACAACACCCGAGAAAATATGTTCACCCGTGTGGTTCTGCATTCTGCGGAATCGCTGTTCTTCATCCAATGCGCAATGCACCGTTGAACCGACAGCAGTTGCACGGTCAATGGTATGAAAAATAATACCGCCCTTTTCCTGCACATCGGTCACATCGGCATCACCGATTTTACCCGTATCATATTTTTGACCGCCACCCTCGGGGAAGAATGCGGTCTTGTCCAACACACAGACAAAGCCGTCTTTGCTCTCCTCGCAGGAAACAACCGTTGCGGTGAAGGTGTATAATTTGCTGTTCTGATAATAAAGTTTTTCTGTCATAGTTTTCACCCGTTGACATGGAATGATTTTTGCGCTAAAATAAGCGCGGTGATAATTTATGAGAATGAGAAGAATTAAAAATCATGACGAGCGTAAAGAAGCCTGTCTTTCCCGCATGCTGTATGTGGCAAAGACGGATGAGGATTACAGGGAAATCGTAAAACGAAAAGAACTGCTCGATTACAAAGCCATTTTCGGCAATGATAATCCCGTTGAAATGGAAATCGGCTGCGGTAAGGGCAGATTTGTCCTCGAGCTTGCAAAACGCAATCCCGATGTGAACTATATTGCGGTAGAAGTCAACAGTAATGTCATCATTGAAGCCTGCGAAGCGGTCATGGAAGAAAATGTGCCGAATATCTATTTTATGCGTTGCGGTGCGGAGCTGCTTGAAAAATACATTCCGCAGGGAAGTATTCAGCGCATTTATCTGAACCATTCCTGTCCGTTTCCCAAGAATCGCTATGAAAACCGCAGACTGACCAATCTCAAATTCATGCCGATTTATTCACATTGTCTTGTTGCAAACGGTGAAATTCATCAAAAGACGGACAATATGCACTTCTTTGAATATTCCATTGAGCAGTTTTCCGCTTACGGTGTAAAACTCAAAAACATCTCACTCGATCTGCATAATTCAGGCTTTGAGGGCAATATCATTACCGAATATGAAGCCAAATTCCTGCGTAAAAATATGCCCATTTACCGTCTGGAAGCGGTCTTTAATCATAACACCTGAAAAATATAGAATTTTAAGTACGAGGTCTCCGGGACACCCCACAGAATGGGATGGTCGGGGGCCTGTTGTCTTGCTTCCGCCTGCAGCAGTGTTACACCTGCATCGTGAGCAGCCTCTCTGAGCATTTTGCAGAACAGATCTTCGGGCATAAAATGCGAGCACGAGCAGGTGGCAAGAAAGCCGCCTTTGGGCAGCAGATGCATTGCCCGGCGGTTAATTTCCTTATAACCTCTGAATGCACTCTGTACGGTCGAGCCGCTTTTTGTGAATGCAGGAGGATCGAGAATAATATAATCAAACGGCTTTTTCTTTTCATTATCCAATGCAGTGAGAAAGTCAAAAACATCCACCGTCTGTGTCTGCATATTGGTAAGGCCGTTGAGTGCAATGTTTCTGTTTGCCGTGGCAATGGCATCTGCCGAAATATCCAATGCGGTAACGCTTTCTGCACCTGCCTTTGCACAATTCAGGGCAAAAGAACCCGTATGCGTGAAGCAATCAAGCACCTTTTTGCCTTTTGCAATTTTGGATGCGGCAAGGCGGTTGTATTTCTGATCCAGAAAAAAGCCTGTCTTCTGACCGTTTTCAAAGTCAACCTCATACAGCACACCGTTTTCATTGATGATAACCTTGTTATCTTCTTTTGTGCCGAGGTCATCTGCTTCAACATACCCTTTTCCGAGTGCAAGTCCCTCTTTTTCGCGCACGGCAACATCATTTCTCTCAAAAATAGCGGAAACCGTGAAGCCTGCATTACGAAGCTCTGTTTTGAGTGCATTGAACAGAATCGGCTTTCTCAATTCCATACCGTAGGACATGGTCTGCGTAACGAGAACATCCCCGAATTTATCGCAAATGAAGCCGGGCAGACCGTCGGAATCGCCGAAAATCACACGGAAGCAATCCGTATCACTGCCCATAACGGACAGCCTGTATTGCAGAGCATATTTTACTCTGCGCTGAAAAAATGCTTCATCAAAACGGTCATTTGCATTTTTGGAAAGGATGCGTACAAGGATTTTGGAATTGGAATTATAAAGCCCCGAACCGAGATAAGTGCCTTTTTCCGTAACGGCATCTACGATATCACCGTTCTGCACATCTCCGAAAACGGAAATCGTATCCGAGCCGTAAATCCACGGATGACCGTTTTGTACCTGTATGGTACCTTTTTTGTTGACGGTCACAACAGCATAATTTCTGTTTTTCATTTGCCGATTGCCTGTCTGCTGCCTGTCACAGATGCCTGCGCGGTCAGTTCACCCTCATCATTTGTAATGTCAATGCGATAGAAGCAGATATTTCTGCCGATTTTCAGCGGCACCGCGGTTGCATGAAGCGTACCGCCACGGGTTGCTTTCAGGAATGTGATGCTGCTTTCAAAGGACATGGCAATGTATTCACCCGAATTGTTGGCAGCAGCCGCAAAGCAAAGGTCTGCAAGTGTGAAAATTGCACCGCCCATAACCGATCCGTTTGCGTTCAGGTGCTGTTTGGTGATTTCCATGGAGCAGACAGCGGTGTCGGGGCCGATCTCATCAATCACAATACCGGTCTGTTCTGTTGCATAGCGGTCCTTTGCCATGATCATTCTGACTTGTTCAAGTGTTAGCATAATAATTACCTCATTGAAAGAAAGCGTCGCAATAATGCGGCGCTTTCGTAAATTTTATTCGGAGTACTTGTAGCCGTATTCGATACCCTTCAGGTTACCTGCGATCAGATGCTGCTTTGCGGGCGGAACGATCTTTTCAATAACCTTTTCGGCAAGCTCGTAAGGCATGACATTGCTCGTCTTCAGCAGATAACCGAGCATGATCATGTTGGCGGAAAGGCCGGTATCACGAGCAAGCTTTGTTGCAGGAATATAAAAAGCCTTGACATCTTCTCTTTCAATCTTTCTTTCGATCAGAGAGGAGTCAACATAGATGCTGCCATCTTTTTCGACAGAGCCCTCAAACTTGTCAAGAGAGGGAAGATTGAGTGCAATCAGAATGTCGGGATGGTCAACAACGGGAGAGCCGATGGGCTCATCACTCAGCGTAACACCGCAGTTGGAGGTGCCGCCGCGTACTTCGGGACCGTAGCTGGGCATCCAGCAGACCTCACGGTCTTCAATAAGCCCTGCGTAAGCTAAGAATTTGCCGATGAACAGAACGCCCTGTCCGCCGAACCCTGCAATCAGGAGTTTGGTTGTCATAATTATTCTTCCTCCTTTGCAAATTTGTCCTTGTAGACACCGAGCGGATAGTAGGGAATAACAGTATTCTCAAGTCTTTCAAGGGCCTTGGTGGGTTCGAGTGCCCAGTAGGTCGGGCAAGCGGAAAGAACCTCGATCAGCGAGAAGCCTTTGCCCTCCATCTGATTCTGAAATGCCTTTTTGATTGCTTTCTTTGCGGCTTTAATGTTCTTTACATTGTTGACGGCAACTCTTTCAAGATAGCTTGCACCGTCAAGCTGAGAAAGCATTTCAACAACCTTGACGGGATAGCCGACCGTGTTTGTATCTCTGCCGTAGGGAGAGGTCTGCGTGACCTGCCCGGGCAGGGAAGTCGGCGCCATCTGACCGCCGGTCATGCCGTAAATACCGTTGTTGACGAAAATGATGGTGATGTTTTCGTTTCTTGCGGCAGCATGAACGGTTTCACAGGTACCGATGGATGCAAGGTCGCCGTCACCCTGATAGGTGAAAACGATCTTATCGGAGTCTGCTCTTTTCAGACCCGTTGCAACTGCAGGTGCTCTGCCGTGTGCGGCTTCAACCATATCGCAGTTGAAATAATTGTATGCAAAAACGGAACAACCGACAGGGGCAACACCGATGGTTTTGCCTTCAATGCCGAGTTCGTCAAGTGCTTCGGCTACAAGACGGTGAATGATACCGTGTGTGCAACCCGGGCAATAATGCAAAGGCATATCAGCCAATGCGTGCGGTCTGTCGAATACTACCATTATGCGTTACCTCCTTTTGCGGCTTTTCTGATGGAGTTGAGAATATCTTCCGTGGTCGGAATCATACCGCCGACACGGTTGCAGAGCGAAACGGGTTTCTTGCAACGGATTGCAAGTTCGATGTCTTCAATCATCTGACCCATGGAGAGTTCAACGGAGATGAAGGAATTGACCTTGTCAGCAGCCTCAAGAAGCGGCTTCTTCGGGAACGGCCACAGGGTGATGGGACGGATCATGCCGACCTTGATGCCTTCTGCACGGGCAGCATCAATTGCGTTTTTGGAAACACGGGCGGCAATACCGAATGCAACAATGCAGATGTCTGCATCATCCATGAGGTATGTATCATACATCGATTCGGTTTTTTCGATTTCTTCGTACATTTTGTAGCGTGCGAAGTTGACCTTTTCAAGCTCTTCAGGCTGCAGGAACAGAGAGTTTACAATATTGTGCTCTCTCTTGAGCTCGGTGCCGGTCAGAGCCCACGGCTTTTCATAGGTTTTGACTTCGCCGATGTCAAGAACAACTGGTTCCATCATCTGACCGAGTGTGCCGTCTGCAAGAAGCATCGAGGGCATGCGGTATTTGTCTGCAAGCTCGAAGCCTTTGACAGTCAGGGTCACCATTTCCTGAACGGTGGAGGGAGCGAAAACAAGCAGGTGATAGTCGCCGTGGCCGCTGCCTCTGGTTGCCTGGAAATAGTCAGCCTGCGAGGGCTGAATGCCGCCCAAGCCGGGGCCGCCGCGCTGCACATTGACAATGAGTGCGGGCAGATCGCAGCCTGCAAGATAGGAAAGACCTTCGCTCTTGAGCGAGATTCCGGGGCTGGAGCTGGAGGTCATAACTCTTTTGCCTGCGGAAGCAACGCCGATGACCATATTGATAGCGGCGATTTCGCTTTCAGCCTGCAGGAATGTGCCGCCGATTTTGGGCATTTTCTTTGCCATGTAAGCGGCAACCTCTGTCTGGGGAGTGATGGGATAACCGAAGTAGTGGCGGCAGCCTGCAAGGATCGCGGCTTCAGCCATTGCTTCGTTACCTTTCATAATTACTTTGTTTGCCATTGCTCTTCCTCCTTATTTCTCAACACGGATCACGCAGTCCGGGCACATGGTTGCGCAGAATGCACAGCCGATGCAAGCGTCCGGATCCGTAACGCCTGCCGGATGGTAGCCCTTGGCATTGATCTTGTCTGTGAGTAACGCGACGATCTTTTTCGGGCAAGCACCGACACAAAGACCGCAGCCTTTACATCTTTCTTCATTGAATGTTACTTTTGCCATAGTCATTCTCCTTTTTTATTCCATCCCTGACGCAGATACAGCGTAACGGGGAATAAATTTGCAATTTTGTTTTGCAACTCGCAGCATAATTCTTTTTTGCAAACGGTGAATGCAACGGACAGGCCGCTTTTTTCGGATAATTCATTTATGAAATCTATCGAGCCGAGCACATCCTCTGCCGTTGTTTCATCACCCAAATTTGCATTGTTGATGATTTTTGTAAAACGGAAGCCCAAAACAGCTTCAATTTCTTCTTTTGCTTCCAGTGCAAGCGCAACGGTTCTTGTCAAGGGCCTGAACGGATTGACCACCCAGAAGCAATCATAATTGTTTTCTTCCAGAATGGAATTGCGGAAGCGTCCGAGTGCGGCAGCGCCGACATCGTCACCGCCGAGATCGATGACGGCATATCGGTCCTTGTTGTCAAACATGGAATAAGCACTCGACGGCATGGCAGGCAGATCCACATTGGTGTTTGCATATTCGGAAGCGATCATGCCGATTCCTTTTTGCTCCAGCGCACAGCGTGCATCCTTGGAACGAAAATAGGGATTCACAATGTCAAGGTCGGCGCATACAACATCCAGCCCCTCTGCCTTCATCTGAAAAGCAAGATTGATTGCAATGTTTGTTTTGCCGCTTCCGTAATGACCTGCCACAATATTTACTCTTTTGTAAGTCATATTTTACAGTTTGTTTCTCTGAATCTTGCCGCTTGTGGTTTTGGGCAAGGATTCGCGGAATTCAACAATTCTCGGATATTTGTAGGGTGCGGTATGGGTCTTGACATAGTTCTGAATTTCCTTTTTGAGTTCTTCAGAGCCTTCAGTGTCTTTTGTCAGCACGATACATGCCTTGACGATCTGTCCTCTGACTTCGTCGGGAGCAGCGCAGACGCCGCATTCCAGAACATAGGGAAGCTCCATGATAACGCTTTCGATTTCAAACGGCCCGATGCGGTAGCCGGAGGATTTTATAACATCATCGCTTCTGCCGACATACCAATAGAAGCCGTCCTCATCGCGCCATGCAACGTCACCCGTGAAGTACATGCCATCGTGATACACTTCGTTTGTTTTGTCATCATCCTGGTAATAACCCATGGTCAGACCGCAGGGATAGCCGAGCTTCGGCGTGCGGATCACGATATTACCGGAAACACCGACGGGGCAGGATACACCGTCTGCATCGACAATATCAACATCATACAGCGGTACGGGTTTGCCCATAGAGCCGATCTTATGAGATTGTCCGACCTGATTGCCGATGATGAGAGTCGATTCACTCTGACCGAAGCCCTCCATGATGCTCAGACCCGTTTCGCGTTCAAACTGACGGAATACCTCGGGATTGAGTGCTTCACCTGCCATGGATGCGTGCTCAACAGAGGAGAAATCATACTTGGTCATATCCTCTTTAATGAGCATTCTGTACATCGTTGCAGGACTGCAGAAGGTTGTGATCTTATATTTTGCAAACAGGGGAAGGATATCGTTCGCATCAAAGCGGTTGAAGTCATAAACGAATACGGGGGCTTCGCACAGCCACTGACCGTACAGCTTACCCCACAGGCATTTTGCCCAACCCGAATCGGCAATGGTCAGGTGCAGACCGTTAGGATTGACATTGTGCCAGTATTTTGCGGTGATGAAGTGACCGAGCGGATACATGAAGTTGTGCATGGTCAGCTTCGGATTGCCCGAAGTACCGGACGTGAAGAACATCAGCATCAGATCCTCACCGCAGGCTGCATCCTCAGGTCTGTCAAATTTGCCTGTATACAGGGAATATTCGTTGTCAAAATCATGCCAGCCATCACGCTTGCCGCCGACAAGAACAAGATTCTTGACACATTCGCATTTTGCGGCTGCACGTTCTGCATGTTCAGCAGTGTCACCGTCTGCCGTGCAGACAAGTGCATCAATGTTTGCGGCATTGAAACGGTATTCAAAGTCATGCTCCTGCAGCATATTGGTGGCAGGAATGGCAACGGCGCCGAGCTTGTTGAGAGCCATCATGCAGAACCAGAACTGATAATGGCGCTTGAGAACAAGCATGACCTTGTCGCCCTTTTTGATGCCGAGTGAACGGAAATAATTGGCAGTCTGATTGGATGCACGCTTAAGATCGGCGAAGGTGAATCTTCTCTCATTCTTGTCTGCATCAAGATGCAGCAGTGCAAGCTGATCGGGCTTTACGCGGGCAATTTCATCAAGAATATCAAAGCCGAAATTAAAGCTTTCGGTGTTGCTGAATGAAATGCCTGTGCATGTGCCTTTTTCGTTTTCGGTGGTATGAATGTATTTTTCACAGACCAGTCTGTCGCGTTTGACGGAGCTGATGATGGTTTCAATTGCTTTCTTTTCTTCGCTCTTTTCGCCGGGAATGACGAAAGCAATGAAGTTGCAATCTTCACCGTTAACGGCAATCATGCCGTGCGGTGTGGAGCTGTCAAAGAAAATAGAATCACCGGGATGCAGAATTTCCGTGTGTGCACCGACCTGAATTTTCAGGCTGCCGGAGAGAATATAGTCAAACTCCTGACCGCCGTGGGTTATTACGCTGATCGGCTTGTTCTGCAGCTCGGGCTGATATTCGTAGCGGGTCATATAGGGAACGGCAATCTTGTTCTTGAACTGAGCTGCCAGATTCATCATCAGAATGCCCGACTCATTGATGGTTTCAAGACCTCCGCCGCTTCTTGTGACCGTGTAAGAGGTCAGCTTCGGGGTTGTACCTTCAAGAAGGTTTGCGATTTCAAGGTTGAAGGCAATGGCGCACTTGTGCAAAAAGGTAAACGGGAAATCTGCCGCACCTGTTTCATAGGAAATGTATTCCTGTGCGGTAACATCCGTCAGTGTTGCCATTTCATTTACACTCAGTCCGCAGACCTCGCGCATTTCACGGATACGTGCTGCAATTTCATTGAGTTTGTTGCCGGTTGCAGTGTTCATGTTTTCCTCCTGTTGGGGGGCTTTAAAAAAATAAAACGCCCCAGAAAAATGATTCTGAGACGAGAAAAATTCCCGCGGTACCACTCAAATTGCATCTTTCGATGCCGCTCTACGGCTCTGACAAGCCTTCCGCATTAACGCAGCGGTTACGGATGCTCTTAATGAGTTTCCTGTTCGGAGCACCTGCTCGGAAGGGACAGCCATTGAAAACATCCGCCGCAGACTTGCATCACCCGTCTGCTTTCTGAAGACATTTGCTTTCGACATTCTTCGTCAATGCATTTGCTATTTATTTTTGTATTATATTAACATGCGTATATTGTTTTGTCAATGAATATTTTTAACAAGATATTTGTCAAAAATAAAAATATTTTATGTGATTTTTACATTGAATGATTGACAAGCTTTAGTCAATACTGTAGAATAGAAAAAAACCGCTTGTGCGGAAACGGAGGAATAAATATGAATAATACAAATCCCTATGCAGGCACCAAAACCGAACAGAATCTCAGAGCTGCTTTTTCGGGCGAAAGCGAAGCCAGAAACAAGTATACCTATTTTGCAAGTGTAGCAAAAAAGGAAGGCTTTGAGCAGATTTCGGCTATCTTCCAGAAGACTGCCGATAATGAAAAGGAACACGCAAAAATGTGGTTCAAGGAGCTCAAGGGCATTGGCTGTACTGCAGAAAATCTGCTTTCTGCTGCCGAAGGTGAAAACTACGAATGGACCGACATGTATGCAACCTTTGCTAAGGAAGCCGAAGAGGAAGGCTTTACGGCACTTGCCGCAAAGTTCCGTGCAGTTGCTGCAGTTGAAAAGGAACACGAAGAACGCTATCGTGCACTGCTTCACAATGTCGAAGCTCAGGAAGTGTTTGCAAAGAGCAGTGTTACCGTCTGGGAATGCCGCAACTGCGGCCACATTGCTGTCGGCATGAAGGCTCCCGAAATCTGCCCCGTATGTGCTCATCCGCAGGCTTATTTTGAAGTCAACGCAAAGAATTATTGATCCTGATTTGATGAAGCCGTCCGTCTTTTCGGACGGTTTTTTTCTTGCACAAAACGATAGTTTTGTGATAGAATTACAATGAGGTGAATACGGATGAAATATACTGTTTTTAATGCCTGTGATCTGCTTGAAACGAAACAGGCAAAAGACCTTTTGGACGGTAAAAAGCTGGGCTTGTTGACTAATGTTTCAGGTGTTACACGTGATCTGCAGAAAACAAGTGTCAGATTGCCGCAGCTTTATACACTTTGTGCTCTGTTCAGTCCCGAGCACGGACTCTCAACCGTACAGCAGGCAGGCGGTTCGGATGAAACCGTGTTTGTTGATCCGCATACAGGGACACCTGTTTATGACCTGTACGGAAATAAAGACGGTTTTCAGACAGCGCAAAAGGCACTTGAAAAAATTGATATGCTTTTGTTTGATATTCAGGATATCGGCATCCGTTATTACACCTATCAATATACCATGCTCGATGCCATGAAGCTGTGTGTGTCTGTCGGTATTCCGTTTGTTGTATTAGACCGTGTAAATCCCTTGGGCGGTCTTATGGTTCAGGGAAGCTGCATGGAGGCGGATTGCCTTTCCGATGTCGGCAGAGTACCCGGACAGCCGGTTGTCAGCGGTATGACGGTGGGTGAGCTTGCCTTGTGGTATAAAGACATGTTCTGTCCCGGCTTACAACTGCATGTGCTTTGCTGTGAAGGATGGAAAAGGGAATACACCTTTGACGAAACTGACCTTTTGTTTGTTCCTCCCTCACCGAATATGCCGACAACTGAAACTGTATTTTTATACAGCGGAACCTGTTTGTTTGAGAATACGAATATTTCCGAAGGACGGGGAACGACCAAGCCGTTTGAGCAGTTCGGTGCCCCCTGGCTGGATGTCGAAAAGGTAATCTCCGAAATGTATTCACTGTCCGTATCAGCAAAGAAAAACTTTGACGGTCTTGTGTTCCGTCCGTGTGAATTTATGCCGACCTTCAGTGATTATGAAGGAGAAGTCTGCAAGGGTATGCAGCTGCATATCCGCGATAAACAGAATGTGAATATGTATGCAACAGTCTTGTATCTTTTTGAGGCAATCAAAAAGGTGCATCCGAGTGAATTTGCGCTTGACGATGCATTGCCGCTGCTTGGCGGCTCCAAACGGTTGCTGTCTGCGGATTTTGATGTGACGGCATTTCTTGCTGAGCAGAACGAAAAATGTGCTGCATTTGTGCAGATGCGCAAGCAATATCTGTTGTATTAAAACAACATTTTATCCAAAAATATAGGATATGAAGAATACAATGTAAAACAGTTGCAAATTTTTTTCTTTTGCGGTATAATAATTAAGATGTGTAAAAATAACGATACAGGAGGACAGTATGAGAAACATTAAAGTAATCAATGACAATTGGCTTTTCTCAAAAGAAGCCAAAGCCGTTCCCGCTTCTGTACCCACCGATTGGGAACAAAAGAATTTGCCCTATACATGGAATGAAAAAGACGGTCAGGACGGCGGTAATGACTATTACAGAGGCACCTGCTATTTTGCAAAAACACTTGCAAAATCCGATTTTCCCGAGGGGGAAGTATTTTATCTGCAGTTTGACGGTGTCAACTCCTCAAGTGAAATTTTCTTTAACGGCAAAAGCCTTGTAAAGCATGACGGCGGTTATTCCACCTTCCGTGCAAAGCTTGAAGATATCAAGGATGAAAACCTGCTTGTTGTCAAGGTTGATAATACTGCCAACGACCGTGTTTATCCGCAGATGGCAGACTTTACCTTCTATGGCGGTATTTACCGTGATGTCAGCATCATTGCAGTCAACGAAAAGCATTTTGATCTTGATTATTACGGAGCACCCGGTTTGCAGGTCACTCCCGAAATCAAGGGCAGTGATGCGCTTGTTAGGGTCAAGGCATTCTGTGACGGCAAGGTTCGTTTTGATATTATTGATAACGGGGAAGTTATTCTTACCGCTTTTGCGGAAGATGACGAGCATCCCGAAGCAGAGCTTACAATTAAAAATGTTCACCTGTGGCACGGTACCGTGGATCCCTATCTTTACACCATGAAAGCAACTCTGCTGGATGGTGACAAGGAAGTTGATTGCATCAGCACCCGCTTCGGTTGCCGTTCCTTCAGGGTTGATCCCGAAAAGGGCTTCATCCTCAACGGCAAGGAATATCCGCTGCGCGGTGTTTCCCGCCATCAGGACAGGCCCGGAATCGGCAATGCACTGCTGCCCGAGCATCATAAGGAAGATATGGAGCTTATCAAGGAAGTCGGTGCCAACACCATCCGCCTTGCGCATTATCAGCATTCACAGGTTTTCTATGATCTTTGCGATGAATACGGCATGGTCATCTGGGCAGAAATCCCCTATATCTCCAAGCATATGCCCAACGGATATGACAATACAAAGTCCCAGATGAAGGAGCTGATTGCGCAGAACTACAACCATGCATCCATCTGCTTCTGGGGACTTTCCAATGAAATCTCCATCGGCGGTGCGGCGGATGAAAGCCTTATCAAGAACCACAAAATGCTCAACGAGCTTTGTCACAAGATGGACAAGACCCGTCTGACCACCATTGCTGCCGTATCCGTTTGCGGTATTGATGAAGAATATGTCCACATTTCCGACGTTGTGTCTTATAACCACTATTTCGGCTGGTATGGCGGAACCACCGAAATGAACGGCCCGTGGTTTGATAATTTCCATGCAAAATATCCCAATCGTCCCATCGGTCTGAGTGAATACGGCTGCGAAGCTCTCAATTGGCATACCTCTAAGCCCACACAGGGTGACTATACGGAAGAATATCAGTCCTTCTATCACGAAGAACTCATCAAACAGATCGCTGATCGTCCTTATATCTGGGCAACCCATGTCTGGAATATGTTTGACTTTGCCGCAGACGCAAGAAGCGAAGGCGGAGAAGACGGCATGAATCACAAGGGTCTTGTCACCTTCGACAGAAAATACAAGAAAGACTCCTTCTATGCCTACAAAGCATGGCTCAATCCCGAACCCATGGTGCATCTTTGCGCCAAGCGTTACATTGACCGTGTGGAGGATGTAACAAAGGTTACGGTTTATTCCAACTGTGAAGAGGTTGAGCTGTTTGCAAACGGTGTTTCCGTCGGCAAGCAGAAGAAAGGAAAATATCCGTTCTTCTGTTTTGATGTCAGGAATGAAGGCGAAACCGTTCTCAATGCTGTTGCAGGTTCTCTTTCCGATGAAAGCACCATCCGCAAGGTTGATACCCCGAACGAGGATTATATTCTCAAAGAAGAAGGCGATGTCATCAACTGGTTTGACATTACCACCGTTGACGGTTATCTCTGCATCAATGACACCATCGGTGAAATTGCAGCAACCGCAAAGGGCAAGATGGTTCTTGTGTCCGTTGTATTGATGCTTGCAAAGAAGATGAAGAGTAAAAAAGGCAACGGCGGCAAAGGTGAGGTTGCAGGCTTCGATATCAGCGGTGTCAAGGTCAGCAAGAGCATGCTCAGCGGTCTGTGGAAGATGATTTCGGGCTTCTCCATCAAGCGAGCAAGCTCCATGGCAAAGGGACTGTTTACCCGTGAGGATTTGCTTTCTATCAACGCAAAGCTCAACAAGATCAAAAAGAAATAAGCTTTACATTTTTCTGCCGCGGCATTGTCTGCGGCAGTTTTTTTTTGCAACAAAAATGAGATCCGCATTGCGCGAATCTCATCATTTTTTTTAACCGAGGTCACGCACATCCGTCAGTTCAATGTGCATGGACTCTGCTTTGTCAAATTCAAGAACCGTAATCTCATTTTTGCCTTCTTTGAGCAAGCCTGCAGGTATGAAAAGCGTTTTCTGCGGTCCTGCATCAATCCAATATCTGCCGATGTTGAAGCCGTTGATCCACACAATACCCTTGTGCAGACCGTCACCCTTGAAATAGGTGTCGGCGGGAGAGTCAATGTCAATAAAACCACGCAGAATCGTCGGTTCATTTTCTGTCATTTCGGCAACAGGGTTAAGTTTTGCCTTGGAAATGTCATCCAATTCCATGCAGACGATCTCCCAACCGAACTGGAATTGCTGACCCACAGCAATATCTTTCGTGATGCCTTTCTTGTCGGCAAGGAACGGGCCGTAGTTGGTTCTGCCCATGGCTTCCACCATGATTTCCAGGGTGTTTTCGTCTTTGTCGAAATCAAGAATACAAGTTGCGTTGGCATCATTGCGCCATACGGTTTCCTGATATTCGTTGTTGACCCAGACATGTGCTCTGTCATGCACATCACGCATGTGTACGGGATGCGAGCCGACCTTTGCCACATTTGTTTTGTAGTAAATGACACCGTAATTCTGTCCGAGGTCTTCCATGGATTTTACGGACGGTGAAATGTGCTTTACACCGAGATAATTAAGTTGTGAACGAAGCGGTGCGGATTCTGTGAATTGTACCTTGCCGAAGTTAACAGGCGGCACATCGGGCTCAAAAGTGATATCACTTGTGATACCCATATCTTCAAGCACCTTTTTGCAGGCAAGGTACTTGTCGGTGACATAGCCCTCTTCACTCAGCAGGCAGTCATAGTCATAGCTTGTGACGGTCGGCTCATACTGCATGTAATTCGGACAGTTTGCACCGGCGGTAAAGCCGAAGTTTGTGCCTCCGTGGAACATATAGAAATTGACGGATGCGCCCATATCAAGCATTTCCTTGAAGCAGGCAGCCGTGTCATCATTGGTACGGGTGTGATGGTTTTCAAACCAATGGTCAAACCAACCGTTCCAGAATTCCGTGCACATCAGCGGCTTGGTTGGTTGATAACGGCGCAACATTTCAAAACGCGGTTTCGGATTGGAGCCGAAGTTGACAGTCTTGAAAACCTCGGGCAGTGTGCCGCCTGTCAGCATCAGGTCACAGTCACCGTCAGAAGTAAACAGCGGCACTTCAATACCGTTTTCACGCATTTTGTCGGCAAGGAAATTGAGATACACCTTGTCATTACCGTAACTGCCGTATTCGTTTTCGATCTGCATGGCGATCACGGGACCACCCTTTGTGCATTGAAAACGCGCAATACGGGGAATGAGTGCATCATAATATCTGCCGACCTTTTCAAGAAAAACAGGGTCGGAGCAGCGCAGTGCACAGTTGTATTTCAGAATCCATGCCGGCAGACCGCCGAATTCCCATTCTGCACAGATGTAAGGGCTCGGGCGCACAATGGCTTTCAATCCGAGGCTGTGTGCAATTTCGAGGAATCTTTCAAGATCAAGAATACCCGAAAAGTCAAATTCATTTTCGTGCAGCTCATGAAGATTCCACGGTACATAGGTTTCCACTGTGTTCAATCCGCAGGCGACAAGCTTGCGCAGTCTGTTTTCCCAATATTGCGGCAAAATGCGGAAATAGTGAATTGCGCCCGACAAAATCTGCATGGGTTCATTGTCAAAATAAAAAGCATCATCTCTGATTTCAAAAACAGCCATAATATCCTCCATTGTTTTCGTTGGATAAAATGATAATAACATAAAAGCGATTTATTTACAAGTCATTTTCTGTTTCAATTTGCTGTTTGCAAAAAACCTTGCAAAAAGATTGACATATTTGTAAAAAAAGCAG
This sequence comes from Acutalibacteraceae bacterium, assembly GCA_045587645.1. Taxonomy (GTDB): domain Bacteria; phylum Bacillota; class Clostridia; order Oscillospirales; family Acutalibacteraceae; genus RUG806. The sequence continues at coordinate 34,286 of JAZNCO010000071.1, read as the reverse complement.
TATAATACATAATTAAGAGAGGTGGGTTACAGAAATGAAAAAAGGAATTGCTTTTATTTTGTCATTGACTTTTGTTTTTTTGCTTTCTGCCTGTGCGACTGATTCCGCCAGCATTGAACAGCCGACAACGGAAAGTGCAACGGTGCAGACAGAGAATAATCCTGCTGTTATCACGGCGGCAACAGAGGAAAAAATGTATGCCTGTGAGCAGTGCGGCGGAGCATGCACATATTACACAGGTACCTTCCGTTGTCCTGTCATTGACCGTGACAGTGAGGATGCAAAAAATATCAATGTTGCAATTGCTGAAGAATATAATAAATACCTCGGCTATGCAAATGCAGAGGATAATGCAGGTCTTGCATACGGATTCAATTACAGTGTTGTTGAGGATAATAAGTATGCAATCATCCGTACAACTGTTGCAACGGTAATGTTGCATTCGGGCGGTGTGTATTCTTACTCGGTATACTATTATGACATTGAAAAGGATCGTCAGGCATCCGTGCAGGAAATCTGTACGCATTTTGACCTTGATGTAAAGGTGATTGCAGCGTATCTGCGTGTTATTCTTGCGGAGAATGGCGGCTATTCTGATGCGCAGATTGCATCGGTGGATGAAAACTGCATTGATATTTATCTTCTGAACGATGCGTATTATGTCAAGGTTATCAATGATATGATAAAGTTTGAAACCGAAATGAAGACAGCCGACCTCAACAGCCGTGCAGATGCAATTGCATCTGAAGCTGCAACCGAAGAGGCAACATCGGAAGAACAGACAAGTGAGAAGGATGTTATTTATATGGATTATGAATAAATAAAAAGAAGCGAAGAGTCTTTCTCGATTCTTCGCTTTTTTAAATGAAAAAAGAAAACGGGCACTCGTGAGAGTGTCCGTTTGCTCATTCGACAGCGTTTTACGCAATTGCTTCCGAAGCGAATTCTTCTTCGCAGGAGCAGGAAACGTAATTTTCTTCCGAAGTGTTCTGGTTCTTTTTGATGACCTTCGTTACGATGACATAGATAGCAGCAATAGCAGCAGCAATGGCAAGTACGATGGCAATGATTTTAAGAGCTTTTTTCATGTTTGATAACCGTCCTTTCAGAAAAATATGTTGAACGCCGTGCGCAGACCGGAATGCAGCAAAAGTGTCTTAACCGTTGAGCTTCTTGGCAAGAGCAGACTTTTTGCGTGCTGCATTGTTCTTATGGATCAGTCCCTTGGCAGCAGCCTGGTCGACCTTCTTAATAGCAGCAACAACAACAGCTTCCTTGTCAGCAGCGTTGGTTTCAATAGCAACGTTTGCCTTCTTGATAGCAGTCTTGAGCGCGGAGTTAGCGGACTTGTTGCGAGCCTGCTTGGTCTTGTTTACAAGAACACGCTTTTTTGCGGACTTAATGTTGGGCATCTGAATTGCACCTCCTTACTGATTACACTTGTTTTATACCTGATAATGTTACCACGAATAAACAAAAAATGCAATACCTTTTTTTTCGAAATTTATAAATTTTTTGTATACAAATTGTGCAAATGACCAAAAATTATGCAGAAAGGGGAGATTTGTTTGCTGTTCAGAACGGATCTTGCACTGGAGCGTGCGCAGATTCTCGGAACTGATGAGATGGCAGGTGTGATTCACAACACTTATGATATATGCTCAACCGCTGTTTCCGAGATTAAAGTAATCAATGCAGTGGGTGAAAAAACAATCGGTAAACCTGTCGGCACATATATAACGGTCGAAGTGCCGCCGTTTACCATAAGCCGCGAATTGACCGACGGCAGGCTGGACGCTATGGTGCAGATCCTGCGTTCACTGCTTCCGTTGAACGGTCTGATTCTGGTTGTCGGGTTGGGAAACACCGCAATTACCCCCGATGCGTTGGGTCCTAAATGTGCGCAGCTCATTTTTGCCACGCGGCATATAGAAGAAGGTCTGCAACGGCAGGTCGGTCTTGGAAAATTACGCCCTGTGGCTGTTTTAAGTCCGGGTGTCCTGGGATGCACAGGCATTGAAGCCGCAGAGATTATAACTGCTGTTGTGCATAAAATCAAGCCTGCTGCCGTGATTTCCGTGGATGCGTTGGCGGCAAAAAGTGCAAAACGGCTTGCGCGAACGGTACAGATCTGTGATTCCGGTATTTCACCCGGCTCCGGTGTCGGCAATCACCGCAAGGAGATCAGTTACAGAACCATTGGTGTGCCTGTGATTGCGGTCGGTGTGCCGACCGTTGTGGATGCTTGCAGTCTTGCGTATGATGTTACAGGATTGCAAAACCCGTGTGAGAAATCCGAATATGAAAATATGATGGTGTCGCCCCGTGAAATTGACACCGTGACCGATTCGGCAGCAAAGCTGATCTCCCTTGCCATAAACTGTGCCTTGCAGAAAAATCTGACGGCTGAGGAAATATTGACACTCGTCTGACTGCATATCCTGTAAAACAATGAATATGTATTAAATAACAAGGGGGGAGCACGATTATGTACGGCAGGGAAGAGAGATTTACACGGCGCATTTTCGGAATTTGTTATTTTTGCTTTGGAATTTTATTGTTGCTTGACACTGCGAGGCTGTTGTGTTCGGATGTCCCGGTTCGCTTTCTGCAGTCTGTTTTTTCGGTTTCCGTGCCTGCAGATGCGGATGCTGAAACAGAGCCCACGATAAAAGATGATACACCGATGCAAACAGCATCTTCCGTTTATGAAACACCGTCAGATCTTGCGCAGATGGAAGCGGAGTATCTTGCTGTCTTTGCACAACAAAATGCCGACGGTGATGTATTGTCGGATGATTTCAGCACAGCAGGTGCAACCGATTATGTCCGAAATGCCGTTATCCGCAATGCCACGGCTTTTCAGCAGCCCGATTATGAAAATATGTTATCGCTTGGCGCTGATTTGTCGGTCGAAAATACAAATGCTCCTTTGGTCTTGATTTACCACACGCATACAAGCGAAAGCTATCTGCTGTCCGATAACGGCGGTTTCTGGAGCTCCTTTGAAACGAAAAGCAGTGAAGCTGACCGCAATATGATCCGTGTCGGTGCGGAAATGAAAGCTGTGCTGGAAGCGGCAGGCATCGGTGTGATCCATGATACAACCGTCTATGATACGCAATACAACGGAGCCTATGCTCGCTCAAGAGAGGGAATTGAAAAAATCCTTGAAGAGAATCCGTCCATACAGATTGTGCTGGATGTGCATCGTGATGCGTTCTATTATTCCGACACAAGCCGCGGAAAGCCCGTTGTTGAAATCGACGGTCGGAAAGCCGCACAGGTTATGATTATTTCGGGAGCAGAAGAGGGACAGATCACGGATTTCCCCGATTGGGAATATAACTTGCGTTTTGCATTGGAATTACAGGACACTGCAAGCGGACTATATGAGGGCTTGATGCGGCCTTTGTATTTCTGCCAACGAAAATATAATATGGATATTTGCAAAAATGCATTGCTTCTGGAGATCGGAACCGATGCCAATACACTCGATGAGGCACTGTATGCGGCGCATCTTTGCGCAAAGGCACTCGCAGAAGTCATTGAAAATCACAAGTGAATCTTGCAAAACGGCGACAGGTATGCTATAGTATATAAAAAACTATACGGAGGTATTTTTATTATGGCATTACCTGTCGCTTTACAATTGTATTCCGTACGCAATGAAATGGAAAAGGATTTTGAAGGAACCATCCGCAAGGTGGCTGCGCTCGGCTATCAGGGCGTTGAATTTGCAGGTCTGTTTGACCACACTGCACAGCAGGTTAAGGAAATCTGCGCCGATGCAGGTGTGCAGGCTGTTTCTGCGCATGTGCCGCTGGACGAGCTGCTTGCCGATACTGCAGGCACGGTTGCAAAGTATAAAGAAATCGGTTGTGAATATATTGTTGTTCCTTATCTGCCCGAAGAACGCAGACCCGGCTTTGCGGATTTTGAAAAGACCCTTGCAGAAATGGCTGTGATCGGTGAGGAATGCAAAAAGCAGGGCTTGCAGCTTCTGTATCACAACCATGATTTTGAGTTTGTAAAACTCGGTGACAAATACGGTCTTGATGTGATGTATGATACCGTCAGTGCCGACCTGCTTGCTACCGAGCTTGATACCTGCTGGGTCAATGTCGGCGGCGAAAATCCTGCCGAATATGTATTGAAGTACACCGGCAGAGCACCTGTTGTGCATCTCAAGGACTTTGTGATGCAGGGCAAGGAAAAACCGCAGAAGCTGTATGCCCTCATCGGTATTGATGATGACGAAGAGCAGGCAGCAGAAGAAGCATTCAGCTTCAAGCCCGTCGGCAGTGGCGTGCAGGACATGCCTGCCATTCTTGCAGCCGCCGAAAAAGCAGGTGCACAGTGGGTCGTTGTTGAGCAGGATCAGCCCGACAAGGGCCACGAAGAGCTGCAATGTGCCGAAATCAGCCGCGCATTCCTGAAAAAGCTCGGTTGGTAATGAAGGTATTGATTCTCAATGCATCGCCGCGTGCCAACGGAAACACGGCGATGCTGATTGATGCATTTATAAGCGGATTGCCTGCGGAAAATTCTGTTGTGCAGTTGAATTTGTATGATATTCTGCCTTTGCCGTGTATGGCTTGTAATTGCTGTCAGACTGCGGATGTCTGTCGTTTTCATGATCTTGACGAGTTGGATTCCTTGCTTCGCACTGCGGATGCACTTGTCTGGGCTGTGCCTGTATATAACTATTCCGTTCCGGCGCCTGCAAAGTCTGTGCTGGATCGTTTTCAGCGTTATTATGAGGCGCTTGCAGTGCGAGGGGAAAGCCTTTTTGAAAAAACAGACCGTCCGTGTATCTTGTTGCTGAGCGCAGGCCGCACGGGACTGCACTGTGTTGATATTGTTCAGAAGCAGATACAGACCGCCTGCCGCTATATCGGTTTTGTTTTGCAAAAAACCGTATTTGCATCTGAAACGGACAAGCAGCCGCCTGCTGCTGAGGTTTTGCTGGCAGCAAAACAAGCCGCTGAATTTTGAAATTGATTTACATATCAGGAGAACAAACATGTTAAGATTTATCATTGCGTTTATCGTATGCAAGGCAACCTATACGGGCTTGCGCCTGCTCGGCAGACGCGCTTCGCATACCCCGGGCAGAATAGCACTGCATATCTGTCCCGATTATATTCATTATCTCAAGAAGCCCAAGCATATTCTCTGTGTAACGGGTACAAACGGAAAATCCACCGTCTGTAATCTGCTTGAGGATGCACTGCGCACCAACGGTTATACCGTGCTTGACAATAAATTCGGCTCCAATACCGAAAACGGTATAGCTGTTACCATGACCCGCGGTGTCACCATTTTCAACCGCTGTAAGTATGATGACTGTGTGCTTGAGGTTGACGAACGCAGCTCTACCCGAATTTTCAGGAACATTCATCCCGATTACCTGATCGTGGTTGACTTGTTCCGTGATTCCTGTAAGCGCAATGCGCACCCCGATTTTATTTCGGATATCATTACCAACGCCGTACCTGATGATACGGTACTGATTCTCAATGCCGACGATGTCATCGGCTCCCGTGTCCGTATTGACGGCAACAACCGTCGTATTCATTTCAATGTTCTTCCGCTGGAAGGTGAGTCGGCAGGCGAGCCCAATATCATCAACGATGCAGGATATTGTCCCGTTTGCGGCGGTGTGCCCGAATTTGCGTTCCGCCGTTATCACCATATCGGTCACTTCCGTTGTCCGTCCTGCGGTCTGCAGAATCCGAAATCCGATCATGTTGTAACGGGCATTGATGCGCAGAAAAACGAGCTGTATGCCGAGCACCATGGCAAGGCCTTTACTTATCCGCTGATTCAGGCAAGCACATTCAATGTTTATAATGAAATTGCCGCGATTTCGCTGCTGCTTGAGCTCGGTCTTACTCCCGAACAGATTGCAAAATCTCTCAAAAACATCAAAGTCACGGATTCCCGTTACTATGAAAAGCAGATCGGTGATGTCAAATTCATCAGCCATGTTGTCAAGGGGCTCAATCCCGTTGCATTTTCCGTTGTCAGCAATTATGTCAAGCAAATCGAAGGCGATAAATCCGTCTTTATGTTCCTGGATGATAATGTGGAAATCAAGGTCGGCTGTGAAAATCTGACATGGTATTATGAAGCAGACCTTGAACGCCTTGCAGATGATTCGGTCAAGCATATTTATATTTCCGGTTTCCGTGCTGAGGATATGAAATACCGTCTTTTGCTGGCAGGTGTTCCCGAAGACCGCATGACCACCTTCCATGAGCCGTTTGACATTGTGAATATTGCTGATTTCAGCAAGGCTCCCACATTTATTATGCTGTTTGAATTGTATCTGTATGATGAACAGATGAAGCTTCGCAAGCAGCTCGAAGAAAAAATTGAAGAATTCGGGAGGGATTGCAAATGACGGTAGAAATCCTTTATGAAAAGGCATATCTTTACGGTGACGAGTTCAATGCCGAATATCTGCGCCGTTGTCTGCCCGATGCCGAATTTATCTGTACCGACCTGCAGGACAAGCCCTATTTTGCAGACAATACCCCCGATATCATTTATATGGGTGCAACAACCGAACGCAATCAGCTTCGCATTATTGATGCATTGATGCCTTATAAGGATCGCCTTGCGCAGCTGATTGAAGACGGTGTGCATATTCTGTTTACGGGCAACAGTGTGGATATTCTCGGCGAGTATATCCATGTTCTTGAGGTTGACAACAAAACCGAAAATACATACAAGGCACTCGGGCTTTTCCCGTGTCATGTTGATCTTGTCATGAACAAGCGTTTCTTCTGCAGTATTCTCGGCAACGGCTGCGGCAGTGACATCATCGGCTTCAAAACGCAGTTCGGTCACACCTATGACCTGCCCGAGGAATACGGTTTTATCACTGTTGAGCGTGGAACGGGGATCTGTCCCGGTGCAAAGCTCGAAGGCATTCGCAAGAATAATCTGTATGCTACCTATATCATCGGTCCGCTTCTTGTTATGAATCCGAAATTCACAAGATTCTTCCTTGAAAGTGCCGGTGCAAATGTGCAGATTCCCTATGAGGATGTTGCACTGAAGGCCTACGAAATCCGCCTGGCGGAATTCAAGGATCCCAAACGCACAGGCATCGGATAAAAACAGACATCGGATAAAAAAGAAAACTGACTTTTCGCTGATGAGAAGTCAGTTTTTTTAGCTTATTCAGTTTTTCCTGCGAGATATTCGTCAAGCAGCTTTGCCGCTTCGCCAACCAGTTCCGAGCAAGGTCTTTTCTGATAAAATCCCTGCGTGCGCGGAGTCGGGGTCGGGTCTGTATTTTCTTTGTCAGTCAAGCCCAGCAATTGCTTACAGATATAGGAGCCGTTGATATCAGCAAATTGTTTCATAAGACACTGCACAGCAGAATATTGCTCCTTTTTCGCAACATTGTCTGTCGGGCTGTCATATCCGCAGATTGCGCCGAGTGCCATCACCATACCGCTGACCGCACCGCAGACCTCTCTTTGTCTGCCGAAGCCGCCGCCGAACGATGATGCAAGCCGAACACTTGTCTGCTCATCAATCCCCGTTATATCCGAAAATGCCGCAAAAACAGCCTGTGCACAGTTGTAGCCCTCTTTAAAGAGGGCTACCGCTTTTTCTTCGTGTTTGGTCATTATGCCTTGCCGACGGAGCCGAACAGGGTCATCTTTTCGATGACGGTTTCACGCATGGCTGCGCAGCCGGGAGCAAGCAGCTTTCTGGGGTCGAAGCCCTTGCCTGCAAGGTCCTTGCCTTCTTCGATGTACTTACGGGTTGCTGCTGCAAAGCTGAGCTGCAGCTCGGTGTTGACATTGATCTTGGAAACGCCGAGGGAGATGGCTTTCTGGATCATGTCAGCAGGGATGCCTGTGCCGCCGTGCAGAACAAGGGGCATGGTGCCGGTCTTTTCCTGGATCTTGGCAAGAACATCAAAGTTCAGGCCTGTCCAGTTTTCGGGATATTTACCGTGGATGTTGCCGATGCCTGCTGCAAGCATGGTAACACCGAGGTCACCGATCATCTTGCATTCGTCGGGATCTGCAACTTCGCCGCTGCCTACAACGCCGTCTTCTTCGCCGCCGATAGCGCCGACTTCAGCTTCGATGGAAACGCCCTTTGCGCCTGCATCAGCGATGAGCTGTTTGGTCTTAGCAATGTTTTCATCGATCGGATAGTGAGAGCCGTCGAACATGATGGAAGAGAATCCTGCTTCAAGAGCAGCATAAGCACCTTCGTAGGAGCCGTGGTCAAGGTGAAGTGCTACGGGAACGGTGATCTTGAGCGTATCAAGCATAGCGTTTACCATGGCAACAACGGTGTTGAAGCCGCACATATATTTTGCTGCGCCTTCGGAAACACCGAGGATAACAGGAGAGTTGAGCTCCTGTGCGGTCTGCAGAACGGTCTTGGTCCATTCAAGGTTGTTGATGTTGATCTGTGCTACGGCATATTTGCCTTCTTTTGCCTTTGTGAGCATTTCTTTTGCGGAAACAAGCATTTTAAATTACCTCCGATTTTTATTTTCCAAACATAAATTATATTACATTTTTTTACAATGTGCAAGTGTTTTTTATGCGAATTTGTTTGTAAGACTGCCGATGCCGTCAATTTCGCAACGTACTTCATCACCGGGTACCAGGAATTTCGGCGGAACAAAGCCCATACCGACACCCGACGGTGTGCCTGTGGAAATAATCGAGCAGGTTTTTAATGTCATGCCCTCGGTCAGGTCCTCGAGAATCTGACCGATGCCTGCGAGAAGCAGGGAAGTGTTGCTGTTTTGTCTTAATTCGCCGTTGACAAAACTTCTGATTTGCAACTGCGGTTCAAAATCAAATTCATCTGCTGTCACAATGCACGGCCCCATCGGGGTGAATCCGTCCAGACTTTTTGCATAATAAAACTGTTTATGTCTTTGCTGCAGACTGCGGGCACTGACATCGTTGATGATTGTGTAACCGAACACATATTCTTTAGCATTCTCTTTTTTGACATTCTTTGCATCTTTGCCGACAATGAATGCGAGTTCGGCTTCGTAGTCGATCTGTGTGTCAACGGTGGGATATTCAATTGTGCCGCCGTCAGGCACGGCTTCGTTGACACGTTTTGAGAAATAGACCGAATACTGTCTGTCTTTTTCAAATACTTCCTTTTTGAACCGTGCGGATTCCTCTGCGTGTGCGGCATAGTTGATACCGAGACACAGAATATCCTGCTTCGGCTGCGGAATCGGTGAAAGAATTTCAACATCGGCAAGATTGAATTCTCCGTCTTCTTCGCAAAGGTGATTGTATGCAAAGCAAGCGCCGCTTTCAATCAGGGCATTCATGTCTGCAAAGGGAAGGCGGTGGGCGGTTTTCTGCAAACCTTCAACAGCAGGAAAAATGCCGTCTTCCGTTTTTAATGTATATAAGCGCAACTTATTTCACTTCCTTTACATGAATGCGGATCACTTCATGGTCATTCCAATGCTGCTGTGAGAAGTTGATGCCTGCCTTCATAAGGGTCTGACCGTGGTATTCTTCGCCGTCTGCATCACATTCGTATATCTTTTCGGGATCAAGACCCTTGAAACGGACGATGTGGTTCTTCATGGCATCTCTGCGCATGACAATGACTGTCAGCAGAGCTTCGGACTTGTCTTCGGAAACAAATTCCCATGCACAGTCAAAGCCGTCTTCTTCGGGTGTTTTAATGCGATACAGATCACCCCAACGGATAAGATCATAATATTCGTGATATTCGGCAATCTGTCTTTTTACACGGAAAGCATCTTCCGCACTCAGCTTGGTCGGGTCAAGTTCATAACCGAATGTGCCCCACAGTGCAACCGCACCTTTTGTGTCATAGCCTGTTCTGCGGCAGGCAGAAACATGGGCCCCCATGGTGGAAGCGGGATAGCACAGCGAAGTGCCGAACTGAATGGAAAGTCTTTCGATGGGGTCTGTGTTGTCGCTGGTCCAGATCTGCGGGGAGTAGTACAGCATACCGGGATCAAAACGACCGCCGCCGCCCGAGCAGTTTTCAAGCAGCATTCCGGGGAAATCTTTGGTCAGTCTGTCCATGATTTCATAGGTACCCATCACAAAACGATGGAAAAATTCCTTTTGTCTTTCAGCAGGGAGCAAGGCACTGCCGGCTTCTGTAATATTGCGGTTGAAGTCCCACTTCAGATAGTCGATTTTTGTGGAAGACAAAACATCATACATCTGCTTGTAAATGGCTTCGCGGACATCTTTTCTTGAGAAGTCAATGACATACTGCTGTCTGCCGATCGAGCGTTCTCTGCCTGCCACATGAATGCACCAGTCGGGATGTGCTCTGTAAAGGTCAGAGTCGGGGGAGATCATCTCGGGTTCATACCAGATACCGAATTTAAGACCGAGTGCATTGACACGCTTAACAAGACTGTCAAGACCACCTTTGAGTTTATCTGTGTTGACATACCAATCACCCAAAGATGAATGGTCGTCATTTCTCTTGCCGAACCAACCGTCATCCATAACAAGCATTTCAATACCGAGTTCTTTTGCTTTTTCGGCAAAAGCTACGAGCTTGTCATCGTCAAAGCTGAAATAAGCTGCTTCCCAGCTGTTGATGAGCAGCGGACGCTTCTTTTCCTTCCATTCGCCGCGAACAAGGTGCTTGTTGTAGAGCTTGTGGAAAATGCGGCTCATGCCGCCAAGACCATCTTCTGAAAAGACCATGACCGCTTCGGGGGTGCAGAATTCTTCACCTGCTTCAAGATGCCAGCCGAACGAGGACGGATTGATACCCATGATAACACGTGTGCCGCAGTTGGAGTCCACTTCTGCTTCTGCAAGGAAGTTGCAGGAATAAACGAGATTGAAGCCGTAGGCGTTGCCGCTGTCCTCTGTTGCGGTGTTGTCGCAAAGGGCAATAAAGGGATTCTGCTGATGACTCGAAGAACCTCTCTTGCTTGCAATACCCTGAATGCCGTGTGCAAGGGCTCTGCGCTCGACGGTGCGTTCCTTGTTGTGTCTGCCGTAAAGGGAAATCAGGTCATAGTTCATTTCAGGCAGGTCAAGGCAAAGGCTCATGCTGCGTTCAATGTCCATGGCTGTGTCGGATGTATTCTTGATAACCGCCCAACGGGTCATGGCACCAAGATTTTCAAAAACAGTATAGTAAAGGGTCACTTCTGCGCCGCTGACTTTGTCAAGGGTCTTGATGGCAAGGGTCTGTGCTTCGCAGTCGCAGTTTGTGTACAGGCAGGGAAGGCCGGGAAGTGCCGGTTTTCCGTTGATGATTTCATGCGAAACATAGCGGATGTCGGTGGAATTGCATCCTGTTTTGTCCTTGATCTGCAAGGCGGAAATACGGAAATCACCGCAGCCGTTGCAGCCGTATTCCATCGGCCATGTGTCGGCCGAAAAATCACAGAACGGAATATTCTCATTGCCTGCGCTGAACGAAGCGTAGGTGGAACGCGAACGCAACGCATTTAAGTTTGTGTCCGGGATTTTTGCACCATAATACAAGTGCAGAAGATAGTTTTCTTCAAAAATTTCAATGAGATAACTGGATGTTGCCGTGTCAAGTTTAAAAATTCTGTTTTCGCTGTCAAAAAGAATAGCCATAGTGCACCTCTCACTTAATTTTTATAATGTAATTTTCTTTTCGCGGTTTTGTTTCGGGAATCACGGCGGGAATGCCGAGAATGCAGTGTCCGATTCCTTCATAGTTATCGGCAACACCCCATTCTTTCATGATCGCCTTGCCTTCTTCGGTTTCAAATTCTTCTTTCGCACGGTGAATCCAGCATGCCCCCAAGCCAACGGCATGTGCCGCATTACAGAGATTGCCGATCACAAGTGAGCCGTCCTCACGGTATGTGCGTACATTTTTGTCTGCAAACACAACAATAACAGTCGGTGCGCCGTAAAACGGATCCGTGTCGGGATTGCCCATGATGCCGGCATTCATTTTTCTTAAAACCTCAATGGTTTCTTTGTTCTGCACGGCAACCATCAAAGGGGATTGTCTGTTCATGCCTGTTGGTGCAAATGTGCCGGCTTCCAGCACAATGTCGAGCAATTCGTCAGAGATCTGTTCTTCCTTGAACTGACGAACACTGCGGCGTTGCTTCAGGTCCTGAATTGTCTGATTCATTTTTTGTAGCCTCCCGTTAAAAAAGAGTTTAATTATTTTCAGTATAACAAGAATACAGACGGAATGCAATTGATTTTTAAGGAAAAATAAGGTATAATAATTTTTAATAGAATGAACGGAGTTGTAAAGGAGTGATTTTTTGTGTTCGGATATGTTGTTGCCAACAATGAAAAGCTGTCTGCCGAGCAGCTTTCGCGTTACCGTGCGCTTTATTGCGGCTTGTGCCGAAAAATCGGAGAGCGCCACGGCAATGCTGCAAGAATCGCTTTGACTTATGATCTTGTTTTTCTCATTATTGTGCTGTCTGCTGTGTATGACGGAGAAGCTTTGAAGCATAAAACAGAATCCTGTGTTGCTCATCCCGTCAAAAAGAGAGAATTTATAACCGATACATTTACCGATTATGCGGCAGATATGAATATTGCGCTGGCATACTATAATTTTCTGGATGATTGGCAGGATGAAAAAAGCGTAAAATCCCGTATGCAGGCACAGCTGCTCGGTAAGGGATTGCAGTTGAGCAAAGAATTGTATCCCCGTCAAATCTCTGCCATTGAACAATGCTTGCGCGATCTGCACGAAGCGGAAAAAAGAGATGAAGCAGATCCGGATATTCCTGCCAATATTTTCGGAGCCTTATTAGGGGAATTGTTCCGCTTTGAAGAAACTGAGCTTGGTGAAAAATTATATGACTTCGGCTGTGCGTTGGGCAGATTTATATATCTGATGGATGCGTATGCCGATTTGAAAAAAGATATAAAGCATCAAAAATACAATCCGCTTGTCCGTTACAGCAGAGAACAGATTCTTCCTATGCTGCACTTGCAGATGGCGCAGTGTACGGAACTGTTCAGCGAATTGCCTGTCAATAAAGATAAAGAGCTTTGTGAAAATATTCTCTATTCGGGTGTGTGGACAAAGACAGAAATCATGAAGGAACAGGAGGCGAAAAAACGGCATGGATGATCCTTATAAAATTCTCGGTGTGTCACCGGGGGCAAGCGAAGAAGAAGTAACAAAAGCCTACCGCAAGCTTGCAAAAAAATATCATCCCGATCTGAATCCCGGGGATGAAACGGCTGCAAAAAAAATGAGTGAGATCAATGCCGCTTATGATCGCATCAAAAATCCCAACGGTGCAGGGAACAGACCCGACGGCGCAAGAAGAAGCTACGGCTCGGCTTACGGCAGGCGTACTTCTTATGATCCGTTCGGCGGATTCAATCCCTTCAGCGGTTCATACAGCACATATTCGGATCAGGCAACCGATACCTTGGGCAAGGCACGCATTCTCATCAATGCCCGTCGTTATGCCGAGGCATTGCAGCTTCTTAATGCCATGCAGGACAGAACTGCCGAGTGGTATTATCTTGCTGCCATTGCGAACTACGGTGCAGGAAATATTATTCTTGGTATGGATTATGCAAAGAGAGCTGCTGAAATGGAGCCCGACAATCCGCGTTATGCAGATCTTGTTGACCGAATGGAAAATGCAGGCTTCCGCTATCGCACAACGGGGCAGGCTCGTTACGGTATGCCTCGACTTCGGGTGAATAAGTTTTGTCTGGGTCTGTTTCTGACCAATTTGCTTTGCAATCTGATGAATTGCTTTTGCAGTGACGGCGGTTATTACGGCGGTTCGTGCTTCCCGTTCTTTTGCTGTTGATTTTTTCGGAGGTTTACGGAATGAATTTTATCTATCGTTTGCAGGAGTCGTATAACCGTTTTATGTACGGCAGATACGGCAATGATACCCTCAATCACTTTTTGTCCTTTGTTTATCTGCTTCTTGTTGTGCTCGGATTTGTTTTCAGAATCCTTGTTTTTGTGACCCAATCGCTTGTGCTTTATAAAATCAGATATGCGCTTTATATTATTTCTCTTGCAATCTTTGCTGTAACGATCTTCCGTTCGCTTTCAAAGAATATTTCCCGTCGTGCAAGAGAAAACGAAGCTTTTATGCGCTGGTTCGGAAATTGGCAGCCGTACTTCCGTAAGCAGGCACAGAAAGCAGAACCGAAGGTTCGTATGTTTGCACGGAAAATGCAGGATCGGGAACACATCTATAAAAAATGCCCCGATTGCAAAGCGGTGTTAAGACTTGCGAAGAAGAAGGGAAAACACAAAACCCGTTGTCCGGCATGCGGTAAGCTGTTTGAGGTGCGCGTGCTGTTCGGTGAAAAAGAATAAAAACAGCCGCAGAAGAGTTTTTGCTCTCCTGCGGCTGTTTTTGTAATCATTCTTTTGTTTTTTGCTTCTTCTCGGGGTTGAGCACGGATTTGACAGAATAGTACATCTGTGCTCTCTGTATGGCAGTTGCACCGATGCCGAAATCACTGTAAAATACTTTTTCGCGGTCATACATACGCATAACCGTGCTTTCCAGCTTGTTCGGTGCGGTTTTCTTGATTGCGCGTTCGCTTAACAGATATTTGTATGGTCTTTTTGTAAGTCTGTCAAAATGTGCATCCGCAGCAAACAAACGGTTTTGTATATTGTCGGCAGTGCCTGCAAAAATCAGAATGCCTTCGTCGTCGGGCAATGTTATTGTTTTGGCATTGCAGGTTGGTATGCAGGCGGAGAAGATATAAAACTGTCTGGCGATCATATCACCGTCAGCGTTGTGGGTGTGTGTGGCTGTGAATGCAAGCGGCATTTGCTTGATATAGCCCGTTTCGCCCAGTGCGATCAGATCCCATGCACCGATTGCTTCAAAGCAATCGCAGATGCTGACGGGAATTTCCGTTTCATCAACCTTGAAGATAAACGTTGTGTCACCGGCAAGCGAAGTCAGCAGGAAAGATACATTTTCATTACGGTCCGGCAGTTCAATGGTCTGTCCTCTGCATTGTACCGCCGAAAGCCCCTCTTTCTGAAAACGGAATTCTTTATTTGCGCAAAGAAGTGTATCCGGCAGAATTTCCTTCGGAATGGAAACGCCCTCGGGTAATGTGCTTTTATCACGGTTTGTGTTATCCGTTACAGCCACCGCATTGTAAGGCAATTGCAGTATTTCAGTTTGCATCTTTGCTGCGGTATTTTCTTTTTGCAGACTGACGGAAAATGTTCTGATTTCATTTGCACGCATGGAGAATACAAGTTTTCCGTCTGTGATTTCGGTATCTGCAATGTATTTTTCACAGCCGTTGACCTCCCGGGCGGTCTGAATGGGTGTACAGAAGGACAAGCAGACATTTTCTGCTGCAATTCCCTGTGTTTCTGCAAGACGGATAATAATATCGTCACCCTTGTGCGCCTTTTTGATGCAACTGATTCGCACATTGTCATTGCTTACATTTGCAAACGAGAAACAGGTGCCGGCTGTACCCTCATGTGCATTGGTTATAAAAGTGTGCATCGGCTGACAGAATTCATCTGCCGCTTGTTGCACATTGCCGAAAGCGGCATACAGAGCAAAGGAATAGCGGTTCAGTCCGAATTCCATAAGATGCTGTGAGCATTCCCAACGGTAAGCGGAAAGCGGTGTGTGCATGCAGGTCAGGCGCAGTGTATCGGCATCGGGTTTATCCCAACCGCTGCGTGAATCAGACAAAACAGCAATGCAGAAATCGCTGTCCGTTTCACGGATGCCGGCCCAACGCTGTGCAGGTACTTCAAACAGACGCTGTGTGTTGGTTGCTCTTTTTGCGGTGCCGATACCGATGTCGTATTCCGCAAAAGCATTTTTGTTTGCAAGCGGAAATTCAATCTTGCAAAGGGAGGCTTCATGCTGCCAGTCGGTTTCATTTTCAACCTGCAAAAATCCGCCGTTTGCATCCAGTGACAAGGTTTGTCTGAATGTGGAATTGCCGAGGGTGCGTGTGATTTCAAGTGAACCTCTTGCAGGCCCGAAGCCGGTTATGCGAATGACGGGCTTGCTTGCGTATTCGCAGGCAGGCGTATTGACATCCTCCCATTTGATTTCCCATGCGGGCCACATTTTGGAATGGATATTATCCTGTATTGCAATGCGTATGGGCGCATGAAGAAGCTCTTTTTTGAGCTGCTTGTCAACAATGCTCTCAATGTCACCGTCGGTGTTTATTTTTACAAAATATCTTTCATTTTCAAGCGTGTGGGTTGTTATTTTGATCGGATTGCTTTCTATTCTGCATCCGGAATCGGAAAGCCGTACATCATATACTTTTAAACCGCAGGACGGAACGGTTGCTGTGAACAGAACGGTCATTTTGCCGTTGTCGCGATCTGTTGTCTGTGCATAGACCTCATTGCCGTCGCTGTCAAACACACGTGCAAAATCGGCATTTTTGTTGTGCAGGGTGACACAGACCGTCTGTTTTCTTTCCGCAACGCCCTGTACGGGGTTGGAAACCACAACGGCTGTTCCTTTTACAAAAGAGGTATCAAGTTTTTCGGCAAGCGCCTGTACGGCAGCGGTGTATGCGTTGGAGAATACATTCATGCTCTGCACATAGTCATTCCAGTTGCGCTTGTAGCAGGTCTGGAAAGATGTACCTGTAATGTCGTCGTGGAACTGGTGTGCGATGACACGCTTCCATGCCGCATCGAGCATATCCTGCGGATAATCACTGTAGCCCAATGCAAAAGCGGCACTTGCATTTCGTTCTACGGCATCTGCCAACAGCTCGCTTCGTCTGTTCCAACGCTTGGAAACGGCGCGTGAGGTATAACTGCCGACACCGTGCTCGGTCAGCAGCAGCTCACCGTCAAAAACGGGGAGCATGTCCTTTTGCTCCTGCGGCAATGCGGCAAGATCTTCAAAGAATTCCTGTGCGGAAGCGGAAAGAACTGCAATATCGCTTTTGTCATTCTTTTTGGCTTCTTTGACCACCGTGCGTACGGATTGCTCGGACGGTGCACCGCCTCTGTCACCCGTACCGTGATAAACAAAGGTGCAATCAAGATTATAATTGATTTTGTTATCCTTGAGCTTTTTCTGCAATTTTGAGTGATTGCGAACCGTTGGATAACCGTTTGTGTATGCACCTGTTTTCAGCGCGGCATAGATTTCATTGCCGTCTGCGCCTCTCCATCTTCCTATGTCAAAGGGTACATCCTCACCGCAGCCCCATGTCAGCTTTGATGTTGAAAAGCCGTTAAGACCTGCGTGTGCGGCAACGGACGGCAAAGCCTTGCCGAAGCCGAAGCAGTCAGGAAGAAAGATATCCGTTGTCGGCTTGCCGAAGGTGTCTTCAAAATAGGTGTTGCCGTACAGGATATTGCGCCATAATGCTTCGGGGGACGGGGTGTTGACATCACCGTTTTCATAACAGCTGCCGCAAGGGTTCCACTGTCCTATTGCTGCATAGTGCTTGACCTGCTCAAACAGCTCGGGATAATATTCTTCCAGCAGCTCATATCTGTAGGAGCCTTCAAAATTAAACTTGTAATCGGGATATTTTTCAAACAATTTTACATTGTCATATACAGTACGGGGCAGAAATTCGGAGATCGTTTTTTCAAAATGCCACAACCATGAGGTGTCAAGATGTGCGGTTGCAACCGTGTAAATTTTCTTTTTTGTGTTTTTCATTCTGCAAACCTCCAATCTTTACTATTGTATCATCGATTTTGTAACAGGTCAATATTTCTTTAAGTAAAAAATAATTCTTTTCTACTCGACAAACGGCAAAAACAGTGCTATAATAATATATCAAAAGATTAAATTTAATTACGGAGGAAATATATTATGGAAATTCTTGATCTTGCAACAAAAGCACTCGGCGGAATTATTCAAATCAGCACCGGTCGCATGAAGGCAAAGGGACTGCCTGCTGCATTGCCCGATGTTGAACCGACCGTTATGAAAAACGAAAATGATGATACATATATCTGTGGTTTTGCAAGCGCAGAAGTGATGCCTGCTGATGTGAATGCCAAAAAATATTATATCGCAGGCTACAGAATCAATCATCCCGTTACCGGTGTCAAGGACCCCACAACCGTCAGTGCCATGTGGCTCGGCTGCAATGATGACGAGGGTATTCTGCTTCTTTGTGCGGATGTTGTCGGTCTGACGGGGCATGATGTCAATGAAATCCGTGCTTCTCTTGCAGATTTCTGTACGGAAAAGGGCTGTAAAAACATCAGCATTTCCTGCTCTCATACCCACGCAAGCATTGACACGGTCGGTTATTGGGGTGCGTTGCCCAAATCCGGTGTGGACAAGACTTATCAGAAGCAGCTGTTCGCCGCACTGAAAAAGGTTGCAATCGAAGCATGGCAGAACCGTACCGCAGGTAAGGTCTATATCGGTGATATCAGCGTTCCCGAAGCTATCGAAGACCACAGAGAGCCTATTTTCTGCAATGATAAGCTCACGAGAATCCGTTTTGTGCCTGCTGACGGCAGTGCCGAAACCTGGTTCATGAATTACAGCGCACATCCCAATACCATGGGCGGTGACAATACCCTCATCAGCGCAGACTATCCCTGCTACATGCGCCGCAGAATCAATGAAACCAAAAAGGTCAATGTTTTGTTTGCAGTCGGTGCAATTGCCGCTGTTGATATTGCTCCGTCTGTAGCCGAAGACCGCACCGAACGCACCATGCGCGGCGGTCAGATCCTCGGTGATGCCGCATGGAAAATTGAAAACGATGAACAGATGAAGTCCGAGATCACCGTGCTTCGTCAGCAGTATTATGCTCCCGTTGACAACTGCCTGTTGGCGCTCATGCCCACCATCGGTGCTGTTACCTCCGATAAGGCTGCCTGCTCACAGGGTAAGCTCGGTATGGCTCTGATTACGGAAATGACCTATCTTAAAATCGGTTCCCGTCAGATCCTTATGATCCCCGGCGAGGCATTCCCCGAAAATATCTACGGCGGATATGCCGATGCCGAGCATTCCTCTACCGGCCTTGGTGCCGAAATCAACAGCAAGCCCCTTGCTGAAATTGCAGAGGATGAAAACCTTGTTATCTTCGGTGTAACCAACGATATGACAGGTTATATGGTTCCTAAGAATGACTTCGTTCTGCATCCCACCCAGGCTTATCTGAACACCACCCGTGACCGTTTTGACCGTCATCATTACCATGAAACCAATTCTCTCGGTTATCTTACAACCGATACGATGGAAATGGTATTCAGCGGCATGATGAAGCGCGTGCGTGAGGCACAGAAATAAGCGGAGGCTGTTATGGATATTTACATCAAAAAGCTTGTTGAATATGCAATTGAAAAAGGTTTCATCACCGTTGCCGATAAGGCATGGGCTGTAAACTCCCTGCTGTGGGTGCTCGATCTTGAAAGCTATGACGATGCTGTCACCGGCGAAGTGTCCGAGAAAATTGAAGACATTCTGGATGCACTCACCAAGGATGCAGTCGCTCGCGGTGTTATAGATGACGGCATTGCAGCTTACGACCTGTTCACTGCAAAGCTGATGGGGATGATCACACCCAAGCCCTCCGAGGTTATCGCAAAGTTCAATGCTTTGTATGAAGAAGACCCTAAAAAGGCAACCGACTGGTACTACACCTTCAGCGGTGACACCAATTATATCAACCGCAGCCGTATTGCAAAGGATGTCAAATGGACAGCCGAAAGCGAATACGGTGAAATGGATATCACCATCAATCTTTCCAAGCCCGAAAAAGATCCCAAAGCCATTGCCGCGGCAAAGAACAAACCGCAAAGCGGTTATCCCAAGTGCATGCTCTGCCGTGAATGCGAGGGCTTTGCGGGAAACCTCAATTTCCCTGCAAGAGAAAATCACCGCATTCTGCCCCTGCATATCGGTGGCGGTGACTGGTTCATGCAGTATTCACCTTATGTTTACTACAATGAACACTGCATCGCTCTGAATGCAAAGCATGTTCCCATGGTCATTGACCGCAGTGCGTTCAGAAAGCTGCTCGACTTTGTTACCTTGTTCCCGCATTATTTCATCGGCTCCAATGCAGACTTGCCTATCGTCGGCGGTTCTATTCTTGCTCATGAGCATTTTCAGGGCGGTAACTACGAATTTGCCATGGCAAGAGCAGAAATTGAAACCGAATTGCATTTTGACGGTTATGACAATGTAAAAGCCGGTATTGTCCGCTGGCCGATGTCTGTCATCCGCCTTTCTTCTGATGATACGAATGCATTGGTTGACCTTGCAGACAAGATTCTTACCAATTGGCGCGCCTATACAGATGAATCTGCTTTCATTTTTGCCGAAACCGACGGTACCCCCCACAACACCGTAACGCCCATTGCGAGAATGCGTGACGGCAAATTTGAGCTCGATCTTGTGCTTCGTAACAATATCACAACCGAGGAGCATCCGTTGGGTGTTTATCATCCGCATGCAGAGCTGCATCATATCAAGAAAGAAAACATCGGTCTGATTGAAGTCATGGGTCTTGCCGTGCTTCCTGCAAGACTCAAGGAGGAGCTTGCCGTTCTGGCTGAAAAGATGGTGAACGGGGAAGACCTGCTTGCCGATGAGCGCACCGCAAAGCATGCCGAATGGGCAGAAGAAATCAAAAAGAATTATCCTGCTCTTACTGCCGAAAACGCCGATGCAATTCTCAAAAAGGAAGTCGGTATTGTTTTTGCAAAGGTGCTTGAGCATGCAGGTGTTTATGCACGCAATGAAGAAGGCAAGGCTGCTTTCCTGCGCTTTGTTGCTCATGTGAACGCAAAATAAAACAGTTGACAGAATTGCACTTTTTTGATATAGTTTAAGTGTATTATTTTGATTTCCGGAGGAATTTCTGATGAAAAAGTTTTTATCCGTCCTGTTGAGCATCCTTCTGCTCGCATCATTGGGTATTGTAGCCGGTGCGGAATGTGCACATGAATATGATGCTACCTATCATTCGCCCACCTGTATCACACCCGGTTACACGGAATTTATCTGCGGCTTGTGCGGAGATCGTATTGAAGAAATCAATGTTCCTGCAAACGGACATATTTATGGTGAATGGGAAGTTCTTTCCGAAGCCAGCTGTTCACAGACAGGACTTGAAAAAAGAGAATGTCGTATTTGCGGCGGCGTGGAAACAAAAACTGTTTCCATGACGGCACATGCGGATATGGATGAAGACGGTAATTGTGATTCCTGTGAATATGTATTTGAAAAGGAAGAAAACACAGAGCTCAGCCCTTATGAATGGCTCAAACTTTTCTTTGCAAATATCATAGCATGGTTCAAGGCTATTTTTGCTTAAATCAAACATTGAAAGCCGCCTGCGGGCGGCTTTTTGTTTCAAAAGGTATTTTTGAATGAAGTTTATTATTACAATCATTTCACTCATTTTAATACTTGCAATGTTTCCTGTGCAGGCATTCGCAACGCAATTGTCGGTTGATACACTCAAAACAGATGCATTCGGCAATCCGTATTGGGATAATGCAGGCGCAGAAGACACGCAAAGTGCAGAACAAACACCGCAGATCTTTGCTGTAAGACCTGAATATTACATTTTACCCTCTTGTTATGATGCAAGAGAATCGGGAATTGAATCAGGTGTTACAGATCAGGGTGCCGCCAATGTCTGTTGGGCTGTCACCGCAACTGATCTTCTCTCGTTGAATTTGCAGCAAAAATCGGAAGTGTCTGTTGCGTTTTCACCGGCACATCTGACATGGTTTGCACATCGCAGTCTTGTATATTCAAATGACCGGATCGCAGGGGACGGCACATTGCTGACTGATCCGTTTACGCACGGCGGCAACTGGGTGGATGCTGTTGCTGCACTTTCTGCGTGGTATGGACCTGCTTTGGAATCGGAATTTCCGTTCAACGGGCAAAATCTGTCCGTTATGGGGAATTATGCACAATCGGATCGAACAAAGCGCGAAGCGGTGCTGACGGGTGCATTTTGCTATTATTCAAGAGAAATAAATGCACCGAGTGATATTTCTTTATCACAGATGAATGCGATCAAGAAGGCGATTGTAAATAACGGCGGTGTGCAGTTGTCCTTTTATTCGTCTTTCGGCAATTATAATATGGGTGAGCACGCAACAGCTTACTATCAGAACAGCCGCACACAGACCAATCATGCTGTTGTGGTGATCGGTTGGGATGATACCTTTTCCGCACAGAATTTCAAAGCCGATTGTCAGCCGCCTGCTGACGGCGCATGGCTTTGCAAAAACAGCTGGGGTGAAGATTGGGGCGATGACGGTTATTTCTGGATTTCTTACAGTGAATTGTCACTGAATCAGATCGTTTCATTTACAGCAGATGAAAAGTATACCTATGACGATAATTATCAGTATGACGGCTTCGGTTTTCACGGCAGAGTGCATACGGATGATTATATCCGCTTTGTCAATGTCTTTACGGCTGATGCAGATTGCGAAATTGCCGCTGTCGGTACATGGTTTTTGCAGAACGGTGCTGATTATACCGTTGAGGTGTACCGGAATATTGATGCTGATTCTGTTTCACCCGTACAGGGGAGCAAGGCGGCAAGCATCAGCGGCACAGCCGAAGATTACGGCTATCAGGTCATTGATTTGCAGGCCCCTGTTTTTGTAAAAAAAGGAGATACTTTTTCTGTGTGTGTCACACTGACGGCAAATGAAATCTGCCCCGTTGTCAATGCTGCAATAGAAAATGCGGATGCGGATGATTATGTCAGCTACAGTGAGCCCGGACAGAGCTTTGTGCAGATTGAACGCGACGGAATATGGTATGACACAAGTGTCGAAGGGCTTAACAATGTTTGTCTGAAAGCATTGACCCTGCACGAGCATACAAGTCAAACAATCGGCTCGGTCTGCACACAATGCGGTACTGTTGTTTCCTTGCAGGATTCTCAATTGTTCCGCAGACTGATAGAATATTTCTGGTTTATGATCAGCAATATGTGAAATATAAAAACCGGGATTCATTTCAGTTGAAGTGAATCCCGGTTTTTTCTTGTCTTATTCGTTGAAGAATGCTGCTTCCAGCGCAGCACACAGTGCATGATAAACGGGTAAGGTCAGCTCCTGCACCTCATAAGGAGTGTAAGCAGGAAGCTGAATGCAAACATCAGACAGGGAAGTCAGTTTGCTGTCTTTTCCGCCTGTGATTGACAGCACATGAATCCTTTTTGCTTTTGCTGTTTTTGCGGCTTCAACAACATTCTTCGAGTTGCCTGATGTGCTCAATGCAATTAAAACATCATGCGGTGCATCGGCATAGCCCCAGACCTGCTGTGCAAACACAAGCGAAGCATCCACATCGTTTGCGAATGCGGAGATCAGACCGCTGTGGGTTGTCAGTGCAATGCTGCGCAACGGACTTTGCAGTTTTGCAGCAATGTTTTCACCATCCTCAATGCCTGCAAAGGCATTTTTTTCTTCTGCCGTCAGCGGTCTGCGCAGGTTAAAGCCCTTCATCAGCTCGCCGACAATGTGTTCGCTGTCTGCTGCTGAGCCGCCGTTTCCGCAGCAAAGTGTTTTTCCGCCGTTTCTGTAACAATTCAGCAACAGCTCAAATGCCTGCAAAACAGCATTCCTTGCGCAATCAAGCACAGGGTAGTCTTTAAAAAGTTTTTCAAAAATTTCTTGTACATTCATTTTACTTTTCCTCATTCCTTTGAAAATGCGAGTCCCAATGCGGCAAAATCACCGATGGAATCGCCTAATTGTGCAGGTAATATTTTGCAGTTTTGTGCCGACAAAGCCAATGCTTCATGCTGAATAACGCTGTGAATGATCGGTTCAAAAAGATCATGTGAGCGTTCATAAATACTGCCGATAACGATTGCCTGCGGATTGAGTATATCGATCAGGATGGATAGTCCCAATCCGAGTTTTTCGGCGCAGACACGATATACTTCTTTTGCGAATAAATCACCGCTTTGTGCAGCAAGAGCAATTGTTTTGGCGGTCATTTCTTCCGGATTTTCAAGTAACGGGGAAGAGAGTGTTGTTGTTTTTGCCATCTCCTGCCCGAGTCTTGCAATACCTCCGCCCGAGCAGAAACCTTCAAATGAGCCGCGTTTTCCGTAACCGAGAGGCCCGTCCTCGGAAAGACGGATGTGTCCGACTTCACCTGCCATGTCATTTGTGCCGCTGTACAGCTTGCCGTCAAGAATCAGCCCGGCACCCATGCCCGTGCCGAAGGTCAGAAAAACAGCGTTGTCATAACCTCTGGCAGCTCCGAATTTCCATTCCGCAACTGCGCAGGCATTTGCATCGTTTTGCAAAAATGCTTTTACACCGAATTTTTCTTCAAACATCTTCACAATGGGAACATTGTCCCAATCGGGAAGATTCGGAGGACATTGTACAAGACCTTTTTTGCTGTCAAGCGGACCGCCGCAGCTGATGCCGATTCCGATCAGCTCGTTTGTGTTTACATTATTTTTTGCAAGCAGTTTTTCTGCTGTCGAAAGCAGCTCATCCGTCACTGCTTTCCAACCTCTTTTTACATCGGTGGGGAATGTGAGCTTGTCGATGATAAAACCGTCCGTTGTCTGCGGCAATTCACCGCCGCCGAGCACAGCCGCACATTTTGTGCCGCCTATATCAATTCCGAGAGAATACATAATGCACCTCACTCATTTTTTTAAATCGTATCATATTTATCAAAAAAAAGCAATCCTGAACTATTGAAATCTTTCTTTTTATAATGTATAATATTTTTTGATTCAATCAGAATCAGAAGAATATTATCAAAAGGAGAACAAAGACATGAAAAAGTTTTTCGCACTCGCTCTTGCACTTTGCATGATGGTTTGCTGCTTTGCAGCCTGCGCAAAGGATGATACCACCGATCCCAACACCAACGGTGACGTTGTGAAGCAGGACAAATTTGTTATTGCTGTTCCCAACGATACCACCAACGAAGCTCGCGCGCTGATGCTTCTTGAAACTCTCGGCCTTATCGAGCTCAAGGAAGGCGCAGGCATCACCGCTACCATCCTTGACATTGAATCCAATCCCTACAACATTGAATTCAAAGAAGTTGAAGCTGCTCAGATTCCCAATATTCTGCAGGATGTTGACTATGCTGTTATCAACTCCAATTATGCCATCGCAGCAGAAATGGATCCCGTAACACAGTCCCTTGCACAGGAAGGTGCCGCTTCTGCTTATGCAAACATTGTTGCCGTTAAGGCAGGCAATGAAGAAAGCGACAAGACCAAGGCTCTCGTTGCTGCTCTCAAGAGTCAGACTGTTGCCGATTACATCGTTGAAACCTACGGCGGATCTGTTGTCAGCGTTATTGAAGAAGCAGGTGACGGTTATGATGCAACCGTTGATTATGAAGCTCTTGCCGGTCAGACCATCACCGTAGCTGCTTCTCCTGCTCCTCACAGCGAAATCCTTGCCATTGCAAAGACCATCCTTGCTGAAAAGGATATTACGCTTGATATCCGTGAATTCACCGATTATGTACAGCCCAATACAGTTGTTGACAACGGCGAAATCGATGCCAACTACTTCCAGCATCTGCCTTATCTTGATGATTTCAATGCAGAAAACGGTACTTCTATCGTTTCCGCAGGTGCAATCCATGTTGAACCCATGGGTATTTACGGCGGTAAGCAGGCTTCTCTTGATGCTATCAAGGGTGAATAAGAATTGATTTTTTTTCAGCCCGGTGCTCCGGCGCCGGGCTGATTTTTTAAGATAACAGATAAGATACCGCATTTCATAAGTGCAGTATCTTATCTGCTGTCCGGAAGGAGAGAAAAGCAATGATTGAACTGAAAAAACTGACCAAGACATTTCAGACCACGGACGGTGCTGTTGAAGCACTCAAGGATGTTACTCTGACGGTAAATGACGGTGATATTTACGGAATCATCGGTATGTCGGGTGCAGGTAAAAGCACACTTGTCAGATGCATCAATATGCTCGAAAGACCGACAGAGGGACAAGTACTGATTGACGGTACGGATATGGGGGCTCTTTCACAGAAGCAGCTTCGTGATATGCGCAGAAATATCACCATGATTTTCCAGGGCTTTAATCTGCTCATGCAAAGAACCTGTCTGAAAAATATTTGCTTTCCGCTTGAATTGGCAGGCATGAAAAAGGCGGATGCCAAAAAGAGAGCCATGGAGCTTCTTGAAATTGTCGGTCTGCCCGATAAGGCAAATGCTTATCCTGCGCAGCTTTCAGGCGGTCAGCAGCAGCGCATTGCTATTGCCCGTGCGTTGGCAACCGATCCGAAGGTGCTGCTTTGCGATGAAGCTACGAGTGCGCTTGACCCGAAAACAACGCATTCCATTCTTGAACTGATTAAAGATATCAACCGCAAGCTCGGCATTACAGTGATTGTCATTACTCATCAGATGAGTGTCGTGGAAGAAATCTGCAACCGTGTTGCCATTCTCGACGGCGGTATTGTGGTGGAAGAAGGTACGGTCAATGAAATCTTCTCTGCACCCAAGTCCGATGCCGCAAAGCGACTTGTGTTCCCCGAAGGCTTTGATGCTCCTGTTGTGGACCGATTTGACGATGAATTCAGAATCCGAGTTGTATTCAACGGTGCCGATGCCGCCGGCACACCTCTGATTGCCCGTATGGCGATTGAAAGGGATATTTGTGCAAACATTATGGCAGCATCCACGAAAACGATCGGCGGCATGGCTTACGGCAATATGCTGCTCGGTATTTCGGGTGACAGAAAAACGCTTGAAGATGCAATTACCTATCTGACCGAAGTGGAAGATGTTGTTGTTGAGGAGGTGGCAGACTGATGTACGATAAGATTTTTACCCCTGAAGCATGGGAACAGGCATGGGCTGTTGTGCAATCTGAATTTTTATTCGGCTTGTGGGAAACCTTTTATGTTACGGTTGTTGCTACCTTTTTTGCAGTAGTCCTTGGTCTACCTTTGGGAATCCTGCTCGTTGCAGGCGACAAAGGCGGTGTTCTGCCCTTGCCGAAAGCAGTGCTCAGTACGCTGAATATCGTCATCAACCTTCTTCGTTCCGTCCCGTTTCTGATTCTTATGATTATGGCGTTTCCTTTGGCACGGCTTATCGTGGGCACAACCATCGGTACGGTCGCATCCATTGTTCCGCTTGTGATTGCGGCATTTCCGTTTGTTGCAAGACTTGTCGAAAGCAGTCTGCGTGAGGTCAATCCCAATATTATTGAAGCTGCGCAGAGCATGGGTGCAAGCCCGTTTCAGATCATTACCAAGGTGATGATTCCCGAAAGCATCCCGTCGCTTATTTCCAATATTACCATTGCGCTGACAACCGTTCTCGGTTATTCCGCAATGAGTGGTATCATCGGCGGCGGCGGTCTCGGTAAGATTGCTATTAACTACGGTTATTACCGTTATAAGTATCTTATCATGCTGTTGGCGGTAGTGCTTCTTGTTATTCTTGTGCAGATTTTCCAGAGCATCGGTACTCGTCTTGCCACAAAGCTCGACAAGCGTTTAAAAAACAGATAAACTGCCACGGAGAGGTGTTTTACTTCTCCGTTTTTTCAGTTCGCGGAAAGGATAAATGATATGAAAAAAGTGCTGAAAAGAATTATCATTTCTTTGTTGAGTGTTGTGGTGATATGCACTCTGACAGCCGGTATATTCTTTTTGACCTACACACCGACATTGACCTTTGATGTGCAGAATACAACCGGTGCGGTCACCTCCGGTGCATCGGGGTATCTTTACGGTCTTGCCGAAAACGGAGTGCCGAGTGCCGCTATGTGTGAGAGTGTAGATATTTCTTCCGTGTCACAGAAAGCCATTGACGGCTTGCAGCATCCGATCGGGGATATTGACCATGTCGAAGAAATGCTGATTGCAACGGATTACAATGTTGTATACTTGCAGGATGCCTATGACACCTGGTATTATCTGCATGATGAAATCATGCAGATGAGAGCAGACGGAACATACGATTGGCAGCAGCTGCTGGATGAAAGCTTTCTGCCAAAGGTGCGTGAAACAGTCAGTAAGCTGTCTGCAAAAGAGTATGGCGAAAAGGTTGTTTATTGCCTGTATAACGAGTGCGATAACGGTGTATGGTTCGGTGAAACACACACAACCGATGATCCCTACAATCAATTCGGTGTATGGGCAGAATACAATACCGTCGGCAGAGATAACTTCAACAGCGCATGGAAACAGACCTATGAAGCGGCAAGGGAAACGGATCCCGATTGCCTGATCGGCGGTCCGGGCTTTTGTGATTATGATCATGATGAAATTGAATATTTTCTTCGCTTTTGTGTTGAAAACAACTGTGTACCCGATATCATGATCTATCATGAGCTGCATGATGATTCGGTTTATTACTGGCAGGATCATGTGGATGATTACAGACTGATTGAGGAAAGCCTCGGCATTGAAGAACTTCCTATTATTGTTACAGAATACGGCAGAATGCAGGACAACGGCTATCCCGGTAAAATGGTGCAGTATATTACAAAAATCGAAGATTCCAAGGTCTATGCAAACAATGCCTATTGGCGGCTTTCAAATAACCTGAATGATGTCTGTGCCGATGATAACAGCCCGAATGCTAACTGGTGGCTGATGCGTTGGTATGCGGATATGGAGGGTGAAACACTTGCAAGCACAAGCCATGATCTGTTCAAATCCGATTTTGAACGCTCCGTTCGTAACAGAAAAAGCCTTGATCATCAGGGCTTTATGGGCATTGCGGCTTTACAGGAAGATAATGCAAAAATCACCGCTGTCTGCGGTGGCAGAAGCGGTGAAGCAAAAATTGTTTTCAATAGTTTAAAGGACAGCATATTTGAAGACAAAACACTGCTGGTTACTGTTGAGGAAACGGTCTATAAGGGACTTTACGGCATTGTTAATAAGCCTGTCATTATTCATCAGTATACGGTTGAACAAAAATCAGACCGTCTTGTGATCAAGATGAAAGATATGGATGAAGCCAATGCATACCATGTGACTGTTGAAATTGCAGATGCTGTTCAGCCGCAGACAGATGTTCGTCCCGTTCGTTATGAGTTTGAGCACGGCACCTTGCTCGGGAATGCATATCTGTATGACAGCTATTGCCCGACCAGCGGTGAACAACTGGGCATGGTCGGCGGCATGGAAAACGAAGGCGACGGTATAAAACTGAATATCAATATTGAAAAAGACGGTGTGTATACACTTGATTTTGTTTACGGTAATTCCAATGACGGCGGATATGATGAAAACGGTAAGCAGGATCCCGACGGGAGAGTGCATACAATTGCCATGCTGTCTGTAGACGGTGTTGAAGAAGAAATAAAACTACCCAACACCATTAAAAGTGAATATACCTCCTGCTATTCGATCACAAGAGAATTGACAGCAGGGGAGCATACAGTGCAGATTTTTCACAAAAAGGGTACATATGTGCTTGATTCTCTTGTTGTTGCGCCTGTTGATAACAGCGGCCTGATTTCTGTTCTGCCTGATGCAGACCGACATGATGAAAATGTGAAATCGTTTTTGGCGATTGCTCCGTATGACGGATATTTTACATTATATTCCAATGTTGCAGAAGTAAATTTTTCAGTGGACGGAGCAAAGGCAATAACCGATGAAAAAGGATATTGCACTGTTTATCTCAGACGAGGTCTGAACTATATCGATTTTATGGCACAGCAAGAGGTTGTGCTTGTTGTGAAAAAATCTGCAGAATCGGTTTTGGAGATGCTGTCACTTACCGATGCTGTCTTGGAAAATACAAGAATCAAAACCGATGTGAACGGTGTGGAATACATTGATTCCGTTGTTTGCGGAAATGGCAGTGCAGCATTTGATTACAATGCTGCAAAAGCAGGTGATTACCGCATCACATTGCTGTATTCAAACAATGACGAGGGCGGTGTGCATGATTACAATGTGGATCTGATTGAACGGTATGTTACGGTTACCGTCAATGGGGAGCAAACGCAGAATGTTTTCTGTCGAAACACCTACTCATGGGAAACCTTCAAAACCGTCACATTCAATGTGCATTTGAAACAGGGGGCAAATACACTTCTTTTCACCAATGACGGAAATGTCCGTTTTAACGGAAATGAAACGTATACACCGTTTATTGCAGGTGTAACTGTGAATCCTGTTGCAGCAGACTGAAAAAAGCGAGGTCATCTGACCTCGCTTTTGAGTTTGTGTATTCAGTTTACAACACCGTGATGTGCAGTGGGTGAATTTTCATTCAGCGAGAGGAAGAAATAGCCCTGACTCTGATAGTATTCAATAATATCAGGCAGTGCATCGACAGTAGTATCCTTTGCATCCGTATCATGCATCAACAGAATAATGCGTTTTGCTGTGCATGATGTTGAGGATTCATAAATATAGCTTGGATCGATATTGTGACCGCTTGCATCCTGACTGTCCGCATTCCAGTCAAAATAACTGTAGCCTCTGTTTTCAACCTCATCCACCAATTCACTCATGATGCCGTAGCAAATGTTTGCGCTGATGGAATTACTGCTGCCGCCGGGGAAGCGGATAAGCATGGAGCGAACGCCTGTTTTTTCATATACAAGATCGGAAATGCGGTCGAGATCAGCAAAATAATCATCGACTGATGCATAAAGATCATAAAAATCATGTGTATAAGTGTGAAGAGCAATGGCATGACCGTGATCAACAATATTTTTGTATTCATCCCTGTAATCGGAATTCATAACAAAAAATGTTGCACCGCAACCGTATTCATCCAGAATGTCAAGAATCGGCTGTGTGTTGCTTGAAGGGCCGTCATCAAAGGTGAGATATACAATTTTTGCATCATCGGGAAGGTCATCCTCCGTAAGACCGATACAATTCATACCGGGTTCGGTTTTGATCGGGGCTTTGGTAGGAGCTTCGGTTGTTGTGTATGCATCGGAAATCACAGCTTCAATTTCGTTTTGTCTTGCAACGGTAACTTCCATAATCATGCCTGTTTGTTCAACAACGGCAACATCACGGGAGCAAGCACCCATAAAAAGGCATAAAACAAGAGCCAGTGTAATGCATAAAAATCTGGAGAAACGGGTAAAGCACGGCAGAGTCATTTTTGCTATCCTTCTTTTTTATATGATAGTATCAAATATAACATAAAAATGTAGAATTTGCAAGAACAATGCAAACAATAATATATGGAAAAATTAAGTATTTTTTGTCATTATTGTAACAGCATCGGCTGAATTTGCCGACCTTCCAGTGCCGCTGTTGCGGCAGGCAGAATTTGCGAAAAATCTGCCACAACGGAAGCAGGTTTATTTACAAAATCATCCTGTCTGTATGGAATGAAATAATAGTGCTTACGGCTCATCAGAGTGCCGATATTTGCAGCTGCCGTGCCGAGTGCATCATTGGTGGAAATGCCGATGAGTACAGGTCGGGCATTGCGCAATTGCGATTTTACCGCAAGTGTGACAGGTGTGTCAGCGATGCCGACAGCCAGCTTTGCAAGGGTATTTCCCGTGCAGGGTGCCACGATCAGAAGATCCAGAAGCTTTTTTGGTCCGATCGGTTCCGCATCGGCGATTGTGCAGATAACCTTGTTGCCGGTCATATTTTCAAGACGTTCTGCAAATGATTCTGCAGAACCGAAGCGTGTGTCCGTAGAAAAGGCATTAAAGCTCATGATCGGAATAATTTCAAATCCGCTGTCACATAATGTTTGTAAGCGGGCAAGCACCTTGCCGAATGTGCAGAATGAGCCGCAAATGGCAAAGCCGATGGTTTTATTACTCAAGAGGATCCCTCCGATAAATAGTTTTCTATTGTTTTTGCAATGATTTCTCCCGCGGTTTTCGGTGCAGTTTTTCCGGGTAAGGACACTGCCTTGATGAGTGTTCTGTTGTGCTTTTGCACAGATGCCTGATCGATCCCGAACGGAACACTTGCCACTTCAATAAAAACGCAATCTGCCTCTGTCTGCAAAATGCAATCCTCATCAATCACAAGCGCAGGAATGGTGTTGATAATACACTGAAATCTGTTTATATGCTTCCGTATATCCTGCAAGGGATATGCCTTGAATTGATCGCATTTTGCTGCAGTCAGGGCTTCACGGCTTCTGGCAAATATGCTGACATCCGCACCGAGTGCCTGCAAGGCTTTTGCTGTATATTTTGCTACGCGACCGTATCCCGTAACAGCACATCGCAGACTGAAAACCGTGCAAGGTAAGCGGTCTGTCAGAATTCCGATCACACCTTCGGCTGTCAGCAATGCATTCTGCAAGGTCAGCTCCTCATTTTTGAAATAGTCAATTACTGTTATACCGTGTGCTTCCAGTGTTTTTTCAAAAAAAGCAGGTGGCATGCCGCAAAAAACAAGGCTGTCGGGACGAATCAATTGCATAACACCATGCAAGGAGATGCATTCTTTTGAAAAAGATGCATTCAGCATTTTTGCATCTCTTGACACCGGGAGAGGAAAAATAATTGCATTTGCATCGGCAAACGCTTGCGCCAATGGTTTGTTTTGTAAATTTGTCGGCAGCTGCGCCAGATCGAATGCGGCAACCGATACGCGGTATCCGTCCTGCTGCAGCTGTGCTGCCATGTGCAACTGCCGTGAATCACCGCCGATGACGGCAAGATTGGTTTTATGATTCATAGAATACGCCTCCTTGTATCAATTTATGCACAGGGGTAAAATGTGTTATAATTTTTGGTTTTTTCTTGACTTATAAAAAAATTTTTCTATAATATAATAAGTTAGGAGATGATTTGATGCAGATTGATAAACTGCTTGAAACCGTAAAACGAATTCACTTCATCGGAATCGGCGGTGCCGGCATGTGCCCGCTTGCCGAAATTTTACATAAACAGGGCTACAGTCTTTCTGGCTCTGACAACAACGAAAGCAATACCTTAAAACGCATCCGTGCTTACGGAATTCCCGTAATGCTGGGACAAAAGGCTGAAAATATCGAAGGGGCGGAAATGATTGTTTACACCGCTGCCATCCTGCCGACCAATCCCGAACTGATTGCCGCAAAGGCATCGGGAATACCGACCTTTGAGCGTGCCGTTCTGTTTGGTGCCATCACCCGCAAATTCGGCAAATGTATCGGTGTTTGCGGCACACACGGCAAAACCACCACCACCGCCATGCTGACACAGATGCTCATGAATGCAGATGCTGATCCTTCTGCAGTTATCGGCGGCAAATTGCCCCTGATTGATGCCTACGGAAGAATGGGGGAAAAGGATCTTCTTGTTTGTGAAGCCTGTGAATTTCAGGATCATTTTCTTGAGCTTTCTCCCTCTTGCGCTTTGATTCTCAATATTGATGCAGATCATCTTGAATATTTCAAAACGGTTGAAAACCTGATTGCTTCTTTTACAAAGTTTGCAGACCTCGCAAGCGAATGCGTTATTTTTAACGGCGATTGTGAAAAAACAAGAAAAGCCATAGCTGATATGAAAACCGAAAAGCAGCTCATTTCCTTCGGCATGGAAAAAACCAACGATTGGTATGCTGAAAATGTAGAATACGAGCATGGTGCATTTGCCTGCTTTGATGCTTATAAGCAGGGGGGGATGGTCGGTCATGTGCGGCTTGCCGTCCCCGGAGAGCATAATGTCTGCAATGCACTCAGTGCGCTTGCTGCAGCAGATTATGTGGGAGCGGATCTTGAAAAAGCCATCATCGGTATGGGCGAATTTCACGGTGCAGGCAGGCGTTTTGAGGAACTCGGTGTTGTCAACGGCATCACGGTTGTGGATGACTATGCACACCATCCCGCCGAACTGCTTGTAACCATTGAGGCAGCCATGAAAATGGATTATAACCGTGTGTGGGCTGTATTTCAGCCGTTTACCTTCTCTCGTACATACATGCTGTTGGATGACTTTGCAAGCGTACTTTCCAAAGCCGATAAGGTTGTACTTACGGAAATTATGGGTTCCCGTGAAGTCAATACCTATGATATTCACACATCTGATCTTGCTGAAAAAATTGACGGCTGCATCACCTTTGAGCCCAAGCCGAAGGATGAAAACTTCGATGATATTGTCAACTTCCTTTGCGAAAATGCAAAAGAGGGCGATCTGATTCTCACCATGGGCTGTGGCGATGTTTACAAGATTGCGGAACGCTGTCTTGATAAATTGAATAACCAATAAAAATTATCCCTGCTGTTTAATGCACTGCCCCAATTTGTGCGGACAGCACAAAAAGCCCCCTATGGCAGAAATATTTAATTAAACGACAAACTGACTTCGTTTTTCTAACGGGGTCAGTTTTGTTTTAAGTTGAATACGTTGGTTGTTGTAGAAATAGA
>JAZNCO010000070.1:0-2122 GCA_045587645.1 Acutalibacteraceae bacterium | reverse complement strand
GGAAATTGCTCGCGTTGTGAGCAATTTGCATATAATTCGCCTGCGGCTCATTGAATGACGCAAGCTTATTGAACAAAAACACCTTTTCGCCCCCAAGATTGGGGGACGGGGGGTTGATTCGTCGAAGACGATTTTTTATTTCTTCACTTTTCCAAAGAAGAATTCCTTGCGTTCGGGGGTGTTGATGACGATAACGGGCTTGATCTGGTTAAGCACTCTGCCCTGTGCCACGAGCGAAGCCTTGTAGGCATCGTAGGCACCCTTTTCGAGCTGATACACAACCGGATCACCGATCATGCCCCAATGTCTGTATTTGTCGTACTTGCCGTTGGATTCACGGAAGAACTGATCGATGTCAGCCTCAAATTCAGCCTTGCGTTCGGTGGGAATGTCGGAATCGACCTCCACGAGCATTGCATAACGCGGCGGCTTGGAATCGGTGTCGGAATAGAAGGAATGACCCTTGAATTCGATGCCGTATTTATTCTGCAGCTGCTCGGCAACCCAGTCAAGCATCTGCGTGGTGGTCTTTTCGTTGGCAAGGTTCAGACCCATGTTGGAGCGATACAGGAATTCGATTCTCTTGGACTGGTTGAACTCACCCGTGACACGCACGATGTCAAGGATGCGGTAACGGTAAAGTCCCGAGAAGTTGGTGATGATGATTTCGTAATCCTTGCCGACTTCGATTTCGTCCAGCAGCAGCGGTCTTGTGCCTTCGGGTGCATCCACGGGCAGGAATTCGTAAATCAGGCTCTTGGGCAGCAGCACATAGTCGTTGGCATCCAGCTCAACAGGAATGGCCATATAGCCTTCGGAAGCGGCATAGCCCATGTTGTGCATCGGCAGGTCACCGACATACTTCTTGAGCTTGTCCATGTAAACGGCAAGGGTGGAGGAAATCATGCCGTAGCCCCACAGAAGCTCGGGCCAGATGCGCTTTGCAACGGGCTTGTCGAAGCCTTCGCTGAAAATCGCACGCAGCTCGGCGGCGCGTTCGGGGTTGGGCTTCATCTTGCCGTACTTGTCACGAAGCGACTGCGGACAGCGGATGGATTCGTTCATTACACCCGTTTCGATGTCGTCGCAGAGCATTTCCCAATTTTCCTCAAGGTATTCAAACATATTCGACAGCAGGGTGATCACCATGGAGCCGAGGTATGTAACCTTTTTGTTGACAAGGCAGAAACGAAGCTGGAAGTAGTTCATATCCGTTCCTTCCTCGTTTTCGGGGAAGAGGATGTCATCGGGTGTGGTGGTGAAATGATGCAGGAAGGGCTTGAGCAGCAGGAAGGGAACCTGACCTGCGCCGTTGCAGGGCATGCCGTTTTTCAGCGGATGGCCGTTGAGGGAAATGAGCAGCGGTCCCATCTGCGGAGGCAGCTTTTTGATTCCCTGCTTTTCAAAGTGCAGTGCCGCACAGCCCGGGGTGCCGACAAAGCCCATCAGGTACATATTCAGAACATCCTTGGCGGTTTTCGGCTGCAGCTTCGGCTTGCCGACCGAGCCTGAGGACGAGCAATAACGCTTGACCTTATCGCTTGTGATGATATTTTCCTTGCCCTCATCGATCATGCTGTCGATCAGCGGTGCATAGTCTTCAAAGGTGGAAAGCGGAACCTTATCCTGGAAATCGCGCAGATTCTTGATGTCTGCAAAGCCGTACTTTTTGCCGAGCTCGCAGTCCTTGTTGCGCTTCATAATGTTCAAAAGGGTTTCTTCCTGCGTTTTCATGGCGCAAGAGGTGTAATGGTTCATGCCTTTGTGCACCATTTTACCGCCGATGACGCCGAATTTAGAGAAAATGGTCATGTAAAAATCCTCCAAAACAATATTTAAAGGGAAATCGCTCAATCATAGACAGTATAGCAGAAAAATGTATCCAATGCAAGCGCCAAACATGCATGCTTGTGTTGTTTTTACGCGAGAAATGTTGCAAAGTGTTTGCAGAAGTGTAAAAAACTATGCCGAAGAGGGGATTATAAATTATGGTTTGTCGGGGAGTTGGTTTATCATCTTGTAGGGGTCGGCGCCTCGACGACCCGTGCAATCTGCAAATCCGATTTCGGGATGCCGAGGGCGTCATCCCCTACAAATAAAACCGCAAATCTGTTCGACAAAA
>JAZNCO010000069.1:0-3424 GCA_045587645.1 Acutalibacteraceae bacterium | reverse complement strand
CCCATATGTATATCACCAGGGCGTGATATGACCACATCTCCCTCGGGAACGGGATATAGGTTGTTATTGACAAGAAAGGATATATCGTTTGAAACATTCAGAAAAATTTCAAGAAAGTTATGAATGTGCAAAGGGTCGGCGTCGGGATCATCAGCTTTACTGTATTTGTTATTGTAAACGATAGAAAAACGCATACTGGATAATGTACTGATTGCTTCATTCAGCTGCGGCAAATTTCTTGGCTCGTACATGTTTCCTCCCGATGAGCGAATTTTTATATAAAACGAACGATAAATCATATAAATATAATATTTCAAATGTTATAATATCACATGATGAGTCTTTTGTCAAGTCCAAATTATATGCGAAGGAGAAAAACATGAAAAATAATTATGAAAATTTTCAAGCAACCGAGCAGTATCGCACGCTGTCTGCCGATCTGTCGAATATGCCGTTTTCATTTGTTTACGATGATAGGAAATATCAAGGCTTTTCGCCCGAGCATTTTACGCTTATAAGCAAGGATACCATACGATCGGATGAGAAAGAAACGCAAACTTTTAGGTTTTTGTTTTTACATACCCTTGAGGTCACGTTGATCCTTACGCACTATTTCTCCCATGGCATCACCGAGTGGACGGTATGGATTGAAAACACCTCGGACAAGAACAGCGGCGTGATCCAAGAGTTGAAAGCGGAGTTATCTTTTGAAGGCAAAAATCCTGTTTTGAAGGGTATTTTGGGAGATCACATCAACCAATATCGCCCGTACAGCATCGATCTGCACCAGGCTCCGGCAGAGTTTTCGTCGGACTCGGGACGGGCGACGCACGTCAATTTTCCTTATTTCAATTTGGAATACGGTGACGGCGGTGCGATGCTTGCCATTGGTTGGGCGGGCACGTGGAAGGCCTCCTTTTCATCGATCGGTGACATGACGACCTATACCGCATCCTCAGTCAACGGGTTGAAAACATATTTGAAGCCCGGTGAAAAAATACGGACCGCGCTTTTTGTACTCGCTCCGTATATGGTGCGAGATGAGCATTTTGCCACAAATTTCTGGCGTGATTGGTTTATCCGATATAATATGCCGAAGGCGGATGCGAGCGGCCGTTATCTTGAGCCTTTCTCCACCTGCTGTCTTTCCAATGATACGGGACTGCCAAATTCGGACGGAAGTATATCCGAGTGCCATACCACGTGGCGTCCTTCTTTGGAAAAAATGATTGCCGAAGACGCAAAGGTAGATTTCAGATGGTTTGACGCGGGATGGTATGTCTGCCCGGACGGTACAAGTGCCGAACCCTACGTGCCGGGACACGATTGGTGGGATACGGTCGGAACCTGGGAGCTGGATCCCCGCAAATGGCCCGATCAAACCTTTCTCGAGTCTACGGATTTTGCGCGGGAGCACGGCATGAAAACGCTGGTCTGGTTTGAACCTGAGCGCGTTACCGATCCCGAAAGTCTTGCCAAAAACTACGGCTACAACATAGACTGGGCAATTCGTGTAGATGGAGAAGCAACCATCTCCAGCAATATCGGAGATCCCGCGTGCCGTAAGTGGACGACGGAGCGTATATGCAAAATGCTTCGCCAAAACAAGGTAGAGATGTATCGTGAGGATAACAACTGTAACGCATCAACGCTGTGGCAGCATCTTGACAGTCTGGAGGGTGAGAACCGATACGGTATCACAGAATCCAAGTTTATCATCGGTCATTATCAAATGTGGGATGACATTATCGCTTGTACGCTTTCTTATGGCGGTTGCGGATTCGTTGATTCCTGTGCAGGAGGCGGCGGAAGAAACGATCTCGAATCCATGCGCCGAGGTGTTCCGCTCCTTCGGAGCGACAGCGACAGAACAAGCACAGCACTTCGGCTTTCGATGACCACCTCTTTTAACAAATGGATCCCGTTCTGCGGAGCGAACACCAAAGAAAAGCTGTCACAGCTTGCGCCCACGGGCATCAGCGATCCTTACGTTTGGCGCGCGTCCTATCTTCCTGCGTTGAACGTGGATTCGCAGTTCGTATATGACGCAGAGCAAAATTTCGATATGCTCCGATTTGGACTCCGGGAATGGAAACGGGTAGCCCCGTATCTGCTCAAAGAGTTTTATACCCTGACGCCATGGCACGGGGAGCAGGATACCGTCGATTTCACCGCCTTCTGCTACTATGATCCCGACCGAGAAGACGGTGTCATATTGGCGTTCCGTCAGGAAAATTGCGCAGGGGATCTGCTTGAAGTATCCCTGCCGTTTGCAAGTGGAGCCGACAGATATACCGTTACCGACGAGGACAGCCGTGAGGAAAGCGTAACCGACAGAGTCGTAACGCTTCGATTTGAAGCACCTCGCACTGCCAAGCTTTTATGGTTGAAGAAGATATGAGCATACCGACGAAACTGATCTTATCTCTGGCTGCGGCTCTCGGCGGAGGTATTACGAAAAAGTACTACACCGATCAAGAAACCACGAAGCTTTCGAGAGGTTTTTGGTTCAACGCTGTCAGTTGTTTGACCGCAGCCGTAGTTCTGCTGTGTTGGGGAGGTTTTGGTTCTGCATCTGCATTTACAGTCCTACTCGGCGTTGTGTTTGGTGCCATTACAGCTCTTCAAGGAATCACGAATATTGCCGCTTTGCAAGTCGGACCGATGTCCTACACCTCGGTTATCATCTCTTTTTCCACACTGATATCCGCTCTGTCAGGCGTATTGTTTTTTGACGAGAGCTTAGGGTGGGCGCAGATCGTGGGAATTGTACTGATGCTGGTGAGCTTTATTCTTGCCGCCAAAAGTGACAGCGGTGAAAAAAAGGCAAATGTAAAATGGCTGTTTCTGTGTCTTATAGCCTTTGCCGCAACGGGCGGTATCGGCGTTATGCAGAAGGTGCACCAAAGCTCTGTATACCGCAATGAGCTAAACGCATTTTTGATCATCGCTTTTGTCTCATCGGCGGTCTTTTGCGCAATTTTCGCTCTGTTGCTGAAACGGCGCGAAGGTCTATCTACAAACGAGAAAGAAAAGCGAAACAAGAGCAGAATACTGATTTGGCTTTTGATTGGAATTATGGTAACAAACGGTGCTTGCGTAGCTGTAAACAACAAATTTAATCTCTATCTTTCGGGGGTCATGGATAGCGCCATCTTTTTCCCGATTGTCAATGGCGGAGGTCTTGTGCTTACCACCTTGGCGGCCGTACTGCTGTTCAAGGAACGGCTTTCCGTAAAGCAATGGATTGGTGTGGCCTTCGGTATTATTTCGGTTGTATTTTTGTGCAATCCGTTTGCATAAAAGCGGCTGATAATCAGCCGTTGAATCGTACATTTCAACATGGGAAACCCGTTTTTCGAGGTTCCCTGAAAGGAGTAAAAGCATGAAAAAAAATCTATTTCTCCGAGTCATTGCTCTTTTG
>JAZNCO010000068.1:0-1802 GCA_045587645.1 Acutalibacteraceae bacterium | reverse complement strand
ACGGCAAGGCTCGTACTCTCGAAGAAGTTGGACAGCGTTTTGAGGTAACCCGTGAGCGTATCCGTCAGATTGAAGCAAAGGCACTCCGTAAACTCCGTCACCCAAGCCGCAGCAAAAAGGTCAAGGATTTCCTTGATGAATGATTTGCGGCAGATACATATCGGGCAGGCTTTATGAAATGCTCCCATTTTGTTGGACAATGTGGTATAATAGAAATATACCAAAATGAAGTCTAACGAAAGGGGGCATTTTTATGCCAAAAGGAAAACCAAACAAGCGATATACACCTGAATTCAAGATCATGGTTGTGGAAACGATGCACAAAGAAGGTTTAAGTCACCGAGAAGCAGGAAGGGTTTTTGAAATAACTGCTCATGATGCTGTTGCAAAATGGGAACGCATTTACCTTGAAGAAGGGAAAGAAGGTTTCTATGTCGAACGTCGAGGACGTAAGTCAACAGGTCGTCCACCAAAGCTAAAAAAAGAAGTTGAGGAAGACCTGATAGCGGAGGTACAGCGACTTCGTGCGGAGAATGCATACTTAAAAAAATTGAATGCCTTGGTTGCCGAGAGGGTACGGCAAGAGAAAAAGCACAAGTGATATGGGAGCTGAGGCATGAACACAAAGTAGGTCTGCTCATTGATATTGCCGGGATTCCTCGCAGCACCTACTACTATTACAGCAAGCAATTTGAGAATCCAAAGCCAGACAAGTATGCAGCGATAAAAGAGGAAATACGTCGGATTTACAATGACAGCAAAGGCCGCTATGGGTATCGCAGAATTACAAAGGAATTGAATAAAACGCATAAGATCAATCACAAGACTGTACAGCGTTTGATGCGTCAAATGGGTATATTCTGCCGTGTCCGTATGAAGAAATACAATTCGTTCAGAGGTGAAGTTGGCAGAGTTGCACCAAACCTTTTAGAACGTGATTTCAAAGCAGATAAGCCAAATCAAAAATGGGTAACAGATGTGACAGAGTTTTCACTATTCGGCACTAAACTCTATCTTTCGCCGATTATTGATCTCTTTAACGGTGAAGTGGTAGCTTATGACCTGAGCTATCATCCAAATTTAAAGCAGGTAACAAATATGTTAGAACTGGCATTTGCTAAAATTTCGGATAATACTGGATTGATTTTGCATTCTGATCAAGGATGGCAGTATCAGCACAAGCATTATCAGAAAATGCTGAAAAATAAGGGAATACGGCAGAGTATGTCAAGGAAGGGGAACTGTCTTGACAACGCCTGTGCAGAGAATTTCTTCAGCTTGTTGAAAACAGAGCTTCTATATTTACAGGAGTTTGACTCTATTGAACATTTCATCACAGAGCTTAAGGCTTATATTGAATGGTACAATACTAAGCGAATCAAACTGAAACTCGATGGAATGTCACCTGTTGAGTACCGTCTTGCCAAAGCTGCATAACGCAACAAAGCGACCAAGCTTGTCGCTTTGTCGCTTTGCATAAATTTTCTTTTAAATCTTTGTCTAACTTTTTGGGGTCAATTCATTTCCGTGTCCCTGCTTATTTTATGGAGGAAATCAAAATGGAAGAAAAATTAATTTGTTCCCATTGCGGAAATGAAATCACTGATGATGACTATAGCATGGTCAACGGACAGATTGTCTGTTCTGATTGCGTAGAGAGATACTGCTGTACTTGTGACAGATGCGGAGCGCCTATATTTGACTCCGATGCTTACGGTGACGAATATACGAATCTTTGCCGTTACTGTTACGATAATTATTACACACGCTGCGAAAATTGTGACACACTCGTTCACGTTGAT
>JAZNCO010000067.1:0-4910 GCA_045587645.1 Acutalibacteraceae bacterium | reverse complement strand
GCAAGAAATTCGCCGTCTTTTGTGGTCAAGTATTCGTATTCGGTAAATTCTTTCCATGCGTGCGGGGTTCGTTTGGGGTCAATAACAATCTTTCGATTTTGTAGCCATCTGATACCATATATCACGCTGCCGGGGTATTTCTTGCAAGGGTAAATCTTTAGT
This sequence comes from Acutalibacteraceae bacterium, assembly GCA_045587645.1. GTDB lineage: Bacteria > Bacillota > Clostridia > Oscillospirales > Acutalibacteraceae > RUG806. The sequence goes on along the minus strand of JAZNCO010000067.1, from coordinate 4,748 downwards.
CCCGCTCCCCGCAAGTCTGCTATGCTTTTCGGTTCGGCGGCATCTGCAAAGATTGTTTGTTGCTCAGCATAAGGGCTATACATTATGCCGCCTGGACTGATTCTCCCGCTTATGTGATAGCCTTTTTCCTTGATCAATTCGGCAATTCGGGCATTGCTGCAATTCTTTTGATACAGTTCATCAATTAAATAGATAGTATCTGTTTTGCGGTCATAGCTCAGCCGGATAAATGCAAAGGGGTCAACGGAAAAGCCCCAGTCAAGCCCGCAATAGACATACTGCATCCGCTCTATTTCTTCATCGGTGATAGTTCGTGTTACCACATTCGGAAAAACTTCGCCGCCGCTGCCTACGGGTTCGCCCAGATATTCATGCCTATATGCTTGCTCATTGATCTGCTGTAGCCGCTCTGCTTCAAGCAAGAATGCTTCGCCCAGCCATTCCGGGGGAATCATCCTATAATCAGTACGGAAAACCTTTGTCCGATCATCGGGAATGAGTATGTACTTGTTTGCCCAGTTGTTTGTAGATAGTGGCGGGTTAAACGATGTAAACACACGAAAATCACCGTTGCCACGCATAACGGACTGTAGCACGCTGCGGACGGTATTCTGTCCGGGAATTTCGGAAAGTTCTTCAAACCAAATGAATTTGAAATAACCTTGCCGGGGCTTGATAGATTTCAATTTTGACGCACAATCCAAACCACGGAAAAATATCTGTTGCCCCGTGGGAAGATAAGTAAACGCCATCGGTGACACACTACCCCGCCACAGAGCGGAAACGCCCAATTCCTCAATAGCCCATGCAATTTGAGAATAGACGGATTCCCTCATTGTACCCGCCACACGCCGGAATACAATTCCGTTTGCTTTTGGGTCATTCATAACGCCGTTGACCATTTCCAAACTGACAAAGGAGCTTTTACAACTACCACGCCCGCCGGGTAAATGAAAAGTTGTATATGCGCCTGTCATTACCTCATCATGGAGCGGGTGATAGCATGGAGCAATCAAGTCAAGTATGTCTATTCTGTCCGCTTTTTGGGCTTCCTTGACCGCCACAGCCGTCTTTACACGGGCTTTCAATCGGTCATAGTACAAACTACTCTACCCCCTCTAAGTCCCGTAAAATGTCGTTAAACTCAGTCAGACGCAAGCCATATTCAAGTAGGCTACGGGCTGCCGCAATGCGGCTTCCTGCGCTTTCCTTTTCATCCTCTACGATCTCACGCAAGGCAGACAATGCCGGGGAAAGTGACTTTTGCGCTTGCCGTGTTGCGTCCGTTACAAGCTGAGAAAAAGCCGCCTTGTATTCCTTTTGAAATTCGGGGTCAGAAAGATACCGTCTGAGGGTACTTTCATCAATGCCCGCTTCCTTTGCTGCCGCCGCCTTTGTGGGCTGCGTCAAGAGGGCTTGCAAGGCTTTAATTTGTTTAGGGTTCATTTATTCACCACCTCATAAAATCGGGTTCTAACCGTGCATAATCGGTTAAAATCGCTTATTTGACAGCTTGATATAGACTGTATCGCCGCTGTCTTTGAATGTCACAATAAGAACATCATGCACTACTTGAATGTGCATTGTGTCCGTGTCTGCTATGGTCTTAGCTGTTGCCTTGTCCTGTGTTGCCGTTTCCGATCTCTTTACCCGGACAGTTTTCAATGTGTATGTATTGCCGCCCTCAAGGTCTGAAATGGTTGTCACAGCCCCCGCCCGCTCCACTCTGAGCAAGTCGGAATCATACAGGACTATGCTTTCCTTTGTGCATCCAGTCAATGCCACAATGAGGACAGCCGCCACAATAAAGCTGATCAATCGTTTCAATGTCTTTTTCCCTCATTCCTCATATCAAATGCTTGCATAGCATCCCATGCCATGTCTGCATCTTCTTCGGTCATGGGTGCGCCGTTCAAATATCGCAGCACTAACGCAGCAGTACAAAGACTGTCAAAATGTGCCACAGTCCCGCCGCCCTCATTTTCGATGAAATAGCGGGGCTTGCGTCCGTGTGCGCCTGTGTTTACCTGTTTAATAGTCATAGTTTTTACTCCTTTCGTGTATCTGTGCATTTTGTGCAATCTATATGTAAAGTCCCTTGTAATTTCAAATAGAAAAGACTTCCCATATAAAATGCACATTTTGCACATTGGTCATAATACATAGCCTTTTACTACATTTCGGACGGTCTTTCCGTTGACCGTTCCACTTGCCGCAAAAATACCTTTGCTTTTCAGTTCATCAAAGAAATTACCCTTGTTTTCAGTTCCGAAACCGTTGTCCTCACACCATGCAGAATACCGCTGATATACCGCTCCCGCTCCGCAATTCTCACCCTCAACCTTTGTTAAGCAATCAGCTATGAAATTGCCGATCTTGTCAGAGCTTTCTCTGTATTCGGCGGTGGCGGCTCGTACAGCTTCCGGCGGGTCTGCTCCGATCTCCCTGTACCACTTCAAGCCCTCAAGACACCAGTTAAAAATACCGCTGATATTCTCCGGTTTTTTGAGCGTGTCCTTTAAGTCCCTGTCCTGCTCCTGCGGGGAGAAATGACGGTCAAAGGTAATAACATTGATACGCCCGGAAGAAAACAAGCTATCATCTTGAATGAGCGGTAAAAAGTTGGTGTTAATGAATAGCTTGAAATGGGGTACAAATTCGTATTCCCGCTCGAATAGGTGGCGGGCTGTGATACTGTCCCGTCCTAACAGGGTCTTGAGCAATGCCACATCGAAAAGCATTCGTTTAGGGGGTTCGCTTGCGTTAAGGAATCGGCATCCATCAAGGCGGGCAATATCGCCGCTTGCTTGCCGGGTATCCTTGTTCTGTTTCTGTGCCAGGGTCTGCGGCTGCATTGCCAAAGCATACCCGCCACTATTGCCCATCATATATGCGATAGTTTCAATGAGGGTACTCTTGCCGTTGCGGGTAGTCCCGCCGTACAGAATCCAGCAAGTTTCAAGGTTCGTTTCTGCGGTCAGCGCATAGCCTAAAATGGATTGCAGATAGTCAATCTTTGCTGTATCGCCTTGCATAATGTCAAATATGAATTGCTCAAAACGGGTGGAGCGGGCTTCCGGGTCATATACCACATTGGAAACCTTGGAAAGCAAGTCCTGCGGTCTATGGGGCTTAAATTCGCCCGTCCTCAGATTATAAGTACCGTTTTGGCAGTTGAATAAATCAAGGTTCTTATCAAGGTCATTTTGCGTTATGAAATACTTGTCCCGTGCATCCTTGATCATCGTTTCCCGATAGCGTAACTGTCCATAGTTAGATACTTTCTTGAGATAGTCCGCTTTCTGCCGCTCGTCCTCGATTGTGGTACAGTAAACAAGCAAGGCATTAGCAAGCTCTTTTGCACGCTGAGAAACTTGCATTGCTCCCGTGTCCGCTTTCCATATCACACCGTCATATACATACCATTCTTTAGCGGTAACATTGTATCTACAATAGTCCCGGTACATATCCGCAAAGAGTTCGCCCATGCCTTTATCGTCCCATGTGTAGGCTGTAATAGGCTGCATCTGTGCAAGCCGCTCCTGTAGGTCATTGGTGGCGGGGCGTGTGTCATATCGGATATACCGCCGCTGATATGCTTCATTATCTTCCTGTGCCGTGGTTCTCGGCATGACTGTAGGGCTGTTTGCGGTGATCTGTAAATAATCGTCCCGCTCCATTTTGCGCCTGTGTTGCTCGTCCTTACCCATTGCAAAGGGTGATTGCTTGAATAGGTCAATAGCTCTTGATACATCGGCATTACACCAGTACAAAAGCCGGGACATTAAAGCAGCATCCTTTTCGCTTTCGTTCTCCATCGGAAATTTACCGTTCCAATAGTCGGACAAGCAAGGGTCTTTCTTCATGCCCATATCAAGCCAATAATCGCCGGTCATTGTAGCCCTATGGGTGGCGGGCTTGCGTTGGGGTTTTGTTTTGGGCTTCTGTGTTGCCCGCTCCATGTACTTTTCACACACAAAGCGCAGCGGGCTTTCCCCGTCCTGTATGGTGTCGCCGCTGATCTTGTTCCCGGTGATTGTGACAAACTTCTGTGTACTGCCGGAAACATAGACTTCAAGCCCCTTTTTCTGATTGTTTATGTAGTATCGGGCTTTGTCATACTTGAAACCATCGGGGACAGTTAGAATAATGCGGACACCTTTTCCGCTTGGGCTGTACTCGGTATAGCTCTTTGAGTGTGTCACAATATCGGACGCAAGCGGGGACAAAATACCATTTTCCACACAATGATCAATGTCAATAGCGGCAAAGGGTGGAAATACACCTATACCCATGCCGTCATATTTACAAGTACCAAATGCGGCCACAGCAGTCTTAAAGTCGGAGAATGTGGCGGGGTTGTTACTCTGCGCCCTGCCGCCTGTACGGGGGTTATACGGCACTTTTGTAGGCTTTCCGTCCCTGTCCTCATACTTCCAAACACACCACAGAGCGCACTCTATGAGCTTGTCCGGGAGTGTGTCAAACTGCATCTTCATCCATTCCACCCGCTTCCTGTTCTGTCAGCCATTGCTCATACTCTGCCCGGTGTTCCTTGACATAGGCTTTTACATCCGCAAAGATTGACAGCGCAAAATGTTTTGCCTGTTCCTCACCCAAAACCGCCACGCCGGAAGTTTTAATTGTGAGGGTATCAGACATGAGCTTCACCCGCCTTAATATCCGCAATGGCGGCAAGAATCCGCTCTTGCTGTTCGGCGGTCAGCTCCTTACGAAACCAACGGCAA
>JAZNCO010000066.1:0-19130 GCA_045587645.1 Acutalibacteraceae bacterium | reverse complement strand
TGTGGATGACAATGACGGCATTGCCGTGCCCGAAGGCTGCATCAGTGTTGCCGACGGCAGCACACCCACCTCCTATTCCGTGGTCAGCCTGATCAACATGGATGATATCACGCAGCCTGCAAGCACGCAGGCGATCCTCGGCGGCGGCACGGATGTGTATTGCACCAACGAAAACCTGTTTGTGTCCCGCCGTCTGTATGAAGTCAGGGAATACCCCTCGGCTGACGGTCTGACCGTGACCGCTTCTTCCTATGTTTCCACGCAGATTTATGCCTTTTCCTTTGCAAACGGCGAAATCACACGCACCGCCACGGGTTGCGTTCCCGGTGAACCGCTGAATCAGTTCTCCATGGACGAATACAACGGTTTCTTCCGCATTGCCGTGACCTTCGGCGGTGACAACGGACTGTATGTGCTTGACAAGAATCTCACCATTGTCGGTGATTGCGAGCATTACGGCGAAAATGAAACCATCCGCAGTGTGCGCTTTATGGGTGACTTTGCCTATGTGGTCACTTTTGAGCAGACCGACCCGCTGTTTGTTATTGACCTTGCAGATCCTTATAATCCCGTTATCAAGGGCGAGGTCAAGCTGCCCGGCTTCTCGGCATACCTGCATCCCATCGGCAACGGGCTGATTCTGGGACTCGGCTACGGCGGCACGGAAGACGGTCTTGACGGCTCTGCGAAGATTTCGCTGTTCGATGTGTCCGACCCGATGAATCCCAAAGAGCTCGATGCGCTCGTGCATGAAAATGCAGACCTTTCCACACTGCACAAGGCTTTCTGCACCGTGTACGACGGTTCGTTCATGATCCCGATGTACACCTACGGCACAAGAACCGATGAATACGGCTATGAGATCTGGGTGCAGGAGCACGGTGCCGTGCTGCACTTTGCGGTGGAAAACAACGAGCTTGTTATCCGCAATGAATATATCTGTGACAGCCTGTATATGTATCCCGATCGTGTGACCTATATCGGCAATGTTGCCTATGCCGTCACGCAGTATCACACCCCGAATGTCTATGCCTTTGACATGACAAGCGGTGAAAAGCTCGGCACACTTGCCTGCTCGGATGTGTATGTGGAATATGAAACCTCGGGCTGGAAGCATTATGTGGAAACCGAAGCTGAAACCGCAGTCAAGGACGACGGCGAAACAATGGTTGTTATGACAACTCCTGCCTACAATCCACAGAGCAGCGGTGTTGTTGTCGGCACAACCGCCGCTCCCGCCTATGTTCCCGAAACGGCTGTGGATGAACCCATGACGGAAATTGCATTTGAAACCACCATCTTTTGGGAAGCCGTCAGCGACCCGACAAAACCGACAGGCGAGTAAAAAACAGACAAAATGAAACAGCGGCAGATTCGCTCTGTCGCTGTTTTTTCGAGTCCGGATAATTGTAATTTATTCCGCTGCATTCCCATCGGTTACATTTCCGTCGGTTGCGGTACCGGCGTATGCGGCACGAACGGCATCCATGTCAATGTTGAAGTTGCCGTCCTTGACTGCGTTGCGGGATGCAACGGGATTTTCAGCAAACAGATATTCCGTAATGGTGCTCAGCACGCTTTCGGGGGTTCCTTCCGTGAAGGAGCTGATGGAATAAACCGTCTTTTTGCTGCCGTCTGCATCGGTATAATCTGCGGCAAAGAAGCTGCTGGGCTCACCACTCATAAAAACGGTCAGACAGTACATTTTTGTCATTTCCGCACCGGGGAATGCTGCAACGAACTGTGCATAATATTTTTCGGCGGCACTGTTGATTTTTCCGGCAATTTCGCGAATCTGATCGGCGGCTTCCTTTGCGCTTACAATGCCTGCAACGGGCGATGCATCACCGTCGGTCAGCTCCTGTGTGCCGAAGTCAATTTCATCAATCACCGCATCGAGCTGTGCGCCGGCAGCGACCATGCCTGCAAGGTCAAAGAAGCCGTCAGAATTGTCTGCAGAGTTGATAAGAAGAAGCTGATTGTCAAGCGTTTCTTTGTATTCAACCAGTTTTTCGGCGGCTTCGTTGGCTTCTGCAATGAGTTCTTCCTGCGAACGGGTGGGTTCTTCTTCTGTCTTGTCGCCGCAGGCGGCAAAACAGAAAACGAGTGCGAGTGCCATCAGAATGGCGAGTAATTTTTTCATTTTTTATACCTCCGTAATTTGTTTATTCGGCAACACCGGCAAGGATTCTGCCCATGTGTACACCCATGGCGGATGCCATCATGAGGCCTCTTGTCCAGCCGCTCGAATCGCCCAGACAGTAAAGACCTTTGACGGATGTGTTGAGCTGTTTGTCCATGCGGATGCGGTTGGAATAGAATTTAAGCTCGGGGGAATACAGCAGTGTTTCGTGTGATGCGAAGCCGGGCACGACCTCGTCCATGGCATGAATGAAATTGACGATATTGGTCATCGAGCGATAGGGCATGGCGGCGGTGATGTCACCTGCAACGGCATCGGGAAGTGTCGGCTTGACGTTGGACTGCGAAAGTTCCTTTTCCCACGTGCGTTTGCCGTCTAAAATATCACCGAAACGCTGCACAAGAATATGGCCGTTGGCGAGCATGTTGGTCAGTTCACCGACCTTCTGTGCATATTCAATGGGCTGATTGAACGGCACGGAGAAGTTGTGCGAGCAGAGAATGGCAAGGTTTGTGTTCTGACTCTTTTTTTCTTTATAGGAATGTCCGTTGACAACGGCAAGACCGTTGTCGTAGTTTTCCTGGCTGACAAAACCGCCCGGATTCTGGCAGAATGTACGAACCTTGTTGCGGAACGGCTGCGGATAGCCAATGAGCTTGGACTCATACAGCACCTCATTGACCGTTTCCATAACCTCGTTTCTGACTTCCACGCGCACACCGATATCAACCGTGCCGGGCTGATGGGCAATGTTGTGGCTTGCGCAGATTTTTTCGAGCCAGTCTGCACCGCGTCTTCCTGCGGCAATGACGGTATGCTTTGCAAAAATATCAAATTCCGTTTTGCCGTCGGAAACGCGGACACCCTCGCAGACGGCATTTTCGTCATCGAGCAGCAATGTTACGCATTCGTGCTGAAAATACATTTCAACACCGTTTTCCTGCAGATATTTTTCAATATCATAGTAGAGCTGCTGTGCCTTTTCCGTGCCGAGGTGACGGATGGGGCAGTCAACGAGCTTCAATCCTGCCTTAATGGCTCTTTTACGGATGGCCTTGACGGCTTCGGGATTGGAAACACCCTCAATATGGGTATCGGCACCGAAATCAAGATAAATGGTGTCGGTGTAGTCAATGAGCTCCTGTGTGAAGTCTTCACCGAGCAATGTCGGCAGATCGCCGCCGACCTCATAGCTCAAAGAAAGCTTGCCGTCAGAAAACGCACCTGCACCCGAAAAGCCCGTGGTGATGTGGCAGTTGGGTTTGCAGTTGACACATTTTTTTGTTTTATCCTTGGGGCAGTGCCGTTTTTCAATCGGACTTCCCTTTTCAATCAGAACGATTTTGTCCTTACAGCCGTTGCGGATCATTTCGATTGCCGTGAAAATGCCGGCTGGTCCCGCACCGACAATGACTACATCTGTGTTCATAAAATCCTCCTTGTTGTGCTGCGGTATGCTATTTCCGCACTGATATATTTTAACATAATTTCTTAAAAAAAGCAATAACATATTAAAACATACAATGAGGTTGACATTTTATTTAAAAAATGATAGAATTTAATATATATATATTAAAATAAGGGGTTGATATAAAAAATGCGCAAAAAGAGTATTACAATCCTGTTTTGTCTGCTTTTGCTGTCTGCATTTGTTCTGTTTGCGGATGCCTCGCAAACGGGTATCAACACGCTCTCTGCCTGCTGGACAACGGATGCGACACAGCTTTGCGTGCATTGGAGTCAGGTGGAGGAGCAATTTTATCTGTTTATTCCTGGGGATATTGAACCTGCTGATATCCGCTTGCAGATTGATGCCTCCGATGATGTTTTTTACAATAACATAAGGCTTACCGAGGAAACCACGCTTGCAGAACTGCCGTTCGGCGAAGCCTTTGAAATCACCTGTGCAGACAATACATATTCACTGACCTGTCTGCAGGGCTCGTCCATTCCCTCCCTGCATATCACCACCGAATCGGGCAGCATGGATGCCGTTCATGCCGACAAAAGCCACAAGGAGCCTGCCGAAATCGTGATTTTGTCGGGCGGCACAGTGGAATTGACAAAAGATCTGGATTATATCAAGGGGCGCGGTAATGCCACATGGGCGCTTGACAAGAAGCCTTATAACATCAAATTTAACAAAAAGACCGACCTGTTTGGTATGGGAAAAGCAAAAAAATGGTCCTTGCTTGCCAATCATCTGGACAAATCCCTGCTTCGCAACCGTGTTGCACTTGATCTTGCCGAAAGCATGGGAATTTCCTACACATCAAAAAACTGCTTTATTGACCTGTATGTGAATAATGAATATTACGGCAACTACCTTCTGTGTGAAAGCGTGGAGGTCGGCGAAACCCGTGTTGATATTTTTGACCTTGAAGGTGCAACAGAGGATGCCAACGAGGGAATTGATCTCGATGAGCTGCCCCTGGGCGGCAATCACACCAAAAGCTACACCACGCTGACGAGTGCTTCGCAGAAATGGGTCAGCATCCCGAACAACCCTGAAGATATCAGCGGCGGCTATCTGCTTGAAACGGAGATTCTGTTTCGTTACATTGATGAGGTCAGCGGTTTTGTGACCTCGCATCGGCAGGGTGTGGTGCTCAAGAGCCCCGAATATGCATCCGAAGCACAGGTGAAGTATATTTCCTCGCTGTATCAGGATTTTGAGGATGCCGTGTATTCCGAAACGGGTTACAATACGAAAGGCAAGCATTATTCTGAATACATCGATATGGATTCATTCGTGAAGATGTATGTTTTTCAGGAGTTTGTAAAGAATTTCGATGCCGGTATTACCTCGTTTTATCTGTACAAGGATGCAGGCGATGATAAATTCTATGCTGCGCCTGTATGGGATTTTGACAATGCACTCGGCAAAAGTAACAGCCGTTACGGACTGCAGCTGTCCGCAGCCGACGAGTGGTGGGCGAACTGCATCTACTATGACTGGGCACCCCAGCAATATGTACCCACGATTCTGAATCTCTTATATCGCCATGATGATTTTTATGCCCTCGCGGCAGCAGAATGGAACGAGAATCTTTCACAGATTCTGTCGGCAGAAAAAATGCAGTATTTTGCTGACGAGAGTGCACGCATCCGTAATTCTGCAATGATGAATGCCGTGTATTGGGATCTGTTTGAAAAGGAAACGCCTGCACAGACTGCAGATGCCTTTTCAAATTACTGCAAAAACAACCTTTTCAGCTTTATGACCAATCGCAAGGCATTTATGGACAAGGGATTTTCCGCAACGGCGGTGCGTGTGTTCTATGATGCAAACGGCGGTACGGGTGCGGTGTTCAATGCCAAAGCATTGCAGCTGGGCGATGTTCTTACGCTTCCGTCGGAAGGCATCACCAACGGCGATCTGTATTTTGCCGGCTGGAACACAAGGTCTGACGGCAGCGGCAATGTGTATCCTCCCGGAACAAAAGTCACACTGCGACAGAACGCTGTTACATTGTATGCCCAATGGGTTGAAAATGAAGAGGATATTTACACACAGATTGAAAACAAGAATCTGTTGTTCATTGCAAAAAGAGTGATTGAACAGTTTATTGAAGAATGCAAAGAAATTTTGCAGTTTTTTAAATATATTTAAGGTGAAATAACTATGATCCGTTTTTCAAGCACTGCAATCATACGCTCCTGCACGGCTGTCATTCTGACGGTCTGCCTTGTGCTGAGCAGCGGCTGTGTTTCTGTTGTAATCAGCGAGAAGCCGACCGAGGAGGCTACGGTTGAACAGAATATCCCGACACAGCCTCCCGTGATGGCGGATGCAGACCTGACCTTCCCCGATGAAATTCAGGGCTCGTATGTACCCGGGGTCACCGAGGTTGTGACCGACAGCAACGGCGAGGTTATCACAGCCGACAAGGAGCTTGAAATCGATTGGGATACAAGAGTGGTTACCGAAAAAGACCCCAATGAGCTGACCATGGAGGAATTTGAGGCTCTTGTGGAGGAAAATCCGCAGATGGCTGACATCATGGAACTCATCGGGCCTTATATCGATATTTTCGGCTTTGCGTATGACCCCGAGCAGGATATTTTCTATTCCACCAAATATCCCGTGCAGCGTATTTTCGGTTACAACACCCTGTACGATGCGTTTTCATCCCGATTCGGACTTTACTATATCACACAGCGTATCCGCTTTGAATACGGCGGAAAGTCATGGATGATCCAGCTCTGGAAAGGCCAGTACGGTGTCACCGTCGGCGGTGAAGTCGGTATTTATTACCGTGATTCGGGTAATTTCATCCGTCATTTTGAGGCCGTTGCCGATGAGGATCTGGTCATGATGGGCTTTCAGATGTGCAAAAACGGCAAGCCCTATCTTGAACGCGGCCCCGAAAAGCACTGGTGGCTGACGGGCTTCCGCATTCTCGATATTGCCGTTCCCACGCAGCTGAGCATGGTTATCTTCTTCGATTGGGAAAAAGAGGATATGGCAGATGCCTTTGAAAGCGGTCTGCACAACATGGTACTGACCGACATTACCTTTGTCCGTGACGGAACACGGTTCTGGTTAACATGGACTTTATGAAGAAGAGTAAGAATATGGATAAAAAGAAAATTGCAAAAAAAGCAGAAGAAGCACTTGCCGCTTTGTATCCCGATGCCATCTGCTCACTCGAAGCGCAAGACCCGTTTCATCTGCTCGTTGCCGTGCGGCTTTCCGCACAATGCACGGATGCGCGTGTCAATCTTGTCACCCCGGCTCTGTTTGCGAAATACCCGACCGTACAGGACTTTGCCGAGGCGGATGTGAAGGATGTGGAGGCACTTGTGCATTCCTGCGGCTTTTACCGTCAGAAGGCAAGTGACATTGTCGGCATGGCGCAGATCATCATAGATCAACACGGCGGCAAGGTGCCCGACACCATGGAAGCTCTTACGGCATTGCCCGGGGTCGGCAGAAAAACCGCAAACCTCATCATGGGCGATGTGTACGGGCAGCCGTCCTATGTGTGCGACACGCACATGATCCGCATTGCAAACCGTCTGGGGCTTGTCTGCACAAAAGATCCGTACAAGGTCGAGCTTGCCCTGCGCGAGCTGCTCACCCCCGAAACCAGCGGCGATTTTTGCCACCGTGCGGTGCTGTTCGGCAGGGATGTGTGCGATGCCCGCAAACCGAAGTGTGAATCCTGCCCGATGAACGATTTTTGCACATTTACAAACGAGGAATAATTTGCATTTAATTTAAACTTTTTGGTTACAATACTAAATAACATACATATGCTTCTGTTGAAGCAGAAAGGACCATGCGAAATGTCTTTACTCAGCAAACTGTTCGGAGATTATTCTACGAAAGAAATCAAAAAAGTTAAAAAGATTCAGGAAAAAGTGCTTTCCTATGAAGAAACATACGCTTCCCTGAGCGAGGAAGAACTCAAGGGCAAGACTGCCGAATTCAAAAACCGTCTTGCGGGCGGCGAAACGCTGGATGACATTCTGCCCGAGGCATTTGCTGTCTGTCGTGAGGCTTCGTGGCGCGTGCTGAATATGAAGCACTATCCCGTGCAGGTGCTTTGCGGCATCATACTGTATCAGGGCAGAATTGCCGAAATGAAAACCGGTGAAGGTAAGACCCTTGTGGCTACCTTGCCTGCCTACCTTTGCGCGCTTGAGGGCAAGGGTGTTCACATTGTTACCGTCAACGATTATCTTGCACGCCGTGACTCGGAATGGATGGGCAAGGTTTACCGCTATCTCGGTCTGTCTGTCGGCCTGATTGTGCATGACCTTGACAACGAAGAACGCAAGGCCGCTTATGCTGCCGACATTACCTACGGCACCAACAACGAAATGGGCTTTGACTACCTGCGTGACAACATGGTCATCTACGCTTCGCAGCGTGTGCAGAGAGGGCATCACTTTGCCATCGTGGACGAGGTGGACTCCATCCTCATCGACGAAGCAAGAACTCCTCTTATTATTTCCGGTCGCGGCGACAAGTCCTCTGACCTTTACAAGCTTGCCGATGATTTTGCAAAAAGACTCAAGGTACAGCGCATTACCGAGGTCGATTCCAAGACCGATATGGATACCCTCATCGAAGAAGATACCGATTATGTGGTTGACGAAAAGGCAAAGACTGCAACGCTGACCAAGCATGGTATCCGCAAGGCAGAGGAGCACTTCGGTGTTGAAAACCTCATGGACGGTGAAAACCTCGCATTGCAGCACCACATCAATCAGGCTATCAAAGCCCGCGGTGTCATGCGCAATGATGTTGAATATGTTGTTGAGAACGGTGAGGTCGTCATCGTTGACGAATTTACGGGCCGTAAAATGCCCGGCAGACGCTTCAACGAGGGCTTACATCAGGCAATCGAAGCCAAGGAAGGTGTCAGTGTCCGTCAGGAATCCAAAACTCTTGCCACCATTACCTTCCAGAACTATTTCCGTCTTTATAATAAGCTGTCCGGTATGACCGGTACGGCGCTGACCGAAAAGGAAGAATTTGAAGAAATCTATTCGTTGGATGTTGTGGAAATTCCCACCAACCGTCCTCTTGCCCGTAAGGACTGGGACGATGTGATGTATAAAACCGAACAGGCAAAATTCAATGCCATCATCGATCAGATCCGTATCTGCCACGAAAAGGGACAGCCCGTGCTGGTCGGCACGGTCAGCATTGAAAAGAGTGAACTGTTCAGCAAAGCCCTCAAGCGTGCTGGCATCAAACACGAAGTGCTCAACGCAAAGCAGCACGAGCGTGAAGCCGAAATTGTTGCGCAGGCAGGCAGACTGGGTGCCGTCACCATTGCAACCAACATGGCAGGCCGTGGTACGGACATCATCCTCGGCGGTAATGCCGAATACATGGCAAAGGCAGAAATGCGCCGTATGCAGTATCCCGAGGAACTCATTTCCGAGGCAACGGGCTTTGCCGAAACCGACAACACGGATATTCTTGAAGCACGCGAAATGTTCAAAAAGCTTGAACAGAAATACAAGGAGCAGCTTGCACCCGAAGCACAGGCTGTTCGTGAAGCAGGCGGTCTTTATATCATCGGCTCCGTCCGTCACGAAGCCCGTCGTATCGACAATCAGCTCAGAGGCCGTGCAGGCCGTCAGGGCGACCCCGGTGAAAGCCGCTTCTATCTCTCGGCTGAGGATGATCTCCTGCGTATTTTCGCAGGTGACCGCATTCAGTCTGTGATGGGTATGGTCAAGGATGATTCCATGGCACTCGAAGCCAAAATGTTCTCCAAGACCGTCGAAAGTGCACAGAAGCGTGTGGAGGGTAACCATTTTGCCGCCCGTCGTAATGTTCTGCAGTATGACGATGTCATGAACAAGCAGAGAGAGCTGATTTATACACAGCGTAATCAGGTGCTTGACGGTGTGGACATCGATGCCACCATCCGCAAGATGATCACCGAAAGCATTTCCGATGCCGTTGCATTCTATTGCAGACCCGAAAACACTCCCGAGGAGTGGAACCTTGTCGGCATGCAGACCAAGTATGCATGGCTCATCGGTGAGGATGCACTGCCCGAAAAGCGCAAGGTGGATGTTTACACCGATTGGCTGACCGAAAAGGCACTTGCAAGACTCGACACCATGGAGCAGCAGTACGGCCATGAGCTCGTCAAGAGCCTTGAGCACAAGGTGCTGATCAACAATGTTGACATCCGCTGGATGGATCACATCGATGCCATGGATCAGCTTCGCCGCAGCATCGGCATGCAGGGCTATGCCCACCGCGATCCCGTTGTGCAGTTCCGCATGGAAAGCTATGATATGTTTGACGAAATGACCACCTCCATCCGTGAGGGCACCGTGCAGATGCTGCTGACCGCACAGATCCGTTCCGAGGCCGATGTACAGCGCAGCCAGACCGTGAAGATCACGGGCACCTCCGGCGGCGGTGATGACAGTGAAAAGAAGCGTCCTGCCCGTGCCGGTGAAAAGGTCGGCAGAAACGAGCCGTGTCCCTGCGGCTCGGGCAAAAAGTACAAGATGTGCTGCGGCCGATAACAAATCAAAGGAGAGTATACGGTGAATACGAATCCCGATCATACCGCCCAACCTTATCCTATCCGCAATCCTTATGCCGCTGAGCAGAAAAGGCAGTTCCGTACTGCCTGCATGCTCGGCATCGGGCTGTTGCTGTATATTGCCGGAAACAGTATTATTTCCGTGTTTCTGGCTTCCGATCCGTCTTTCTATGACCGCTATCTGCATGACGGCACTTTTTCCATCGCTGTCAGCATGCTGCACACGGCATTCGATGTCTTTCTGCCGTTTTTCATCGTCTTTTTGCTTCTTCGCAAGCGCGGAATTCTTACCGACCTGCCGTTGGGAAGGTCTTATGATTCCTACAATGCGGTCTTGTTGACCTTTATCGGACTCGGCGGCTGTTATCTTGCTAACACAATTACCTCATATCTGACCATCATTGCTTCTGCATTTGGCATTGAGTCTTTCACCATGAATGCCATGAGTGACCTTGCGACCCAAAACCCTGCCCCCGCTGTGTTGCAGATTCTCGGCTATGCCGTATTTCCTGCTTTGTTCGAGGAATTTGCCTACCGCGGTGTAGTGTTGCAATCCCTTCGTCGATACGGCGATTGGTTTGCCATTCTTGTGAGTGCGTTTTTGTTCGGGCTGTTGCACGGCAATATCGTGCAGATCCCGTTTGCTTTTATGGTCGGCATCCTGCTGGGCTGGTGCACGGTGGTATCGGGCACCATGTGGGTCGGTATCGCCATTCATTTCGGCAACAACCTGCTGTCAAGCCTGCAAACCATTTTGCAGACCGCCTGCGGTGAAGCTGCCGCGTATGCCGCAACGGCAGCCATGATGGTGTGTCTGTTTGTGCTCGGCATCATCTGCTTTATCATCTATAAAAAACACAACAAGAATATATTTCGCCTTCGTCCGTCAAGATACCTTTATATGAAGCATTCAACGGCGCGTGTGCTGTGCGCCCCGACCATCCTGCTTGCCTGCATCTATTTTCTGTATACGATGCTGATGGATATTGACGGCTTTTACGCATGGCTGCTGGAAGGAATCGGAAATTTGTTTTCCGTTTCCGTAATCGGATAACGGTTTATGAAAAAACGCTTTTTTGACTTGCGAAAAATGAGTTGCACCCGTCTGATCGCAGGCGGCTATGCGCTCATCATCTGTATCGGAACGCTGCTTCTGATGCTGCCTGCAGCAAGTGCCGACGGTGTAGGTGCTCCTCCTCTGCAGGCATTTTTCACCGCCGTGTCGGCAACCTGCGTAACGGGGCTGGTTGTTGCCGACACCGCAACTGCGTGGTCTGCGCTCGGGCAGGGCATTATTCTGACCTTGATTCAGATCGGCGGAATTGGATTTATGTCCTTTTTTGCGCTGTTCACCATGGTCAGCGGCAAGCGCATGAGCCTGCGTGCAAGAGGATTGCTGCGCGACAGTGTCAATGCCGCAAAATTAGGCGGTGTGCAGAAGCTGTTCCGCGTGGTGCTGCTCGGTACGCTGACCATTGAAGCAATCGGCGCGGTGCTGCTCGGCTTTGTTTTTGTGCCGCAGTTCGGCGCAAAGGGAATATGGATGTCGGTGTTCCATTCCGTTTCCGCATTCTGCAATGCAGGCTTTGATCTGTTCGGTGCCGAATTCGGGGAATACGCATCCGTAACGGGGTATTATAACAATCCCTTTGTGCTGTTGATATTGAGTGTTCTGATTCTGCTCGGCGGACTCGGCTTTTTCGTCTGGCAGGATATTTATGAAAATAAAACCAATTTCAAAAACTATTCTCTGCATGCAAAAATTGCCCTGACCGTAAGTGCCGTGCTTGTACTCGTCGGTACGCTGCTCTTTCTTATCAGTGAGCGCAATGCGGCGTTTGCGGATATGCACATCGGGCAAAGGTTGCTTAATGCCTTGTTCTGCTCGGTTTCACCCCGTACAGCGGGTATGAACAGTGTTGATCTTACCGCAATGTCCTCTGCGGGCATTCTGTTGACTGATGTTCTCATGATCATCGGCGGCAATCCCGGCTCCACCGCAGGCGGTATCAAAACCGTGACGGTGGCGGTGCTGCTCATCAGTGCAAGAGCTTCGCTGACAAATACGGGCAGCCGCAATGTGTTCGGAAGAAGACTGCCCGAGGATACCGTCCGAAAAGCACTGACCGTGGTGCTTGTTTATGTAAGCATCATTCTTGTATCCTTGTTCGCATTGTTGTGTCTGCAGCCCGGGTTGTCTTTTTCGGACGGATTGTTTACCGTCATTTCCGCTATTGCAACCGTTGGACTTTCCACGGTTACGCTCGGTGAGGTGCTGTTGCCTGCAAGTCAGGTGCTGCTTGCCATGCTGATGTTCTGCGGCAGAGTCGGCAGCATGTCCTTTGTGCTGCTCTTCACCGAAAAGAAAATGCCTTCTGCCGTCATCAAGCCCGAAGAAGATGTGCTGGTAGGGTAAGGAGTTATATTATGAAAAGTGTTTTAATTGCAGGTCTTGGCCGTTTCGGCACACAGCTTGCCAAAAAGTTTCACGAGCTCGGTGACGAGGTCATGATTATAGATCGCCATGAAGAAAATGTGCAGGCGGCATTGCCCTTTGCGGATGAAGCGCAGGTCGGTGATTGCCGTAAGGAGGATGTGCTGCGCTCACTCGGTGTGGAGGATTTTGATGTCTGCTTCGTCTGTATGGGCGAGGAGTTCCAGAGCAGTCTGGAGGTCACGCTGCTGCTGAAAGAACTCGGTGCAAAGCGTGTTGTCAGCAAATGCGGCAGCGAAATTCAGGAAAAATTCCTGCTGCGCAACGGTGCGGACGAGGTGTGGAATCCCGAGCGCGAGCTTGCCGCAAAATTAGCCGTACGCTATTCTGCCAACAATCTGTATGACTATTTCAGCATCTGCGAGGATGCAGGTGTTTACGAAATGCCAATTCTGCGCTCCTGGGCAGGCAAGACCCTTGCGGAGCTTGATATGCGCAATGCTTACGGGCTGAACATTCTCGGCATCAAGGCCACCGACGGCAGTGTGCAGACCATGCCCGGTGCAAAATATGTATTTAAGGAAAATGACCATATCATCGCTTTTGCCCGTCACGATGCGGCACAGAAATTGTTGAAAAAAATATAAATTTGTTAAATTATTCGTTTCTATATAAGGAGAAAACCCCATGCGCAGAACCAAAATTGTTTGTACTCTCGGCCCTGCAAGCAACAGCGAAGCCGTTATGGAAGCCATGCTCAAAAACGGCATGAATGTTGCAAGGCTCAATTTTTCCCACGGCACACATGAGCAGCATGCCGAAACCATCGACCGCTTCCGTAAGGTGCGTGACCGTCTGAATCTGCCGGCGGCCGTGCTGCTGGATACAAAAGGTCCGGAAATCCGCATCCGCTTGATGAAGGACGGCTGTGTGCATATTGAAAACGGTGCGCCCTTTGTGCTGACCACCCGTGACATCGAAGGCACTGAAAATATCGCCTCGGTCACCTACGAGGATCTGCCCCGTCAGATGCAGCCGGGTTATCGTATTCTCATTGATGACGGTAAAATTCAGCTGCGTGTTGACAGTGTTGAAGACACCGAAATCAACTGCACCGTGCTTGCCGGCGGCGATCTTCGCTCGAGAAAGAGCATCAATGTGCCCATGGTATCGCTCGATATGCCCTATATCAGTGAGCAGGACAAAAAGGATGTGCTGTTCGGCATCGAAAAGGATGTCGACTTCATTGCCGCCTCGTTCGTGCGCCGTGCGGATGATGTGATTGCCCTTCGCAAGCTGCTTGATTATTACGGCGGTCATAATATCGGCATTATTGCCAAGATCGAAAATATTGAGGGTGTCAACAACTTTGACGAAATTCTGCGTGAAGCAGACGGCATCATGGTTGCCCGTGGTGACATGGGTGTTGAGGTTGATTTTGAAAAGTTACCCGGCATTCAGAAGCGCTTCATCCGCAAATGCTATCAGTCGGGCAAGATGGTCATCACCGCCACGCAGATGCTTGAATCCATGATCGAAAGCCCCATGCCCACCCGTGCCGAGATCAGTGACGTTGCCAATGCCGTGTTTGACGGCACTTCGGCAGTTATGCTCTCGGGTGAAACCGCAATGGGTGTTGATCCTGCCCATGTTGTCAATTACATGGCAAAAATCGTCCGTCAGGCTGACAAGGAAGCGGTTGAGCTCAACGCCTTCAGAGGTCTGAAGCACGAAATTGATTTTACCGATATTTCCAATGCCATCTGCGATGCAGCCTGCACCACGGCAAAGGATATGAACGCAAAGGCAATTCTTGTTGTGACCAAAACCGGCAGAACCGCCCGTCGCGTTTCCAAGTTCCGTCCGGCAGAATGCATTGTTGCCGCAACCCCCGACAACAAGACCTTCCATCAGCTTGCACTGTCGTGGGGTATCGAGCCCGTGTTGGCGCTCAATCAGGCAGACAATGAAAGATTGTTCCGTCATGCCATCGACTGTGCGAAGCAGATTGACCTTGTC
Source organism: Acutalibacteraceae bacterium (assembly GCA_045587645.1). Taxonomy (GTDB): domain Bacteria; phylum Bacillota; class Clostridia; order Oscillospirales; family Acutalibacteraceae; genus RUG806. The sequence continues at coordinate 4,504 of JAZNCO010000066.1, read as the reverse complement.
ACCAAGGGCGACCGCGTGGTCATTGTTGCAGGCATGCCCATTACCGAGCACACCAACTCCCTGCGTGTATTCAACATCTGACAAAATGAAAAGGAGCCGCAAGGCTCCCTTTTTTTGTGGGGTAAATTATGGTTTACCCTTCCGCTACCACTGCATCATCATACGTAAAAATGGCAGTAATGCTCAGCGGTGTCGAGAAAAAGGTGAATGAGTACCTCCCCTTTTCTGCCGTGCCCGTATGGTCGGTGAACAACACATCCTCGCCCGTCAAGCCTGCCTGCTCTGCCAGTGCGGCGGCTTCATAACTGCTTACATTGCAAAAAACCTCAAGCAACAGCAGCGAAAAGGCAAGAAAATCGTCCGTCGGGGCGGTGTCTTTTTCTGCGGTCAGCAAAAGCTGTATCAGCTGTCCTTTGTCGTCCTCCTTGCAGCTCAACAACAGATCTTCCTCCTGTTCAAGCGAAAACGGGATGTGATAATACTCATTATACAGGGACACCCCGTCCAAAGAAAACGCATACCGTTCGTTTTGTTCCCCGAGCCGCCGTGACAGCTCCTGCATGCCGAAGCGTTCGGGTGCCGTGCACCCTGCACACAACACAAGCACAATTGCAAGCAGACCGCAAATCCATTTTTTCATTTTCATCTGCATACCTCCTTGGGGTATGTCTATTCACTTTTGCATCAAAAAAGACCGATGAAAAACATCGGTCTTAAAAATTATTCGTGTGTGAGCTGCTTGATCCATTTAAATCGGTTGACCTTGACCACCGCTACGGCGCATTTCGTGATCTGATCGCTTTTTAAAAGGAAAAAGGTAACGGGAATCGGCCATTTGAATACAAATGCCGACAAAAATGACAACGGCAGAACAATGCCCCACATGAAAATGAGATCATTTTTGAGCACGAATTTCGTGTCACCGCCGCCCGAAACAATGCCGCACAGACAAGGGGCTTCATACGAGGAGCCGATAACCGTGATTGAAAGGATGATCAGAAAGGTGTTCGCCAATGCTCTTGTCTGCTCCGAAACATCGTAAAGGGACAGAATGGCACCCTTTGAAAGAAGCAAGGTCGCACAGGAAAACAGGCCGACTCCGATGAATAATCCCTGTAGCATTTTTGCGTATTTTCTGACACGCTCCATGTCGCCCTCACCGACGGTTTTGCCGATGATAACGCCCGAAGCGTTGGAGGTGGAGGCATACAGAACGCTGACAACCTGAAAAATCGGTGCGGAAATGGCATTTGCTCCGATGGCCGCCTCACCGAGTCTGCCGATGATGGCGGTCTGCACAGCCATGGCAATCCCCCATGAGCTGCCTGACAGAATCAGAGGCACTCCCGTTCTGATGTAATCGTAAAGATATATTTTTTCGATTCGTAAAAAGTCTTTCAGCCGCAAGCGGAGTTTTTTGTCTGCAAACAGCACATAAGCCAGCGCGGTCAGAAACTCTGCAATTCTCGCTATGACCGTAGCGTAAGCCGCTCCCCGGACTCCAAGCTCCGGAAAACCGAAATTGCCGAAGATCAGACAGTAATTCAGGAAGACATTTACAACCAGTGCCACAAGCGAAACCGCAAAGCCGATACGCACGCTTTCCACCGATCGCATGAGTGCGATCATCAGATTGGTGGCAGCAAAAATGATGTAGGAAAAGCCCATAATGCGCAGGTATTGTGCGCCTTCCTGCACAATTGCCGTTTCATCCGAAAGTAGAAACAGCACCTGCTGCGGGAATGCAATCACGACAATGCCGAGCAGAAAACTGATGAGTCCGGCAATCAGAAAGCCTGATGCAAAGACCTTGCGGATCGGCTCTGTCTGTCCTTTCCCCCAATACTGCGACGATATGACGGCAACACCGTTGGCGCAGCCGTTGACAGCCATGTGCAGCAAAAACTGAATCTGATTGGCAAGACTGACACCACTCATGGCAAGCTCTGAGTATCTGCCGAGCATGATATTGTCAATCAGGTTGACGCTGAAAACAATAACACTCTGCAATGCCATGATGCCTGCAAGGCTGAAAAAGGTTTTATAAAAATAACCATTGCGTTGTTTCATCGCTTTTTCCTCTTTTCGCATCCGAAAATCAGCAATATTGTAGCACATCTTCAGAAAAAGAAAAAGAAAAAACGCAAAAATTTTTATTTCTCTTTAAAAAAAAGGAGAAAATCACCAAAAGAGTATTTGACAAAAGCAGTTTTTTCGTTTATAATGAATTTGAACATACTATGAAAGGAGTCTAAACCCATGTATGACGAAATGATGAATTCAATCCCTGATTTTGTTCATGTTCTTCTCTCCTGGCTGGAAGTCATTTTCGGCGCTCTGCTTGAATATCTCGGAATTATCGAGGTTCCCTCTCACGAAGGTACAGATATCGGCAGCCAGACCGAAAACGAATAATGATCTGACAACGATAAAAACAGCGCGGCTTGTCCGTGCTGTTTTTTTTGATTCTTCATTTTTCTGCAGGACGATTTGCCGTTTTGAATAAGAATCAAGGTCAGTATCTGTCTATAATGTGCAAGTTTTTTCTTGTTATTGCAAAATCTATTCTTTTATGCTACTATGAAAATATATGTAAAAAAACGGAGGGCTGCACAATGGCTGAACAAACCGAAAATCGTCAGTATACCGATGAACAACTCGGTTATGTGTATGAAAACAGACGGTATGTCGGCATGAAGGAGACCATCGGCTTCATTGTCTGGGATGCTACGCAAAGCTTCAACATCAATGCCTATACCAACCGCTTTATCACCAATATCGTCAACATTGACCTCGGTTATCAGACGATTGCAAAAACCATCAACAGCGTGTGGGATATCGTCAATGACATTTTCACCGCCGCCATCGTTGAAAAGACCCGTACCCGTTGGGGTAAGTTCCGTCCGTATCTGTTAGGATTGGCACTGCCGGGCTGTCTTGCAACCTTGCTTTACTGGTTCATGCCCGTGCTGTTTGCAGGCAAATCCTCGCTGTCAATCAGCAAATTTGTGTTCTATATCATTCTCGAACTGATGCGTGAGGCGGTCACCACATTCCAGAACATTGCAAGAACGGGTCTGATGGCAACCATAACGCCACACCCCGTGGACCGAACGAGGCTGATTACCATTGCCAACTTCGCCTCGGGCTTCTTCGGTGAAAACCTGCCGGCACAGATCATGACGATTCTTCTTGACCTGATCGACAACAAGGCCATCAAGAGCAAAATGACCATTGACATGCAGCTGCGCGGTGCCTTTGTCGGCATGGGCGCTGCCACTACGATCATTGCAAGCGGTATGTCGTTCTGGTTTTTCTCACTCTCCAAGGAGCGTGTCATGCAGTCCGTTTCCACCCCGAGCATCAAGGATTCACTGCGTTCCGTTGTCAACAACAAGCCCATTCTGCTGCTGACTCTGTCCGAATTCCTTGCCGGCTTCGGCATTTCGGGCAGCGAAACGGATTACTACATAGACGTTCTGCACTTTGCCTCGATGGTGCTGTTTGCAGGCATTCCTGCCGCACCCATCACACCCATTTCTTATTCCTTTGTACCGTGGTTCAGACGCAGATTCTCCAGCCGTCTGCTGTATATCGTCAGCAAGAACATCGGTAACTTCCTTTATAGTTTCGTGTTCCTGTTCGGCTGCATCGGCTTCAATCCCAAGACCTACAAGGGCGGTCTTTACAGAAAGAAGCTGCCCATGTTCTTTGCAATGGCACTGTGGGAAATGATCTTCTGCCTGTTCTACGGTCTGCGTTCAGTCATCAGCACCGAGCTTTACAACGAGTCCATGGACTACTGCGAATGGAAAAACGGCTACCGTACCGAAGCCATGACCAGCGTTGCCAAGGGTCTCGCCTCCAAGGTTTCTTCCTCTGTCAGCGGCATTGTCACCACCGCACTCAAAAAGCTTGTCGGCTACGATCAGACCGCATGGGCAGACGACAGAGAGCAGCCCGACAAGGTCAAGTTCTTCATCTTTGCCATGTTCACCATCATTCCCGTGCTGACGGGCTCGTTCGGCATCATCCCGATGCTGTTCTATGACCTGGGCGGCAAAAAGAAAGAGATGATGTATGCCGAGCTGCTTGCGCGCAGAAAGGAAGCCAGCACCGCCGCCTCCGACGGTGACCTCGATTCCATCCGCGAAATGGAAGAAAAGCTCAAGGCCATACGCGATCAGAAATAAATCTTCAAAACCGTTTGCTCCGGCAGACGGTTTTTTTGCACACGGAAATGTGGGCGATTTAAACAGATAAATTATGGTTTACAGCACTAACTCATGGCTGTCGTCAGTCATTAAAAAGTTTTGATCGAACTTTTTTAAAAGTTCGCGGTGTCGAGAGGCGGAGCCTTTCGTCGCCCGTCGCAACGGGCGAAAACCTTTATGCTTCACAAAGCGCAGGAAGAGTTTGAGCGCTGACTGCGCCGTCCCCCTTTGTCTGCTTGTGCAGACATTTCCCCCACACTGTGGGGGCATCGGCCCTCGCCGGGGGTTTC